>JALYHP010000115.1 GCA_030799355.1 Pseudomonadota bacterium
TCCCCGTGTTGGGGCATCTGGCTGGACGAAGGAGAAAAAAATGTACAACGTCGCATCTCCACGAAGAATCCCGCGATGTTCGCGATTACGAATCCCGGCGCTGCTGCTCGTGATCGGGGCGGCGGTCACCACCTCCGCTCTGGCCGATTCGATGCCCGCCGGCGCCGGCGGTTCGACCCCCGATGACATTTCCTACTTCGGCGCGCAGGTGTACAGCCTGAGGCAGTGGCCGCCGGATTCAGGCTATGGACTTTCTTACCGCAAGACATTCGCACCGCACTTCGCGGCAAGCCTTGCCTATCTCAATGATGCCCACTTCCCGGGCCATCACCGGGACGGAATTGCCGCCGAGGCGTGGCTGCCTATCGTGCCGCTGTCCGACCGGTTCACCCTGAGCGTGGGCGGCGGACCGTTCTACTACTACGATACGGTGTTCGCCCGAAATAATGGCGGGTATGCGGACGCTCACGGCTGGGCGTGGCTCGCCAGTGTCGATGCCACGATTCAGCCGTGGAAAACGGGCCGATGGTCTCACCTGTTCTTCGAAGGGCGAGTCGACTACACGTCGCCGTCGAAGAGCATAGAAACCACGTCGGTGGGCATCGGATTCGGGTATCGAGGCCTGTCCGACAGCCACGACAGCGACGCGGAAGCGGCGGCGGGAACTGCGGCGAGTGAAATCGTCGCATCCTATGGAAAGACGGTCACCAACAGCTTCAACTCGACCGCGCATACCGCCAGAGCGGAGGCCATCGACTACCGCCGGCATATCTGGAAGGAGCTGCGGGTGTCGATCGGCCTTCTCAACGAGGACGATACTCTATTGATCCGTCGCAACGGCATCACCGCGGAGGGTTGGCTGGAACCGAGTTTCAACTCGGACCTGTGGTCGATCGGTGCGGGGTTCGGCTTCTACACGGCAATCGACAAGTACCGAGCGGCCCCCGGGCGACACATTTCGGACGTCGTCTCGGCCACGTTGAGTCTGCGGCCCATCGACCATCTGGATATCCGCTTGCTCTGGCATCGCATCGTGACGGATTACAATCGGGATGCCGATATCCTTCTGTGGGGCGTCGGCTATCGCTTTTGACGGCAAGTGCGGGCGCTCGCGCTGGAAAACGAAAACCGGCCCCGGTCCTTTCCCGCCTACGCAAGAGGCCGAGAGGGGTGCAGCAGCCGGCGGCTGCATCCCGTCCTCGCCAGCCAAACCCCGCCCGGGGCGTTCAGCCGGCAGGCGGTAGCTCCCCCCCCGGTGGGGTCGCAGAAGTCGTCATGCCGTTTCACCATCAATTCACGACGGCGATCAATTGCGTGAACCGAGGCCTGTCAGCCGGCGAATCCGAGCGCTATTTACAATTATTTACATAAATAGTATGAAAAGCGGTCTCTGGATTCGGGGCCAACGGCCGACAAATTGCCGTGCGATGACGTAACCGACGCGGATGCTGCTCTGCGCACCGTGCCCCGAAGTCGAAGCGCCGCAGGGATCGATGTGCCTCGCATCAACAGAAATTTGTGACGGACTCTACATATTGAGCTGATCTGCCGTGACCGGCGTTGGCCTGGTGGGTGCAAAACGCTTCTATGGTCGTATCTGGAAACCTGCTGGCAACTGTCCTATGAATGCAACGCACGCGATCAGCAACGAGCCGGCGCCATCGGCCAAGGAGCGCTCCCGCCTCCGGGCCCTCGAGTCGTATGACATACTGGACACGCCCGCCGAGCAGATCTTCGACGAATTCGCGCACCTGGCGGCCGCCATCGTGGGAACGCCCATTGCCCTGGTGAGTCTCGTCGATGGCAATCGCCAATGGTTCAAGGCAAAGGTGGGCCTGGCGGCGTCCGAAACGCCGCGCGATATCGCATTTTGCGCCCACGCCATCAACGACAGCGACGTATTCGTCGTGCCGGATGCTCTGCAGGACGAGCGCTTCGCCGACAACCCGCTGGTGACCGGCGCACCCAAGATCCGCTTTTACGCCGGAGCGCCGCTGATGGCGCCGGGCGGCGAGGCGCTCGGCACGCTGTGCGTCATCGACTATGTGCCTCGCGAGATCACCGCCGAACAGCGCGACGCCTTGCAGATCTTGAGCCGCCACGTGATGACGCAGCTCGAGCTTCGGCGCCGGCTCGTGGCATTCACGCGGGGGGATGGACCTCGTCAAGGGATGATTTCCGCGCTTCGCCGCGCCATCGAAGCGAAAGAATTCGTATTGCATTACCAGCCGAAGATCGACATCCGCAGCGGCCGCATCGCGGGCCTCGAAGCCCTGCTGCGCTGGAATCGCCCCTCCCAGGGACTCGTCCCTCCCGCAGAATTTGTGCCACTGCTCGAGGAGTCCGGCTTGATTCTCGAGGTGGGTGAGTGGGTGCTGCATCAATCGGCCGTCGATTATTGCGGCTGGGTGCAACAAGGACTGTCTGTTCCGCGCATCGCCGTCAACGTCTCGCCGGTGCAGTTACGGCACCCCGGCTTCATCGCCACGCTGGAACGAGCCCTGGGTCCCGCCTGCGAGTCCCGAGCATTGCTCGATATCGAGATCACCGAAGGGGTGCTGATGGAGAAGTCCGATGAGGTCATCCGGATATTGGACTTGATCCGGCAGATGGGCCTGCGGGTGGCGATCGATGACTTCGGAACCGGCTATTCGTCGTTGCGCTACCTCGCATGTTTGCCGATCGATACCCTGAAGATAGATCGCTCCTTCGTCACGGCGATGACCGAAGATGCGGACGATATGGCCATCGTCTCCAGCATCATCACGCTTGCGCATGGGCTCGAACTCGAGGTCGTTGCCGAAGGGGTGGAAACCGAGGAAGAACTCAAGCTATTGCGCTTATTGCGCTGTGATCAGATGCAGGGGTACCTGTACAGCCCACCGGTGGCCAAGGACCCGTTGGAGCGGCTCCTGAGAAGCGATGCGGCGGCCCAGCCATCCGGCTTGCGCCCAGGGCCCGAATTTGCCGAACGGCGCCTGATCGGACGCAGCGCCGTCGCTCGACGCTGATCGACTCGAGTTCGTCGGGCCGCGCATCAATCGCCCCGCGGCTCTTGTACTTGCCATGGCCATTGCGATTTAATCGAGGCCGACCCCGGCCGAGCGGGGCGCTCGAGCGCCCAGATAAGCGTTTTGGCACGGAATTCCATGCGAAAACTGATCTGGGCGACGCGGCCAGGCTTACGCCGCTGTACTTTACGAGGAGACTACGTCCGGATGTCATTCAGCTTGCCGCGGCACTCAGATCCATATCGGTTCGATGGACAACATCGCGATTTCGCCGCGACCGGTCATCCCCCGAGGGGCGGCCTCGTCGCGGCCGCATGTGCATGTGCCGGTCCCATCGTGCCGGGCGCAGCCGAACCTCGAGAAACCGGCGGTGCCATCGCCATCGACGCGCGGCCACAGGCACTGGCCGGGGCGAGCGCTTGAGTATCGAGACGTGCATCGATGCAGTCGCCGAGCTGCTCGGCGTGGAGCTGCTGCCGGAGCATCGCCCCGGGGTGATCCAGAATTTCACTCTGCTGGTCGCGCAAGCCGAGTTGTTCATGGGGTTCGAGCTCGATGAGCGCGTTGAAATGGCGCCGGTGTTCCACCCGTGACGTCGTTGGCGGAGCTCAGCGCCGCCGAGATCGCGGCACGGGTGTGCGGTCGCGAGTTATCCGCCCGCGAGGTGATCGACGCGGCATGGCGGCGGATCGAGGCCGACAATCCGCGCCTGAACTTATTTTCGGCGACGTTCCGCGCCCGGGCGCTGCGCCGGGCCGATGCCCTCGATGCGCGGATCGCGCGTGAGCCGGTGGACTTGCCGCTCGCGGGGGTACCGTTCGGTGCCAAGAATCTGTTCGATGTCGAGGGGGTGACCACGATTGCCGGCTCCAAGATTCATCGAGACCGTCCGCCGGCACGGGCCGATGCGACGCTGATCCGGCATCTGGAGGCGGCGGGAGCCATTTTAATCGGCGCCCAGCATATGGATGAGTACGCCTATGGCTTCACCACCGAGAATGCGCATTACGGTCCGGCACGCAATCCCCATGATCCCGAGCGGATGACCGGCGGTTCCTCGGGCGGCAGTGCCGGCGCCGTCGCGGCCGGCATGGTTCCATTGAGCCTCGGATCCGATACCAACGGGTCGATCCGTGTCCCCGCGGCTTTTTGCGGGATCTATGGCCTGAAGCCCACGTTCGGCCGCTTGTCGCGCGCAGGCACTCTGGGCTTTGCACACAGCCTGGACCATATGGGCGTGTTTGCACGCTCCGCACGCGACCTGGCGTGCGCCTATGACGCGTTACAAGGCGCGGATCCGGACGATCCCGCACAACATCCACGGCCCATCGAACCTTGCCTGGCGAAACTGCCGCTCGGCATCGACGGGTTGCGCTGCGCCAGGCTCACGGGCTGGTTCGAGCAGGGTGTGACCGAAGAAGTCGCAACGGCGGTCACGCTCGTCGCGCAGGCTCTCGGTGCCAACGCCGCCGTGACACTGAAGGAAGCGCAGCGCGCCCGCGCCGCCGCGTTCTGCATTACCGCGGCCGAAGCGGCCAATCTGCATCTGCATGATCTGAAAAGTCGCGCGGCGGATTTCGACCCCTCGACTCGGGACCGGCTGCTCGCGGGGGCGCTGTTGCCCGCGACCATCATCCAGCAGGCGCAAAGATTCCGGCGCTGGTTCTACGAGCAGACCCTGCTCGCGTTCCGCGAGCACGATTTGCTGCTCGCTCCCGCCGCGCCCGTGACGGCGCTGACCATCGGCAGCGCCACGTTCATGCTGGGCTCTCGGTCGGTTCCGGCACGACCCAATATCGGCGTGTATACCCAGCCGATCAGCTTCATCGGTCTGCCGGTGGTGACCGTGCCGGTTCATCGCCCCGGCCGCATGCCGGTGGGTGTCCAGATCATCGCTCCCCCGTGGCGCGAGGACCTTGCGCTGCGGGCCGCGGCGTGGCTCGAGCGTAGCGCCGTCATCCGCGCACCGATTGCAAGGACTGAATCATGATCGTCAATGATCCGCACACCCTGACCGAGTTCACTGCGGTGTTCCAGGCCTACGAAACCGCGCTGATGGACAACGACGTCGCCGCACTCGACGGATTCTTTTGGCAGTCACCGCTCGTTTTGCGTTTCGGCATTGGCGAGAACCTCTATGGGTTCGACGCCATCACCGGCTTTCGCCTCGCACGGCGCGGCGGCTCGCCGCGGCGCCGCCTCAGCCACGTCGTATTGGTCACCTACGGGCGCGATCTCGCGACCGCCAATGTGGAATTCATCCGCGAGGGAGAAGCACGGATCGGACGGCAGAGCCAAACCTGGGTGCGCATGCCGCCCGGGTGGCGCGTGGTAGCGGCGCACGTATCGCTCATGGATTCGCTGCCCGACATCGCGAATGGCAAGGGTGCGACGCCCGCCGGGCCCGGGTAGAGGAAACCTTAAGCCGCAGCCGGCATTGCGCCGGACACCGCCAACAGGAAAGGCCAGCCTCCCGAGTCGCCTTTGTCTCCGTGAGCGCGCCGCAGGAATTGGTCGCGGCTGTCGGTACCGCATGTCGATCCCGGCAGGCTCGGACCACGCGGGGGGATTGTTTCGGCAGGCGTCCGCGCGCCCGCCGGCCTCAAGCGCGGCCAGCGCCTGCCAATGCCCTGCGGCGGTCGCGGCTGCCTGCGCGAACAGCGACTCCTTTTGGTGCGCATTGTTCGGCGGCGGCACGCCCCGTAACCGGGCAATGGCCCTTCGCTCGGGCCGAGGGTTCCCCCGAGCTACCATTTCTGTCACCAACAAGGGAGAGATTCCTACTTCGCTATTCCCGCGGAAGGCGGATATTTGATAGTCGTTCACCAACGACACGGATCGATTAAACCGCACCCTCGGCGCGACTGAAGGCCGCTGTGAATCGTTTTACTACGTTTTTTTGGCCCTTTGCTGACTACCGCGACGTCAATCGAGGCAGTTTCTTGGAGCGCTCGGCCGCACTGCGCTATAACCGCGAACTCGCTCAAGGGTTGCCGGCCTATTTGAATCGATGGGGTAAGCTCAGCGCCGTGCTGCTCATCCTCACCCAGCTCGCGCCGCCGGGCCGCACGGCGGCCCTGTTGGGCGTGCTGTTTACTCTATCTTTCTGCGCCGTCGCGCACATCGCGCACGTATGGTTGCTATTGCGGCGCCTGTCCTGAGGCCACGGCCAACGCCGCCTCGGCCGAGAGTAGCGGCCAAGCCAGCACCATCGCGAAAGATCTAGATCTATCGTGATGGTTTTCCGGACAGGGCCATCAAGGCAAACTCCTCGAACAAGAGCTGAGCTGCGAGTTGGCTGGTATTGGTCGTGGGGTCATATTGGGGAGCAACCTCGACCACATCGGCCCCGATGACGTTCAGGCCGCGCAGTGCGCGCAACAACGCCAAGCCCTCGCGAGCCTGTAAGCCGCCGGCCTCCGGCGTGCCGGTGCCTGGCGCGTAAACCGGGTCGAAACCATCGACATCGACCGAAATATAGAAGGGTCCATCGCCCACCACCGCTCTCGCTTGGGCAGCCACCGCATCCACGCCCATGCGCATGAAATCCTCCATGTAGATCACCGTCATGCCGCTGGCGTGGGAAAACTCCCAGAACATATTGGACGAGCCGCGAATGCCTATCTGGATCGTGCGTTCCGGATCCAGCACGCCATCGAGAACAGCTAGCCGGAAGGGCCCGCCATGGTGGAACTTCGACCCGTCGAAGCTGCCCATGGTGTCGCAATGCGCGTCGATGTGGACCAATCCCACGGGAGTTTTCCTTCCCAGCGCTTTTAGAATCGGGTAGGTGATGGAGTGATCGCCTCCGACGGACAAAGGGCGGATGCCGCGCTCGGCCAGCTGCGAATAATAAATTTCAATGTCCTCGATGGATTGCTCGAGGCTATAGCGGCTGCGAAACGGCACATCGCCCACGTCCGCCGCGCGTACGGCGCCCTTGGGCACCATGCGAAAGGTGGGGTGATAGGGGCCGATGCGCTCGATGGTGCGAAGGGCGCGCGGGCCAAATCGGGCCCCCGGACGATTCGTCACGCCCAGATCCATGGGCACGCCGATGACCGCGATGTCCAGGTCCGTGAGATCAACCGCCGCGGGAAGTCCAAGCAGCGTCGGTATGCCGGAATAGGGTTTCGTCCGGACGCCATCCGGCGCGTGCAGCAGTCGGCCGGCTTCCTTCAGTACCGGATCATCCACATCGTGGAAGATCTCTCGATCCGAATAGCGGGCTCGCAGCTCCTCGAGCTTCTTGGATTCCATCTGTATCCTCTTATTTCAATTGTTCCGACCGGCACCGAGCAGACATCGGTGCGCCAGATCCGGTGCGGCAGATCCCGGTACTGACGCAGCGGGCGTTTACCCCCAACGCGCTTCGCGTCCCCCACGCTGATACGATACGCTGCGCGAAGGCGCGCAGCCAGAGAGCACGGGAAACGCGCTCCCGGCCGCATCACCACTCAGAAGCCCTTCGCTCGCGCAATGCGATCCGTAGTTTATATCTCTCGCTGAAGTGCCCCCTGTGTAGACCTGATCGGCCAGAGGGACTTAAACGCGAAACAGTCGACACATTCGAGATGACGCACTTTCCGTCTCTCGGCAGCGACTATAAAGTCGCAGAGTTCTCCGCTATTTCGCCGAGAATCATGTCAACCAAAGGAATGGCGATGGCTACGATGCTGCCTCCCTATGCCAGCTGTGCGCGCAGGATGACTTCGGGGGAAAAGCGATTTGCCCAACGCGCCGAATCGCTACTCGAGCCGGACTGTCTTTTCTGGTACGACGTACCCGTCGGAACGAAATATCAACACCCAGATTTCGTGTTGCTCGACCGCCGTGGTCTTCTGGTGCTGGAAGTCAAAGATTGGAAGCGCGAGACGATACACCGGATCGATCGAGTATCCGCGACCTTGCGCACCGAGGTCGGTCTGCAAGAGGTAGGTAATCCTCTGTTGCAGGCACGTCAGAATGCCTTCGGGGTCAAGAACCTTCTAGAGCGAGATCCGCAGCTGCGGACACCGGAATCGGCACCGCATGGCGGCAAACTGGTCTGTCCGTACGGGTTTGGGGTCATTCTCTCCAACATTACCCGACAAGAATTCAACAGTACGGGTCTCGCAGAGGTACTGCCGCCGCACTTGGTCATTTGTAGGGATGAGCTGCGTGCGGGCGTAAAGGCGGCTGAATTCCAGGAACGGCTATGGCGCATGTTCCATGTCCAATTTGACCACAGGCTCACGAGCTCGCAGGTGGATCGTATTCGATGGCACATGTTCCCCGAATTGCGCATTTCGCAGGGCAGCCTATTCGAATTTGAAGGCGCCCCCCACGAAAGCGCCGATAATCTTCTGCGGGTAATGGATCGCCAGCAAGAATTACTCGCACGAGGACTGGGCGACGGACATCGGGTCATCCACGGCGTCGCTGGATCTGGCAAGACTCTCATCTTAGGATTTCGCTGCGAACAGCTGGCCAGATCGATCGACCAGCCGATCTTGGTGCTGTGCTACAACGTCGCGCTAGCGGCGAAGCTCGAGCAGGTGATGCGAACACGTGGGTTGCTGGGGAAAGTCCTGGTGCGCAATTTTCATCGCTGGTGTCTGGACCAGATTACTCTCCACCACTTGGACAAACCACGGCAAGGCGACCGGTTTTTCGACGACTTGGTGACTGTGGTCATGAGCGCCGTAGAGAGCGGAGCCATACCGCGGGGGCAATATGGGGCGGTGCTCATCGATGAAGGGCACGATTTCCAACCGGAATGGCTCAAGCTGATGACGCAGATGATTGATCCGGCGACCAACTCGTTACTCCTCCTGTACGACGACGCCCAGAGCATTTATGGCAACAGGAGATCGTCGGACTTCAGCTTCAAGAAGGTCGGCGTGCAAGCGCAAGGGCGCACCACGATTCTGCGGATGAACTATCGGAATACCGACGAAATTTTCAACCGTGCCTACGAATTCGCAAAGGATATTTTGATACCTGCCGAGACAGAGGACGACAGGATCCCGCTGGTCAAACCGGAGATGGCGGGCCGGCACGGCCCGACTCCTCGTGTCGAATGTCTGGATTC
>JALYHP010000082.1 GCA_030799355.1 Pseudomonadota bacterium
GTCTGCGGTTCGCCATCCGCGAGGGGGGCAAAAC
The DNA here is from genome assembly GCA_030799355.1 of Pseudomonadota bacterium. Lineage (GTDB taxonomy): Bacteria > Pseudomonadota > Gammaproteobacteria > Steroidobacterales > Steroidobacteraceae > Bog-1198. Next base: position 35 of record JALYHP010000082.1, read on the forward strand.
CGTGGGTGCCGGGGTAGTCGCCAAGGTGCTCGCCTGATCTTAACTTTAAAGGACGGGGTCGTTTCGACCCCGTTATGTTCGCGAAGCGATTAAGCAATTTGCGCGCAGCGCATGGAGACTGTAGTATCCGCAACCCTTTATGGACGGGGCCGCGGCGGTCCCGATGCAGCGTAGCGCTGAGATACGGATACCTGTATTCGGCGCGCGGCGCCTAACGGCTTTGAGAATGAATTGCACATTTATGGCGTCCGGCGCCTGGAACTGATTTTATGGCTAATCAAAATATTAGGATCCGCCTCAAGGCCTTCGATCATCGGTTGATCGACAAGTCGGCGCGCGAAATCGTCGATACCGCGAAGCGAACCGGGGCGACCGTCAAGGGTCCCGTCCCGCTGCCCATCAAGATGGAGCGCTTTACGGTACTGACCGCGCCGCACGGCGATAAGGACGCGCGCGACCAGTTCGAAATCCGCACGCACAAGCGTCTGATGGACATCCTGAACCCCACCGACAAGACCGTCGATGCGCTCATGAAGCTCGAGCTTCCGGCGGGCGTGGACGTGCAGATCAAGCTGAACTGACACCCGCGTAGCGGGTGGGCTTCCGGGGGGGAGGGGCGAACTTCCGTGCCCCAGGAAACTCCTGGGGTATCGAAGCGAGTGGTTTTTAAGCGAGCGGTTTTTCGCTTTCGCCATGCTCCCCGAATGCGTCGGGGATACGCCAGATCCCGCATCGCGTGCGGGGCTGCGTACCGCAGGGCAAAGCCGCAACCGATGATATCGCGCAACCGGGTTTGAGGACGATCCGGGAGGATGATGCTGCCGGGATGCCCGGCCCCGTGGCAGGGGCCACGCAGCGGCCTTCTCGAGCCGCCTCACGAAGGGAACATCACGGGGCAGGGGCCTCGCACAAGCCGTAACCATCGACTACTTGCACCCGGCGCGTAAACCTGTAGAATTCGCGCTCCAATTTTAGAGGTCGGAGCCCGTGGGTGCCGACGCCAGTTTTCCGAGAGCCCCGAGGCTCGAGGGACCTGGGGTCTCGAGTGCCTAAACCGCCGATCTGTTGCAACGTGAGCGGGAGCCAATCGTAGCTCTCGCTTTATGAGGATTCGACAATGACCATAGGTCTGGTTGGCCGCAAATGCGGCATGACCCGCGTATTTACCGACGCCGGCGTGACAGTCCCCGTGACCGTCGTCGAGGCGTTGCCGAATCGCATTTCCCAAGTCAAGAACACCGAAACCGACGGCTATCGTGCGGTGCAGATAACCCTCGGCGCGCGCCGCCCCTCGCGCGTGCCCAAGGCGCTCGCCGGACATTTTGCGAAGGCAAACGTGGCCGCCGGGTACACCTCTCAGGAATTTCGCTTGAACACGGGCGAAGGCGAGTCGCTGGCGGCCGGCGGCGAACTGAAGGTCGATATGTTCACGGCGGGTCAGATGGTCGATGTCACGGGCACCACCGTCGGCAAGGGCTTCGCCGGCACCATGAAGCGCCACAACTTTGCCGGCGGCATGAAGACTCACGGAAACTCTGTTTCGCATCGCGCGCCCGGATCGATCGGCCAGCGCCAGACGCCGGGCCGCGTGTTCAAGGGAAAGCGCATGTCCGGCCACATGGGCGTCAAGAACCGCACCATCGAAAACCTGCGCATCGTCGAGATCGACGTGAACCGTAACCTGCTGCTCATCAGCGGTGCGGTACCGGGTGCGGAGGGCGGCCGCGTCGTGGTTCGACCCTCGTTGAAGGCCGCCTCGCAGGCGCGACGCAAGCGGTTGGCGCCGAATAAGGCCCCCGTGGCCGCCAAGGGCGGAGCCGCCAAGGGCGGAGCCGGTAAGGGCGCTTCCAAGTCGGACAAGAAGTAGGCCCTCATGAAGCTTCAACTCAAGAATGCAAGCCCGGCCAGCGAGATTCAGCTGTCCGACGCGGCCTTTGGCCGCAAGTACAACGAAGCGTTGGTCCATCAGGTGGTCACGGCCTACATGGCGGCCGGGCGCGCCGGCACCAAGAAACAGAAGTCGCGCGCCGAAGTGCGCGGCGGCGGCAAGAAGCCCTGGAGCCAGAAGGGAACGGGCCAGGCGCGTGCCGGTTCCATCCGCAGCCCCATCTGGGTGGGCGGCGGACGGGCCTTCGCCGCGCGGCCGCGTGACTTCACGCAGAAAGTCAATCGCAAGATGTACCGTGCCGCCATGCAATCGATGGTCTCGGAGCTGGTGAGTCAGGAGCGATTGGTCGCCATCGAGTCCTTGGAGATCAGCGCGCCGAAGACCAAGCTGCTAATCGGCAAACTGGCGCAGTTCGGTCTCACCCGCGCTTTGATTCTGGTGGAAGCCTACGAAGAGAAGCTGTTCCTCGCGGCCCGCAACGTGCCCTATGTGGACGTGATGGCGGTGGCCTCGCTCGATCCGTTGAGCCTCATCAAGCACGACAAGGTATTGGCCACGGTGGGCGCGTTGAAAATGCTCGAGCAGCGTCTCGGAGGCGCGAATGAATAAAGAACGACTCATGACCGTGCTGATTCAGCCGCACGTGTCGGAAAAGGCTGCCAACGTGACCGAGACGGCGAATCAGTACGTATTCCGGGTGCGTGGCGATGCGTCGAAGGACGAGGTCAAGAAGGCCGTCGAGCTGATGTTCGAGGTCAAGGTCGAAGGCGTCAATCTGCTCAACAAACCGGGCAAGACACGGCGTTTCAAGAACGTGGCGGGCAAACGCAACGGCTACAAGAAGGCCTATGTGCGTTTGGCGGCCGGACAGTCGGTCGACTTCACCGGCGCAGCGAAGTAAGAAGGACTGAAGGGCCATGGCACTCATCAAAATGAAGCCGACCTCGCCGGGTACGCGCTTCGTGGTCAAGATCGATCGCTCGCACCTGCACAAGGGCGGACCGCTTCAATCGCTCACCACGAAGAAGAATCGGACCGGCGCGCGCAACCACTCCGGCCGGCAGACGACGCGGCACATCGGCGGCGGGCACAAGCAGCGCTATCGCCTGGTGGATTTCAAGCGCGACAAGGACGGCATACCGGGTGTCGTGGAGCGCCTGGAATACGATCCGAACCGCACCTCGCACTTGGCGCTGATCCTCTACAAGGACGGCGAACGGCGCTACATCCTGGCGCCGAAGGGCGTGAAGGCCGGCGATGAGATCCGCTCGGGCGCCGATGCGCCGATCAAGCCGGGCAACGCGATGCCGTTCCGGCACATTCCCGTCGGCAGCACGGTGCACAACATCGAACTGAAGGTGGGCAAAGGCGGCCAGCTGGCGCGCAGTGCCGGCGGCTCGGCGCAATTCGCCGCGCGCGAGGGCATGTATGCCAGCGTGCGCCTGAAGTCCGGCGAGATGCGCAAGATTCACGTCGATTGCCGTGCCACCATCGGCGAAGTCGGCAACGATGAGCACAACCTGCGCGTATTCGGCAAGGCCGGCGCGGTGCGCTGGCTGGGCGTGCGCCCCACGGTTCGCGGTGTCGTGATGAACCCGGTGGACCACCCGCACGGCGGCGGCGAAGGTAAATCGGGTCAAGGCAACCCGCATCCCGTAAGCCCGTGGGGTCTGCAGACCAAGGGCAAGAAGACCCGTCGCAACAAGCGTACCGACGGCATGATCGTTCAGCGCCGCAAGAACAAGCGGCTCTAAGAGAACGGCCAAGATAGTGAAGCCCAAGAAATTGAAGCCTAGGAAATTGGAGAAACTTCAGTGCCTCGTTCGCTAAAGAAAGGCCCCTTCGTGGATTTGCACTTGGCCAAGAAAGTGCAGACGGCCAGCCAGAAAAATGATCGCCGTCCCATCAAGACGTGGTCGCGCCGCTCCATGGTCATTCCCGATATGGTCGGCTTGACCATCGCGGTGCACAACGGCCGTTTACACGTGCCGGTGTTGGTGTCGGAAAACATGGTCGGCCACAAGCTGGGCGAATTCGCCCCGTCGCGCACCTTCAAGGCGCATTCCGGCGACAAAAAAGTGTCGGCCGCGGAGTAAGGAATGCAGACCAAAGCAATACTCAGATATGCGCGGATTTCCCCGCAGAAATGCCGCTTGGTGGTCGACACCATCCGGGGCAAGTCGGCGACGCTCGCGGTGAACACCTTGAAGTTCATGCCGAAGAAGGGCGCCAAGATCGTCCTCAAGGTGTTGGATTCGGCCATCGCCAACGCGTACAACAACTTCAACGCCGATGTCGACGATCTGAAGGTGACCCGGATCGAGGTGGATCCGGCGCCCATGCTCAAGCGCTTCCATGCGCGCGCCAAGGGGCGCGGCGTACGCATCGCCAAGCGCAGCAGTCACATTCTGGTTCAAGTGTCCGACGGCAAGCGAGACGCCTAATGGGTCAAAAAGTAAATCCGATTGGTATTCGTCTCGGCATCACCCGCGACTGGACGTCGAAATGGTATGCCGGGTCGAAAACGTTCGCCTCGAACATCCACACCGATTTCCTGGTGCGCAAGTACCTGATGAAGAAGCTTGCCGATGCGTCGGTCAGCCGCATTCACATCGAGCGCGCCGCGCGCCGCGCCAACATCACCATTCACACGGCGCGGCCGGGAATCGTGATCGGCAAGAAGGGCGAGGATATCGAGAAACTGCGCACCGCCGTGGCCAAGATCCTGGGGATGACCATGCAGGACGTGCGCCTCAACATCGCCGAGATCCGCAAGCCCGAGCTCGACGCAAAACTGGTGGCCGAAGGGATTTCCCAGCAGCTCGAGAAGCGGGTGATGTTCCGCCGCGCCATGAAGCGCGCGGTGACCAACACCATGCGCTCGGGCGCGCTCGGCGTCAAAGTGCGCATTTCGGGCCGCTTGAACGGCTCGGAAATCGCCCGCACCGAAACCAATCGCGAGGGACGCGTGCCGCTGCACACGTTCCGTGCCGACATCGATTACGGTCTTGCCGAGGCGCAAACCACGTACGGCGTGATCGGCATCAAGGTTTGGATATTCAAAGGCGAGGTGTTCGACCAGCCGGAGGCCGAGGTGCCGGAGGCCGAGACCGAAGCAGCCGCGGCGGGTCCCAAGTCGGCCGAGGCCGCGGCGCCTGCGCAAAGTTGAATGGGTAACGACACATGATGCAGCCGAAGCGGACCAAATTCCGCAAACAGTTCAAGGGCAAGATCTCGGGCAGCGCGCAGCGCGGCAATTTCGTCGCGTTCGGCGAGTATGGTCTGAAGGCGACGGATCGTTGCCGCATGACGGCGCGTGAAATCGAGGCGGCGCGCCGCGCCATTTCCCGCTACGTGAAGCGCGGCGGGCGGATTTGGATACGCGTGTTCCCGGATGTGCCGATCACGCAGAAGCCGCTCGAAGTCCGCATGGGCAGCGGCAAGGGCAACGTCGAGTATTGGGTCGCCAAGGTCCTGCCCGGCAAGGTTCTCTTCGAGATCGAAGGTATGAGCGAGCAGATCGCCCGCGAGGCGTTTCGGCTCGCGTCGGCCAAGCTCTCGGTATCCACGGCATTCGTCAAGCGTCAGGTGCGGACATGAAGGCGAAAGACTTGCGCGGTAAGGCTCAGAACGATCTCGGCGAGGAGCTGCTCAAGCTGCGCCGTGAGCAGTTCAACTTGCGCATGGCCCGCGCGACCGGTCAGGCCGCGAAGCCCGACCAGTTCGCCAAGGTGCGCAAGAACATCGCGCGCGTGAAGACGGTGCTGGCCCAAGCCAAGGCGGGTCGATGACCATCGGTGTTTCATTGCTCGCGCAGCGGGCACTATCGAGCTGCGCGAAGCGCATGAGGAGCTATTGATGTCGACCTCGGAAGAAACCACGGTACTGGAATCAGGCGCGGCCCCCGCGCCGGGCGTCGCTCCGATACCGGGGCAGCGCTTGCTCACGGGCAAGGTCGTCAGCAACAAAATGGACAAGACCATCGCCGTGTCGATCGAGCGCCTGGTGAAGCACCCGATGTACGGCAAGTACGTCCGCCGCACCACCAAGCTGCTCGCGCATGACGAGAGCAATGAGTGCAAGGAAGGCGACACGGTATCGATCAAGCCGTGCCGGCCGATGTCACGCCGCAAGTCGTGGATGCTGGTGCGCGTCGTCGAACGCGCACGAGCCGAATAAGGACCCGACATGATTCAGCTTCGAACGATGTTGACCGTGGCCGACAACAGCGGCGCCAAGCGATGCATGTGCATCAAGGTCTTGGGCGGCTCCAAGCGGCGCTATGCGGCGGTCGGCGATGTCATCAAGGTCAGCGTCAAGGATGCGATCCCGCGCGGCAAGGTCAAGAAGGGCGAGGTGTACGACGCGGTCGTGGTGCGCACCAAGAGCGGCGTGCGCCGGGCCGATGGGTCGTTGATACGCTTCGACACGAATGCGGCGGTGTTGCTCACCAACAAGCTCGAGCCCATCGGTACCCGTATCTTCGGACCGGTGACGCGCGAGCTGCGTAACGTGCAGTTCATGAAGATCATTTCGCTGGCACCCGAGGTGCTGTGATGAAGAAAATTCGCAAAGGCGACACGGTGATACTGATCGCCGGTCGGGACAAGGGACGCCGCGGCGCCGTCATCGAGGTGCTGGCGGACGATCGCGTGCGCGTCGAGGGACTCAACATGTCCAAGAAGCACCAGCGGCCGAATCCGCAGATGGGCGTTCAGGGCGGCATCATCGAGCGCGAAGCGCCCCTGCACGTATCGAACGTGCTGATCTTCAATCCGGCCACGCAGAAGGGCGACCGCGTCGGATTCAAGGCGCTGGAGGACGGACGCAAGGTCCGCGTGTTCAAGTCGAACAAAGAAATGGTTGACTAACATGGCAGCAAGACTGAAACAGATATACAACGAGAAGATCGTGCCGGAGCTCAAAGCCAAGCTCGAGCTCGAGAATACGATGCAAGTCCCGCGTATCCTCAAGATCACGGTCAACATGGGCGTGGGCGAAGCCGTGGCCGACAAGAAAGTCATGGACGCCGCGACCGCCGACATGGCGAAGATCACGGGCCAGAAGCCCGCCATCACCAAGGCCAAGAAGTCGGTGGCGACTTTCAAGGTGCGCGACGGCCAGGCCATCGGCTGCAAGGTGACGCTGCGCGGCGATCGCATGTACGAATTCCTGGATCGGCTGGTGAGCATCGCCATCCCGCGTATCCGCGATTTTCGCGGGATCAATACGCGCTCTTTCGACGGCCGCGGCAACTACAGCCTGGGCGTCAAGGAGCAGATCATCTTCCCGGAAATCCAGTACGACCAAATCGATCAAATTCGTGGGATGGATATCACCATCTCCACGTCGGCCGCGGACGACAAGCATGGACGCGCGCTGCTGGAAGCTTTCAATTTTCCGTTCCGTAAGTAGCAGGACAATAGGCCATGGCCAAGACGAACATGCTCATGCGCGAGAAGCGCCGCCTGAAGGTAGCGAAGAAATACGCCGCCCGACGGGCCGAGCTCAAAGAGCTGATCCGCGACCCGAAGACCGGCGCGGAAGAGCGCATAGCCGCTCAAGCGGAACTGCAGGGGCAGCCGCGGGATGCGTCCGCGATGCGGCAGCGCAACCGCTGTTCCGTAACCGGACGTTCGCGCGGCGTGTACCGCAAATTTGGATTGGCGCGCACCAAGCTGCGCGAAGCGGCCAATCGTGGGGAAATTCCGGGCTTGTCGAAGGCCAGCTGGTGAGGCGCGCACAATGAGCATGACTGATCCCATCGCCGATCTCTTGACCCGCATCCGCAATGCGCAATCCGCGGGCAAGCCCACGGTGGGCGTGGGCGCGTCGAAGCTGAAGCTGGCCATCCTCAAGGTATTGAAGGATGAAGGCTACATCGGCGCCTACAGCGTCGAGACCGCCGGCGCGAAGAGCACGCTGTCCATCGAACTGAAGTACCACGATGGCCGGCCGGTCATCGACCGCATCGAGCGCATCAGCCGGCCGGGGCTGCGTATCTACCGCGGCAAGGACCAGTTGCCCAAGGTGCTGGGCGGCTTGGGCGTGGCGGTGGTATCGACGCCGCAGGGCATCATGTCCGACAAACAGGCGCGGGCGGCCGGTACCGGCGGCGAAGTGCTGTTCGTCGTTCAGTAAGCAATACGTAACCTTAAGGTTTTTATCATGTCTCGAGTTGCAAAAAAGCCGGTGGATCTCCCGCAGGGCGTTACGGTGACCATCGGCAGCGATGCCGTCACGGTCAAAGGCGCCAAAGGTTCGTTGACGCTGGCGCTCAAGAGCGGCATCACGGTGGTGCAGCAGGATAAGCATCTGGCGGTCGAGGCGAGCACGAACGGCGAAGGGCTGAATGCCATCGCAGGCTCGACGCGCGCTCACCTGGCGAACATGGTTACGGGTGTCACGAAGGGCTACGAGAAGAAGCTCGAGCTGGTCGGCGTGGGCTACCGCGCCGCCGTCCAGGCCAAGAGCTTGACCTTGACGTTGGGCTATTCGCACCTCATCAACTACGCGATTCCGGACGGCATCACCATCGAGACCCCGACGCAGACGGAAATTCTCGTCAAGGGCATCGATCGCCAGCGCATCGGCCAGACGGCCGCCGAGATTCGCAGCTTTAGGCCGCCGGAGCCCTATAAGGGCAAGGGCGTGAAGTATTCGGACGAGAAGATTTCGCTGAAAGAAGCGAAGAAGAAGTAAGCACATGAAACTGACCAAGCAGGATACCCGCCTGCGCCGTGCGCGCCGGGGACGGGAGAAGATCAAGGAACTCGCGGCCATGCGCTTGTCGGTGCATCGGACGCCGCAGCACATCTATGCGCAGATCTTCGCGGCGGAAGGCGACAAGGTGTTGGTGGCCGCGTCCACCGTGCAGAAGGACGTGCGCGGCGAGTTGAAGGCCACCGGCAACGTCGAGGCCGCCAAGGCGGTGGGCCGCGCCATCGCGGAGCGGGCCAAGGCCAAGGGTATTGCCAAGGTCGCTTTCGACCGTTCCGGGTTCATGTATCACGGGCGCGTCAAAGCGCTGGCTGAGGCCGCACGCGAAGCGGGTCTCGAGTTCTAACTGAAGGTCAGAGTGCACTATGGCGAGAATA
>JALYHP010000041.1 GCA_030799355.1 Pseudomonadota bacterium
CCGTCTCCGCTCGCAAATACGCGTCCTTCCCGGCAGCGAGCGGCGGAATTGCGGCGATTTGAATGGGGCTGGGGTCGGATATCTGTTGCTTCGCGAGCGCAGCTATGAGTTCCGGTGGCACCGACAGATCGGGAAACTTCATGAAATCGAACTCGCTACGGAAGCCAGCAACACGTTCCGCGCGCGGGATGGTTGCCGGACGGGCGGTAATTCTAACAGTTTTGCCTGTGTCACCCGTCGGGCTTGGCGGCTTGCGGGATGTTTCAATCCCGCGCTCAATTCGAGGTTCCCGTGTTCCCCAGCGCTTTCATGGCGCACACTTCGCAGTCTTGGCAAGTGCGGCCCAATGTTGTGTCAATGTGCGCGAATAGTCATGCGATTTATGGGCCGATTTACTTGAGGACGACGTTTTTTGTCGGGCAGGTGGTGCGACAGAAAATTGCGCCGATTGTTGCGCTTTGTGGTCGGCAGTCGCGCAACACCATTCGGTCTCGATAAGGGATCTTTGACAAGCTTTGTTTCGCCCAAAGGCCGTCCTAATCGTTTGCCCGATGAAGCCAACAGCCGGCGTGCTCGATGATTTGCGCAAAGTTGTTCGGTGTGTAACCATATACACACTAGCTAGGTTTCACTAGGAGCGTCTCCGCAATGAGCAAGCGCATCAATGTAATGATTGACGAGGATACCTGGGGGTTCCTTGGCAGGGTTCCGGCCGGCGAGCGCAGCCGTGCCATCAATGAGGCGTTACGCGCCTGGGCGATGCGGCGCCGACGCAGCGACGCGGTGCGTGAAATGGAGGCCCTGCGCGCGCAACTGCCGAAAATTAGCACCGACGAACTGACGAGGTGGATCCGAGAAGACCGGGAGCGCGGCCATTAATGCAAACGCCATTGGTGGTGCCTGATGCATCCGTCTTGCTCAAGTGGGTGCTGCCATCGGATGACGAACCGGACGCGGACAAAGCGCTACTCCTTCGCGCGGCGATCCTGGATGAAGCGGTGCACGCACTCTTGCCGGGCTTATGGCTTTACGAAGTTGGTAATACGGTTGCACGACGCTTCCCGGCGCATGCTTCGGGTTGGCTGTCTGCGCTGATGAAGTTTGGGCTTGAGGAGGCGCTGCCGTCTCCCCCTTGCCTCGCAAAAACCCTGGAACTGACCAGTCGCTATGAGGTGTCGTTTTACGACGCGGCCTATCACGCGCTCGCGCTCATACACAACGGGTTGTTTGTCACGGCCGATACTCGGTATGTCAACCGGGTTACAGCGTCGGGATCCGTCATTGCACTCAGCGAGTGGCAGCCGCCTCGCACGCCATCATCGCGTCGTCGCAGGAGCTAGTTTTCCATCTCGCTTCGCGCGACCCCGAGACATGAAGCGGAAGAGCCGCAGTTTCGGCGCCGTGGTTTTGGGTTAAGATTGAGGTGGCTAGTGGCAGCACTGGCGCCAATTAGCAGGCATGAAAGCCGTTGATAGCTCTCTTGTTGCGCCAACAGATACCGAAAGGTGGCATTGCCCCGGGGAGAGCGCGACTATGTTGACAATTCTAGGCCTGGTGGGATAAATCCCACCAATGGTCTTGACCCTAAACGCCAAGCGCCGACTGACGCTGCCTACAAGCCTGGTATGCGCGCAGCCAGGCGATAACTTTGAGGCGGTATTCGACCCCGAAGAAGATGCCGTAATATTCCGTCGCCTGTCCAAGAATACGAATTGGCTAACGGTCCTCAAGGGCTGTCCGGTGAAGATGGACGATCTGCCTCCGCGGAGGCGCGAGTTTCCCAAGCGCCTCAAGTTGTGAGCTGGCTTCTAGATTCCGATGTGCTGAGTCAGCCGACCAAGAAGGCCGGCAATGCACGCGTTATGTCTTGGTTGGAAAAACATCAAGACCAGTGAGGTTGTGCCGCCGCGCAATCGCCGCGATGTAGCTATCTTCAACCGGCATCGGTTTGCCTGCCGCTTGGAACTGGTGTTGCAATTCCGCCCAGCCATGAGCGCTCGATGCGTTGAACCCAAGAATTCGATATCGATGCCTGAGGCGGCGAGGCGGCGAGGGGGGTTTCCAGCGGCACTGGCACTCGAGTAGGGCGGCTGAGCAGGGGGCTGGCTAGCCCCGTTCTTGGCACGAGGTCGTGCTGACCTATCCGACGAATCATGGCTGATTCGGTTATTCGGTCCAAATGGGGCAGCCGCAGCTGCAAAATACCCGGCTCCTACCGAACCCCCACTTCATTAAGTGCGCGCTGCATTGCATACTGAACGATCATGCGATCATGAGTCGGCGGGACAGCCACTCGCACCGACGACGAGCCGAATGCCTATGACATCCCAACATCGATCAAAGATCCTCGAGCAGGGTGGGCGGCGCCGATCGTCCCCCCGGCGGGTCAAGATCGGCGGGCGCGAAATAGTCACCCGCGGCATTTCCAGGGAAATAGCGAACGATTTGTTCCATCATTGGATGACGGTCGATTGGCCGCGGCTGTTCGGGACGTTAATCGGCTTCTTCCTTGTCTTCGATGTCCTGTTTGGCTGCCTGTATGCGCTGGTGCCCGGATGTATTGCCAACCTGAACCCGCCCGGTTTCGCCGGCGCGTTTTTCTTCAGTGTCGAGACGCTCGCGACGGTCGGCTATGGCGACATGCATCCCCAAACCCTGTACGGCCACATGGTCGCAATGGCCGAGATCTTCGTCGGACTCATGTCGTTGGCGCTGATCACCGGCCTCATGTTTGCGCGCTTTTCCCGTCCCCGGGCACGTTTTTTATTTACGAAGAACATGGTGGTGCGGTCAATCGACGGGCAACAGACGCTGGTCATTCGCGCCGCGAACGAGCGACAGAACGTGGTGCAGGATGCCTCGGCACAGCTTCGCATGTTGCGCGACGAAGTCACCCAAGAGGGCTTTCGCATTCGCCGCGTAATCGATCTGCCCCTGGTCAGATCGCAACATCCGATGTTCGTCCTCGGATGGACCATCATGCATGTCATCGGCGAGGCGAGTCCGTTGAAGTCGGAAACGGAGAAGTCGCTACGCGAACATGCCGTGTCGTTCGTCCTCAGCATCGCCGGCACCGATGAAACCACGGGCCAGGTGCTGATGGCGAGGGCAGAGTATTCGAGCGATGACATCCGCTGGAACGCCACCTTTCACGACATGCTGGAAGAAGCGGAGGATGGCACTTTGCAAGTCGATTTCAGCAAGTTCCATGACGTCGATTCGCTCGGAGATCCCGAATAGCAGGGCATTCACTCGGCCGCGCGAGCCTGGGTTTGGCTTCCAGCGATCAGCGCCCGATAGAGTTCCGGGCTCATGGCGGGCATTTGGCGGATAAAGGCTACGAGGTCCCAGACCGCGGTGTCGTCCAGGGTCTTCCCCCACGCCGGCATGGCGCTCATTTTAATGCCGTGCTTGATGGTCCAGAACGCCGTCTGCGGGTTCGAGAGGTCTTGCTGCACAAGGTTCGGAGGATGCGGGTAGAGTCCCGCCCGCAGTACCGATCGGTCGACGCCCGGTGCGAGATGGCAACCCGTGCATAGCGTCGCGTAGTGATTCGCGCCGCGTACAACGCGCTCATGATCATCGAGCGCGGGTACCTGGAGGTCGCGCGAGCGTATCGCAACGGAGCGATTGCGCAAGTGCTCGATGATCCAGAGCACGGGTCGCGTGTGATGATCGTCCGCACCGATATTGTAGAGTCCCGAGCCGACAAACCCGGCAGCACCGATTCCGAGGACCACGAGCATGCTCAGGAAACCTATTCCGACGGCAGTCACGTGGCGCATCGCGGCTACTCTACGACGATCGTTCCGACCATGCGCGGATGAATCGAGCAGGTGTAGCGATAGGTCCCCTGGTGATCGAACTTGAAGGTAAATGTCTCGTCGGTATCGATGGCGCCCGAACGGAACAGGCCCGTGTCGCTCATGATGGTATGAGGTTCATCGTCCTTGTTCGCCCAGATCACACTGGAACCGGCCTTGATGGTGATGGTCATGGGCATGAACATGAAGTCCTTGACCACGATCTGGGGGCCGTCCGCCGAATAGGCCGGTACGGTACTCGCGGCGAACGAACATATCAGCAGGGCGCTTAGGAACGCCGAGCGGCGCGGCAATATCGTGACATTCATGCCGCTTCTCCCGGTGAGGAGATCAGTGTCGAGTCGTTCAGCGCGAGGGATCGAGGATGGTTGACGACCGAGACACTGGTGACGCCGAGCATCTTCGGAAGCTGATCCGAGGCGACCTTCAGCGGCCCAGGCCCCACGCCTTCGCCGGCCGGCGGCTGCGGATAGGACGTCGAACGCGCGGTGTGGAAAGTGACGTTGCCTTCCACTTTCTGCACGATCTGATGGATGTGTCCGTTGAGGACGGTCACCGAGCCAAAGCGCCGCAGATGCGTCATCAGCTGATCCGCATCGCCGGTGCCCCAGCCCCACGGTTCGTAGATGGTCCACAGCGGCATGTGCGCAAATACCACCACCGGCGTGCTCGAGGAGCGTCCCTTGAGATCCGCCGCTACCCATGCGAGCTGATCGGCACCCAAGGTGCCGATCCCGCCCGGCTTGAACTGCAGCACGTTGATCAATGCGATGAAGTGCACTCCCGCGTGATCGAAGCTGTAGTAGCCCTTGTTGGCCGATGGCTTGCCGAAGCGGTTGAAGTATTCGCTGACGGTCGGATCCGTGGTGTCGTGCTCACCCGGGACCGTGTGCAGCTCGGTGGTGCGCAGCCGGGATAGCATCTGCTGCGCAAGGTCGAACTCCTCGGGCTTCGACAGATGAGTGATGTCACCGGTGTGGATGATGAGCGCCGGCTGCCCTTGCATCGCATTGACCATATCGATGGTTTGCATGAGGGTGCCGGCTACATCCGGATTCGCATCTTTCTTGAAGCCGATGTGAGTATCGCTGATCTGCACGAACAGCGGCCTGCCTGCCAAGGCGCCGCTCTTGCGCCGCATCTCGGCCATGGCGAGGTCCATTGGCGTCAAAACGCCGCCGGCCAGAACGAATAGGGTGCCCGCGCCGCCGTAGGCCATGCATTTGAGCGCATTGCGACGCGATTGGAAGCGTTGATCTTGCGACACGGTGTCTCCTTGGGTGATGGTTCAGGAGAGAGGACTTGCGCTCGGGACGCTTTATTCCCGCGCCGGCGCTAGCATTGGCTAGCGGGGATCGTCAGGGGCACCGAATCGTTGTAGCAGTCGCACCAATCCCAGCAGTTCGTTCCATCCGGTATCGGAAACTGCACAATATTCGAGATCGCCCATTCGCCAGAACGCGAGATGATAGCCGTTGCGCGTGAGCTGGCTTGGTAGCGATCGCCCGGCCGCTGCCCAGGTGAACACATTGATCACGTGCGGGCCGTGTCTGTACACCACCACGGCGGCGCGCTGATGTTCGACGAAGTCGACGCGGCCGCCGATCAATTTATAGCCGTTGGGTTCGAAATCCGCGACCACCGGCGAGACATCGGTGTGGCCCGCGAACCATGGCTTGACCGTATGCTGATCGGTCGATACCACATCGATCAGGTGCGTCGGCAGGAGCGAATTCACGTGCGCACCCACGAGCGCATCCACCACCGGCAAGGCACTTGGCGCGGTTAGCAGGAAGACCGCGATGCCGGCCACGGCCGCGGCCGTCGCCAAGCCGCTGGTCGCCCCCACCCAGAATGCGCGCAGACTCCCGCGGCTCCTGCTCGCGGAGCGGGCATGCCGTGCCGTGCCGGCATCCTCCTTGTCGAGCGCTGGGGCGATGCGTGAACGCAGTGCCGGGGAAGCCTGCGAGTACGGCAGCTCACGCAGCGCCCCGCGCAGCTGCTCGAGCTCCTGACGCAGCGTCTGGCATTCGGTACAGTGCTGCAGATGGCGCTCCACCCCGAGCGCCGCCATGGCATCGAGCTCGGCGTCAAAATAGGCTTGCACTCGCAACGCTTCAGGGCACTGCACGTGGTGTTCCTTCGCCCTGCAGGAGCCAGCGTTTTTTGAGGGCGGAGCGCGCTCGCGCCAGCCGGGACATCACGGTCCCTAGCGGTACGTTGGTCACTGCGGCAATTTCGCGATAGTCCAGGTCCTCGAATTCCCTCAAAATCAGCACCTCGCGAAAATCCTCGGGCAACTGAGCGAGCAGGTCCTCGAGCGTGCGCTGCCGATCGCGATGAATCGACGCCTCCTCGGGTTCGAGGTCGCCGGCGATCATGGCATGGCCAAGGTTTGGATCGTGTTCCTCCGGAAGCGGCACCAACGCCCTGCGCTGTTGCTGCCTGACGGCGGTCGAGTGGCAATTTCTGACGATGGTCAGTAGCCAACCCTTCGCATCCGAGCCTCGCAGCATGTCAAAACCGCGATACGCGCGCAGCATAGCCTCCTGGACGATATCATCCGCATCTTCGGGCGAGCGCGTCAGCCACCGGGCGAAGCGGTACGCGGCATCCAGATGCACCAGCACCTGACCCTCGAAGCGATGTCGCCTATCATGCATGGTCGAGGCTAAGCACTGGGGGTCACGGTGTCCAACTCTGCTTCGTCAGATGCTGTAAGACTTTCGGGGCGTGCGATTTATTCCCACCGGGCAGAACCCTCCGAAAGCGTTGATTGGCAGGATAAAAGGTAGTATGGTTCATCGCATGGGTACAGGGCCGCTATCTGCAGATCAGCTTGCCGCGCTTTCCGCACTCATTGCAACGCCGGCTACCAAGGCAAAAGCGTCGATCACACTTTCGGGCAATCTTCTGAAGGTCATCGATTCGTTGGCGGGCGCGGCTCAACGGTCCGCATGGATTGAGCGCGCCGTTCAAAGCTACGCGGCGCGCCAATTGAGGGAGCAGCGCCGAGGGCGGGAGCTGGAGCTATTAAATCGACACGCGGATGCATTGAACGCCGAAGGCGACGATAGCGCGACCTACCAAGCAAACTGGAACGCGGAGTAAGTCATCATGTCCTTGAGCTTGCGCCGCGGCGAGATTTACCGTGTACGTCAGCCCCGACATGGAGATCCAAAAAAGTCGCGCTGCTTCGCCGTAGTAAGCCGCCAGGATTTGCTGGATTCGAAGGCCAATCGCGTTCTGTGCGCGCCAATCAATACGTCCGGCGTCGGCCTGTCCACCGAAGTGCAAGTCGGGGTCGATGAAGGCTTGAAGCACGATTCAGTCATCAATTGTGACCAAATTGCACGTCTTGAGAAAAGCATGCTCACCGACTATATCGGTGCACTGTCACTCGCAAAGCTAAAGCTCTTGCGCGCCGCGTTGGTGGTGGCCTTTGACATAGATGATGATCCGGAGGCTGACATTCTTGACGTGGCTTGAGAAGGGGCGCTTCCTGCGCAGAGAGCCTCGCTTCCTGCGCAGAGAGCCTCTGCTATGGCATTCTCGTGGGCGCATCACTTCGCAGTCTTCTCGCTCACGATGGATCCTCTTGCCTATGAGCAAATGGTGGCCGACCGCCTATCTGATTTGGGATGGTCAGCCCGCCTCACCAAAGGCAGTGGTGATCAGGGCATCGATGTCATTGCTGAGATGCGAGAGAAAAAAGCCGTCATTCAATGCAAGCTATATTCTTCGCCGGTCGGCAATTCCGCCGTCCAGCAAGCGTCCCAGTACCATCTATAGACCGAGAAGAGGAACCCGGACGGATTGATGGCAAAAAAGCGGTTGGCTCAGTGAAGGTAAGCGCTCCTCTGAGGCGCCGTAAGCACTCGCGAATCATCGCGACAGAGCATACACCAGACACCAGTGCGCCAAGCATCGAGCCAGCACCCGCTCTCACCGAAGAAAAAATAGGTCTTGGTCAAGAAATAGCCAATGCAACTGCGCTTAATAATTCTTGCCTGGCTGGTATGCTCGCGGAGGTTTGCGCCCGGCGCGATGTCGCATTCGCCAACCTGCGTAACGAAAGGTATTGCCCTGGTAATAGCAGCGGCCCGCTGTTCGCTCCGTGCGAAGGCGAAGGGGCGACACACAAAGGCGATGTATCACTTGACACCGGAACCTAGCCTGGACAGGACGGTCTTATTTCGGCCGCGCTGGCTTCTTGGCTCGCTTGGCGGGAGCCGGGATCGGCGTCGGCTTACCCGGAACGATTTGCTTCAGCGTTCAAAACTCCCCACCAGCGGCTCCGCCGGTAACCCATCCAAGGTGGGTCCAATCAGAGGAAATCGGGTGGCCCATTACGCGAAATCCTCCACGACATTTATACGTTGAGCCTTACACCATCGATGCGCGTAACCGGCCTTATGTTGGGCCCTCGCTTAGGGGCCGCGCGCGGCACACGCCACGGGACATCAAGATCAGTTTGCGAGCGCGAGTATCTGCGGCAACAACCGCGTCGATGCGCATTCAACGTCGCGCGAAGGTAATAAAAAGTAAAGAAGCAAGCGGTTATTGTATGGAGCTCGTCACCACAGCAGCAGAGCCTCATCGATGGATAAGCGCAGCTGCGCGAGACGTTGGCCCTGCGCTGACGCATAAAACTCGCCGAGACGCGTCCCTTATATCCGCCAGTCTGGTGCGAGTCTCCGCACGCACCGAGAGATCTTTCAGCGAGCGGGCATTTGACGGCATCATTACTTTGCCGTACAAAGTGCGCGGACTCTGTAGCGCAAAGTGATTTCGCATCATTAGTTTTGATCTTCATTGCCAGGTAGACGCGATTGTCGATGGTGAGGTCGGCCCAATCCTTCACATGGGTTGCGCGACTTGCATCGACGCATCGCCCTTCCTGGGTAGACGTGCCATGAAATTTTCAGTCAAACATCGGATCACCGGCGGTCGCGCCGTGGTAATGGGTCTTCTATCGATTGGCGCGCTCC
>JALYHP010000049.1 GCA_030799355.1 Pseudomonadota bacterium
TGAAATTCCTGCACCACCCCCGATATCGTGCGCTGCGCTGTCCGGTCGAACATCCCATAGGAATGGTGCGCCAACGCCGCACCGCACCCCAGCACCGATAAGCCAAACCCAATGCCCATTAGCCGTATTTTCATCGAGTACTCCATCTTCCGCGGAACCGGATTATCGGTGATTCGCGAAATTTAGCAATTTTGACGATATTCACAAAAAAATATTATGCCCATTTCTCGCTTCAGTCAAAGCGGCAGTAAGCGGCCACGCGACCAGCCTGATCTCGAACACCTCGGGCCACGGCCGCCGACAGCTTTGGCCGGACCGCAGCGTGGCACAGACGGTCATGCCGCAGACCGCAGCAGCGCCGCTGGGCGGCATTTCCGACACCCGCCGTCGCGAGCGGGCTTCGCGCCGACTGCGATCCTCTCCTACCTGCCCATCGGAGCGCAGGTCTTACGTGTCCCTGCGTTTCAGGTGTCATGCGGGTTTCAGGTGTCATGCGGGATGACGGCTGGAGCGTGTCATGGCTTTGCAGCCGATTCGCGCTGCGCCAGGGTGGCCTGGGTGCACTCCGACATGACCTGCAGAAAGCTTTGGTAAGCCGGATCGCCGATGAGGAATGGATTGGATTCTCCGGGCTTGCGGGCCGCAAGTGCATCGGCCTTGATCCACATGTCGTCGAAGTTTGGATGATTCTGGAGTTCGACATCGACGTGACGCTTGTGCGTCACGTCGCCAAAATGCGCCAGAGACTGGACGTATTGTTTGAGGCCATCGTTGTTGATCATGCTGGCGGAGAGGATCGCTCCGCCGAAGATCGCGGCCGTGCGCGTCTGTCCGCCATCCTTGACCGGAAAGATGAAGCCGAGTGAACCGGGCGTATGGCCGGGAATGAGAAATGTACTGATGTGCATGTCGCCGAGGACGATCTCATCGCCGTCGCCGACGACGATATCGCGCTTCGGCCCCTTGGCCAGCATCCACGGCAAGGGCATCGCGGGCAGCAGCGCCGGAGCCGCGGTGATCATGTCCCAGTCGGCTGCCGAGGCCACGATATGGGTGCCGAAATGGCTTTGAAAATACGGCGCGCCGCCGAAATGATCCGCGTGCCCATGCGTCACCAAGATGTATTTCACGTGAGAAGGCTCGATCCCAAGCTGGGCCAACGACGGCAACAGTATGGACTCGAGCTTGTCCGAGTAACCCGAATCGATCAGCACGACGCCGGCCGAGGTTTTCAGCACGAACATGACCGTGCCGCGATCGCCGATCAACGCGACATTATCAAAGATCCATTGCGGCTTGATCATGTCGGCGTTGGGCATGCCCGGTGGCGGCGATCCGCCTTGCGCACCCGGGCCGGGGGGTCCTCCTGGGGGTGGGGCCCCGAAGCCCGGCGGTGGACCTCCAGGCGGTGGCCCGCCCGGTGGACCTCCCTGCGGGGCACCTCCCGGCGGTGAGGGTTGACCCATTCCCGGCAGGCGCTGCGGACCCTTCGCGCACAGAAAACCATAGGCGTTCTGCCAGCGTGTGCCGGCCGCCGCCTTGGCTGCGGCCCGATGCGCGGCGGCCTCCGGCGTATCCGGTCCAGCCGGGGTGATGAAGTTGGGCATGTTGCCGCCGCTTGGGACCCCTTGTGGAACTGCCGGTCCCGGCGGCGTGTCCGCTGCGCGCACCGCGCCCAGTGCACAGAGGGCTGCAAGTAGCACGCTTGCTTGCACCGATTTTACGATCTTGGTCATGGCGTGTTACTCCGAAAAATTAAATGCCACCAACTGTTAAGGTTGCGATCAATTCGATGCGGCGGCAGGGCCGCGCGCCAATGTCTTGGTCCATCGGCTATATAAAGAGCCTTCAATGCGTACCGACCATGCTCCGTTGCGGTGTGACCGGCCAGTCCGGGTCCACTGCGGCGCTCTTGGCCTGCTCGCCGTTCTCGATCGCCGAGGCCGGCACCGGTCGGACCCCTTGTAAAGAGGGCCCTTAAAAGAGCACGGTATCGTTGCGGCTACTTCGGAGATGCGAAATCCTGTCTGCCGTCCGCGGTCGAACGGATTCGGGTGTCCTCGCAAATATACTCGATCATCTGTTCCTGGGTTCGGTTGAGCACCGTCTTGAAGGTGAAGGGCTTGGTGTACATGCCCGGATCGTCGATCTCGATCTCATCGAGCA
>JALYHP010000059.1 GCA_030799355.1 Pseudomonadota bacterium
GTCTGCGGTTCGCCATCCGCGAGGGGGGCAAAACCGTGGGTGCCGGGGTAGTCGCCAAGGTGCTCGCCTGATCTTAACTTTAAAGGACGGGGTCGTTTCGACCCCGTTATGTTCGCGAAGCGATTAATTAGGGCAGTAGCTCAATTGGCAGAGCGGCGGTCTCCAAAACCGCAGGTTGGGGGTTCGATTCCCTCCTGCCCTGCCACTTGGGCAGGCCGGTATCAGTAGTAGTAAACATGGCAGAAGTTCAAACACCTCCCGGTGCGTCGGCCAAAGACACGGCGCTCATCACGCTGTCCGTCCTCGTGCTGCTCGTCGGAATCGGCGCATTTTATTGGTTCGAAGACCAGGCGTTGCCGATCCGGATCGCGATGGTCGTCGCCGGCCTGGCCGTAGGCGCGAGCCTCGGGTGGTTCAGCTGGTATGGCCGCGAGTTCTGGCAATTCGCCCAGGTTTCGCGCATCGAGCTGCGCAAGGTCGTGTGGCCGTCACGCGACGAGACGGTCAAGACGACTTACGTCGTGTTCATCTTTGCCATTGTGATGGGCTTGTTTTTCTGGGGACTCGATTGGGTCCTTACCTGGATGACGCGGTTATTGACCGGGCAGTCCGCCTGACGAATTCGGAGCGTTTATGTCCCTGCGATGGTATGTAGTTCACGCCTACTCGAATTTCGAGCACAAGGTGTCCGAATCTCTCAAGGAGCGGGTCAAGCGCGCGGGCTTGGAGGCCAAGTTCGGGGAGATCTTGGTGCCCACCGAAGAGGTGGTCGAGATGCGTGATGGCCAGAAGCGCAAGTCCGACCGCAAGTTCTTCCCGGGCTATGTACTCGTGCAGATGGAGATGGACGAAGACACCTGGCACTTGGTCAAGGAAGTGCCCAAGGTGCTGGGCTTCATCGGCGGCACCAGCGACAAGCCGGCGGCCATCACCGACAAAGAGGCGATGTCGATTCTGCGCCGCGTCGAAGAGGGCGTGGATAAGCCGAAGCCCAAGGTGCTGTTCGAGCCCGGCGAGGTGGTCCGCGTGACCCATGGTCCATTCAACGACTTCAATGGGGTCGTGGAATCGGTGAACTACGAGAAGAATCGCCTGCAGGTGGCGGTGCAGATCCTGGGGCGCTCAACGCCGGTGGAGCTGGATTTCTCGCAGGTCGAAAAAGGCTGATCTTTTACTTAAAGGACGGGGTCGCTTCGACCCCGTAGCAGTTGCGCGTAAGCGCATTGACAAGGGAGCGTTGGCATGAGCCGCGTTCCGTTCAGTAACAAGGGGAGCGGCTCCTAACCAGAGCGGCGTTCGTACCCACAGGAGAGCGAGCGATGGCGAAGAAAGTAACCGGCTATATCAAGCTGCAGATCCCTGCAGGCCAGGCGAACCCGAGTCCGCCGGTGGGCCCAGCCCTGGGCCAGCAAGGTGTGAACATCATGGAGTTCTGCAAGGCGTTCAACGCACAGACTCAGGCCTTGGAAAAGGGCTTGCCGACCCCGGTCGTGATTACCGTATACAGCGACCGCAGCTTCACCTTCATCATGAAGACGCCGCCGGCGTCGGTGTTGATCGCCAAGGCGCTCGGTATTCCCAAAGGCAGCCCCACCCCGAACACCGCCAAGGTGGGTAAGGTGTCGCGCAAGCAGCTCGAGGATATCGCCAAATTGAAGATGCCGGACCTGACGGCCGGCGATTTGGATGCGGCGGTGCGTACCATTGCCGGTAGCGCGCGCAGCATGGGCGTCGACGTCGAGGGAGTTACCTGATCATGGCAACCACAGCAATACGAAACGCCGTTAAAAGGACCAGGGTCTGGAAGGAAAAATTGACCCCGGGAAAGACCTACGCAATCGACGAAGCCCTCAAGCTCGTCAAAGAATTTGCGACCGCGAAGTTCAACGAGTCGGTGGACGTCTCCGTCAATCTGGGCGTGGATGCCACCAAGTCGGACCAGCAGGTCCGCGGTTCGACGGTGATGCCGCACGGCACGGGCAAGATCGTGCGCGTGGCTGTTTTCACGCAGGGGAAGAATGCCGAGGCTGCCAAGGCCGCCGGAGCCGACATCGTGGGCTTCGAGGATCTGGCCGAGAAGGTGAAGGCCGGCCAGATCGATTTCGACGTCGTGATCGCGAGTCCCGACGCCATGCGCATCGTCGGCCAGCTGGGGCAGATCCTGGGACCTCGGGGGTTGATGCCGAATCCCAAAGTGGGAACGGTGACCCCGAACGTGGCGGAGGCCGTCAAGAACGCGAAATCCGGGCAAGTGCGATACCGGACCGACAAGGCGGGCATCATCCACGCCCAGATCGGGCGCGCCAGTTTCGAGCCCGCGGCGCTCAAGGAGAACCTGTTGGCGCTGGTCGCCGATCTGCAGAAGATCAAGCCGGCCACCTCGAAGGGAATTTACCTCAAGAAGTTGACCCTGTCCTCGACCATGGGCCCCGGTGTGCCGGTCGACCAGTCGACCCTGGGGCTGTGAGTGGTGGGTATTGCTTATTTAATTTAAGGACGGGGTCGTTTCGACCCCGTTGAGAGTTGCGCGAAGCGCATGGGGATTCGGGGTCGCATCGACCCCCGCAGTTGCGCGTAAGCGCATGGGAATTGCGCGAAACGCATGAAAACCGCGCATGGATTGGATTGATGGAAGGCTGCGCTGCTGTAAGGCAACGCAACCATCGTCGAAGACCGCAGGCGGGCAAGAGCCCTTAAAGATCGAGCCTGCGCAGATGGTGGGACCCGAATCAGGACGTTTCCTGGTGAAGGTCGCACCGAGAGCGCGACGGCGCGCTCAAAGGGTGGGTACGGGCGGCGGCGCTCGTACCTGGTGTGTGACGCTTCTTCCGGGAGACCTCAATGGCGCTCAAGCTAGAAGAGAAGAAAGTCGTGGTGGCAGAGGTCAACGCGGTCGCGGCGAAAGCCCTGTCCGTGGTAGGCGCAGAGAACCGTGGCTTGACGGTGACGCAGATGACCGACTTGCGGGCGAAAGCGCGCAAGGATGGGGTGTATGTGCGGATCGTCAAGAATACGCTCGCTCGCCGAGCCGTTGCCGGCACCGCTTTCGAGTGCATTTCTCCGGCGTTGAAAGGACCCATTGTCCTCGCATTCTCCAACGACGATCCGGGCGCAGCCGCGCGGATCGTCAAGGCGTTTTCGAAGGACAACGACAAATTGGTGACGACCGTCGTGTCTTTGGGCGGGCAATTGCTCAAGCCCCAGGATCTCGATCGCGTGGCTGCATTGCCCACGCGCGCGCAAGCGGTGTCGCAATTGTTGGGTGTGATCAAGGCGCCGATTGCGAAGTTCGTCGGCACGCTCGCGGCTCCCAACTCGAAGTTGGTGCGGACGCTGGCTGCCGTTCTCGAGGCTAAAAAGGCACAAGCCGAAACGAGCGGTGCGCCGGCCTAACCGGTGCACCTTGGCATAACACTGATTTGGGTCCTTGAGACCTGTAAGTTATTTGGAGACGAAAATGGCCGTTAGTAAAGATGAAATTCTCGATGCGATTTCCAAGATGTCCGTCATGGAAGTGGTCGAGCTGATTTCCGACATGGAGAAGAAGTTCAACGTCACGGCAGCCGCTCCCGTAGCGGCGGCGGCGGCGGGCGGTGCCGCTGCTGCTGCCCCGGCGGCGGAAGCGCAGACCGAATTCACGGTGACGATGACCGAGTTCGGCGCCAACAAGGTAGGCGTCATCAAGGTCATCCGTGAGATCACGGGCCTGGGCTTGAAGGAAGCGAAGGACTTGGTCGAAGGCGCTCCCTCGACCGTCAAGGAAGGTATTCCGAAAGCGGATGCCGAGACGATCAAGAAGAAGCTCGAGGACGCCGGCGCAAAGGCCGTCATCAAGTAGTGACTGCCGTCGGTATGCGCGGGTCGATGGTTGTCGCCGTTGGAGCGGCAACCGTCGCCTGCGCCTTTGATTTTGATTTTCCGCTCGCCGAGCGAGCACCCCCCGGTCGGGGTCGACCGGCCCCGTTAATTGCGGCGCGCTAGCGCCTGGGAAGGACACACTGATGGCTTATTCTTTCACTGAAAAGAAGCGCATTCGTAAGAATTTTGGCAAGCGGCCGAGCATTCTCGGTACGCCCTATCTGCTGGCGATCCAATTGGATTCGTACCGGCGATTCTTGCAGGCGGACGTCGCTGAATCCAAGCGCGACGAAATCGGCCTGCACGCTGCTTTCGACAGTGTTTTCCCCATTTCCAGCTACTCCGGCAACGCCACGCTCGAGTACGTGAGCTATCGGCTGGGCGAGCCGGTATTCGACGTCAAGGAATGCCAGTTGCGCGGGCTGACCTACGCGGCGCCGCTGCGCGTCAAAGTGCGCCTCGTGGTCCTCGATAAGGAAGCGAGCGGCGCCAAGAAGCCCGTCAAGGACGTGCGCGAACAGGAGGTGTACCTGGGTGAACTGCCGCTCATGACGGACAACGGCACGTTCATCATCAACGGCACCGAGCGGGTCATCGTCTCGCAGCTGCACCGCAGCCCCGGCGTGTTTTTCGACCACGACCGCGGCAAGACGCACTCCTCGGGCAAATTGCTGTTCTCCGCCCGCATCATTCCCTATCGCGGTTCGTGGTTGGACTTCGAGTTCGACCCGAAGGACTGCGTGTTCGCGCGCATCGATCGGCGCCGCAAGCTGCCGGTCACCATCATCCTGCGCGCGCTCGGCTACACCGAAGAGCAGGTGCTCGACATTTTCTTCGAAAAGAACACCTTCTATCTTTCGAAGAAGGAGATCGAATTCGAGGTCATTCCGCAGCGCTTGCGTGGCGAGACCGCGGCCTTCGAAATTCGCGTCGGCAAGAAGGTGGTGGTGGAAGAGGGTCGCCGCATCACGGCACGGCATGTTCGCGAACTCGAGGAAGCGCAGGTCAAGCGCCTGCCCGTCCCGACGGAATACGTGCAGGGCAAGGTGCTGGCGCACGACATCGTCAACACCGAAACCGGCGAGATCCTGGCGAAAGCCAACGAAATTCTGACCGTGCCGACGGTGGGCAAGCTCATCGAGAACGGCATCACCGAGATCCGCACCCTGTACGTCAACGATTTGGATCGCGGACCGTATATCTCGGACACCCTGCGCATCGATCCGACCAAGACCCGCCTCGAAGCGCTGGTCGAAATCTATCGCATGATGCGGCCCGGCGAGCCGCCGACCAAGGACGCCGCGGAGAACCTGTTCCAGAACCTGTTCTTCAACGGCGAACGCTACGATCTATCGCCGGTCGGCCGCATGAAATTCAACCGCCGCGTGGGCCGCGAGGAGATCACCGGCTCGGGCGTCCTCAGCAAGGAGGACATCATCGAGGTCATGAAGACCTTGATCGATATTCGCAACGGCAACGGCCACGTGGACGACATCGACCACTTGGGCAATCGGCGTGTGCGCAGCGTGGGCGAGATGGCGGAGAACGCGTTCCGCATCGGCTTGGTGCGGGTGGAGCGGGCCGTGAAGGAGCGCCTGACGATCGCCGAGAGCGAGCCCATCATGCCGCAGGAAATGATCAACGCGAAGCCGGTAGCGGCCGCGGTCAAGGAATTCTTCGGCTCCTCGCAGCTGTCGCAATTCATGGACCAGAACAATCCGCTCTCGGAAGTCACGCACAAGCGCCGCGTTTCCGCGTTGGGCCCGGGCGGCCTGACGCGCGAACGCGCCGGATTCGAAGTTCGCGACGTGCATCCGACCCATTACGGGCGGGTGTGCCCGATCGAGACCCCGGAAGGCCCGAATATCGGCTTGATCAATTCGCTGGCCGTGTACGCGCGCACCAACGATTATGGTTTTCTCGAAACGCCATACCGCCGGGTGTCCGACGGCAAGGTCACCGACCAAATCGATTACCTCTCGGCCATCGAAGAAGGCCAATACGTGATCGCGCAGGCGAATGCCGCTCTGAACGACAAGGGCGAGTTCACGGACGAATTGATTTCCTGCCGCACGCAGAACGAGTTCACCTTGTCCGCGCCGGATAAGATCGATTTCATGGACGTGTCGCCCAAACAGATCGTGTCGGTGGCGGCCTCCTTGATCCCGTTCCTGGAACACGACGATGCGAATCGCGCGCTCATGGGCTCGAACATGCAGCGCCAGGCGGTGCCCACCCTGCGGTCGGAAACTCCGCTGGTGGGGACGGGCATGGAGCGTGCGGTCGCCATCGACTCCGGCGTCACTGTGGTGGCGCGGCGCGGCGGCAGCGTCGATTCGGTCGACGCCTCGCGCATCGTGGTGCGGGTGAATGACGACGAAACGACGGCCGGTGAGCCGGGCGTCGACATTTACTCGCTCACCAAGTACACGCGTTCCAACCAGAATACCTGCATCAACCAGCGCCCGCTGGTGCGTGCCGGCGATGCGATCAAGCGCGGCGACGTGCTGGCGGACGGCCCCTCGACGGATTTGGGCGAGCTCGCGCTCGGCCAGAATCTTCTGGTGGCCTTCATGCCGTGGAACGGCTACAACTTCGAGGATTCCATCCTCATCTCCGAGCGTGTGGTCGAAGAAGATCGCTTCACCACCATTCACATCGAAGAGCTGACCTGCGTCGCTCGCGACACCAAGCTGGGCCCGGAGGAAATCACCGCCGACATCCCCAATGTGGGCGATTCGGCGCTGGCGAAACTCGATGAAGCGGGGATCGCTTTCATCGGCGCCGAAGTGCGCGCGGGCGACATTCTGGTGGGCAAGGTCACGCCCAAAGGCGAGACGCAACTGACGCCCGAGGAGAAGCTGCTGCGGGCGATCTTCGGCGAGAAGGCTTCGGACGTCAAAGATACCTCGCTGCGCGTGCCCCCGGGCATGGACGGCACGGTGATCGATGTGCGCGTGTTCACCCGCGATGGCGTCGAGAAGGATTCGCGCGCCCTGTCGATCGAGAAAGCGGAACTGGAGCGGGTTCGCAAGGACTTGGCCGATCAGCAGCGCATCCTGGAAGACGATTTGTTTCAGCGCGTGCGGGGCATGATCGACGGC
The DNA here is from genome assembly GCA_030799355.1 of Pseudomonadota bacterium. Lineage (GTDB taxonomy): Bacteria > Pseudomonadota > Gammaproteobacteria > Steroidobacterales > Steroidobacteraceae > Bog-1198. The sequence continues at coordinate 6,963 of JALYHP010000059.1, forward strand.
AAGGTAGCCGATGCGGGTCCGAAAAAACTGAAGTCGGGCACGGCCATCGATGAGGCCTACCTTGCCGATGTGCCGCGCGAACAGTGGTTCGAGATCCGCTTCAAGGATGAGGAGACCAATACCCAGCTGGAGACCGTATCGGAGCGTCTGA
>JALYHP010000062.1 GCA_030799355.1 Pseudomonadota bacterium
TTTTGACTTTTGCGCCCGCCGCCTTGCTGTATTTTCTCGCCATGGATATCTCCGCTTTTATTTGTAGGAAGCTGAGCGTGTTGCCGCTGCCACAGGCCCACCCGACAATGGCCAAATAGCAAGACAACGGTCCACCGACGCTCGCCGAAATCAAACCCCGATCAGCCCCCACGCGTCAACCAATGTAAAACATTAATTAAATACCATATATTATTGATTTTTATGATGTCGTAACGGGGCTGTAGGAGATGGCGACGCCCGCTTTCAGCGCGCCGCCGACGCGCGACGCGCGCCCATGGAGGTACCGTCGCGCCCATGAAGGTACCGTGAGGTTGGGGTTCGATACCGACGTCGCACGTGTGCGGTTGGTCGGCCAACGACAGCGTAGCGGTCGACGCGGACGTGCGCGGACGTGCGCGGACGTGCGCGGACATGCGGGGACTACGTCGTGTGCGTAGTCATGTGTGCGTGGCGGACGCCTCGGCGCGGGGTGATGCCGTGCGCGGCGCACTCGGGCGTCGCGTGGCGGTACGGTTCGTAGCGGACTGACGGCAGACGCGGCAGCGGAGGATTTTATGCTCGAGAAACTACCCGAAAGCGTGGGCCATGCCCTGATCAACCAGCGTGCGGGCATGGAGAATGTGCTCTATAACCAGCTCTATCGGCGACGGCAGACGGCGCGACTCGAGGTATCGAGCGCGGCGTTCGTCTTCAATGGCCGGCTGCCGGCGCGGTTCACCGCGGACGGCGAGGGCGTGTCACCGCCGCTGGCGTGGGACCACGGGCCGCCCGAGGCCACATCGGCGGTGCTCCTCGTCGAGGATGCCGATTCACCGACGCCCCATCCGCTCGTACACGCCATCGTGGTAGGACTGCCGGGCACCCACGGATCCTTGGATGAGGGCGCACTCAATGTCCCGGCGCATCTCGGTGCCGGTATGGAAGCGGGACAGAACTCGCTGTTTCGGCAAGGATGGCTGCCACCGGATCCCCCGCGCGGTCACGGTGAACATCGCTATGTGTTTCAGATCTTCGCACTGGCGGCGGGAAACGCATTTTCGGACGCGCCCGGCCGTCGCGAGCTCATCGACGCGGTGCTCGAGCGGGCAATCGGCGTGGGCTGCCTCATCGGGACTTACGACCGCACCGAACGAGTGGTCGCGGATTCGCCGGAGCCGGCTACGTTCGGCTGGAACCCGGACGTGAGCGCGAGCTGAGCAGCGAGGTGAGCGGCGTCACTCGCTGGGTCGCGCCTCGCCGCTGCGCGGCGCCTCGGTACTCGGCACGTAAATGGCCCGGGCCTTGCCCGTGGTCTTGAAAATCCCCACGGAGCCGCCGACACCCACGTCCACGGCGGAATGTGGCGAATACGAGCCCGAGCCGACGCCGGTGCCGATGGAACCGGTCCGGGATTCGTTGAAGCCCTCGAGCACGATGCCGTTCGCACCCAGCTGAGCGGCTTCGGCTTTCATTCGCTCGACCACTTTGTCGGTCGTGCGCTGCCCTCCGGCATTGAACATGCTCTTGCTGGACGCATTGAGCACCGCGATTTCCTCGAAATGCGGCGGCAGCTGGGAATACACCTTCACGAGGGCCGGCGAGATGGGCGCGCGAGCGGTGCCCACCAATACATGCGATGACGGGGCGCATGCCAGCAGAGCGAGCAGCATGATCCCTAAGGAAGTGATTCGCAGCATGTCGTGTCCTTGGGGGTGAGGGTAGGGTCCTGGTAACGTCCTGAGGGCGGCATCTGACGGTGGTGTCCTAAGAAGATGAGCCGGTTCGCTGTGTGCGCCCGCTCGGCGGGGCCGCGCCGAAGGACTCGAATTTCAAGTCGATGTTGGATCCGGATTCCTGATGCGGGATGCAGGTCGTGTGGTCGTCGATGTTGCGCGTGGTAAACATCGGCAGCAGCGAGGATCTGAATTGCTCGACCAGCTCGCAATCGCCCGGGTCGAGTTCTCGAGGCTTGTGGACCGTGGTGACGACGGGAATCCATACGCCCGGGGCCGTCGTTCCCGGCGCCGCTTCCGCCGGCACATCGCGGCCGGCCGGAGCCAACGTATAAAACGTCAGCTTGGCCTGCGCCAATTTGTCGGGCTGACCCCATCCAGCGGCACAGGCTCCCGGCCATGCCTTCGCGTCCGGCCGTGCCCCGGATGCGATCAACAACACTCTCAATTTATCCGCGAGTCCGTCGCATGAGTACGTGGTCGTGAAGCCCTGATAGGTGAACGAGTACTCGTGTTTTTGCCAGAGGCCGGGCTCAGCGGGCACCGCTTGCACAGGGCGCCCACCGGCAGCGGTCCCCGGCGCTTCGCCGGCGGCGAGAGCGAGGGCGCTGGGTAAAAACCCGAGGGCGCAGGGTAAGAGGGTGCGGCAGATCAGGCGGCGTCCGGCAAGGGACAGCAAGTATATGGGTGTCGGCATAGTCTCCCCCTAACCTGATCGGCCAGCGCAAACATCGCCGGCGCACCGCTAGCATAAACGAATCGGCGCGCGCCCGGGTTGACACCGCGTATCTGTTCACGCCGTGAAATGGGTGCAGCTCACGGCCCTGGGCCGCGGTAACCCGCCCACTGGGCCGCGCGGTAAGCGCTGCGCCCAGTTTCATCCGCGATGACAGATCAGCCCGGCGAGGCGTCCAGCGTGGTATCCAATGCCACGATGGCGCCCACCAGATGGTAAAAGGTGCTCGCCGGTGCCGGCGCATCGACGAGTTTTCCGTTGGGAAGCTGCACATCGAGCCACAATCCGGCCACCGGCGTATCCAGGTACGGGAACAGAGAATCCGTGGCGGCGGCGGCCATCGACCAATACTGCTCCTCGCCGGTGAGCTGCGCGGCGAGCAAGGCGGCTTTGAGCCGTTCGGTTTGCGGCCAGAATCTAGCGTTCGGGTCGTGAATCGAGAAATCATCGAGTAGCGCATTGATCGCCACTCCCTGGTGGACACCGCAGCGTTCGCCGATGCCGATGAGGCGCAGGGCGGCCTCCCGCACTGGGGATCCCGGATGGCGGCTCTCGCAGCGAAGCAGCAGCCAGGCCCATTCGAACTGATGACCGGGCTCGATGATTCGGCCGGCAATGCCCGGAGCCGGCTGCCAGTCCGCGCTGAAGCACTCGCCCAGTGCACCGGTATCGGCGCGAATGAATCGGCGCATCGCCAGTTCCACGATGTGCCGTGCCCAGTCCGTCCAGCCGGCATCGCTGCCGACCTGCGCCCAGGCCAGGCACGCCTCCAGCAAGTGCATGTGCGGATTCGATTCGAACACGCCGTGCGCACTCTCGTCCGAATGGAACGCGCCGGTGTTCGTACCCAGTCGCGACTCGATGGCCTGACGCAGAGCGAGTGCGCGCTGCTCGAATCGGCCGCGGTCATCGAGCAGCACCGCCGCGGCGGCATATCCCAGCAACGCGAACGCCTGGTCGTAGAGCACGGCGCGCTCGTCCATCGGCGCGCCATCGACGCCCGCCAGGGTTCGAAACAAGCCGTCGGGCCGCAGGTAATGCGCCGTAAAATAGTCCATGCCGCGCTCCACGATGCCGCGCGCGCCGTTCCAACCGAATCCGGGTGCTTGGGCAAAGGCGTAGATCTGGCGCGGATGTACCCGCGCACGCCGCGGATGCGGCAGGCCTGTGCCGTCCTGCGCGAGCGTCTCGATGAACCCGCCATTGCGCGGATCGATGCCGTGAGCCGCCCATAGCGGGTAGGCGGCGTCCCTCAGCCAGGTGGTCAAGCGCTGGCGCGCGGCCTCGAGCTTCGCTCGGGGCGTCATGGTATCGGTAGTCATGGGACAATTGTGACATGAGCCGGCCGGATTTGAGGAGCACGCCGTGCTGCGGCCGGGATGGGTCGCAAGCAGCCGTGCGTCCGAGCCGGGCCTCGCCCGCGCGCTGCCCTCCGCTCAAGCGCTGCCCTCCGCCCGCGCCGCCCTCCGCTCAAGCGTCGCCCTCTGCCCGTGCGCCGCCCTTCAGCCCGCGGCCGTCTGCACTACCCGCACCACCACCATCACCACCGCGATCACCAGATAAGCCCGCAATCCCAGCATGAACAGCCGGCGCATCGGCGTGAGCTGCAGGGGGCCGATGCGCTCGAGTCGCGGCGCGCGCCAGGCGATGCGCGCCAATGCCCGAGCGCGACGGTCGAGTGCCGGGGGCCGAATCCTCCGACGCCGCGCGCTGCGCATCGCATAGGCGGCCACCCCCGCGCCGGCCGCGCCGCAACCCACCGCAAGCAGGAACTCGATCTGCGCGCTGCCGATGTGGGGGAACAGCACCGCCGCCGTCAGGATCGCCGACAAGGTCACCAGGGCCGCGACGATGAACAAGGTCAATGCGTTCAGTCCGAACGAGTTCACCCATGGGCCGAGCAGTTCCGCATCGTTACACAGCAGCAGCAGGAATACCGAGGCGCTGGGCAGCAGCACGCCGGCCAGCGTCTGCACGGCATTGGTCAACAGGCCGAGGGGAACTCCGGGAATCATCACCAGCGCCGCCGCGGCCACGATCAAGCCGAAGTACAGGCCGTAGAACAGCTTCGCCTGGCGCGGGCTGTGGTTGAGCGAATGCCGCATCGAGAACAGATCTCCGACGGCATACACCGATGAGAGCGACACCGCCGCCGCGCCGATGAGGCTGGCGTCGATCAACCCGATGGCGAACAGCACGCCGGGCAGCGTCGATCCGTGCCGCTGCGACAATGCCGCCGCCACCGCACCCGCATCGCTGAAGTGGCCGGCTGCGGGCGTGCCCTTGAAGGCCTGCGCGCAGAAAGCGATCATCGCGACGGCACCCACGGTCACCAGCACGATGCCGATGACCAGGTCCACGCGCTCGTAATTGATGAATCGCGCCCCGATGCGCTTGTCGATGACATAGCTCTGCTGAAAGAACAGCTGCCAGGGGGCCACCGTGGTGCCCACGATGGCGATGATGAGCAGCATCACGTCCGCGAGGGGGGCACCCGCCGGTATCCGCGGGACGACGAAGTCATGACCGATTTGCGCCCATGGCGGGTGCACCATGAGGAATACTGGCACCAGCAGCAAGCTGCCGAATACCAATATCAGGGCGAAGCGCTCGAAGCGGCGAAAATCTCCGGTGCTGACCGCACCCATGATGAGCACCGCGGCGGTGGCCAGTCCCCAGGTCTTGGGGACGCCGAGCACGCCCAGCCCGATACTGATGCCGATGAACTCCGTGACCAGGGTGAGCGCGTTGAGCACGAACAGATCGATGACGCTGAACGCACCCCAGAACTTGCCGAATCGACGCAGGATGAGCTTGGCGTGTCCCACGCCGGCAATGGCGCCGAGGCGCAGTACCATCTCCTGGTTCACGTACAGCACCGGGATGAGCAGCGCCAGGGTCCAGAGCAGGGTGGTACCATAATTCTGTCCGGCCTGCGCGTAGGTGCTGAAGGCTCCCGCATCGTTGTCGCCCACCATGACGATGAGGCCGGGGCCCAATATCGCAAGGAAGGTGCGCAGCCGGTGCGCCCAGCCCGAGCTGGGACGCCCATCGTCCTCGGATACACTGCCAAGCGCACCGCGGATACCGGCGCCGGGGATGTCGGTATTGCGGAGGTCGGTGCCGCGAATATCGGTGCCGCGTCGTTGCGTGCGCACCCTGCCGGGCCGCAGCTGCTCTTGGGTGTCGATCATGGCCTCGTCCTCGCCGGTTCGGGCATGGCCGTTTCCCGAGCAGACAGCCCGATTCGCGCGCGACCGTTACGGGGCGCGGCGAATTCATGCAAGGCAATCGATGAGACGAGAAACGTACTCGAGGGTACGATCCGACACGCCTCCCGCTCGCAGCGGGAAGCGCCTCGACGAGGGGCTTATCCGACCGCGAGCGCGCTGCGGCAATCGCAGCGCCAATCACCTGGTCTAGGGCTACTGTCCAAAGAAGCGAGCCTCGCGTTGCAAAAGTAGGGGAAAAATAATTCGCTGCGCCGCGAATGTAAAGCGAAATCTTGCGCAACGCAGGGTCAGGCGGTACTTACCGAAAGCCGGGATGCATAATGGCCGGCAGGCCGCCGGCCGCGCGGACGTGCGCGGTACCTGCGTCGTAGTACACAATGCGGCAACCCCGACAGCGAGTGCCCTCAGAACCCGCAGCCCATATCTGAGAACCCGCAGCGCATACCCGACAACCCACTGCCCATGCCCGACAACCCATTGCCCGCGCCCGGAAACCCGCAGCCCATGCCCGACCACCCCATGCCCCGACCACCCGACGACCCCGCGCTTTCGAGCCGCGCATTGCCCCGGCCCCTGATCGACTTGCGCAGCGACACGGTGACGCAGCCCTCGCCCGGCATGCGCTCGGCCATGGCCGCCGCCGCCGTGGGCGATGATGTGTACGGCGACGATCCCACCGTCAACCGGCTTCAGCACGTCGTTGCCGAACGCTTCGGGTTCGAGTCCGCGCTGTTCTTTCCCTCGGGTACGCAAAGCAATCTGGCGGCATTGATGGCCCATTGCGGCCGCGGCGACGAATACATCGTCGGGCAAGACGCCCATACCTACAAATATGAGCAAGGCGGCGCCGCGGTCCTCGGGAGCATCCAACCGCAGCCGCTGGAGCAGGCCCCGCACGGCGGCATCGCGATCGAGCGGATCGCCGCCGCCATCAAGCCCGAGGATGATCATTTTGCGCGAACTCGCTTGCTGGCCCTGGAGAACACCATGGGCGGCAAGGTGCTGCCGCTCGACTATCTGCACGAGGCCACTGCGTTCGCCCATGCGCGCGGCTTGCGCACGCACTTGGACGGTGCGCGTATATTCAACGCCCTCGTGAAATTGAATGTCGATGAGCGCACGGCGACGGCAGGTTTCGATTCGGTGTCGGTGTGCCTTTCGAAGGGCTTGGGCGCGCCCGCCGGATCGGTACTGCTGGGATCGCGCGAGTTCATTGGCACCGCACGGCGCTGGCGCAAAGCCTTGGGCGGCGGCATGCGGCAGGCGGGAATTCTGGCCGCGGCCGGCTTGTACGCGCTCGAGCACCATATCGAACGCCTTGCCGAGGATCATGCCAACGCGGCGTACTTCGCCGCCGGATTGCGCCAGCTCGGGCTGCCGGCCACGCTGCCGCAGACCAACATCTTCTACGTGGACATACCCGCGCGGCACGTGAACCCGCTGACGCAGCACCTGTTGGAGCGCGGAATTTGCGCCTCCATCGGCACGCATACTCGCTTGGTCACGCATCTGGATGTGCCTCGCGCCGGTGTCGATGCCGCGCTCGCCGCGTTTCGCGAGTACCCCGACTGGTCCCCGTGACCCACGCGCCATAGCGGGGCCCGCGCCCATGGTTTTTACAAAGTCTTTACACGCGGGCCCGCTAATTTAGCCGGGTTTTTTCGCGCGGCTGCCTATGCTGTCGCTTCAAGACTCGCCCGACTGTCGGGAGGGCCAGCCGGAGGCAAAAAAGACAATGGATTTCGTGTTCGTGGCAGCGGTGGGTGCGTTGGTGGCTGTGACGTTGGCGCTGGTCGCCGGGTGCGCAGCGCTGGAGCGGCGCCGGTGAACTGGGTCACCGTGTCGAGCGGACTCATTGCGCTCGGGCTGTTCGGCTACCTGGTCGTCGCGCTGATTCGCGCGGAACACCTTTGATGAGCCCTCGGTACGTGCAACCGGTCAGCCACCGCTACGTCGAACCGATGATCCATCGGTACATCGAGTGGGTGAGCCGCCGTTACCTCGAATTGAGCCATCGGTACGTGCAATCGATCGGCCACCGGTACCCGCAATGACCAGTCAAGCTGTCGTAGCTCTCGCCGTGTTCCTCGTGGTGCTGGTGGCTGCCGCTTATCCCGTGTCGATGTACATGACGCGGTTGGCCGACGGCACGCCGCTGTGGCGTGGGTTCGCAAAAATCGAGCGGGGCATCTACCGCGCGGCGGGTATCGATGCCTCGCATGACATGCCCTGGACCGAATACGCGATCGCGCTGATTGCGTTCAACGCGGTCGGAGTACTGGTGGTCTATGCGCTGCAGCGGCTGCAGGTGTGGCTGCCGTTCAACCCCCAATCCCTGCCCGCGGTCGCCCCGGATTCGGCGTTCAATACGGCGGTGAGCTTCGCGACCAATACGGACTGGCAGGGCTATTCCGGCGAATCCACCATGAGCTACCTCACCCAGATGGCCGCGCTCACGGTGCAGAATTTCCTCTCGGCGGCGACCGGCATTGCGGTGGCTTTCGCGCTCATTCGCGGATTCGCCCGCGGATCGGCGCAAGGCATCGGCAGTTTTTGGGTGGATATGACCCGCACGACGCTCTACCTCTTGCTGCCGCTGTCGCTGGGACTGGCGCTGTTTTTTGCGAGCCAAGGCGTCATTCAGAATTTCTCCGCCTATCGGGACGTGCACACGCTCGAGACGCTCACCTATGACAATCCCAAGCTCGATGCAGCGGGTGCGGCGATCCTCGACGCGCAGGGCAATCCGGTCACCGAACCGGCGACCATCCAGACGCAAACGCTCGCGATGGGCCCGGTGGCCTCGCAAGAAGCCATCAAGATGCTGGGAACCAACGGCGGCGGATTCTTCAACGCCAACTCGGCCCACCCGTACGAAAATCCGACGCCGCTGACCAATTTCGTCCAGATGATTGCCATGTTCCTGATCCCCACGGCGCTGTGTTTCGTGTTTGGCCGCATGGTAGGTGATCCACGGCAAGGCTGGGCGGTGCTCGGCGCCATGACCCTTCTGTTCGTCGCCATGGCCTGTGTGGCCTTCTGGGCGGAGCAGCAAGCCAATCCCCTCCTGACTCCGCTCGGCGTGGATCAAGCGCAGAGTGCGCTGCAGTCGGGCGGCAACATGGAAGGCAAAGAAACACGCCTCGGCATCGCCGCATCGGCGCTGTTCGCGACCATCACCACCGCGGCATCGTGCGGCGCCGTCAATGCCATGCACGATTCGTTCATGCCCTTGGGCGGATTGGTGCCGATGTGGCTGATCGAACTCGGCGAAGTCGTCTTCGGCGGCGCGGGGTCCGGCCTCTACGGCATGTTGATCTTCGCCATCATGGCCGTGTTCATCGCGGGATTGATGATCGGGCGCACGCCCGAGTACCTCGGCAAGAAGATCGAGTCGTTCGAGATGAAAATGACCTCGATCGTGATTTTGGTGACCCCTTTCCTCGTGCTGGTGGGAGCCGCGATCGCGGTCATGACGAGCCAGGGCCGGCTCGGCATTTTCAATCCGGGCGCGCACGGGTTCTCGGAAATCCTGTACGCGCTGTCTTCGGCCGCCAACAACAACGGCAGCGCGTTCGCCGGCCTCTCGGCGAACACGCCTTTCTATAACTCGCTGCTGGCCGTGGCCATGTGGTTCGGCCGCTTTGCGTTCATCGTGCCCGTGCTCGCCATCGCCGGGTCGCTGGCGAAGAAAAAACGTATCGGCGCGACCGCCGGCACGTTGCCGACGCATGGGCCGTTGTTCGTGGCGCTGCTCGTGGGGACCGTGGTGCTCGTGGGTGCGCTGACCTACGTGCCCGCGCTGGCGCTGGGCCCGGTGATCGAGCATTTGCAGCTGCACGCCATCGATCGAGGCAGGAGCCCATGAAGCGCAGGCGCGAGGCCTTGAAACCAGGCGCGAGGCCTTGAAGCGCAGGCGCGAGGCCATGAAACCAGGCGCGAAGCCATGAAGCACGTAGCCGGGTGAGAGACAGGTAAACGAGGCAAGAACGATGGTCCGCAGATCTCTGACGCTTTTCGATGCGACGCTCATGGGGCCGGCCATTGCCGATTCCTTTCGCAAATTGTCGCCTGCAATCCAGATACGCAATCCCGTCATGTTCGTCGTCTACGTGGGCGCGCTGTTGACGAGCGTGTTGTTCGTGCAGGCCGTTCGCGGCCAAGGGGAGGCGCCGAGGGCGTTCATCTTGGCGGTTTCCCTGTGGCTGTGGTTCACCGTGCTATTCGCCAATTTCGCCGAAGCGCTGGCGGAAGGCCGCAGCAAGGCGCAGGCATCCTCCTTGCGCGGCGTGAAACAGTCCATCCAAGCGAAGAAATTGACGGAACCGCAGTGGGGCGCGCAATGGATCCTCACGCCCGCCCCACAGCTGCGCAAGGGCGACGTGTTCCTGGTCGAAGCCGGTGACGCCATCCCGGCGGACGGCGAAGTCATCGACGGTGTCGCCTCGGTCGATGAGAGCGCCATCACCGGCGAATCAGCGCCGGTGGTGCGCGAATCCGGCGGCGACTTCAGCGCCGTCACCGGCGGCACCCGCATCCTGTCGGACTGGCTGGTGGTGCGGGTGACGGTCAACCCGGGCGAGGCCTTCATCGATCGGATGATCGCCATGGTCGAAGCCGCCAAGCGCCAGAAGACGCCCAACGAAATCGCGCTGACCATCCTGCTCATTGCGCTCACGCTCGTGTTTTTGCTGGCCACCGCGACGCTCCTGCCCTTCTCATCGTTCAGCGTCGATGTCGCCAAATCAGGCCTGCCCGTCACGCTCACGGTGTTGGTGGCCTTGCTGGTATGCCTGATTCCGACCACGATCGGCGGGTTGCTGTCCGCCATCGGTGTCGCTGGCATGAGCCGCATGATGGCCTCCAACGTCATCGCAACCTCGGGCCGCGCGGTGGAGGCGGCGGGCGACGTGGATGTCCTGCTGCTCGATAAGACCGGCACCATCACCTTGGGCAATCGGCAGGCCGCCGCTTTCGTGCCGAGCGCGGGGGTGACCGAACTGCAACTGGCGGATGCGGCGCAATTGGCTTCGCTGGTGGATGAAACGCCCGAAGGGCGCAGCATCGTCGTGCTGGCGAAGCAGCGCTTCAATCTACGCGAGCGGAATTTGCAGCAGCTCGACGCCACCTTCGTGCCTTTTTCCGCACAGACGCGAATGAGCGGCGTCGACATTGGAACCCGCGAAGTGCGCAAGGGAGCGGCGGCGGCCATGCGCCTGTACATCGAGGGCCGCGGCCTCACGTTTCCGGCCGATGTGTCGACATGCGTGGACAACATTGCCCGTCAGGGCAGCACCCCTCTGGTGGTGAGCGACGACGGCCGCGTGCTCGGCGTGGTGGAGCTCAAGGACATCGTCAAGGGCGGAATCAAGGAGCGCTTCGGCGAACTGCGCCGCATGGGCATCCGCACCGTCATGATCACCGGCGACAACCGGTTGACGGCGGCCGCGATCGCGGCCGAGGCGGGCGTCGATGATTTCCTCGCGGAAGCCACCCCGGAGGCTAAATTGAAGCTCATCCGGCAGTACCAGAGCGAGGGCCGGCTGGTGGCGATGACGGGGGACGGCACCAACGACGCGCCGGCGCTCGCCCAAGCCGATGTTGCCGTGGCGATGAACTCGGGTACGCAGGCGGCGAAAGAAGCCGGCAACATGGTCGATCTCGATTCGAACCCAACCAAGCTGATCGAGATCGTGGAGGTCGGCAAGCAGCTGCTCATCACGCGCGGTTCGCTTACGACATTTTCGGTGGCCAACGATGTGGCGAAATACTTTGCCATCATTCCCGCGGCATTCGCCACGACGTATCCGCAGCTCGCCGTGCTCGATGTCATGCGCCTGGCCAGCCCCTCGTCGGCGATATTGTCCGCGGTGATCTTCAACGCGTTGATTATCGTGTGCTTGATTCCGCTGGCGCTCGCGGGCGTGAAGTACCGCGCGCTCGGGGCCGCCGCGCTGCTGCGGCGCAATCTGCTGATCTATGGTCTGGGCGGGATCGCGGTGCCGTTCGTAGGCATCAAACTCATCGACATGATGCTGGTGGCGCTGCGATGGGTGTGATGCCGCGCGGAGTGCGGACTGACTGACTGGAGTAAATCGATGCGTGTATTGCGCCCCTTGCTGGTATCGTTTGCGATGCTGGCGGCGATAACCGGAATCCTGTATCCCGCCGTGGTCTCGGGGCTGGCCGGATGGCTATTTCCAGAGCAAGCGAACGGTAGCCTGGTGATGCGCGGCGGGAAAGCGGTTGGATCCGCGCTCATTTCCCAGTCGTTCCGCGCACCTCGCTATTTTTGGGGACGATTGTCGGCCACGGCGCCCATGCCGAACAATGGCGCGGCCTCCGGCGGCTCGAACTTCGGGCCGCTGAACCCGGCTCTGGTCACTGCGGTGAAAGGACGCATCGATGCCTTGAAGGCGGCCGATCCCGGCAACGGATTGCCGATTCCGGTGGATTTGGTGACCGCATCGGCCAGCGGCCTCGATCCGCATATCAGTCCGGCCGCCGCGCTGTACCAGGTTCCACGCGTCGCACGCGAGCGGCACCTCGACCCGGCCCGGGTCCGGCAACTTGCGCTGAGTCATATCGAGCCGCCCCAATGGGGGATATTCGGCGAGGCGCGGGTAAACGTTTTAATGCTCAATTTGGCATTGGATCGCGCACAATGAGTCGATGACCCTGTCGAGCGAGCAGCGCCCCGATCCCGATTCGCTATTGGCCAAAGTCCGGCTGGAAGAGACCAAGGCGCGGCGCGGCAAACTGCGCATTTATTTCGGCTCCTCGGCGGGGGTGGGAAAGACATTCGCGATGCTCCTGGCCGCCCGGCAACTTCGAAGCGAGGGCTGCGACGTCATTACCGGCGTGGTGGAAACTCACGGCCGCACAGAAACCGCGGCGTTGCTCGAAGGCTTGGAAGCGCTGCCCCCGAAGACGGTGCCGTACCGGGGCAGAGTACTCACCGATTTCGATCTGGATGCAGCGCTGCGGCGGCATCCGGCGCTCATTCTGGTCGATGAGCTCGCGCATTCGAACGCCCAGGGCGCCCGCCATCCCAAGCGCTGGCAGGACGTGGACGAACTGTTGGCCGCGGGCATCGATGTCTTCACCACGCTCAACGTACAACATCTCGAAAGCCTCAACGACGTCGTGGGCGGCATCACCAATGTCCGCGTCTGGGAGACCGTCCCCGATACGGTATTCGATGCGGCCGACGAAGTGGTGCTCGTGGACATACCCGCCGAGGAACTCCTGGCGCGATTGAAGTCCGGCAGGGTATACGTCGCGCAGCAGGTCGAACGCGCCGCCGATAATTTTTTCCGCAAGGGTAATTTGATGGCGTTGCGCGAGCTCGCGCTGCGGCGTACCGCGGACCGGGTCGAGGGCGACGTTCAAGCCTATCGCGTCGACAAATCCATCGCCTCGGTCTGGAAGACGGCGACGGCGCTCTTGACCTGCGTCGGGCCGGACGACGGTGCGGAACGCGTGGTCCGCGCCGCGGCCCGATTGGCGAGTCAATTGAATGCGGACTGGCATGCGATCTATATCGAGACGCCGGCACTGCAGCGTCTGGCCGCTTCGCGCCGTGAGACCATTTTGGCGGCGCTCAACCTGGCGCAGAATCTCGGGGCCACCACGGCGGTGATAGCGAGCCCGGAGGTGGCCGAGAGCGCGATCGCCTATGCCCGCAAGCACAACCTGTCGAAGTTGGTCATCGGCCGCGACCCGGCACGGCGGCTGTGGCCATGGCAACGCTCCAGCGGCCAGAAACTCGCGTTGCTCGCCCCCGACATCGACTTGATCGAGATCGGCCGCGACTCCGCGGCCGTGCGGCGCGACGGAGTCAAGGCGGCGGCCTCGGCGCCGAGCGTGGGCACCGATGCGCCCGAGCGTCGGAGGCGCAAGCGTCTGCGCTATCTGTGGACCGTCATCGCTTGTGGCGGCGCGACGCTGCTATCGATGCCTCTGGTGGCGCGCTTCGATCGCTCCAATATCGTGGCAATTTATATATTGGTGGTGGTGCTCGTCGGGGTGCGCTTCGGCCGGGGTCCCGCCGCTCTCGCGGCGGTGCTCAGCGTCAGTGCCTTCGATTTTTTCTTCGTGCCGCCGCGATTCTCGTTCGCGGTGAGCGATGTCCAATACTTGCTGACATTCTTCATCATGCTCGCGGTGGGCTTGATCACCGGGCAGTTGACGGCCGGTTTGCGCTCGCAAGCGCGCGTCGCCCTGCATCGTGAAGAGCGCGCCGCCGGCCTTTACCAGTTGGCACGCGCGCTCTCCGGCGCGGTTCAGCTCGAACAGGTGGTGGCGATCAGCGGCGAGTCCATCGAACAAACGTTTCACGCGAGTGCCGCGCTGTTGTTGCCCGATGATGCGGGCCGGCTTTTCATGGCCTCCGCCCGCGCCGAACCGCCGGTGGCCGATATCGGTATCGCGCAGTGGGCCTTCGACAAGGCGCTGCCTGCGGGAGTCGGGACCGACACCTTGCCGGGCAGCGAGTTCTTGTACGTGCCGCTGCGGGCTCCCGTTCAGCCGCGCGGCGTATTGGCCGTCAAGGCTCGCAATCGCCGCTTGCTCAGGATTCCCGAGCAGCGTCAATTGCTCGATACGTTCGCCGCCCTGATCGCCATTGCGCTCGAACGCGTGCACTACGTGCGCGTGGCGCAGGATGCCCTGGTGCGGATGGAATCGGAGCGTTTGCGCAATTCGCTGCTGGCCGCGCTGTCGCATGATTTGCGCACCCCCCTCACCATACTCGTGGGTCTGGGGCAATCCCTGGCATTGACCAGGCCCACCTTGTCGGCTGAGCAGTTGGAGCTCGCGCAAGCCATTCAGGATGGGGCGCTGCGCATGAGCACGCTGGTCGGCAACCTCTTGGACATGGCTCGCATCGAGAGCGGCGAGGTTAGACTCAATCTGCAGTGGCAGCCGCTCGAAGAAGTGGTCGGTGCGGCGCTCGAGGATACGCGGGTGATGTTGAAGGAGCACCGCATCGAGGTACGGCTGCCGCGCGACCTGCCCCTGGTGCGTTTCGACGCCGTATTGATCGAGCGGGTGCTGGTGAATCTGTTGGAGAATGCATCGAAGTACACGCCGGCCGGGAGTCGGGTAAGCTTGTCGGCGGAAGTGGCCGAGGGCGAACTCAGGGTCTCCGTGGCGGACGATGGCCCGGGGCTGCCGGCCGGCAAGGAAGAGGCGGTATTCCAGAAGTTCACACGCGGTAATCGCGAGTCGGCGACACCCGGCGTGGGGTTGGGATTGGCCATCTGTCGAGCCATCGTCGAGTCACACCAGGGCAAGATCATCGCGATCAACCGTCCCGAGGGCGGGGTGACATTTTCCTTCACGCTGCCGCTCGGCAATCCACCCCTGTCCGCGGAGGCAGAGCCCGAGAGCCCCGATGGCTGAGCCCTCACCCGTCGCCATTTTGATCGAGGACGAGCGTCAAATTCGCCGCTTCGTGCGCACGGCGCTGCAAGCCGAGGGGTGGAGCGTGGTCGAAGCGCAAACCGTGCGCCAGGGGTTGACCGACGCGGGCACGCGCAAGCCCGATCTCGTCATTTTGGATCTTGGGCTGCCGGATGGGGACGGGCTGGATTTCATCCGGGACGTACGGAATTGGTCGAAGGTGCCCATCATCGTGTTGTCGGCACGGGTCGGCGAGCAGGACAAGATCGAGGCGCTCGACGCCGGTGCGGATGACTATTTGATCAAGCCATTCGGGGTGGGGGAGTTGTTGGCCCGGGTACGCGTCGCCTCGCGCCGCCTGCAAGCGGCGGGCGCCGCCGGCGCGATCTTTCAGTTCGGCGACATCACGGTGGATATGAACATGCGCACCGTGCACAAGGGTGCGACGCCGGTGCATTTGACACCCATCGAGTATCGGTTGCTATGTCTCTTGGTCACCAATGCCGGCAAAGTCTTGACCCACCGGCAAATCCTACGCGATGTCTGGGGCCCGACCCATGCCGAGGATGGACATTACGTCCGGGTGTACCTGGGTCACTTGCGCCATAAGCTCGAGGACGACCCCACCCAACCCAAGCACCTCGTCACGGAAACGGCCGTGGGCTATCGTCTGGTGCAGCACCCTGATTCAAGACGCTAGCGTATGCGGCGTCGCGCGCGGGCGAGGTCCTGAGCCGTATCCACGTCCAACTCCGCCGAACGCAGCCTTGTCAGGGTCAGGTGGCCTGGCGGCAGCCGTCGCACCAGGCCGCGCAGCCCCTGATCCGTCTCCTCGCCCTGCGGTTGCCCTCGACCCAGTACGCGCTCGTACAACCAGCGCGGCAAGATGAGCGGCGCGGCAGCTCCCGCCGGTACCCGGTGCGCCACCACCCTGCGCCGTGCGCCGCGCCAACGAGCGATCAGGCGTGCGATGTCCTCGCGTCGTAGGTCGCTGAGATCGACGGGCACCAGTAATACCCCGGCGGAGAAGCGTGCCCGGCGGACAGCGAGGCGCACCGAAGTGGACAATCCGGATGCCCGGCGGGGATTGGCGACGAAGGCCACCGACCGGCGGGACGATCCGAACTGGTGACGTGCGGAGCGGGGCGGAACGATGACGATGATTTGCGACGATGCCGCGGAGGGTGCCAAGGTGTACAGGGTCCTGCGCAGGAGGCTCGTGCCGCGAACCCGCGCTAGCGCTTTCGGCGTGCCGAGACGGGCGGAGAGGCCGGCGGCGAGCACCACGATGCGTAGTCCCGTAAACGAACCGCTCACCATGGCGCGCTGCCGTGAGCTGTGCGGCCTGTGGTACCCGCATGCGCGGAAAGACCGGGGGTTCGTGCGCGCATCACTCGAGGTCAGGAAGGTTCTCAGGCGTGGAGCGTCGCGCGCGATGCGATGGCCTTGCGAACGAAATCCGTGTGCCGGCTGATTCTGAAGTCAGCCAGCAGCGCGTCGCGGATGCGCCGGCTCCCGTCTATCAGAAAAGTCGCGCGGCGCACGCCCAGCCCCAAGGGGCCGTTTACGCCATACATTTTTATGACCTCTTTGTCCACATCGGACAGGAGGCTGAATGGCAAGTTATATTTCGCTCGAAAGCGAGCATGCAATTCCGGGCTTTGCGGACTGATGCCGACCACTCGCAGGTTGGCCTCCTGCAGTGCTGTCTGCAAATCGCGCATGCCGCAGGCTTGGCGGGTGCAGCCGGGACTGAAATCGGCCGGATAGAAGTAAAGGACGGTCGCACCGGCATTCAAAAAGTCGGTGAGGGAACGATCTTTCCCGGTTTCATCCGGAAGTGTGAATTCCGGAGCACGTTCCCCTGCTGCGAGCATCTGCGGTCTCCTTCGCGCCTCATCCTAACTAGTTTCCCCACGGATGCGTAGACTTGCCTTCAGTAGCACGCAGATTTTGGCTTGAGGGGCCTTTGCTGCTACTATTCGTGACCCTTTTTGGGGGGAGTAGCTCAGTTGGGAGAGCGTCGCGTTCGCAATGCGAAGGTCGAGGGTTCGATCCCCTTCTCCTCCACCATCCTCGAGGGCCGGAAGCGCACCGCTTTCGGCCCTTTCTTCAGCCTCGGTAGCTCAGTGGATAGAGCGAGTGCCTCCTAAGCGCTAGGTCGCAGGTTCGATTCCTGCCCGGGGCACCACAAATCAATGACTTGCGTTGTACGGTTTTTAACCACTGTCTAATAAAACGCGCTTGTCTAATAACCTTTTGAATGTTGGCCACCGTCGCCGCTAAGGTCTGCGACGATGAGTCTAGGGCGCGTCGACCTATCCGCTGCGAGCTGGGAGCGTTCCAACTGACGCAGTTTTTCCTCTTGCGGACAGTGCATGCTTGAGTGACCGCGCCGATGGCGGCTCGATGAGCGTCACCACAATCGCCAAACTAGTGACCGCGATCACGGATACGAGCCCTGCCCATGGCTGATTCCAATAATTCTCGAGTTGCACTCCCACGTTGTTGTGGATCAAATACAGGGGAAACGTAAGCAGCCCCAGGAACCGGAGCGCCCCCACCCAGCTGATGCCAGATTGCAGTTCGGTGGCTTTGAACATCCTCGATATCAATATCGCCGATATGCCCACCAGCCACGCGAGCACCGGTAGTGCCGCGGAATGGTGCAGTACCGGAACCTGGTCGATTTGTACCCTCGCCTGATGCCAAACCTCCATCGTGCCTCCCGCTAGACATACCGCTATCAGCGCGAGACAGTAGCGCGGACGGCATTCGTCTTTCAGGCTCCAAACCAGTACCCCAAGCGCGAAGAAGCAGCCATGCCGCAGGAGCAACAGCCGTGAGGCGTGAAATTTACTGGTTATCACCACAAGATCAACGATCGGTCCACGCAAGTAAGGGCTCAACGCCAACACGACGTCATAGGCCGTCGAGACAACGCCGATGAAGGTCATCAAGGCGACCAGCCGCCGAAATTGACCCGTCGCGAGTACGCAAAAGACCAACGCATAAAATGCAATTTCCACCGTCAGCGTCCAATAGACGATATCGATGTGATTGCCCGCCGGACGAAGGATGATCGTCCAAAGATAGTCGTTCAGCAGCCGGTACAAATCGGCGTGGCCGAAGCGCAATGCGACCAGCAGCGTGATGGTCGCGCAAATCCAGATCGTAGGCGCCAGCCGTACGATGCGATCCACCAGAAATTTGCGTGGAGTCGAATGTTTGGCGCTCAAGGCGATCACGAGACCCGAAAGAGTGAAGAAAATCTCCACCCCCACCCAGCCGAAGCGCCAGAACTGGCCCACCGGATGCGATTCGTCCGGTACATCGCCGTTGCGCCAGAAAAATAAGTGATAGATCATCACCAGCGTGGCGGTCAAAAACCGCACGACATCGAGCGACGGGAATATCATCCTTCCGTGTGTAGCCAATCCTTCCGTGCGCATGCCCTATATTCTTCCCTAGCGTTATTGTTCCCGGCATGTTGGCGCGATTCCTCACGAACCGCAGCGAACAGGAGCACAGAATGACGCAAACGACCCGTCATCTGGGTGGCATATCCCGCACTAGGTCGATGCAACACCAGCTTCGGGGCAGCTCCGGCGGATGTTCGGCAATCGCCGCTCTCGCGTCGTCATCCGGGAGCGAGGCTTCGGCCGGCGCCTGAGTTCCGATCGGCCGCGCAGCTGATCCAGGTATTGCTGCCGACCGGCCCGTTGCTACTGAGCCGGTGGGCTGCTTGCGACCGAAGGATCGCTGTCCGCGTTCACGGCGACGAAGATACAGCAGTTGACCCGTTCGGCCAGCGAAGCGCGTTCGGGACCGGACCACCATCTGCGGCCTTCCGGGCTGGGATAGTGACCTATGACGATGAGGTCGACCGCCAATTTTTGCGCATACGCGGCGATTTGCTGAATGGTGTTGCCGTGCGCGAGATAGCCCTTGGCCTTGACGCCGCGCGCGGTCAGTCGCTCGACGGAATCATCCAATAATTTTTGGTACGCGCGCTCCTCATCGACGAGGCAGGTGTGTCCTGCGGCCGTCGCCATGACGGCGGCACTGAGGACATCGTCGCGAACGATGGACAAGACATGAACTTCGGCTCCGACCAAAATCGCGAGTTCGGCGCCGCGTTTCAAAGCGCGCCGACCCGGCTCGGAACCGTCGTAACACAGAAGCACTTTCTTGAACATAACCGACCCCACCCGCTTACAGCGGCAGGCAACCGACCATCCGCGGCCGGCCCATGGCCGACCGACTTCGCGCGGACTGCTCCGGAATGTTGCCAATATAGCGAGCTTCCCGCTCGCCGGTGCGATAATTTCCAGATGGCTGAGCCACCTCCAACGCGGCGCTGATGCCTCCGCGTCAGGCGGCAGCCACTGCCGTTCGGAGCGGTTCGCACCCTGCGTCGTCCTCCAAGGCGGTGCGGCGCTGAAGCATTGGTGCGCAGGGAGCAGCGAGCGGAACGTCCGTACCCGATTTGCACCGCGGCGCGCCGCCGGGCGTTGGAGCGCTACTGCTTCAGACAGCGGTCGAAACGCCCATTGACCCGGTCCGCATACCATTGCGTCGTCAGCTTGCGTGTGATTTTAGGGCCCCGCAGTTCGATGTGCGGCACCACGGCGCGTGGCAAAGTCCGTTTCTCGCGTTGGTCGGATAGCGCGAACACCCGGCGATAGAGCACGGTTTCTTCAAATTCCCGCGTCTTGCCCTGTTCCAGTGCGTCATGAATGGCGTCATCGCTCATGTTGAGCCGTGTCGCAAGCCTGCGAACCGCCAGTTCGGTCGCGCCCGCCCCCTCGGGGTTGCCCTCGTGCGGCAGCAAGGCACCGTCCGCCACGAGGGGAAGGCCGGTAGCGGCGCGGACGGCCTCCTGGAAAGCCGCGTTGCGGCTGGCGTACTGGCCGGCATTGAAGTCGGCGAATCGATACAGGTAGCGATCGTAAGGAGCCTGATAGTCCAGGAGGTGTGCGATGCCGAAATAGACTCCTCCACGGCGCGTGAATACCTCATCCGCGATGCGGGTTTTTAGCGGGAAGGGGTAGGGTTTGGTGGCCGCGAACCGCTCGGCAAAGGTGACCTGCACCTGCATGGGGCCGCGGGTGCGTATCGGATTGTGGTCTGCGAACAGGATCCGGCCCATGGGCACCGTTCCGATGAGATCGTCATAGATGTCGCTCAATTGCTTTTCGGTCTGGGCGCCATCGATCCGGTCGCTGTAACTGCGTCCCGTCGGGGATGTAAGCCGCAGGACGCCATGGACGACGAGCCGCGGTACCCCGGCATGCGCTGCGCGAGCGTCGATTTCGTGCCACGCGATCGTGGGCAACCCCGGCACCACCGGGTCGACACGAAACCCGGATTCTTGGCCGATCACGGCCACGGCGGCGCAGACGTTTTCGCGGGTAGGCGCCAAGCCGAGGGCACTGAAAGCCGCATAGAGATCGGTGGTCCACCCGGCCCGGTCGGATACGGACCGCGGCAACGAGCGGTCGATGAGTTCACGGGCCGCCGCGGGCGGCGTGGTCCGCACCGGAACCGTGGGGCGCTCACCGACGCAGCCCGACAACAGGAGCATCACGGATCCAACCAGGCTCCAGACTCTTTCCCATCCGTTTCGGCCGCCTCGTCCTTCATGCCCAGTCATTGATATTTCCACGTAATGGATCCAAGATCGCGCCTGCAGATCGATAGAACCTTTTAATTTCCGGTCTGCCTGCGTGGAGGGAGCAATGAGACAACCAGATCTCGAGCGGCGCGCGCTTGCGGACCACTTGACTTCTCGGCGCGCCGCGATTCTAGAGGCGTGGCGAATGGCGATCAAACGGGATGCTGCGCTCATGACCGGAGAAAGTCTGCCCCGCGTACAGCTCTATGACCACATACCCGCCATGCTGGCGACTTTCGAACGCGAACTTCGGGGCTCGCCGGGTGACCAAGCATCCGTGGCCGATGCAGCCCAGCAATCGGCCGCGGCCCATGGATTGCAACGCTGGCAGCAGGGTTATGACTTGCGGGAAGTGACGCGCGAACTCGGCAAGCTCAATGAAGCCGTCATCGCCGAATTGGACGAGTATACGACCGCTCACCCGCAAATTTCCCACGACGTGGTTGCCACGGCGCGACGGATCTGGGCCGCGTTGTGCAGCACCGGAATCGAGGAGAGCATCGGACAATATTTCCAACTGCAACAACAGGAAGCCGCAGGACATGTCAGTGACCTCGAGAGCGCGCTCGCCGAGATTCGGCAATTGGAGCAGCAACGCGCCGAGCTGTGGAGGCAGGCGGCCCACGACCTGCGTGGCAACCTGGGCGTCGTTGCCAACGCCACCGTAGGCTTGACCAATGGAGGCCTGCGCGACTCGTCGCGCGACGATTTCGTACGGATACTGATGCGCAACGTGACCACATTGCATCACTTGCTGGACGATGTGACCAGCCTCGCGCGATTGCAAGCCGGCCGCGAACAGCGCCAGATCGAGCCGCTGGATATTTCGCCCATCCTGCAGCAATTGTGCGAAGGCATCCGCCCCCTGGCGCAGCAACGACGCCTGTTCCTACGGTGTGACGGACCGGCAGGGTTCGCCGCCGAGGGCGATGCGGTGAAAATTAGACGCATTGCGCAAAACCTGGTGCTCAATGCCGTCAAGTTTACCCGGACCGGGGGCATCACCGTCTCCTGGGGCGACAGCAGCCAAGACGACGGGAAACGCTGGGAGCTGCGGGTAACGGATACGGGACCTGGGTTCCATTCCGAATCCGGCAAGCCGCTGACGCAGGCCTTGGAAGCCACTAACTCGCAGCGGGAAGGTCTGGAGTCCGCGGCGCCGGTGCCGCTAGCCGACTCCCTGCGCGCCGGCCATCCGCTACGAACCGACGCGGGCGAGGGCATCGGCCTGTCGATCGTCAAGCGTCTGTGCGAGTTGCTGGATGCGACCATCGAAGTGCAATCGGTCGCGGATGTGGGGACGACCTTCCGCATTCTGCTTCCGCGCAAGTACCCGCACTAGCGCTCGTTCCGTCTTCTTCCGTGCGCTCTCCCCACCGGGATCTCGATTCATGCCGTCAATCATACGATGAACGGCTCGTAATGCCTCTCGAAGTGGGGTAATACGTGCCAAGGCATGGCCGGCGGGGCGCGCGGCGGCTGCAGCTGCGATGCAAAGCATTGCACGGCGCGGGCCTTGGCCCGCCGCGCTTCGAGCGACAGCGAGAACCGTCTCCACCGTAAATTTTTCAAAAAGTTCGGTGCCGTGTGCTGCCAGGTCCCTAGGGGATAGCGCGCCAGGGCGGTGCCATGGGATTGCGCGAGTCCGCCGCACACCTGGCCGATGGCCTCGTGGTCGGGGTGGCCATTGCGCTCGTAAGGTGCGACCAGGGTGATGCCCGGTTCTACCAGCGTAAGTAGCGCGTTGCGCAATCGGTTGATATGCCGCGAGACTCTGCCGTCCGGTAGGCCGACGCGCAGCACCGAAACGTGAGTGAGGCACAACTTGCGCAATGCGCCCTTGAGTTCTTCGCGCCTCACCAGGTCCAGACCCTTCCACGTGGGAAACGCGGCCTCGCCGTCGGTCACGCTCACGATGGTGACCGGGTGCCCGGCCCCGGCCCACGAATGAATCAGGCCGCCCGCGGCCAGTACTTCATCGTCGGGATGCGGTGAGACCACGACCAGCGGTCCGTCTCGCGGCGTCCATTCAGGTCTCTCGGACAGCATTTTCAGCCATCGCTCTTCGGCCACCGCGGCGTCATTCGCCACCACCGCCGCATCGGTTCCTATACCGGCGTCGGTTGCCATATCCTCCTCAGCACGCTCCCAAGACGACCGTTTCGATGCACCTGCGGTTTGTCGTTGCATAATGCTGCGCCTCATACCGGTGGCCAGTGGTAGGTTGAGAATACGTGCGGGTCGCACAGCGCCTATCGGTAAATCCGCTCTACTGGTGTAGGAACCCCTGTAGGAACCGCCGCTGGCACGAGGGCATACGCGGTGTTGCCCCGGTGTGGCCCTCGGCCGCCGCATGGGGCGGGACGGTGCGATGGGGCACGGATGCCGGTAAACACGGTATCGGTAATAGGTATCGGTAAATAAATGTGTACCGGCAAACAAAATCTTGCCGGGAGTGGTCGAAGCGTCGGTTGCGGACTCGGATCGGTAAGTCGTGGTGAAATGCAAAGTTGGCGCTGGCAAGTTGGAACTCGTCAATTCCAGGTCTTGGAGGTGCAGGTGCGGAACTCGCAGGTGCGGGCGTTGGGGCGGGGGAGCGGGAGGTTTCGGGGGCCGGGATTCGGGGGCCGACAGATTCGCGAGCCGGTAGATTCGGAGCTGGAAATTCGGGGGCGGTAGAGTCGGGAGCCTGAAATTCGGGGGCATTAGATTCGGCGGCGGTAGATTCGGCAATTGGTAATTCTGTGAGGTCTGAAAATTGTTCAAGTCCGAGAAGTCCATGAAGTCCCTGCAAGGACAGATCCTCGCGTGCGCTGGTTTGGCCATCCTAGGTGCGGCGGCGTTCGCCGACGATGGCCGGGCGGGGCCGGGCCTCGCACCCGTGGTGCAAGGCGAAGCCAACGTGTTGGTGGATTCCGCGGCGCTGCGCGCGACGGTGTACGGCACGCCGCCCCAGGACATGGCGCCCATGCCGGCGAAGGTACCCTTGGTCGAGATCAACATGACCATGCCCTGGGCCCTGCCGCAGCCCGGTGTCGTCTGGTTCGATCGCAGGCTTCGCGTGTGGTTCTCGGCCCAGGATAAGGCCGCGCCGCTGGCCATCGTGATCGCCGGCACCGGCGGCGACGGCAACACCGCGCTGCTGTCGACGCTGCGTGGCGCGCTCTATGGCGCCGGCTATCACGTATTGACCATGCCGTCGCCGACTTTTCCGGGCTTCATCGTCTCCACATCCAGTACCGGCGTGGCCGGGGACCTGACCCAGGACGGGCAGGATTTGTACGCCGCGATGCAACGCGTCGTCGCGCATCTGCCCCGCAAGGTACGTATCACCGACATCGATGTGCTGGGCTACAGCCTCGGCGGCGCGAACGCCGCCATCGTCAAATCCATCGACGCGCGCGAGCACAAGCTCAACATTCACCGGGCCGTGATGATCGAGCCGCCGGTGAGCCTGTTCGCCTCGGTCAGCCGCCTCGACCGGATGTTCGCGCTCAGTATCGGTGCGGGCGACGAAGATCTCGAGCGCTTGTATCACAAGCTCTACGCACAGCTCGCGAACTTGTACCGGGCATCCGACCGGGTGCAGATCGACGAAAATTTTCTGCTGGGTGCCGCGGCTGTCGTGCTGCGGACGGACGCCGAATTCTCGGCCGCCATCGCACTGACGTTCCGCCTCGCATTGCTCGACATGTTCTTCGTAGGCGACCTATATGCCGGCACGGGAGTGGTCATCGACCCGATGCATCCGCCGCAACCGCGCGACTCGCTCGAAGAAATCTATCGCAGCCTGAGAAAGAAGCCTTTTACCGAGTATTTTTCCAAGGTCTTCTTGCCTTACTATCTGAAGCGCCGTCCGCATGCCACCCGGGACTCGCTGATCGCCGACAACGGACTGAATGTCATCGGCGATGCCTTGCGCAACGATCCCGACTACTACGTCCAGGCGAACAGCGACGATTTGATCATCGACGAAGCGGAACTGAACTGGCTGAAAACGACGCTGGGGCCGAAGATCGCGGTCTACGACCATGGCGGCCATCTCGGTAACGTGGGCGATCGCGGACAAGTATCGGACATGCTCGACATGCTCGCGGGGCGCTGGCAGGGTGCGACTCGATGAAGCTGACCGCGTCGATAGCCGCTGCAGCGGTACTCGCGGCCTCCCTGTATCTTGGCGGGTGCGCCTCGCAGGGAACCATCATCCACCGGATGCCTCCGGAAGAACCGGCCGCCGATACGGCAGCGAAGGTCCGCACGTTCGCGGCGCTGGCCGAAGCCGAGAAAGCCGCCGCCAGCCGGCCTCCGGACGCGGCGCAGGGGCCGGCCTTGACGCCGGCCGACGCGCCGCCGGTCGAGACCTACGACCCCTGGGAGCGCATGAACCGGTTGTTCTATCGATTCAATGCCAGGTTCGATGAATCGGTGTTCTTGCCGGTGTCGAACGGCTACCGTCGGGTGCCGGCGCCGATTCGTTCCGGTGTGCATAACTTTTTCGCAAATCTCGCCGAGGTCGACAGCACCGTCAACTACGGGCTGCAGGGCCGGCTGGGGCGGGGCGTGCGTAGCCTCGGGCGCTTCGCGATCAACAGCACCATCGGCATCGGCGGGCTGTTCGATGTCGCCACGAAGTTTCACCTGGAAAAAGCGCCCACGGGCTTCGGCACGACGCTGTCCAAGTGGGGTATGCACCCGGGGCCCTATATCGTCATTCCCGTGCTGGGGCCTTCGACGCTGCGCGAAGCGGTCGGTCTGCTTGGCGACTATGGCGCCTCGTACGGCATCAACGTGGGCGATCTGTATCGAGGCAATCAATCCTGGGCGTTGGGCGTGCTCGACCCGGTCGACCAGCGCTCCAACGTCAGCTTCCGCTATTATTCCACCGGCTCGCCTTTCGAATACGAAACCATACGCTTCCTCTACGTACGCAAGCTCTTGCTGGAGGATGAAGGCTTGCACAAAAACGACCACCGCCAACAGCGCGAACGGACCTTGCCGGCCGGCCGATGACTGTGGGGGCGATGTGCGGCCCCCCAAGGAACCCGATGCGAATCCGGTGGCGAATTTTCACGTTTCTGTTCGGTTTCGGGTTCATGGCGTACGTGCAGCAGAAGGGCATCACGGTCGCGGCCGAACGCATGATGCCGGAGCTGGGGCTGACCCAGCTGCAGATCGGTTGGCTCGAACAAGCGTTCGTGCTGGGATATGCTATGTTCCAGATGCCCGGCGGCGTTGTCGGGCAGCGTCTCGGCGCCCGGCGCACCTTCGTCATCATCGGCGTGACGGCGTTCTTCGCGACCATCGCCACCCCCGCGGCGCCCGCACTTCTCGATGGACGGGCCTTATTCCTCGTGTTGCTCGGCATCCAGGTGTTGCTGGGATGCGCTCAGGGCGCCATCTTTCCCGTCTCGGCGGGTGTCTTCGAGGCATGGTTTCCTCCCCATCGCTGGTCGTTCGTGCAGGGCCTGCAGACCATGGGACTCGGTCTCGGCGCCGCCCTCACGCCGCCTCTCATCGCCTCGCTCATGGCGACCGTGGGCTGGCAGCTCGCGCTGCTGTGGGCGAGCCTACCCGCGCTGCTGCTCATCGCTCTGTGGGGCTGGTATGGACGCAATACGCCCCGCGAGCACCCGTCGGTGTCGGCCGAGGAACTGGTCGAGATCGGCACGTTGCCCGCCGTACAGGACGCCGACGGCGGTGCGCGAGACGTCCGCGTGCATTCCTCGATCAGCTTCGGTCAAGTGCTGCGTTTGCTCGGCAACCGCAATGTGCTGCTGCTCGCGATTTCCTACCTGTGCATGAATTACATTTTTTATCTGCTGTCGAACTGGGTGTTTCTCTATCTCGTCCAAGAGCGCAGGTTTTCTCTGCTCGAGAGCGGCTGGCTCGCCACGGCGCCGCCGCTGGCCGCGGCGCTGGGTGCCGGTGCGGGTGGATTGGCGACCAGCATGCTCTGCAAGCGGTTCGGCGATCGCTGGGGCTTCAGGCTGGTGCCGCTCGTCGCTTTGCCGGTGGCGGCGGCGTTGCTGCTGCTCGCGGTCGACGCCGCCAATCCCTACCTGGCGGTGATCGCGCTCGCCGTGTGCTTCGGCTGCGTGGAATTGACGGAGGGTGCGTTCTGGGGCGGCGGGATGACGGTCGGCCGGGGCGATACCATGGCGGTGTGCGGCTTCATGAACACGGGTGGAAATCTCGGCGGCATCATCAGCATCCCGATCGTCGCCTATTTGTCGGGCCAGCATCTGTGGCATACGGCGTTCGTGGTGGGCGCGGGCTTCGCCCTGTTGAGCGCGCTCGCCTGGTTGGGCATCGATGTTGCCTCGGCCGATGCGGCCGCGTGAATCCTGCCGTTTCGCAACGCGGATGCCCGGTGCACGGAACTCGAGCCCGAACGCCGCCCACGGATTGCGAGCCCGTCGCGGCGGCAGTTGGGCAATCGCCGGCGGTCACGGGCCGCTGCGAGCTCGCGACCGGCGGCGGCACGACTTTAGAACGACATCCTTTCCAAATCCGCGAGCGGGTGCGTCGTGCCGCTCCAGCGTTCTTGGAAAAAGGCGTCCACCGAGGCGGTCGTCACGTCCTCCAATCGGCTCGGCGACCAGCGTGGCGTAGTGTCCTTGTCGATGAGCAGGGCACGCACCCCCTCGATGAAGTCGCCTTGCTCGAAACACTGCCGCACCATGGCGAGTTCCATGCGAAAACAGCCGGCCAGCGTCAAGGACCTGCCCATCGACAGCTGACGGTGGGTCACGCACAGCAGGGTCGGCGAGCGCGTGCGCATGAGCCGCGCCGTCCGCAGAGCCCAGCCGCGATACTCGGGACGCGATTCCTGCTCGAGCGAGGCGAGGATGCCGGGCACCGACGCCTGCGAGAAGTGCCGATCGATGGCGGGCCGCA
The DNA here is from genome assembly GCA_030799355.1 of Pseudomonadota bacterium. Lineage (GTDB taxonomy): Bacteria > Pseudomonadota > Gammaproteobacteria > Steroidobacterales > Steroidobacteraceae > Bog-1198. Next base: position 27,682 of record JALYHP010000062.1, read on the forward strand.
GCCCGCTCAAGGAGGCCGCCGGCAACGCCGGAGCGCTGCGGGCCTGTAACAGCGAGCGCAGGTCCGCGGCGTTGTCGTCGGTCCAGCGCAACGCCGCAAAATCGGCGGCCAAGGAGTCGATGGCGGAGGGCGCCAAGTACGCGTCGGCCAGCCGCGCGTAAACCGAATCCGCACCGTCAATCGGCACGCCGGTCAATGCGAGGTAGTGGCCGAGCGAGCCGGGCAGGCGCGACAGAAAGTAGCTCGCGCCCACATCCGGAAACAACCCGATGCCCACTTCCGGCATGGCGATGCGGGTGCGCTCACCGACGATACGCAACGTCGCTCCTTGCGCCAGTCCCATGCCGCCGCCCATGGTGACTCCATCCATCAAGGCGATGTAGGGCTTGGGATAGGAGTAAAGCAGGTAATCGAGGGCATACTCCGCGATGAAAAAGTCGCGGTGCAGCGTGCCGCCTTCCTTGAAGCTTCGATACAGCGCGCGGACATCACCGCCGGCGCAAAATGCCTTCTCGCCTGCGCCTCTTAGCAGAACCGCTCGGATCCCTGCATCGCGCGCGCAACGGCTGAGCTGCGCCCGCAGGCCGGCGATCATCGGCAGCGACAAGGCGTTGAGCGCCGCGGGCCGGTTCAGGGTGATGATGGCAACCTGATTGACCAGCTCACACAGAATTTCCGTGCTCGGCGCTGCCGCGCCGCTCGTGGCCGCCACACTCGTGGCCCCCGCGTCGCTCGCCTCGTCCGTTCCGTCCGCCGCCCTCGTCAAGCTCGCAGCGCTCCGCTCACGCGTTTTTCCAGACGGGCTTACGCTTCTCGAGGAACGCTGTGACGCCTTCTTGCTGATCCTCGCCATCGAACAGGTCGATGAATCGCTCCCGTTCCAAGGCGAGGGCGGCGCCGCGCGGTGTACCCTGCCGCGCCTGGTGTATGAGTGTCTTGCTGAAGCTCACCGCGCGCGGGCTCAAGGTGCCGACGCGCTGCGCCAAGCTCAAGGCGGTTTGCCGGCTCTGGCCGCGCGGTACAACCTCTTCGACCAAGCCGATGCGCAACGCGGTTTCGGCATTGATCCTTTCGTTGGTGAGAATGATGCGTTTCGCCCACCCCTCGCCGACGAGCCAGGGCAATGCCTGAGTGCCGCCGCCGGCGGGCAACAGCCCCACCGACGCCTCGGGAAGGGCCATCTGCGCATGCTCTTCGGCAATCCGCAGGTCGCATGCGAGAGCACACTCCAGGCCCCCTCCCATGGCATAGCCGTTGATCGCGGCGATGACCACGGGACGTGCTTCCTGCAAGGCTTCGAAGGCCCTGCCAAAGCGCTGCGCCATGTGGCGCGCCCGCCCCTTGTCGCCGTCGGCGAAAGTCTTCAGGTCCGCGCCGGCGCTGAAGAACTTATCGCCCTGGCCGCTGACCACGGCCGCGTACACATCGAGATTGCCGTTCAGCTCGTCCACCAGCCGGGCGAGTTGCTCGAGGTCTTCAGCCGTGAACGTGTTTGCGGGCGGATTGTTCAATGTGATGAGGGCCACATGCCCTTCGATACTACAGTCGATCATGCGACCCCCGGTTGCGTGCCGCTCTGCGCCGCGGATTGCCGATCGCTCGCGGGCTTGTTGAGCAAATTGATGATAGCCGAGAAGTCCAGGGCGCCTGCGCCGTGGGAACTCAGCAGCTGATAGAGTTGGTGTGCGAGGGCGCCCATGGCCACGGGCTGTTTGGCCAGCTTGGCCGCATCGGTAGCGAGCCCGAGATCTTTCAACATCAGGTCGGTTGCGAAGCCTCCGCTGTAGCCGCGGGCGGCGGGCACGTTGTCCATTACGCCAGGGTACGGGTTGTACGTGTCCGAACTCCAGCACCGGCCGCTCGAGGTATTGACGATTCCGGCCAGCACCCCGGGATCGATGCCGAGCGCCACGCCGAGATTCATGGCCTCGGCCACCCCTATCATGGAAATACCCAGCAATAGGTTGTTGCAGATTTTGGCGACTTGGCCGGTGCCGGCCCCGCCGCAGTGCGCGATGTTCTTGCCCATGGCGCTGAGGATGGGCCGGATGCGCTCGAACAGCGCCAGCTCGGCGCCGACCATGAACGTCAATGTCCCGGCCTGCGCCCCGCCCGTCCCACCGGATACCGGGGCATCGGCCATCGGGTTGCCGTGTCGAGCGGCAGCGGCCGCCACTTCACGCGCCGTGTGCGGATCGATGGTGCTCGAATCGATGAGCGGTGTGCCGCTGGTCACCCCGGCGAGCACGCCTTCCTCGCCCAGGTACACCTCCTTCACGTGCGCCGAGGACGGCAGCATGGTGATGACCAGATCGCTCCGACTGGCCGCGAGGCGGGCAGATGCGGCCGCGCCCGCACCGGCGGCTACCAACGCATCGACATTGCGCTGGATCACGTCGTAGACCACGACAGAATGTCCGGCCTTCAATAGATTGCGCGCCATGGGCCTGCCCATGTTGCCGACTCCGATGAATGCAATGTTCAGGGGGGTGGTGATCATGTGAACGCCACGCTCATGCGAGTGATGTACGCGGATGCGGTGCTCATGTGAATGCCATGCTCATGTGCGATGTTCGCGGATGCGGTGCTCGTGAATGTCATGCTCACGCGCGTGCCATGTCCGGGCGGCCGCGATGTCCATGCTGATGTGGATGTTCATGTGAATGCCTTGCTCAGGCGCGTACCGTGTCCAGGTGAGTGCGATGTCCATGCGGAGGCGGTTGTTCTGGCGGTTTCACTTCAGGCTGATGGTGGTGTCGACCCCGGCCGAAACGGTGCCATCCTCGAACCAGCGTGACGTAACGGTCTTGGTCTGGGTGTAGAAGTGGATCACTTGCTTGCCGTAGGGGCCCAAATCGCCCAGTTTGGAGCCGCGCGATCCGGTGAAACTGAAGAACGGCACGGGCACCGGGATGGGTACGTTGATGCCTACCTGACCCACGTCGATTTCGTTCTGGAATTTGCGGGCGGCGGCGCCGCTCTGGGTGAATATGCCGGTGCCGTTGCCGAATGGATTGTCGTTGATGAGGCTGATCGCCGCATCCAGCGTGTCCACGCCGACGATGAGCATGACGGGGCCGAAGATTTCGGTGGTGTAGATGGTCATGTCCGGCCTGACACCGGAGAAGATGGTGGGGCCTATGAAGTTCCCCTTCTCGTAGCCGGCGACCTTGATGTTGCGGCCATCCAAATCGAGTGTCGCGCCAGCCGTCACGCCTTCCTCGATCAAACCCAGGATGCGCTGCTTCGCATTCTGCGATACCACCGGGCCCACATCGGTGCCTTTTTCGCAGCCGGCGCTGACCTTGAGCGTCTTTGCCCTGGAAACGATGTCCGGTATCCAGTCGCGGGCTGCACCCACCAGGACGGTGACCGAGGTCGCCATGCAACGCTGTCCCGCGGCGCCGAACGTCGACCCGACCAGGGCGTTCAGCGCTTGCTCCTTGTTGGCGTCGGGCATGACGACGGCGTGATTCTTCGCGCCCATCATGCATTGCACGCGCTTGCCATGCCGTGAGGCGAGGTTGTACACGTGAGTACCGACGTGCGTCGAGCCGACGAAGGAGACGGCCGCGATGCCCGGATGCGAGCAGAGGGCATCCACCGCGCGCTTGCCGCCGTGAATGACGTTGAGCACGCCGGGTGGTACACCGGCTTGCTGTGCCAGTTCCGCAAGCAGCATCGGCGTCATTGGATCCTGTTCCGAGGGCTTGAGGATGAACGTATTGCCGCAGACGATGGCCATCGGAAACATCCACAGCGGGATCATCGCGGGAAAATTGAATGGCGTGATGCCGGCGCACACGCCGATGGGCTGACGGATCGTATAGGTATCCACGCCGCCGGCGACGTTTTCGGCGAACTCGCCCAGCTGCAGGCTGCCGATGGAACAGGCGTGCTCGACCACTTCGAGGCCACGAAACACATCACCCTCGGCGTCGGCCATGGTTTTGCCTTGTTCGGCGCTCAGGGTTTGGGCGATTCGCGCCATCTGCTCGCGAATCAGGGCTTGCAGCTTCAGCATGACGCGCGCGCGGGCTGCGATGGGCGTGTTCTTCCACGTCACATAGGCCCGTTTGGCGGATGCAACCGCGGCGTCGATCTCCGCATCGGTGGCGAACGGTACTTGCGCCAATACTTCCTGCGTGGCGGGATTGACGATATCGTGCCATTCGTCGGTCTGCGACTCGATGAATCGGCCATCGACCAGCAGCTTCACCGTGGGGGCGTCGTCGCTGAGAATTGCCGGTTTCATCGTCATGAGGATTCCTCCTGAGCAGTCAACGTTCTGGCGATGAGCAGACGTTGGATCTCGCTGGTGCCTTCGTAAATCTGGGTAATGCGGGCATCGCGGTACCAGCGTTCCACATCGTAGTCTTCCAAGTAGCCGTAGCCGCCGTGGATCTGAATGGCTTTGGAGCAGACCCGCTCGGCCATCTCCGAGGCGACTAGTTTAGCCTGACATGCCTCCGAGAGGCAGGGCAGTGCGGCGCTGCGCAGGCGGGCGGCATGATGCGTCAGCAGGCGGGCCGCATTGATGGACGTGTGCATGTCGGCCAGCATGTCGCCGATACTGCCGAATTCGGCAATGGGACGACCGAATTGCCGGCGGGTCCGGGCGTAGGCGAGCGCCGCCTCGAAGGCGGCGCGGGCGATGCCGATGGCCTGTGCGGCGATCCCGATGCGCCCGCCCTCGAGGCCCGACAGGGCGATCGACAGGCCCTTGCCGCGCGCGCCCAACAGGGCATCGGCCGGGACGCGGCAATTTTCCAACGTGACGGCGCAGGTGTCCGAACCGCGGATTCCCAGCTTGTGCTCGGGCCGCCCGACGAGAAATCCCGCGGTGTCGGTGGGTATGAGGAAGGCGGAGATGCCCTGTTTGCCGAGCGACGGGTCGGTTACGGCGAACACCACCGCGATGTTGGCGCGTTTAGCGTTGGTGACGAACTGTTTCGCGCCGTTCAGCACCCAGTGGTCCTCCTCCAACACCGCCCGGGTCTTCAGGTTATGGGCTTCGGAACCGGCCTGCGGTTCGGTCAGACAGAAACAGCCAATGGCCTTGCCGAGCGCCATGTCGGGCAAATAGCGCCGCTTCTGCGCCTCGGTGCCGAATGTCAGGATGGGCGCACAGCCCACGGAACTGTGAACGCTCAGCAGCGCCGCGGTGGCGGCGCAGCCCGCCGCGATCTCCTCCACCGCGAGCGCGTAGCCGACATAGTCGGTGTAGGTGCCGCCCCATTCTTCCGGCACCATCATGCCCATCAAACCCAGTTCGCCCAGCTTGACGATCGCATCGTCGGCAATCCACGCGTCCTTGTCGAAGGCGGCGGCGCGGGGCGCCAGTTCCAGACGCGCGAATTCACGCGCCGAATCGCGGATCATGCGCTGCTCTTCGGTGTAGAAATCGGCCGCCATGTTCTCGTCCCGCCGGTCGCCCGTGTCGCGTAAACTATAGGCCTCGGGCGTTACGCCGGCGGTGCCCAAACCACTCAAAATGCGTGAGCGAAAATGCAACAGTCGGCGGCGCCGCTGAGCGCGGCGCAGGTCGTGCCGGTCGGCCGGGCTGAACCCGGTACCGTCGCCATCTGCTTCGTGGCGGCCGCGCTGGAAAGCGTCCGCGCCCGCGGCATGGACACGGACAGCCTGCTGGCCCAGGTGGGCCTGTCGCCCAGCCTGCTCCAGGTACCGCAGGCGCGGGTCTCAGCCAAGCACTATGGTGAACTGTGGCGGCTGGTGGCCCTCACCCTGGACGATGAATTCTTCGGCCAGGATTCGCGCCGCATGAAATCGGGCAGTTTCGCCATGCTGGTCCATGCGGTTTTGGGCTGTAAGAACCTGGCCCAGGCGCTGGAGCGCAGCCTGCGCTTCTATGGCCTCATCCTCGATGACATCGCGGGCTCGCTGGTACGCGACGGGAACGAGGCGAGCCTCATCCTCACCGAGCGTGCCGCCGACGCGCGACCCCGAGTGTTCGGGCACGAGGTATTGCTGATGTTGCTGCACGGCGTCGCCTGTTGGCTGGTGGGGCGCCGGATCCCCATCCTGCGTGCGCGCTTCCGCTATCCGGAACCGGGGCACAGCGCCGAGTATCGGCTGATGTACTGCACCGATCTGGGCTTCGAGGCGCCCCATACGGCCATGGTATTCGCCGCGGACTATCTGGCTTTGCCTATCGTGCAAAACGAACGCTCGGTGAAGGATTTTTTGCGCACCGCCCCGGAAAGCATCCTGGTGAAGTACAAGAACGGCAGCAGCCTGAGCGCACGGATCCGGCGCCGCCTGCGGCAGCTGCTGCCGCAGGATGTACCGGACTTCGACCGTCTCGCCGCGGAGCTCAACATGACCAGCGCCACGCTGCGCCGCCGCCTCAACGAAGAGGGCGCCTCCTATCAGGGCATCAAGGACCAATTGCGCCGCGACTTGGCCATCGATTACCTGAGCCATTCGGACCGAAGCGTCATGGACATCGCGCTGGAATTGGGGTTTTCGGAGCGCAGCGCCTTTCACCGCGCCTTTCGCAAATGGACCGGCGCCTCGCCGGGAGAATTTCGGCGCGGCTTGCAGGGCTGAAGGCACGGCCGGCAGGGGATGCGCGCGCGGTTCGCAGGGGTGGGCGGAACGCGCCGGCTTGCGGTGCGCTTCGCAGGGCTGAGGCGCAGCCTGGTGCAGGGCGCGGCTCGCCGGGCTGAAGACCGGTCGGTCTCGCGCACGGTGCTGCGGTTCGCCGAGACGGATATGGGCCTCTACGGCATGCGTTCCGGGGTCACCAGGTGTGGCAATTTTTCGGTGTGGCAATTTTTCGCAGGGGATTTGTTTGCTTTTGTCATTCGAGCGCCGCTGCCGCAGCTCTATAGTTCGTGTACGGGCGCCGCCCCTACCGCGAAAGTTGGCGCAATCGATCGCGACGGGATAGGGTTGCGAGGCAAGGCGCGAGCTTGCGAGCATTCGGTGCTGGCGAAACAACGCCGCCGGGAGCTTCGACCGAGCGAGATGCGATGCGCAGGCCCCATCACGTCGGCATCTCGGCAACGAGAGCAACGCGCTGGTTCGTGTGGGCAAGCAGCGCTTTCAGCGCCACTAGTGAGGACAGGCACATGAGAACGAACGTTGCGGGGGAAACGACATGAGTACAGCGCTGCGAGCATCGGCGGGAGCGCGACTGCGCGCGGCGGTCGGCGATGAACGTCCGTTGCAAATCGTCGGCGCGATCAATGCCTACGCGGCCCGGCTGGCGGCGGCCTGCGGCTTCAAGGCGCTGTACCTGTCGGGCGGCGGCGTCGCGGCCAACTCGCTGGGACTTCCGGACCTGGGTATCAGCTCCATGGACGATGTGCTGGTCGATGTGCGGCGCATCACCGACGCCTGTGACCTTCCCCTGTTGGTGGATGCGGACACGGGCTGGGGCGGGGCCTTCAATATCGCCCGTACGGTGAAGTCCTTCAGCAAGTTCGGCGCGGCCGGATTGCATATCGAGGACCAGGTGTCGGCCAAGCGCTGCGGCCACCGGCCCGGCAAGGAAATCGTGTCCCAGCAAGAAATGGTGGACCGGGTGAAGGCCGCGGTCGACGCCCGCACCGATCCGCAATTCGTCATCATGGCGCGCACCGACGCATTGGCGGTGGAGGGCATCGATCGCGCCATCGAGCGCGCCGTAGCCTGCGTGGAGGCGGGCGCGGACATGATTTTTCCGGAAGCCATCACTGAGCTCGCCCTGTACCGGCGCTTCAAGGAGGCGGTGGGGGTTCCCATTCTCGCGAACATCACGGAGTTCGGTCAGACGCCCTTGTATAGCCGCGATGAACTCGCCGCGGTGGGGGTCGATATCGTCCTGCACTGCTGCTCGGCGTATCGAGCCATGAACGCCGCGGCGCTCGCCACCTATCAGGCCATTCGTCGCGACGGTACGCAAAAGCACGTGCTCGAGACCATGCAAACCCGCGCCGATCTGTACAAGTACCTCGACTATCACGCGTACGAGGCCAAATTGGACCGGCTGTTCGCGGAAGGAAAAGAGAAATGACCGACGCTCAGGCCGGCGCCTTCAAACCCAAGAAATCCGTTGCGTTGTCCGGCGTCGTGGCCGGCAATACGGCGTTGTGTACCGTGGGCAAGACCGGCAACGATCTTCACTATCGCGGCTATGACATTCTCGATATCGCCACCCAATGCGAGTTCGAGGAAATCGCCTATTTGCTGGTGCACGAGAAGTTGCCGAACCGCGCCGAGCTCGCTGCGTACAAGTCCAAGCTCGTGTCGCTGCGGGTGCCGCCGGCTGCGGTGCTCGAGGTACTGGAGGAACTGCCCGCCGGCAGTCACCCCATGGACGTGCTGCGCACGGGCGTTTCGGTCTTGGGGTGTCTGCTGCCGGAGGCCGCCGAGCATTCCACTGCGGGCGCACGCGACATCGCCGACCGGTTGCTCGCCTCGCTCGGATCCATGCTGTGTTACTGGCATCACTATGCGAACGGCCAGCGGCGCATCGAATTGCAAACCGCGGATGACTCCATCGGCGCGCACTTCCTGCATCTGCTGCACGGCCGTGCGCCGCCGGCGTCGTGGGTGCGCGCGATGCATACATCCTTGAATTTGTACGCCGAACACGAGTTCAACGCCTCGACTTTCACCGCCCGCGTGATTGCGGGCACGGGCTCGGACATGTACTCGTGCCTCGCCGGCGCCATCGGCGCGTTACGCGGCCCGAAACACGGCGGCGCCAACGAAGTGGCCAGCGAGATCCAGAACCGCTACGCAACGCCGGAAGCGGCCGAGACGGACATCAGGCGGCGGGTGGCCGACAGACAGGTGGTCATCGGTTTCGGACACCCGGTCTACACCATCGCCGACCCGCGCAACCAGGTCATCAAGGAAGTCTCGCGGACGCTGGCGCGCGAAGCGGGCGACATGCGCGGATTCGCGATTGCCGAACGAATCGAGTCCGTCATGCAGCAGACCAAGAACATGTTTGCGAATCTCGACTGGTTTTCGGCGGTGTCCTATCAGCTCATGGGCGTGCCCACCGCCCTGTTCACGCCGCTGTTCGTCATCAGCCGTACGTCCGGCTGGGCGGCCCACATCATCGAGCAGCGCATCGACGGCAAGATCATCCGCCCGGGCGCCAACTATATCGGCCCCGAGAATTTGCGGTTCGTTCCCCTGGCGGACCGACCGTAAAAGAATTCTTCGACGGTGCGCTACGCCGGTGGCGCCATTCGATGGTCGCGCCATTCACCGGAAAACCTATTCGACGGTAACCCAAGGATCCCTCTTACTCCATGTCACACGATATCAAATCGGCCGAACGACCCGCTCCCGACCCCGTGCTCACGGCGATCGCGGACTATGCGCTGGGGCACGAGATCTCCAGCCCCTTGGCCTATGAGACTGCGAGCTACTGCTTGATGGACACGCTGGCTTGCGGCTTCCAGGCGCTCAAGTACCCGGCCTGCACCCGGCTCATGGGCCCGGTGGTACCGGGCGCCACGCTCACCGGCGGAGCGCGCGTACCCGGGACATCGTACGAACTCGATCCCATCCAAGCGGCGTTCAATATCGGCGCCATGATTCGCTGGTTGGACTTCAACGACACCTGGCTGGCCGCCGAGTGGGGCCACCCATCCGACAACCTGGGCGGCATCCTGGCGGTTGCGGACTATGTATCGCGCGGCGGCAAGGCGCTCACGGTCCGAGACGTGCTCACGGCGATGATCAAGGCGCACGAGATACAAGGCGTCCTTGCTCTGCAAAACAGCTTCAACCGTGTCGGCCTCGATCACGTGCTGTTGGTGCGAGTGGCCTCGACGGCCGTGGTCACCGCGATGCTCGGCGGCACCCGGGAGCACATCATCAACGCCGTATCGAATGCCTGGATCGACGGAGGTGCGCTTCGCGCCTATCGGCATGCGCCGAACACGGGCTCGCGCAAGAGTTGGGCGGCCGGGGATGCCACCAGCCGGGCGGTGCGTCATGCCCTGTTCGCGCTCAAGGGTGAAATGGGGTATCCGTCGGCGTTGTCCGCCAAGACCTGGGGATTCCAGGATGTGCTGTTCCAGGGCAAGCCGCTCGGCCTGGCGCAACCGCTCGGCAGTTACGTCATGGAAAACGTGCTGTTCAAGATTTCCTTTCCCGCGGAGTTTCACGCGCAGACGGCCGTCGAAGCGGCGATGACGCTGCATCCGCAGATCAGCGGCAAGCTCGGCCAGATCGAGCGTGTCATGATCGAAACGCAGGAGCCCGGCGTGCGCATCATCGACAAGACGGGACCGCTCGCCAACCCCGCCGACCGCGATCATTGCATCCAATATATGGTGGCCATCCCGCTGTTGTGCGGCCGGCTCGCTGCGTCCGACTATGAAGACGAAATAGCCCACGACCCGCGGGTCGATGCGTTGCGTGCCAAGATGCAGGTCACGGAAAATCCGGCCTTCACCGCGGAGTACTATGCGCCCGACAAGCGCTACATCGGCAATGCCGTGCAGGTGTTCTTCGCGGACGGTACCTCGAGCGCCCGGATACAGGTCGACTATCCCATCGGCCATCGCAAAAGGCGCGCCGAGGGGATGCCGATACTCGTCAAGAAGTTCGAGACCAGCGTCGCCGCGCACTTCGGCGCCAAGCAAGCCGAGTCCATCAAGAAGATGTTCGCCGATCAGGCCGCGCTTGCGACGCTGCCGGTGGCCGATTTCGTGGCCAAATTGGTGAGCGCGAAGTAGTCGCGGGGTAAGCGCGCGGCACGGCGCGAATGAGCGGCGCGCGCGCCGACCGGGTGTTCGCCGCGAGGCGAACGGCGCGAGATCCGGAACAATCAGCGGACGTGCCGGAGGCCCGCTCCGCCGTGAGCGCGCATTAGTCGCGAGGGTGAGCGCGCGAGGCCGCGCCGCCCGGCAGTCCGGACGTCGAAGCCAAGGTGGTCGCGACGCGTCGTACGGCCAGCGCTACCGCAGCGCTTGGTATACCAGCGCGCGCAGCAGCGATCGATACCGGGTGCGACGCTGCACGTCCAGTTCCTGCAGCATGAACACCACGATCAACCGTTCGGCCGGATCCACCCAGAAATACGGCCCCAAGGCGCCTCCCCAGTAATAATCGCCGATCGAACCCGGAACGCCGCACTGCGCGGCTTGCGTGCGCACGCCGAGGCCCAGACCATAGCCCTGACCCAGCCGGGGCAGGGGCGCGGCGATGCCCAGCTCGGCCGTATTCGCACCGAAGCTCAGGCCGGTGGGCAGGTGATCGTGCACCATCAATTGCACCGTTTTGCGCGCGAGCACGCGCACGCCGTCGAGTTCCCCCTCGTTGAGGAGCATTTGCGCGAAGCGGGCATAATCGGCGGCCGTCGATAGCAGACCGCCGCCGCCCGAGAGCCATCGTGCCGGCCGCGCCGGATCGTAAGGGACCAGCGCGGGTGCGCCTTGCTGCGCGGTGTCGCGTTGGGGTTCCGCCAAGCGATGCGATTCCGAGGGCGGCAGCCCGAAGCCGGTGTCGCCCATCCCGAGCGGTCCGGTAATGTATTCGGCGAAAAAACCATCCAATCCCATTCCGGATACGACTTCGACCACACGGCCCAGCACATCCGTCGACATACCGTATTCGAACGTGGTGCCGGGGTGATGGGCGAGGGGCAATTGCGCCAACTTGCTCACCATCTCGGCATTGGTCTGCTGATCATCGAACAGCCGCGCCGCCCGATAGGCACGCTGCACCAGCGAATCGCCGAACTGACCATAGGTGAAGCCGGCCGTATGGCGCATCAGATCCTGTACGGTCATGGTCCGGGCCGCGGGTTCCAAGGTCAGGCGGCGTTCACCCGTGGTGGGATCGAGGTCTTCGATACCCACCTGCATGTCGCGTAGCTCGGCAAGGTAGCGCCACACCGGATCGGTGAGGAGCAGCTTGCCTTGCTCCATCAGCAGCAGCGCGGCTACCACCGTGAGCGGCTTGGTCATCGAGGCGATGCGAAAAACCGCGGTACGCTGCATCGGCCGCAGCGTCTCCCGGTCGGCATAGCCGAAGGCCTCGTGGTGCGCCAGTGTGCCGTCGCGCATGATGAGCGTCACCGCCCCGGGAATCGCCGCCGCATCGATGTCGGCGCGCAGCACCTCGCTCAGCCGCTCCAGGCGAGAGGGCGAGAAGCCCGCGGCTTCGGGTCGGGGAGTCATCGCAGAACAGGGCATGGTGGTCAGGCTCATTCCAGGCGGTAAGGCGGTTTGTGAAAATATAGTGCGATGCCGCCTCGTATTATGACGCATCGCGCTTGCTCAGCTCGGCATGCGAGCCGATAGTGCGGCCGATGGAGCTCCACATCAATTCTGGCACACCGAACGAAGGGGCGGCGCAGCGCGCCGGGAGGGCGAGCCTCCCGCTGCCGGGGGGCGAACGGCGTGTTCGCAGCGATCGGCGCGGCCGGGTGTGGTGGTCCGTTCTGTATGGCAGTTTCAACCCTCGCCGCCGCCGCCCGCCGCGCCGCACCCTGGAATCGCGCTTCCACTCGCTGGATTGGCACGCCGCCCACCTGTTGGCGGCGGCGATCGGCATCTTGTTATTGAGCGTGGCGGACGCATTGATTACGGTAACCCTGTTATCGGGCGGCGCCGTCGAAGTGAACCCGTTCATGGCGGCCGTCATCGACAAGAGCATTGCCGGGTTCGCCGCGGTGAAAATGGGGATGACCGGCTGCGGTGTGGTGTTGATGGTGATGCTTGCACGGTACCGATTCATGCGCGTGTTGCGGGTGGATGTCGTGATGTATTTGGTGCTGGTCATCTATGCGGTCCTGCTGGGTTATGAATATTGGATGCTGCAAAGGCTCGCCGATCAGTCCCCGTTTTGAGCTTGCGGACCATTTCACATTCCATATTGTGTCGCGTTGGGCTAAACTACCGCTCCGTTGGAATTCGTCCATCACCTTGACTTGCTTGATATTTTTGTGCCTTTGGCTGAACCGTCCTGAATTTGTCTTCACGTTGGAGTCATGAATCAATCACTTGCTGACCAGCTGGCCACTACGGCTCTGTCCGGCGGAAATGCCGGTTTCATCGAGGATCTCTACGAGAAGTTTCTGCAGGATCCGGCGTCGGTCGAGCCGGCCTGGGCCAAGTACTTCGGTTCCCTCAAGGGCGATTCGACCGGCGAAGTAGCCCACGGCGAGGTGCGCGAGCGGCTGCGCTTGCGCCAGGACAAGCCGGCGGCGGCTGCGTCCGTTGCCACCGACGTGGCCAGCGCCAAACAAGGCGCGGTATCACGACTCATCCAGGTCTATGCGAATCGCGGCCACCTGATCGCCCATCTCGATCCGTTGGGCCTGCAGGAGCGAGCCAAACCCTACGTGCTCGATCTGCAGTATTTCGGCTTGTCGGAAGCGGACCTGGATACCGAATTTTTCACCAATAGCCGCAACGAATCGATCCCCCAGCGGATCAAGCTCAGCCACATCCTGCGCGACCTGAAGTTCATCTACTGTGGGACCATCGGCGCCGAGTTCGCGCATGTGTCCGATAGCCACGAGCGCATCTGGCTGCAAGACAACTTCCAGTCCGGGCGCATGCAGCACCGTTTCTCCGTCGAGGAGAAAAAGAACATGCTCTGGCAGCTGACGGCCGCCGAGGGGCTGGAACGCTATCTACATACCAAGTACGTGGGTCAGAAGCGCTTCTCGCTCGAAGGCGGCGACAGCCTGATCGCGCTGCTCGACGATCTGGTGCAGCAGGGCGGTAAATTCGGTGTCGAGGAAGCCATCATCGGCATGGCGCATCGCGGCCGGCTGAACGTGTTGGTGAATCTGCTCGGTAAATCGCCGAAGGATTTGTTCAACGAATTCGAGGGCCATTACGACCTCACCAAGCTGCGGGGTTCGGGCGACGTCAAATATCACAAAGGCTTTTCATCCGATCTGAAGACCAGTTTCGGCAACGTTCACGTGGCGCTGGCGTTCAATCCCTCGCACCTCGAGATCGTCAACGCGGTGGTCGAGGGTTCGGCGCGCGCGCGGCAGGAACGTCGCAAGGATGCGCAGGGCGACAAGGTGTTGCCGGTGCAAATTCACGGTGATGCGGCCTTTGCCGGCCAGGGCGTCATCATGGAGACCTTGCAGCTGTCGCAGGCGCGCGGCTTCTACACCGGCGGGACGGTGCACATCATCGTCAACAATCAGGTCGGGTTCACCACCAGCGATCCGCGCGACGCGCGCTCGACGCTGTACTGTTCGGATGTGGCGAAGATGGTCGAAGCGCCCATCCTGCACGTGAACGCGGACGATCCGGAGGCCGTATGCTTCGTGACCCGCTTCGCGCTCGAATACCGCATGAAGTTCCACAAGGATATCGTCATCGACCTGGTGTGCTACCGCCGCCATGGCCACAACGAGGCCGACGAACCGGCCGCCACCCAGCCGTTGATGTATCGGGTGATCCGCAAGAAGCCCACGGCACGGCAGATCTACGCGGACAAGCTGATCGCCGAGGGCGTGCTGACGGCCGCCGAGGCCACCGCTGCGATGGAGCAATACCGCACCGGCTTGGATGAAGGCAAGCCCCAGGCGCGTGCCGCACTCGGACTCATCGGCAATAAGTACACGGTGGATTGGAGCGAGTATCTGGGCGCCGATTGGTCCGAACCCGTCAAGACCTCGGTCGAGATGGGACGCTTGAAGGCGCTCGGTAAAGCCATCACCAGCTATCCCACGGATTGGACACTGCATCCGCGCGTGCAGGCCCTCATGCAGGCGCGTGAGCGCATGGTGGCGGGCGACCTCGCGCTCGATTGGGGCTGTGCGGAAAATCTTGCCTATGCGAGCCTCATCCAGGAAGGGTATGCCGTGCGGCTCACCGGCCAGGACAGCGGCCGCGGCACCTTCTTCCATCGGCACGCCGTGCTGCACGATCAGACCACCGGACGACGCTACCTGCCGCTGCAACATCTGGCGACCGGCCAGCCCACCTTCACGGTGACCGATTCGGTGCTCTCGGAAGAGGCGGTGATGGGTTTCGAATACGGATTCTCGACCACCGAGCCCCATTGCCTGACCATCTGGGAGGGCCAATTCGGCGACTTCTCCAATGGGGCGCAGGTCATCATCGACCAGTTCATCAGCTCGGGCGAAGCCAAGTGGGGCCGCCTCTCGGGGCTGACGCTGTTCCTGCCGCACGGCTACGAGGGTCAGGGTCCGGAGCACTCCTCCGCTCGCCTCGAGCGTTTTCTGCAGCTGTGCGCCGAATACAACATCCAGGTATGCGTCCCGTCCACCCCCGCGCAGATGTTTCATCTGCTGCGCCGCCAGATGGTGCGCGCGCTGCGCAAGCCTCTCATCATCATGACGCCGAAGAGTTTGCTGCGCCACCCGTTGTCGGTGTCGCGGCTCGAGGAGCTTGCCTCCGGCGGGTTCCGCAACGCCATGGACGAGATCGATGACCTCAAGCCGTCGGCGGTGACGCGGGTGGTGCTGTGCAGCGGCAAAGTGTACTTCGACCTGCTGAAGGCACGACGCGAATCGAAGATCGATACGGTGGCCCTCGTTCGCCTCGAACAGCTCTATCCGTTCCCCTCGGACGAATACGAAGCCATCATCCGCAAGTATCCGAATGCCCGAGAAATCATCTGGTGCCAGGAAGAGCCCCAGAACCAGGGCGGCTGGTACCAGATTCGCCACCGCTTACAGCTGCCGCTCAACGCCAAGCACGAGCTTCTCTACGCCGGCCGTGCCGGCGCGGCAGCGCCCGCCACCGGCATCGCGGCATTGCACGAACAACAACAGGCGAATCTGGTGAGTGCGGCCCTCCTGGGCACGCCGCCGGAAGAGGCTTTCCGACAAACGATGCGCCTACCGGCCATTCAAACTAGGACTGGTTCTTAATGACAATCGAAGTGCGCGTGCCGCAGCTACCCGAATCGGTGGCTGATGCCACGCTTGTGTCTTGGCATAAGAAGCCCGGCGATGCCGTGGCACGTGACGAAAACCTGGTCGATCTGGAAACCGACAAGGTGGTGCTCGAGGTGCCGGCACCGACGGCCGGCATTCTGAAGGAGATCAAGCTCCAGGACGGCGCCACGGTCACCAGTGGCCAGGTGCTTGCCGTCATCGAGGCCGCCTCTTCCGGCGCCGCGGCGGGTGTACCCGGTGCGAGTGCACCGGCCATCATGGCGGCGCCGAGCGGTGCCACCACCCCGGCGAATGAAGCGGCCGTGACCGGCGCTGGCAATGGTGCCGCGGCCGGCGCCGCCAAGTTGAGTCCCGCCGCGAAGCGCGTGGTCGAAGAGAACCAGGTGGATCCCCGGGCGGTCGCCGGTTCGGGCCGCGACGGCCGCGTCTCGAAAGCCGATGTGGTGAATTATCTGGCCGCGAAGGACGCGGCGCCCGCGGCCAAAGCGCCCGCGGCGCCGGCTGCTCCCCCCGCGCCGGCTTCGCCCAGCGCACGCGGCGTTCGTTCGGAACACCGTGTGCCGATGACGCGGCTGCGCGCGCGCATCGCCGAGCGCATGGTGCAGGCTCAGGCCACCCAGGCGCTGCTGACCTCCTTCAACGAGGTGGATCTGCGGGCCGTCAACGAACTGCGCGGCCGCTACAAGGATCTGTTCGAAAAACAATATGGTGCAAAACTCGGCTTCATGTCGTTTTTCACCAAAGCCTGCGTCGAGGCGTTGAAGAAATTTCCCGCCGTGAACGCCTCCGTCGAGGGCAACGATATCGTCTATCACGAATACTTCGACATCGGAGTCGCCGTCTCGACGGACCGCGGCTTGATCGTTCCGGTGCTGCGCGATGCGGACCAGCTCGGTTTTGGCGACATCGAGAAGTCCATCGCGACTTTCGCCGGGCGCGCCCGCGCCGGCACCATCACTCTGGAGGAGCTGACCGGCGGTACCTTCACCATCACCAACGGCGGCGTGTTCGGCTCGCTGCTGTCGACGCCCATCGTCAATGCGCCGCAAAGCGCCATCCTCGGCATGCATAAGATTCAGGACCGTCCCGTGGTGGTCGATGGCCAAGTGGTGATTCGCCCCATGATGTACATCGCGCTGACCTACGATCACCGCATCATCGATGGGCGCGAAGCGGTCCAATTCCTGGTTACGGTCAAGCAATGCCTGGAGGATCCGGCTCGCATGGTGCTCGCGCTATGAGCGACGCCTACGACGTCGTGGTGATCGGTGCGGGCCCGGCGGGTTATCCCGCCGCCATTCGCGCCGCCCAGAACAAGCTCACGGTGGCCTGCATCGATGAGTGGAAGAATCCGGACGGCAGCTACGCCTTCGGCGGCACGTGCCTGAACGCGGGCTGCATCCCCTCGAAGGCGCTGCTGGAGTCATCCGAGCTGCTGCAGCGGGCGAAGGACGAGTTCGGGATCCACGGCATCAAGCTGGGCGACATTAAACTCGATCTGGCGGCCATGCAGAAGCGTCGCGCGTCCATCGTCAAGACCATGACCAACGGCATCACCGCGTTGTTCAAGGCAAACGGCGTCGTCGGTTTGCAAGGACACGGGCGCTTGCTGCCGGGCAACCAGGTGCTGGTGACCGGGGCGGACGGTTCGCAGAGGACCTTGCAAGCCAAGCATGTGGTGTTGGCCTCGGGCTCGACCCCTATCAGGCTGAAGACCGTTCCGCACGATGGCCAATACATCGTCGACTCGTGGAACGCCTTGGAATTCGACGCGGTGCCGCGCCGTCTCGGCGTGATCGGCGCCGGCGTGATCGGTTTGGAACTGGGTAGCGTATGGCGTCGCTTGGGTAGCCAAGTCACCATGCTGGAGGCACTGGAGCAATTTCTTCCCATGGTGGACCAGACCATCGCCAAGGAAGCTCAGCGTCATCTGAAGAAACAGGGGCTCGACATCAAGCTCGGCGCCAAGGTGCTGAGCGCCACGGTGAAAGGCGCCGCCGTCGATGTCGTATATGCGGACGCCCAGGGCGAGCACACGCTACAAGTCGATAAGCTGGTGGTGGCGGTGGGGCGGCGGCCGTTCACCGACGGATTGCTGGCCGAGGGTGTCGGGGTGCAACTCGACCCGCGAGGCTTCATTCAGGTGGACGAACACTGCCGCACCCCGGTACCCGCCGTGTGGGCGGTGGGCGACGCGGTGCGCGGTCCCATGCTCGCGCACAAGGGCAAGGAAGAAGGCGTCATGGTCGCCGATTTGATCGCCGGCCATGTCGGCGAGGTGAACTACAAGGTCATGCCCTCCGTCATCTACACCGCCCCGGAGATTGCCTGGGTGGGTCAGACCGAGGAACAGGTCAAGGCCAGCGGCCGGGCCTACAAAGTAGGTACGTTCCCGTTCGCCGCGAGTGGGCGCGCCAGGGCGATGGAAGCCGGGCAGGGCATGGCGAAAATCGTTTCCGCCAAAGACGACGATGAAGTCCTCGGCGTGCACGTGATCGGGCCGATGGCCGGGGAACTCATCAGCGAGGCGGTCCTCGCCATGGAATACTCGGCGAGCACCGAAGACATCCAGCGCACCATCCATGCGCACCCCACCTTGTCCGAAGCGATTCACGAGGCGGCCCTGGCGGTGGACAAGAAGGCCATCGACGCGATCAACCGGTAGGGTCCCTGTCCCGGTGCGTCTGCGCTGGGACAGCGAACGCCCCACCGTGCGTTCGCGTCGCGGGCGGCCTTCGGGATGAGCGGCGGCCGGGGTCGGCCTAGCGTTTGCGCCGCGCGCTGATGACATTCGGTAATTGCGAAATTCGCGCCAGCACCTGCGACAGCTGCGGCAGCCCCGTGATCGCAATGCTGAATTGCATGTTCGCGACGTGGTCGGACTTGTCGGTGGAGGTAGTCATTCCCTGAATGCTGATCTTCTCGTCCGCGAGTGCAGCGCTCACGTCGCGCACCAGGCCGCGCCGGTCGAAAGCCTGAACCTCGATATCCACGGGAAATTCGTTCGCGGCCGTTTCTCCCCAGGCGACCGCGAGGACGCGCTCCGGCGCTTTGAGCCGCAGCCGGACCAGATTGGCGCAGGCCAGACTGTGAATGCTGACGCCGCGGCCCACCGTGATGTAGCCGCAAATCGGCTCGGGCGGCACCGGCCTGCAGCAGCGGGCATACACCGACAGCAGATCACCGATGCCTTGCACTTCGGTTTCCGGCTGACGCTCCGCCCCGGGCCGCGGGCGCTGGGTCTCGCTGCGTTCTTCGCCGGCGTGCAGGAGGCGCTGAATCGCGCCCGCGACTTGGGCGGAGCTCACCTCGCCGAGTCCCAATGCCTCATGCAAGGCTTCGATGCTCGGTAGCTTGAGCTCGCTCAGCAGTTCCGGCATCGGCGGGCCGTTGACGCCCAAGCGCTGCATCTCGCGGTCGAGCATGGCGCGACCCTCGAGCTTGTTTTGCGATTCGTCTTGTTTGCGAAACCAGGCGCGTACCTTGTTCCGGTGCCGGGGGCTCGCGAGGTAGCCGGACTGGGCCGACAGCCAGTCGCGCGAGGGCTGCGGCGATTTGGCGGCGATGATTTCCACGGTATCGCTGTTCTTCAGCCGGTGGTCGAGCGGCACCATGCGTCCGTTGACCTTGGCGCCGCGGGTACGGTGACCCAGATCGGTATGTATCTGATAGGCGAAGTCCAGCGGCGTCCCGCCCACCGGGACATCGACGATCTCCCCCTTCGGCGATATGGCGTAGATGCGGTCCTGGAACAGATCGACCCGCATCCGGTCGAGAAAGTCGCGTCCCGTATCGGTGGCGTCCGAAGCCAGCAGCGAGCGCAGCTGGTTGATCTTGCGTTCGTAGGCCTGATCGCCGCGTCCGCCTTCCTTGTAGCGCCAATGAGCGGCGACGCCGCGCTCGGAATAGGCGTGCATCTCGTGAGTGCGGATCTGGATCTCGACCGGCTGGCCGCCGGGCCCGATGACGGCGGTATGGATCGAACGGTAGAGATTGTCCTTGGGGGTGGCGATGTAGTCGTCGAATTCGCCGGGAATGAATTGCCACAGCGTGTGGACGACGCCCAGGGCTGCATAGCATTCGGCGATCGTGTCGACGAGCACCCGTACCGCCCGGACATCCATGAGCTCATCGAAAGCGAGGTGCTTCGTCTGCATTTTGCGCCAGATGCTATAGATGTGCTTGGGCCGCCCCTCGATGGTGGCCTCGACACCGGCGGCGCGCAGTTCCGCCGATAGCAAGCCTTTGAGCTCCTCGATGTATCGCTCGCGCTCGGAGCGGCGCGTCTTGAGGACGGTCGCGATGTGCTTGTACTCGGTGGGTTGCAAATAGCGGAATGCGAGGTCTTCGAGCTCCCATTTGAGCTGCCACACGCCGAGCCGGTTGGCGAGCGGCGCGTAGACCTCGCGGGTTTCCACGGCGAGCTTGCGTTGGGTCGGCGCGTCCATGCCCTTGGCGGCGCGCATTTTCTGCAGCTGCTCGGCGAGGCGAACCACGACCAGGCGCACATCGCCGATCATGGCGAGCAACATCTTGCGCAGCGCTTCGGCTTGCCCGGTCTCGAGACCGCGCTCCGGCGTCCAGTCGGGCGGCAAGCCGAAGTGGCCTAATTGCGAGAGCGCTCGGGCCAGGCGCACCGGCTCCGCGCCGAACCGCCGTTCGGCGCCTTCACGATCGAGGTACCCGGCATCGAGCAGCGGCTGCAGCATGGCGGCCAACACGACGTCATCGTCGGCGTCCAGGGTTCGCACGATCTGCGCCACGTCGAGGGCAACACCGCGTGTCGCTTCGGCGGCCGCCGGTAAATCGTACTCGCGCACGGCCGCGAGGCCGGCGTTCAGCCGGTCGCTGGCCGTTCGGGTCGTGACGGTGGTTTCCATGATCTCGAGCGCATGCGTGCAAAGGCGGCGGTGCCGGGCCGCCTGGGTTTAGGCAACTATTGCCGGTATCATACTCGGCATGTCCATTCCCATCCCGTCGAGCGCGACCATCCGGGTACTCGGGATCGATCCCGGCTCGCAGTGCACGGGGTTCGGCGTCCTCGACGCGACCGGTGCGCGCCTGACCTATGTGGCGAGCGGCGTCATCCGCACCGGGCACGGCGAATTCGCGTCGCGCCTGCACGAGATTTTCCGCTGTGTCCGGACGGTCGTCGCGCAGTATCGGCCGCAGGAGATCGCCATCGAGCGAGTATTCGTCAATCGCAATCCCGATAGCGCGCTGAAGCTCGGCCAGGCGCGCGGCGCGGCCATTTGCGGCACGGCCGACGCCAACGCGGAAGTGTTCGAGTACGCGACGCGGCAGATCAAGCAGGCGGTGGTGGGCTCGGGCAGCGCCGAGAAGGCCCAGGTGCAGCTCATGATGAAAAGCATTCTGAAGCTCGATGGACCGGTCACCGCCGACGCGGCGGATGCGCTGGCGACGGCGGTCTGCCACGCCCTGCGCGGCCGCGTTCGCGCCTCCGTGGCGCGCGCCGGCAGCCGCGGATGATCGGATTTCTCAACGGCCGGCTGGCCGTCAAGCAGCCGCCGATGCTGTTGGTGGATGTCAACGGCGTCGGCTACGAATTGGAAGCGCCCATGTCGACGTTCTACGGGCTGCCGGCCACGGGCGAATCGGTGGCGCTGTTCACCCACCTCGTGATACGCGACGATGCGCACGTGCTCTATGGCTTCGCGTCGGATGGGGAACGCCGTTTGTTTCGGGCGCTCCTCAAGGTATCCGGGGTGGGTCCGAAGATCGCCCTGGGAATCCTGTCCGGCGCCAGCGTGGAGGACTTCCTGCGCATCATCGAGGCCGAAGATGTCGCGATGCTCACGAGAATACCGGGCATCGGCCGCAAAACCGCGGAGCGGGTGCTGATCGAGATGCGCGACAGCGTGCAAAAATTCGCCGTTCCGGCATCGGCTGGGGGACAATCGGCGGCGGGCCTCGGCGCCGTGCCGTCGCCGCAGAGCGAAGCGTTCAGCGCGCTGATCGCGCTCGGCTACAAACCGCCCGAGGTGACGCGCTTGTTGAAATCGGCGGACGAACCGGGACTGTCCACCACGGAAATCATTCGCCGCGCCCTCAAGTCGGCGGTCAAGCCTTGAGATAAACCATGGGTATCGAACAGGATCGGATCATTGCCAGCACCGGCGGCCGCGACGATGAGGTGGTTGATCGCGCCGTGCGGCCGAAAAGCCTCGCCGACTATGTGGGGCAGCCGAATGTCAAGAATCAGATGGCCATCTTCATCCAGGCGGCGCGGCAGCGCGGCGAAGCCTTGGACCATGTCCTGATCTTCGGTCCACCGGGACTCGGCAAGACCACGCTGGCCAACATCATTGCCAACGAACTGAAGGTCAATTTGCGGCAGACCTCCGGCCCCGTTCTGGAGCGTCCGGGCGATCTGGCGGCCTTGCTGACCAATCTCGAGCCGCGCGACGTGCTGTTCGTGGATGAGATTCATCGCTTGAGCCCGGTGGTCGAGGAAGTCCTGTATCCGGCCATGGAAGACTCGCAACTCGATCTGATGATCGGCGAGGGCCCGGGTGCCCGATCGATCAAGCTCGACCTGCCGCCGTTTACCTTGGTGGGAGCCACCACCCGTGCCGGACTGTTGACCTCGCCGCTGCGGGATCGATTCGGCATCGTGCAGCGGCTCGAATTCTATTCCACCGAGGAGTTGACCAAGATCGTGATCCGCAGCGCGTCGATCTTGAAACTGCGCCTGCAGGCCGACGGCGCCGACCGCATCGCCGAGCGGTCGCGCGGCACGCCGCGTATTGCCAACCGGCTGTTGCGCCGGGTGCGGGATTTCGCCGAGGTCAAGGCCGGCGGCATCATCAGCGGCGAGGTCGCGCTGGCCGCGCTCGACATGCTGGAAGTGGATCCGCAAGGCTTCGACATGCTGGACCGCAAACTGCTCCTGACCGTGATCGAGAAATTCGAAGGCGGGCCCGTGGGCGTCGACAGCCTCGCGGCCGCGATGAGCGAGGAGCGCGGCACCATCGAGGATGTCATCGAGCCGTACCTCATTCAGC
Source organism: Pseudomonadota bacterium (assembly GCA_030799355.1). Classification (GTDB taxonomy): domain Bacteria; phylum Pseudomonadota; class Gammaproteobacteria; order Steroidobacterales; family Steroidobacteraceae; genus Bog-1198. The sequence continues at coordinate 50,578 of JALYHP010000062.1, forward strand.
AGGGGTTTCTGATGCGCACTGCTCGGGGCCGCGTCGCAACGCGCGCGGCTTACGCTCATTTCGGTTTGGCCGCGCCCGCCGTCGAGCGCGACCTCAATCTACCGCTGTTCAGGGACGGCGCGTAAGGGAGAACACGGCGGTGCGACAGACCCCGGGCGGGCCTCCGTCTTGCCGGCGGGACGGGGCGGCGGCCGGCGAATCCGTCAGTGCGCGGGGCCGAACAAGGTCTCGCTGCTCGGGATCCGTGCCTGCATCTCCTTTTGTATGGCGGTCGCAATCTTGTCCAATGCGGCCTTGTCATCGCCCGGCTTATAGTTGAAGACCACGCCGATCGCACCGATCCTCTTGCCGCCCTTCGTTTTGAGGGGCAGCTCGTCTTCGAAATGCGTCCCGTTCTTGTTCAATTCGAGATTTTTCGTGCCCTTCGTGATGACGCGTAGATCGTCCTCATCGCCGAGTTTGCCGAGACGGCCGAAATTCGAGGCAACGATGTCGTACGTCGGCGCTCCGGCGTGAATGGCGAGCAGGATCACCTCGGGGTGTTTCGCCAGCGCGTCATCGACCAGCAGCCGCAGACTCACGGGTATCCTGCGCATGAACCGCGGCAGCGCCGATGACGCTCAATGCAGCCACCGCCATCCAACTGCAAACCCCTTTACCAACGTACGACATGGTGAAGCCCTCTGAAACGAAACGAAATGAAACGAATGACATGCCTTGCAAGCGGATCTCCCGGCGGGCCTGGCCGCCTCTAGAACTTGACGGCGGCGCTGACGTAGATGAGGCGCCCGATCGGTGAATACGTCGCGACGTCGGCGTTATTATCGGTGAACGCCTGCGGCGAGGCGGGCGGCATCCGATCGGCAAGGTTGTTCACGCCGAGCGCGGCCGTCCAGGTCTTGCCGAACCCGCCGAGCGCCCAAGTACCGCTGTACGCGAGGCGCACGTCCCAGGCGGTGTATGAGGCGACGTG
>JALYHP010000068.1 GCA_030799355.1 Pseudomonadota bacterium
TCTTGGCGTACCCGCCTCGGAGCAAAACAAAAAAATAAATCACTGCAATACTCTGGCTCGCCTGTCAATATGGACATCGACCAACGATGCAAGCGAGGTACGCTCATGACCAGCTCGATGTATATCAACTCAGTACCCGTCTTCAAGCAATTACTGGGGGCACTGAAAGCCAACCTCGCGCTGGCCGATACGTATGCAGCGGCGAATTCCATCGAGCCGGGGGCGTTGTTGCAGGCACGCCTGTATCCGGATATGTTTCCGCTGGTCAAGCAGGTACAGATTGCTGCGGATTTTGCGCGCGGCGTATCGGCGCGCTTGGCTGGTGTCGAGACCCCCACCTTTGACGGCAAAGAAGCCAGCTTTGCCGATTTGGACGCCCTCGTTTCCCGAACACTGCAATTTCTTGGTACCGTCAATCCCTCACAATTTGAAGGCAGCGAACGGAAGGAAATCGTGCTGCGCCCCGGTACACCGAAGGAAAGGAAACTTAGCGGTCAGGCCTATCTGGCAAACTACGGCCTGCCGCAGTTCTTCTTCCATGTCACCACCGCCTACGCCATTTTGCGTCACAACGGACTCGCCATCGGCAAGCGTGATTTCATGGGAGCGTACTGACCACACGAGGTTTGGCGTTTACAAACCCTGGCTCGCGACCAATGGAATCGCGACCAATGGAACATGACGGTGCCGATGCGCCCGCTCCGTCGGCACTATGTGGAGAGAGCAGCCGTTTCGGTCCCGGCAGTGCGAAGGTCTGCTGCCTTTCGTGTATCCAGGGCATGCCGAGTTCGCGACAGCCAGCCTACTTCTTGTCAATTTCGATGTTTTCTTTGCTGCCGCTATTGGAGACCGAGATCATGATGCCAAAGCCGATGGCGATCGCGAGTCCGATCAAAGTCCACGCGGTGCCGATACGTTCCAAAATACCTAATTTCCAGAGCGCGGCCAGGAGGCCGCCAACCAAGACAACGAAACCAACAAGATACATACCTGCCCATTTCATGATCGACCTCCCGATAAAATCAGCTTCTTAGAGCATGCACCGGCGGCGACGGTGCTTCGCGGGGCAAAGCAGGAATCCGCAATACTACATTCATTCGCTGTTCGGTGACATCCTCTCGTCGGTCTACGAAATCTTGCCGCAAGGTGCCGCGTGGGCTTGTCGCGGCCAGTCGCAGCGCGGTTCGTATCGGCGATTATGGAACTAGACTTCGGTGGGCCGAGTGCGCAGCTTTTGCACATACCTCATGGATTTGCGAAAAACGCCTTGACCGCGGCGAAGCAGAGCGGTGCCACCAAGATCGTGTGATACGCCTCGGCGACCGCCGCGGTTCCGCCATCGGTGGCACCTTGCGCGATGGCAGTAGCGGCGACCAGCGCTTTTGCAGCCGCAAAATCCTTCTTCAGATCCGCATAAGGATCATTGCTCGTCGCCGCGGATTCGAGGTCGAGCACGCTGATCGATGCGTATGCCGGAGCGTGCGATGCCCAATAGTTTTGCACCAATTTCGTGTTGAGCCAAAAGACGAGCGGGTCGTCATCGCCGCCGCATAGCAGCACCGGCGCGGTCGGCACCCAGTTGCGCAGGTCATTTATCTGCAGCGCGCGGCGCCATGGCAGGCCGGGAGTCGCGGCAGCGACCCCGGTGGTTATGGCGGGAAAGCCGCCATCCGGGTTGGCTTCCGCATCTTGTAAGTAGCTCAGGCGATAACTGTTCTGAAGTAAATTTCCGGCACCAAAGCCGAGCGCAAAAATTTCGGCGAGATTGGCGGGAGTCGTCGGCGGCGTATCGACTGCGAACGCGGGATCAGGCGGCGTCGAGCTAAAGAGCGCAAATTCGGGAAGCTCTCCCATCGCATAGAGCTGACTCCTCGGCGTCGTACTCGGCAGCAAGGAATCGATGCCGCTGGCGTACTGGCCCTCAAAGACGTCGACGGGCTTGGCGTAGATGTTCCCGTAGGCCTTTTGATAGGCCGTGAGCAGAAGGGTGGAGGACACGGTGGCACCGCCGTTGACCTCGCCGTAGAACACCGCATCGACAAAAGCCGCAAGCGAATAGGGTCCCGACATCGGGGCGGCTGCCGTCACCTTCATCCCGGCAGCCTGCATCGCGCGATGGGTTGCCATCGCAACATAGCCTCCCTGCGAATAGCCGGTGATGAACAACTGTCCGTTATCCTTGGTGAGCGTTGCGGAGGCCAGCGGCAACGCCGTGCGTGCCGCAGCCAGCGCGTCCATCATGTCTTTGGACTGCTGATCGGCTATGAGGTAAGGATGGTAAGGCAGGGTCGACGTATCATAGCCAGCATAATTCGGTGCCACGACGATATAGCCCTTCGATGCGAATAGGGCCGCCAGCGACAGGGTCTCCGTATTCTGCAGATTTGCCATGTTGAACGCGCGGTCAGTCGTCGTCCCATGTGCGTACAAAACCATCGGGCGCGCCCCGGTGCAGTTCGCGCCAGCACCGGTCGGTACCATCAGCGCCGCGGACGCGGTCGTGGCTTCATTCGCGCCGCCAACCGTCTCGTAACTGATGTCATAGATTAGGATGTCGCAAACCGGCGTACCGCTGAGAGACAGCAGCTGTTGATTGGCCGCGAGATTGAGTTCGAGCAGCAGACTCGACGCGGTGAGCGTGGACAAAAGCTGGATTGGGTTTTGCAGCAACGTGCCGCGCGGCGGCGCGGTTGGACCGACGGAGTCCGCGTTGCCGGTGTCACCACCAGCACCCCCGCCGCCGCAGGCGCCCAGCAGTACTGCAAGAAGCGAAAGCGAGCGCGTGATCGGATGCACATCGGTTGGACTTCGCGCCAAGAACTACAGTTCCCTTCGCATTGCCGCAACTAGGCCGCGGCGCTTGCGCAAGCAGGGGCTTTATGCGAGGCGGCTGAACAGGATGCCAGTAGGCGATGCCGCGTTTGCTAATGCAAGTCTGTGCACCACGGAGAGCGTACATTCCCGGCGCCGACTGCGGCCCTGCTCACCCCCGCGGGTGCCTGAAACTGCTCGGGTTCAGCGTCTTTCTGCCGAAAGCTTGCGATTTTCATGATGCCTTGAGGGCCGCCACCGACGTCGTGGCTCAATGAAAATTGAAAAATCTCAGCATTTGAGATTTAATAAGTCTTGCGTCGATATCAACTCTAGGCTGAGCGCCGCCTCCGCCTCGCGGGGAACAACATGAGATCAGGTCTGACCTTCAGTCATATGGGATTGTTCGTACACGACATGCAGCGCATGGAGGATTTCTATACTCGGATTCTTGAGTTCACCGTCACCGATCGAGGTGATTTACCGGGACCCAACGGACCGGTGAATGTGGTTTTTACAAGCCGCGATCCGGATGAGCACCATCAGATCGTATTTCTCACGGGCCGGCCGGCGGAGGTTGGCTTCAACGTGGTCAATCAAATCTCGTTAAAAGCGGACAGTCTGGCCACGCTGCGCGAAATGCACCGCCGATTGGTGGCGGAGGGAGTCGCGAATATCCGGCCGGTCACCCACGGCAACGCGTTGTCGGTCTATGCACCGGACCCCGAAGGCAATCGGTTGGAACTCTATCTCGACATGCCCTGGTACGTAACGCAGCCGCTGTCGGTCCCCGTCGATTTCTCGTTAGGCGATGCCGCACTGCTGGATTTCGTCGAAGCGCATGCCCGTTCGTTGCGCGGCTTCCAGCCGCGCACGCAGTGGCGCGCCGAAATGGCGCGACGCATGGGTGTTCCCTAGTCTGTGTCGAGCCCGTCGCGGGTGTTTGGCGGATCGCGTGCACGGCGCGCGTCGATGGCGTACTTTGCCGCACCATCCGCGGCAAGCGGGGTGTCTCGATTCCCAAGAGGCTGACGATGACGGATGAGAAATTCATCGCCGAACTCGAAGCGTGCCGTTTACCGGACGCGCTCTTCAACCACGCCGCCCATGTGCGGGCAGGGTATCTATACCTGCGAGCACACCGCTTTCCCCAGGCGACGGCGCGCATGTGCACGACGATTATGAACTATGCGGCGTCTCTGGGAAAGCCGGCCCGATATCATGAAACCATTACCTTTGGATTCATGGTCTTGATCCAAGACCGCCTGCGCGATCGCGGCGACGGGGGCGGCTGGGAGGGGTTCAAGGCGCAGAATCCGGAGTTGCTTCGGGCGGACGCCTTGCTCGTTTATTATCCCAAGGAGGTTCTCGAATCCGAGGAGGCGCGTACTGGATTTGTGCTGATGCCGCTGGCGCCCCCTCGGTGAAGCCGCGGCGCCGGCTCTTGGTAGTGTCGAGCAGCTGTTCGCTCGTACGCAGCGTGCGCACGGCAAGCTTCGAACAGGCGCGCAGCCAATCTTCCGCGACGGTCTGGAGCAATAGAAGAATTTCCAGCCGTGGCTCGGGGATTTGCGGGAGGCGCTTGGCGATGCGGTTCCGCTACCGCAGGGCCGGTCTGCGCGGCGGTAGCGTGTTTGCGCATGCGTTTGTCGATGAATTGCCGCAGACCGGACCCGAACAGGACGCCGGCCGTCGAGGCCATGACCACGATCAGACCGACGCGGAGCGTGAGCTCCATCCATGCGAAAGTGCTTTGGCCTGGCGCACTCGAAGGATTACCACTGAACGGGCCCAGATGCAGCACGGCTAGAACACCGCAGTGGCTCACGATGAAGCCCACCACCCCGGTGACCAGCACCTCGGACATATGCGCCTTGCCGAACTGCCTGACGATGAGCGAACAGATCACCGCCGTAACACCCAATTCCCCCACAAAGAACAACGTCATTGCCGGCCACTGCGGTGCAGGTCCCTGAGCGAGGACAAGCGCGTCCAAAGCCCCGAACAACAGTAATTGGATCACCGAACTCGTGAGAAACTTCACATCGCCATCCCCGCGCGCCCGCGCGCGCTCATGTTCGAATGTGCCTAGTATGGGACCATGCGTCGGCATGAGCATGCGGTGAATCATGTACTCGGACTACCGGAAGCCCTCGACAATGACGGACGTTGCCATGGTGCAACGGGGGTACGACGCCGCAGTGTCGTTCAGACTAGGGACGCGGTTGCGAATGATCACGCTGTTTCGTCCTGCACACTTCGATCGAATCCGAGCTCTTGCACGTGGCGCATGCCGTCAGAGACAGAATCCACAGTAGGCAAACGAGTTTCTTCAGCATCTCGACCTCCTTCGCGCCAAAGCTGCCCCAGTCGCAAGCTTGGCTAGGCCGCCTTACCTTCAGGCGCTGTCTGCTTCGTCGCGGGGCGGGCCCGCCTGCGCAAGAGCGCACCTGGATCAGCGGCTCGGCGAAGAGCAACGGCAGCGCCCAGCAGGCCCAGGCCAACAACGTGCCGAGGTCGTCAGCCACCGGTCCTGCGGCACGTACCCAGTGGCTCAGCCATGTGGATGCCAGCCGGTAGGTCACGAAGGCGAACGTGACGGTATAGCTCCAGCTTGGACGATTCGTTGATACCGAGGCTCGACCTACATCGGCGCCAGTGTGCAGAAAAACCCGGCCGCTGTCATCCGCCGATGGCCGATGGAAGACTGACGGCTCGCCCCTCCTGCGCAGGCTGTCGAACCAAACGGCACACATGCAAAGTACGAGCGCGGAGGATGCGCGGAACGGACGCGCCTGTGTTGGAGCCGCTGGATCTGATGGCTAGCCTGGCGGCGCTGTATCCAATTCGCGATGCCGCCAGCGTCCAGCTGCTGTAGCGCCACTCGGCTGGGTGTCGGTCCCGCGGCAATAGACGCGGCAATAGCACCAGGTCTCAACCGCTGCCTCCGCTCTATTCAGCCCTGTCAGGGCCGGCATGCGCTGCGGTATCGTGCGATCCCCCGACGTTTTCGTGGGGCGACCCTGAGGGTTTGCGGTTTCCTTACGGGGCAGGCACGTTAATCACGGTGTTCGTCATGGTGACCGCCGCGGTGAGCGCTAACGCTCGGCCGTTCACCGTCGTTGTTACAGCCGACGGCGGCGATCCGCCGGTGGTCGACATAGTGATCGCAGCGTTCGCCAACATGGTCCCCACCATCGTTGAGCCAGTGCCGATCGTGGCGCCGGCGGGGACATACCAGAAGACGTTCTTGGGTTGGGCACCGTTTATAAGCAGAACCTGTATCGGGACTGCGGGCGTTGCTGGTCCCGTGAGCCCTACGGTGAGAGTACCCGTGCCCGCTGCGGTCTGGAACACCCAGACGGCGTTCGCATCGCCTCCTGCGTCTAAAGTGAGGTTGCCTACGGTGCGCGATGCGCCGCCGAGATCATAGGTGCCCGTCGCGGACAGGTAAATCCCAGGCGGTAATGTACGTGAGGCTAACTCGTCGGCGCCGCCGCCGGCCCCGCCGCAACTCGGGCACTGCGCCAGGCTCGACATATCGATCCCGCCCGGAAGGCCGCTCGGAGAAATTGAGTTGAACGCGACCAGGGCGGCGGCTCTGGCTTGTGTCACGGCCTGCCCGGCAACGGAGCCGGGCGGGGCGGTAAGCGAGTAAATCACTCCATTCACCAGCCCGTTGTTGTTCGGCGTGGTCGTATAGACATTACCGCCCGAATCGCGCAGTCCTGTAACCGTCGTCGAAGCTGCGACAACGCCGATGTCTCCGTTGATGACCGTAGTAAGTCCGTCGTTCGTTACTGTCGCGCTACCACCGAACCCGCCAAAAGACGCCGCTGCTCCGAGTGGAGGTGCCGTCGCGCACGTCGACGAATCGGTTGTAAAACTGATCGTGTAATCCGCTACAAGTGCGTTTCCCGCGACGTCCCTGACCCCGTTGACGGCGCCTTTGATAGTGGCCGTGTAGTTGGTTGCGGGACTGCCCACGAGAGTTGCGTTCGGCGTAAAGGTCGCGATGTTGGTCTGCGTGTCGTATGACACCAGACCTGTTACCGACCCGCCGGCGGTAGCCGCCAGGGTGATCGTGGCCGTCGTAATGGTCAGTGGGTCCATTGGCTCGCTAAAGGTGACGTTGAGAGCCTTGTTAATACAGACACCGACTGCCCCAGCCGCGGGGTTGGTCGAACTTACGGTGGGCGGCGTGGTGTCCGGCGTGGCACCGGTGGTGAAGGTCCATGTGTAAGTGGACGCCAGCGCATTGTGGGCTGCATCGGTGACACCGGTGGTGATGGTGGCGGAGCACACGGTGTTGCCGGGACGTGCGCTGGTCGGTGTGAACGTCGCGACATTGCCGCTGACCGCGTAGCCGACCGTCCCGGACACCGGGCTGCCGGCGGGACAGGCGAGTGTGAAGTTTGCGCCGGTGATGGTCAGCGGATCCATCGGCTCACTAAAACTCACCGTCACCAGGCTGTTGATCGCGACGCCGGTGGCGTTGGCCACAGGCGTGGTCGAACTTACGGTGGGCGGTGTGGTGTCCGGCGTGGCACCGGTGGTGAAGGTCCATGTGTAAGTGGACGCCAGCGCATTGTGGGCTGCATCGGTAACACCGGTGGTGATGGTGGCGGAGCACACGGTGCTGCCGGGAAGTGCGCTGGTCGGCGTGAACGTCGCGACATTGCCGATGACCGCGTAGCCGACAGTCCCGGACACCGGGCTGCCGGCGGGACAGGCGAGTGTGAAGTTTGCGCCGGTGATGGTCAGCGGATCCATCGGCTCACTGAAACTCGCCGTCACCAGGCTATTGATCGGGACGCCCGTGGCATTGGCCAAAGGCGTGGTCGAGCTCACGGTGGGCGGCGTGGTGTCCGGCGTGGCACCGGTGGTGAAGGTCCATGTGTAATTGGATGCCAGCGCATTGTGGGCTGCGTCGGTAACACCGGTGGTGATGGTGGCGGAGCACACGGTGCTGCCGGGAAGTGCGCTGATCGGCGTGAACGTTGCGACATTGCCGCTGACCGCGTAGCCGACAGTCCCGGACACCGGGCTGCCGGCGGGACAGGCGAGGCTGAAGTTTGCGCTGGTGATGGTTAGCGGATCCATCGGCTCGCTGAAGCTCGCGGAAACGAGCGTATTGATCGGTTGCTTCACTGCATTCTGAGCAGGACTCGTGGCGCTCACAGTGGGCACCGTGCCAGAGGCGCCGGTCGTGAAGCTCCAGCTGTAGGGACCCGCTATTCCAGTGTGTGTGGCGAGGCTCTGCGCGCCCGTGATGGTGGCGGTATAGAGCGTAAATGGCGAGAGACCGCCTCGAATTGAAAAGGCCGCTGTGGTGGCGGTCGAATCAAGAGACACTGTGCCTGCGGGGCTGATGCAAGGGGCTGTGCAAGCGAGGGCAAACGTCGCTCCTCCCGTGAATGGTGCCATCGCCTCATTGAAGTTGGCGCTGACCGTCGTGATGTTTACCGGCACTCCACGGGCATTCGCGCTTGGGGTTACGGCCGTAACCACCGGATATACCACGGCGAAATCGCCTGCTCCGAGGATTGGGTCTCGCCCGCATCCAGCCAATAAAACGCCCGACAGCGCAGCGGCTAGCCACAAGAAAGACCCAATATATCGCCGAAATGCACGCACGATTCACCCACCTTGGTTTTTCCACCAAAGCAACTGACGTTGCACCTTCTTCGATAGCGGTTTTATCGCGTCCGCGGCGGTGCAACTGTGCGCTGGCGTACATACGCGGAAATGAAGGCAAAACCGGATACCGACATAGCACTTCACCACCAAAAAATCTGGCAAAGGGCGACCAGCGTAATTGGCACATCACAATGTCACTCGACCAAAATCACCTCACATCACCGTCGATTCCTCCAATTCTTGAGACGCTTCGCGTAGCGAAGGCCGCTCAACGTACTCTCAAAGGCGAACTCCGCCCTCGGGCCGGCAACGGGTTTACCGCGGACAACGAGTCCGGCGATTGACTGGGGTCGCGCTGCTGCGCCCACCATTCAAAACATTGCGATAACTTTGAGGCCGGCGACGCCGACGGTCCCTAATGCCGTGATCCCACCGCCGGCGATCTCGGGGCCGACACCACAGGAATTGGTGGAGCAACGGCGCGAAGCGCAGGCTGCCGCAGAACTGCGGCAGCAGAAAACTCGTGCCTGGGCAGCCTACTATTCGGCGCCGGCGTCCTGCGATCATCCGGTCGATTGGACTGCGCAGGTGAAGTGCGGGAATCAGTATATGCGAGCGAAGCGGGCGTTCGAGGCGCAATGGTTGAAAGCGCATGATCCCGGGCAACCGATTGCGCCTCCGGTGGCGCTCGAGAATGCCGGCCGTTCTGCCCGACCGACCAAGAACGCTATCGGCCGGGGCACGCGGGATCGGTCCGGTTTTACCCGGCGTAGCCCCACGCGTTGACGAGCCGAACCATCACATCGCGCCATGCCGGCGAAAAATTGAGAATCGTTGTGACGATTTCGCCTGTCCAGAGCAGGGCCGCGCCAAATAGCCCCGCCGGATGAATGCGTCCCCAGCGCCACAGATCCCAAGCCCCCATGGCAATGAGAATGAGAAAGATGCCCCAAAAGTATTGCATCCACCAGCCAAACGGACCTGGAATCCCCATGGTCCCGATGCGCGCAAATCCGGCATCGGATATGGCCACCGCGCAGAGGAGCATCAGTCGCTTGTGCGCGCCCGGATTCCTGCGAAGGATGACGCCGGCGATCATGAAGGCGGAGAAGGCGATCACCTCCTCGAATTCGAGCGCGAGAAACTGGGGTGCGTAGTCCGGATGAGTCACTTGCCGCACTTGATCCACCAAGGCGGCGGCCAGGCCTAAGGGAACCATCAGAACCGACACGGCAACCGTCAGCCAGCCAAGTTGTTTGTGCCTGCGCAAATTTCCCATCTCGACCCAAAGGATCTGGAGGGTGACCAGTCCGAGCCAGAGAACATAGATTGCCCCATGGGCATTCAGGATGAAGGGCGGTGACGGCGCCTCGCCTACGTAGCGGGCGAAGTCCATGCCGAAGCCCACGAGGACTGCAGCCCAGACCACTCCGATCCAGACCGCGTAGATCTTTCGGTCCCCAGCGGGTGACCACGGGGTCTCTGACACATGCTGCACGCCTAATCACTCCTTGATTCGAGTCCATTGCGGTGGACGTATCCGTGCCGTCGAGAATTTCTAGCAGCAGGTATTCGATATAGCACGGATGCCGCCGGCTCAACAAGCCTTATGTGGCGGCACGCCTTTAGCCGATGACTTCCGAAGTCATACTCGGTGATACAAAAGCGGTGATAGGAAAGCGGTCGCGGAAATTCAGCTTCCCAAACCTCAGGGTGACCCGGTCGCCGCGTTTCTTCGCGGGGTGGCCGTGCTCGTCCGCCGTCGGGGACTGCAGATGCCCGTCAAGGGTGGACCCGGAGTCCTGGAGAGCTTGGGTCCCTCGTCATCTCGGCGACGGCCGCGTTGATGCGATCTTCCGTGCGTTGGTGTGCGCCGGCCATTCCGGTCGGATCGAGCGCAGCGGCGGCCGGGCGCAACTTGCCTACGACGTCCCACGTGATGCTGTGCGGAAGCTCCGGAAACTCATGCGCATAGCGGCCGAACGAATTACCAAGCTGAATATGCTTCGCCAAAGCCGTCTCGGTCAACTGGATGACCTCGTCCAGCTGTACCGGTGCGAGATGCGTGGGATCGCTATCGAGCAAGTCGAACCGGCGCGCCGTATTGATAGCGTCCCAGTCGGCCAACGACTGGGAGCTCAGGAGGGCCATGAGTTCATAGAATTCCTGGTGGCGGTTGGCTTCCGTCAGAGCCATCAAGCGGACGGTGCCCTTCGTTACGGCGGCGTCCCACACTGCATGGTTCCAGAGAAATGGTAACTGGTTCCACACCAACTCGCCGGGCAGAGCCGTCTGCGCGGTCCCAGGGTGCTGGCGGATGTACTCGAGCACCAGCAAGTCGTTTTTCAGGCGGGCCACGGTGACGAACCACTGGCGCTCATCTTCGGCGAGAATCGCGCGATTGCCGTCGAGCTCCCGCGCCAGCTCTTCGCGAATCTTGTTGAGTTCATAATATTCGTGTACCCGCTCGACCCCTTGCTCGAGCGCGACGGCAATCAGCAGGCCGATGACGATGGTTGCGATATGGATGAAAAAGCTTCGCCACGTATGGATCGATTCATGGGGAGGATGCACGTCGAGCATGGGCGCTGAGATCTCCGGGGTCGAGCCTGTTTGCACATCCGGCGCCGCCGCAGCCTTCGGGCTGTCGGAATCCCGATGATCGAGTTGGTGCAATCGGCCGCTCGGTGCTTCGTGGACAGACCCATAGCCTACCCCAAAACCGCCAACATCGGCCTTTGGGGCATCAAGCCCAGAACCGCCAGGATCGGGATTGGCCTGCCAGCGAGCGACTTTCGGCCCGGTGCCACTTCACGCGACCCACGCAGGACCGCTCGACCAACGCGCTATGGCGCCTTCTGCATCAGAACACGAAGTTTCTTCGTGATGTGATCCATCAATTCGTCGTCGTCGGCAGCGGTGAGTTCGAACTTGTGAGGATCGAAAATGACGGAGTATAAATCGGGCGTCTTGGTGGCTCGGACCGTTACCCGCTCGACCGCGCCCCAGGGCCGTACTTCCCGCAATCCTGTCGTTACCTTCATCTAACCTCCGCCAGCTACGTCTCCGCCGCAGCGTAGGGCCAGCGCTTCGCCGAGGCAATCAAGTCGGCGGAATTTGTGAGGGCTGGCACGCTAGCCGAGCGCGGAGTGTGCCGCGCTTGCGACTCTAAGCTCAGCCATTCTAGTCCGGCGACTCAGCCCGGCGATGCAGCCTAGCGACTCACCCTCGCGAAGCGACGCAGTCTAGCGACGGCTCGCCTTCATGATCCGGCCCTTGTCCCGCTGCCAGTCGCGGTCTTTTTCCGTATGGCGCTTGTCGTGCTGCTTCTTGCCTTTCGCGAGGCCGATCTCGAGCTTGGCGCGGCCCTCCTTCCAGTACAGCTCGAGCGGAACGATGGTGTAGCCGCGCCGTTCGACGGCGCCCACCATATGATCCAGCTGGCGCCGATTGAGGAGCAGCTTACGGGTGCGGGTGGGATCCGTATCGACGTGGGTAGAGGCGGAATTGAGCGGGCTGATGTGCGCGCCGAAAAGGAACGCTTCTCCGCTCTTCAGGTACACGTAGGCCTCGGCAATCTGCGCCTTGCCGGCGCGCATGCTCTTGACTTCCCATCCCAGCAGGGAAAGCCCGGCCTCGTAGCGGTCTTCGATGAAGTAATCGAAACGCGCCTTGCGGTTGACGGCGATCGGCGGCAGCTTTTCCTGCGTCTTCACGGGAGCGCCGGCATGACCGCATCGGCCGAGGTCTTCGCCGGGCAGCCGGCTGTGAAAACGCTTTCGAGCATGGTCAGTGAGTTTTTAGCGGTCGAATATCGTGCCGTCATGAGCTGTTCTGCGGGTATCGTGGAGGCGAAGTCTACCGATTCGAAGGCATCGGCGCCCGGGCATCGCCCGTTGTGCGAGAATGCCGGCCCGTGGGGCCTTTTCTCGGTGCGGAAGCCGGAGTTCAAGCTTGCAGGTCATCGAACGTAGCGCCATCGTAACCTTTACTGCCGCTCAGATGTTCGTGTTGGTCAATGACGTCGACCGTTATCCGGAGTTCCTTCCGTGGTGCACGGCCGCCCGTGTCGCGGATGAGTCCGATACGGAGCGGCTGGCGTCGATCACGGTCGCCCGCGGCGTGCTACAGGCCAAGTTCACCACGCGCAACACGCTGACCAAGGACAGCAAGATATTCATGCGGCTGGTGGAGGGGCCGTTCCGGTACCTGCAAGGTGAATGGCGGTTCGATGCCATCGGTGAGCGCGGCTCGCGGGTGCACTTTCGCGTGGAATTCGAGTTCAAGAACCTCCTCACCGCAGTCGCGTTCAGCGCGGCGTTCGAGGCGGTCTGTGCCACCATCGTGGATGCCTTCGTGCTGCGGGCGCAAAAGATTTACGCCTGAGCGCATGCTGCCGTGAACTCGATGTTCCCGCCGGATTCGAAGTCCGCGCCAAATTCAACGCCGCCGATGTCACCGGAGCGGGCACCCGCATCCGATCCCCGGGCGCCGTGCGATTCCGACCTGCCGCCGGCACGGGACGCAGACATCGATGTCGAGGTGATTTACGCGGAGCCGCAACGGGCCATCATCAAGAGCTTTCGTCTGGGTTGCCCCGCGAGCATCGATGATGTGTTGCGGTTGGCGGCGGCCGACCCTGCTTTTGCCGCAGTGGACGTCCTGCATTCGGCGGTAGGTATTTTTGGCAGGCCGGTCTCCCCGCATTACCTGCTCAATGATGGCGACCGGGTCGAGATCTATCGTCCGCTGGCCGCGGATCCGAAGAGTGCGCGGCGTGCGCGCGCACGCGAGGCGCGGCGCCGATCCTAGCAAAGACGGGGGCGAGCGGTGGCGAGCGGCGCCGATCCTAGCGGAGACGGTGGCGAGCCGTGGGAGCGGTGGCGTGCGGTGGCGTGCGGTGGCGTGCGGTGGCGGTGGCGACTCGGCGCCGCGCCTAATAAGTTCTACCGTTCTTGATCTCCGCCGCGGATTTATCTTGCGCCGCCGCTTCGGCGGCGGAGGGTTTGTCGAGCCTCGCCACTTTCTCGCCATCGAAATACACGGTGACCCGGCGCGAATCGACGTGGCGCGTGCGCCCTTTCTTCAGGTAGTAAATGTAGTCCCAGCGTTCCTGATTGAAACTATCGGCGACCATGGGGGTACCCAACAGATAACGCACCTGGCTGCGGGTCATGCCGGCTTTCACCTGTTCCACCGCGGCTTGGTCGAGGAAATTGCCTTGCTGAATGTTGATGCGGTACACACACGCGGAGGCGAGCAAACCCATGGTCAAACCGAGCAACAAACGGGGATATATTTTCATCGATGTGGTGCGCTGCCGTTAAATGATTGATAATCGGAGCCGTATCATACCGAGTTGCACCGTATGCCGCAGCGCCTCAAGCCATCGTCCACCCACGAAAGCAGCGACCTACGCAACGCCGGCCTCAAAGTCACGCTGCCGCGGTTGAAAATTCTCGACATTCTGGCGGACAGCTCGGCGCGCCACATGAGCGCGGAGGATATCTATAAGAAGCTGCTGGTATCGAATGAGGATATCGGCCTTGCCACGGTATATAGGGTCTTGACGCAGTTCGAAGCCGCCGGGCTGGTCACGCGCCATCACTTCGAGGGGGGCATGGCGGTATTCGAACTCAACCATGGCGCGCACCACGACCACATCGTGTGTGTAGACTGCGGCCGCGTCGAAGAGTTCATGGAAGGCGGCATCGAAGAACGGCAGCACGCCGTCGCCAAGCGCTTGGGCTTCGAGATCAGCGACCATTCCCTGATCTTGTACGGCTACTGCCGCAAGCCCAACTGTCCGCACCAGAAAAGGCCCAAATAGCACCCGAAGCGCCCGCTCGGCGGACCCGGTAGGACAACGCGGGTCAGCATGACGATGGCAGGGCCCTGTTCTCCATGGCGGCCCGTATGGCTCGCACGCCTCGAGGCCCCGCCCGCATGGCGGGGCCGCACCCGGACCCGGACCGCGCAACAATCCCCGCCACGGTATCGCGGCCGGAGGCTCGCGGGCGCTCCGCAGCCCGGCCCCGCACAGACCCGCATGCGGAACGCGCGACCCAGCGCACGGCGGCCGTCTGGCTCGCGGCGCTCCGCAGCCCCGGCCCACAGCCCCCGTGCCGAGACCGAGCAAAACCCCGCAC
>JALYHP010000074.1 GCA_030799355.1 Pseudomonadota bacterium
CAGGGGGTCCGCCCGCCTGACCCCGCCCCCTGGGCTGCGGCGTGAAGGGCGGCGACGCAGCCGGAGCCACGGGAGGCGCAGGTTTTCGGCGCGCGTGGAGACGCCGCGGCGCCAAAGAGCGGGCGTGGCCCACCGGCGAGGTCCAGCGGTGTGCGCCCTGGCCATCCCAAAGCGTTGATCCGCGCGCCGCGCGTCGGCTGCCGTTTTCGACGCGCCTCGCGGCGGGGCCGCTCGGCGGCCGCAGCCTGCGCGCACCCGCTTGACGTAGTGGTGAAATCAGGCCCGGAACAGGTAGGCAACCGCGCCCATCATCGCGCAATTGACCAACAAGGCAACGCTTAGAGCAGTGAAGCGGATGACGAAAGAGGGGGTCATGTCTGTCTCCTAGGTAAAGTGCATTGGCTAATTCGCGTATCTGGCGTATCGGTGACGTGGTGATATAGTTATATATAACACTATAAAACGCAAGCGCCTGGACTGCAAAGAAAAGCCAAGCATGGTGGGCCCGCTCGGGCGGTTGCACGTCCGTGATCCGGGGGTACGCGCGGAGGCCAAGGGACGGGCACCGCGCTTCGAGATCCCTGCGCCGCCGCTTTGCCGAGACTGCAACCAAGGCGCGGGGCGCCAAGGTGCGGCAAAAATCGCGACTTTCCGTTACCATTGCCCGCTTTTGGCCGGGAGCCAGACATGAAGAAGCCAGTCACAGTCACCATCACGGGCGCCGCCGGGAATATCGGCTATGCGCTCGCCTTTCGCGTCGCGTCCGGTCAGATGCTCGGCATCGACCAACCCGTCAACTTGAATTTATTGGAGATCCCCGCGGCCCTTGGGGCGGTGCAGGGGGTGATGATGGAACTCAATGACTGCGCCTTTCCGACGCTCAACAAAGTCACCGCCAGCAGCGATGCCAGTTCCGCGTTCAAGGACTGCGAATTTGCCCTGCTCGTGGGTGCGCGCCCGCGCGGCCCGGGCATGGAGCGCAAAGACCTGTTGCTGGAAAACGCGAAGATTTTTTCGGCACAGGGCAAGGCGCTCGATGCGGTCGCGAGCCGCGATGTACGCGTCCTCGTCGTCGGCAATCCGGCCAACACGAATTCCCTGATTGCCCAGCGCAACGCACCGTCGTTGCCGCCAAAACGCTTCACGGCCATGACTCGGCTCGACCATAACCGCGGCTTGGCGCAGCTGACCGAAAAAACCGGCGCCACCCTGGCCGATATCAAGAAGGTCATCATCTGGGGCAATCATTCGGCGACTCAGTATCCAGATTTGCACCACGCCACCGTCGCCGGGAAGCCGGCACTGTCGGTGATCGAGGATCGCTGGTTCAAGGAGACCTTCATCCCCACGGTGCAGCAGCGCGGTGCGGCCATCATCAAGGCACGTGGCACCTCGTCCGCGGCTTCCGCGGCTTCCGCGGCGCTCGATCACGTGCGCGATTGGATGTTGGGCACGCCCGCCGGCGACTGGGTCAGCATGGGCATCCCCTCGGACGGCAGCTACGGCATTCCCGAAGGCGTCATTTACTCCTATCCGGTGACCTGCAAGGGCGGCGAGTACTCCATCGTCCAGGGCCTGAGCGTCGAACCATTCAGCCGCGAGAAAATGACGGCGACACACCGCGAGCTCCTGGAAGAACGCGACGGTGTGAAGGACCTGATCTAGCTGCCGCGTCCTGGGGGTGGCTTGCGAACCAAGTTCACCCGCCCGAGGACCCGGCCTGGCGGTAAGATGTGCATCCCGTCCCAGAGGAGATGCCCATGAATCGTCTATGGTTGGCATTCGGCGCGACGTTGCTCGCCACACTCGCCCTTGCGCAGCAGACCCGTACTCCCGCCCCGACCGGCGCTTCGGTGTATCTCATCGCGCCGCGCGACGGTGAGTACATCCACGGACCGGTTACCGTACGGTTCGGCCTGAAGGGAATGGGCGTCGCGCCCGCCGGCACCAAGTTCGACAACACCGGGCACCATCATCTGTTGGTGGACACCGAGGTGAGCGAACTGAAGCTCGATGCCTCCCTGCCGGCCACGGACAAGATCCTGCATTTCGGCAAGGGCCAGACCGAAACCGTGCTCACGTTGCCGCCCGGCAAGCACACTCTGGAACTGCTGTTCGCGGACTGGCAGCATCTATCCTTCGACCCGCCGCTCACCTCGAAGAAGATCACCATCACCGTTGAGTGAGCCGCGGGAGCCGGCCGTTGCGCACCATCCTGCACGTCGACATGGACGCGTTCTACGCGTCGGTGGAGGAGCACGACCGGCCCGAGTTGCGGGGCAAGCCGCTGATCGTCGGCGGTATCGGCGGACGCGGCGTCGTCGCCGCGGCGAGTTATGCCGTGCGCCGCTTCGGCGTGCGCTCCGCCATGCCGATGAGCGAAGCCTTGCGCCGTTGCCCGCAAGCCATCTGCCTGCAGCCGAGAATGGCGCGCTACCAGGAAGTCTCCGCCCAGGTATTCGCGCTCTTCCATGAGGTCACACCGCTGGTGGAAGGCCTCTCCCTGGACGAAGCGTTTCTGGATGTGACCGCGAGCGAGCGGCTGCTGGGGGACGGGCAGGCCATTGCGCTGGCGCTGCGGCGCAGGATCCGCGAAAGCACGGGACTCACCGCGTCCATCGGCATCAGCCCCAACAAACTGCTGGCGAAGATCGCCTCGGACCTCAACAAACCCGACGGCCTATGCCGGCTCGGACCGGGCGACGTCCATGCGATTCTCGATCCCTTACCCATCCATAAGCTGCCCGGCGTGGGCCCAAAATCCCTGCCGGCCGTGCAGGCCGCGGGGCTCCACAGCTTCGGCGATTTGCGCCGTGCCTCGGAGGCGACCTTGTGGCGCGCCTTCGGCAAGCACGGCAAGGCCATGCGCGACCGGGCAGCAGGCATCGATGAGCGGCCGGTCGAGCCCCACCGCGAGGAGAAGAGCATCAGCGCGGAACAGACCTTCGCCACCGACGTCACCACGCTCAACGAACTGCAGCGGCAGCTCGCACGTCTGGCGGATCGAACCGCCACGCGCCTGCGTGCGCAGCACCTAGCCGCCGGCAAAGTCACGGTCAAGATCCGGCGGCGCGATTTCACCACCTACACACGCCAGCGGTCGGTGCAGCCGGCGAGCCAAGACACCTCGGTCATCGCCGGCATCGCGCAAAGCCTGTTGAAGGCATGGCTGAATTCGCATCGCGATGCGGCGGTGCGGCTGCTTGGCATCGGCGTCGGCGATTTACAGACCGTGCGGCAAGCGGACCTGTTCGCGGGCGGCCCGCCGGCCGCGCATCTGGACACGGCCATCGATGGCATTCGGGACCGATTCGGCACGACGCTGCTCACCCGCGCCAATCTGCTGCCGAGGCCGGCGCGCCGGTAGCGCCGGGGGCGCTGCGCCGGCCGGCTGCGATCCACGCCGCGGCTGGCTCCGGGTCCGGCCGAACCGAGCGTCGTTCCCGTTCAGCTGGCTTGGTATCATTCCGCGCACCATGTACACCCGCTTCTTCGGCCTCAGCGAAAAGCCTTTCGCAATCACACCGGACCCGCGCTACCTCTACCTGAGCGAGCGGCACGCCGAGGCGTTGGCCCATCTGTTGTACGGCATCAACGAATCGGGCGGCTTCATCCAGCTGACCGGCGAAGTCGGTACCGGCAAGACCACCGTGGTGCGCACGCTGCTGTCGCGTGTACCGCATCACGCCGACGTGGCGGTCATCTTGAATCCGCGCGTCACGCCCGTGGAGTTCCTGCTCACCATCTGCGAAGAGCTGGGGCTGCCGATTGCCGAGGCCGACCGCGACAGCGTGAAACACATGGTGGACACGCTCAATCGGCGTCTGCTGTCGGCGCACGCCGATGGCCGCCGCATCATCGTCATCGTCGATGAGGCCCAGAACCTGTCGCCGGAAGTGCTGGAACAGGTGCGGCTGCTCACCAATCTGGAAACTCCCACCCAAAAACTGCTGCAGATCATTCTGATCGGTCAACCGGAACTGCGCGATCTCCTGGATCGCACCGACCTGCGCCAGCTCGCGCAGCGCATCACCGGCCGTTACCACCTGAAACCATTGTCGCGTGAAGAAACGCAGGGGTACGTGCGCCACCGTTTGCGTGTCGCCGGCGCGGCCGGAGAAATCTTCACTCCCGGCGCATTGCGCGAAGTGCACCGCCTGTCATCGGGCATACCCCGGGTGATCAACGTCAGCTGCGACCGCGCCCTGCTGGGCGCGTACACGCAGGAAGCGCGGAAGGTAACCGCCGCTCTGGTAAGGCAAGCGGCCGGCGAGGTGTACGGCCGCCGCTTTGCTCCGCAATGGATGAGCTGGGGCGCCGCCATCCTCGTCGCCGGCCTCGCCACGCTGGCGGTCGTGGTATGGCCCCGGTGGCACGATCGCCTTTCCGCCGTGCGGGGCACCCCGCTCGAGGCAGCGCCCCCGGCCGCCGTACCGTCCGCCGCAAAGCCGCCGGGGCCCCCTGCGGTCACGCCGGCGCCGGTATCGATCAATGATTTACTGGCGGCGAACACGGCCAACACCACCGATGCGGCTGCCTTCCGGCGCCTGCTATCCCTGTGGGGAATGGCGCTGACGGACGACCGTGACCCGTGCGGCCAGGCACAGAAGTCGGGGCTGTCCTGCCTTGAGCAACGGGGTTCCTGGGCTCAAGTCAGAGCGCTCAATCGGCCCGCCATCCTGACCTTGACCGACCGCGACGGACAGAAGCATCGGGTGGTGCTGTCGGCCTTGGACGATAAGTACGCCACCCTATACCTCGGTGCGCATGACCAGCGCGTTGCACTCGAGGAGCTGTCGCGCGATTGGTTCGGCGATTTCACCGTCGTTTGGAAGCCCAAAACGGGCCGTACCCGGCCGTTGTCCGTGGGCATGCGGGGCGATGAGGTCCGCTGGTTGCGGCGCAGTCTGAATGCCCTGCGTGGCGCCGCGTCGGATCCGGAACGCGGCGATGTCTACGACCAGGAATTGGCCATCGCCGTGCAAAATTTCCAACGCGAGCATCGCCTCAACGTCGATGGCATCGCCGGCTTGCAGACCCAGCTCGTACTCGATACGACACTGGCCGAACCGGGATCGCCTTTGCTGCTCCAAACCACACCGCACGGGTAACCCGATGTCATTCATCCTAGACGCCCTCAAGAAATCGGAGCTCGAGCGACAGCGCCAGAACGCTCCCGGTTTGGTGCATTCGGCGATCACGGGACCACGGGCGCGGCTGCCGGCGTGGGTCATCGCGGTGTGTGTCCTGCTCGCCGTGAATTTGATCATATTATCGGTCGTCCTGGTCCGCGGCCGGATGGCACCCCCGCCCGCGCTGCGGGCGGACGCTGGCCAGACGAGTCCGACGAGCATCCCCCTACCGCGCAGCTCACCAGCCGGTGACCCCACGCCGGGCGGCGCGTCGGCGGCGCCCTTCAGCCCCCTCGACGCCGCGCCGGTGTACGCGCCGGAGATTCCCGTGGCCGCAACCGCCCCGGCGCCGCCCCCCTTGGTTGCAAAGGCCGCAAGCCATCGGCGAGATCCGCTGCTCACGGACCCAGATCACAAGGCCGATGACGAAGAGGTACTGCCGACCATCAACGAAATCAATTTGACGGGCTCACAAGCGTTGCCGGAGCTGCATCTGGACGTGCACGTCTATGCGACCAGACCGGCCGAGCGATTCGTCTATGTGAACATGCGCAAGTACCATGAAGGCGCCGTTCTGCAGGAGGGGCCTACCGTGGAACATATCCGGCGCGACGGCGTGGTGCTGAACTATCACGCCCTGCGGTTTCTCTTGCCGCGTCAATAATAAATGGCGGCGCGTCCCGGCGAGGCGGGCTGCGGCGAGTCCCCGGCGAGCCCCGCCGCCAAACGCTCGAGCGCTTCCCCGCCGATGCGATAGTTGATCCAGGCCGAGTCGGCCTTCGCGCCGAGCGCCTCGTAGAAATCGCGGGCGGGGCGGTTCCAATCGAGCACGGCCCATTCGAATCGGCCGCAGCCACGTTCGAGTGCAAGCTGCGCCAAGTGCACCAGCAGCGCCTTGCCGATGCCCCGTCCGCGAAACGCGGGCCGCACGAACAGGTCCTCCAAGTACAAACCGTGCTTGCCGAGAAACGTGGAAAAAGTGTGGAAGTACAGCGCGAAGCCCGCGGCGGCGCCCTCGACCCGGACGATCACGGTTTCGGCGGCAGGCCGCGGGCCGAACAAGGCGAGCCGCAACGCCGCTTCGGTCGCGACCGCCTGATGTTCGAGCTTTTCATACTCGGCGAGTTCCCGGATGAGGCTCGATATCAGCGGCACATCCGCTTCTTGCGCGGGTGCGATATCAACGGCGGCGTGCGTCACGGAGTCACCTCGTTGGCGAAGCCGCAAGCTTACCGCAATGCGCCGATACGGCGCCCGGATCTTGAACATGCGATGATTGATGCATGCGAAAGATACTGGCGCTGACGATGAGCGGTTTGGTCACGGTGTTGCCCTTGGCACTGACGGTGTACGTGATCTGGTGGCTGGTGAACACCGTGGAGGGCTGGTTGCGCCGCGCACTGATCGCCCTGCAAATCGTCAAACCGGAGAACTACTGGCCCGGGCTGGGCCTGATAACCGGGTTTTTCCTGCTTCTGGCCGTGGGCAGTCTGGTCAATGCCTACGCGGGTAGGCTACTGCTCAAGTATTGGGATGACTTTCTCGGCAGGATCCCGATCGTCAAGACTCTCTACGGTGGATTTCGCGATGTGGTCAGCCTATTGCCCTCCGGCAGCGGCGACAAACGCGAATTGCAGCGCGTCGTTCTGGCCCGGTTCGCCGATGTACACGCGATCGGATTCGTGACGCGCGAAGATCTGCCGGTGGCGCTCGAGGCGCATGGCGGCCAGGACTGGGTGACCGTGTATTTTCCCATGAGCTACGCGTTCGGCGGCTATACGCTGTACCTGCCGCGGGATCGCATTCAGCCGCTCGATATTTCGGTCGAGGATGCCATGAGGCTGGCCATCACCGCCGGCCTCACTGCCGGCAGCCGCACCAAGACGCTGTAGCCCACGCCACGTCATGCTCAAGCGGTACGCCACGGTGCTTGCACTGACGCTGCTGCAAATTGCGTTTACGCCGGCCGAGGGTGCGGGCCATGGCGCGGCCCTCAAAGCCGACGCCGATAACTATGCCGCGTGGCGCGCCGCCACGGTACCCGTCCTTGCCGCGCACGAGGATGCCGACTCGCTGGCGACCGCCGCCGCGCTCACGTTCGTCGGTCCTCCGGCGCGTCCGAAGGCAGAGTCGATGAAGGCGGCGGCCGCGGCGCTCGACTTCGCAGTCAGGGCGGGCGAGCTCGCACCCCAGAATCCGGCGATCACCTGGCTGCGTGTGCAGCTGTGCACCAACGTGCCGTCCTGCGACATCCGCGAGGCGGCGACCACCCTGCGATGGGTCGACGCCGACAATGCCGCCGCCTGGCTGCCCACCCTGGCAGCCGCACAGAAAGATCGGGATACCGTCCAAGTGGATCGCGTATTGGCGGACATGGCGGAAGGTACTCGTTTCGACCTGTATGGCAATCGAACCGCCGTTCTGATGTACGATGCGCTCAGGAAGGTGCGCGGGGCTGTCCCGGTGAACTACCTCAAATCGGATCTGGCGCGTGTGACCGAAGCGATGGGTATCGCAGGCGCGGTGGTGATGCCATCCTTCTCGCCGCTCATCAACGCCTGCCGCGACGCGACCGCTGCGGAGCGCCGCGAGGCCTGCCTGCGGCTGTCCAAGATCATGCAAAGAGCGGATGCCGTCATGACGCAGCTGGTAGGATTCGCCATCGCGAAGCGGTTGGCGACGGATGCCCGGGAATTGCGCATGATCGCCGAGCACAGGCGCTCCCTGGAATGGCGCCTGTCCGCGGCGAATCAATCCGATACACCGCTATTGCCCTGGCTGCGCAACGCCCGCGCGCGCTCACGCATGGCGAAAATGCGCGCCATGTCGAGAGAAGAGGACGTCTGCATTGCGTTGCTGCGCGAGCATGGGCTGCCGCTAGACCCCCCGGAGGAGCACCGATGATCGATCTGTATTATTGGCCCACGCCCAACGGCCATAAAGTGACGATGCTTCTCGAAGAAACCGAGATTGCTTACCGCATCGTTCCCGTGAACATCGGCAAGGGCGAGCAATTCAAAGCGGACTTCCTTGCCATTTCGCCCAACAATCGTATGCCCGCCATCGTCGATCACCAGCCGCTCGGCGGGGGCGCGCCCCTATCCGTGTTCGAGTCCGGCGCCATCCTTCTGTATCTCGCGGAGAAGAACGAACAGTTCATCCCGGCGGACACGCGGGGCAGAACCCAGGTGCTGGAGTGGCTTTTCTGGCAGGTCGCCGGGTTGGGGCCCATGGCCGGTCAGAATCACCATTTCGCGCGGTACGCACCCGAAAAGATTCCGTACGCCATCGAACGCTACGTGAAGGAGACCAATCGATTGTACGGCGTGCTCGACAAACGTCTCGCGGATCGAGAGTTCGTCGCGGGCGCCTATTCGATAGCCGACATGGCGATCTACCCGTGGGTGGTGCCGCACGAGGCACAAGGGCAAGACCTTACCGAGTTCCCTCACATCAAACGCTGGTTCGACGCGATCAAGACGCGGCCCGCCACCGTCCGCGCTTACGAGCTGGCGCCGGCGTTCAGCACCGGCACGGGCATGACCGAGGACGAAAAGAAAATACTCTTCGGGCAGACGGCGAAAAACATCGGCCAGGGCGACCGAGGCGGTTAGGATAGCGAGGGCGGCCGGGGCCGGTCAGAGCGTTAGGCGTCTTGCGCGGGGAGCGCCAACCTCGACCGGCGGCCGGCCCAACAATGGCGCTGATGCTCGTCCACGATGCCCACGGCCTGCATGAAGGCGTAGCAAATGGTCGGCCCGACGAAGCGGAACCCTCGTTGTTTCAGATCCTTGCTCATGGCATCGCTGTGCGCCGTCGATTGTGCGATGTCACCCAGGTAGAGCGGCCGTCGACGCAGCACCTTGCCGTCCGTAAATTGCCAAATGTAGTCGCCGAAGCCGCCGCTGCGCTCGCAAATCTTAAGATAGGCCCGCGCATTGCCGATGAAGGCATCGATCTTGAGTCGATTCCTCACGATGCCCGGGTTGCGCATCAGGCGGCTGCGCTTGGCGCTGCCGTAGCCCGCCATTTTCGCGGCATCGAAGTGATCGAAGGCCGCGCGATAGGTTTCCCGCTTACGCAAGATGGTGATCCAGCTCAATCCCGCCTGGGCCCCTTCCAAACAGAGCATCTCGAACAGATGCCGGCCCGAGCGTACCGGCACACCCCATTCGGTATCGTGGTACGCCACGTAAAGAGGGTCCTCCGGCGGACACCAGGCGCAGCGCCGTTTGCCGTCGGCGTGCAACCGCGCGCCTCTCCTGGGATGCACCGCTGCGGTCGCCACGAAGGCGCTTCTCTTACCGCAGCATCGAGCGCGGCTTAATGCGCGCTCTTGTGCCGCTTGACCGCAATGACTTCGATTTCCACCAGCGCCCCCGGCGCCACCAGCGCAGCCACCTGAAAGGCGCTGCGCGCGGGCTTGTTGGGCTGTTCGGCGGTGCCGAAGAATTTGGTGTAGGCGGCCATCAGTCCCGCGAAGTCGAGTTTGTTGCCGTTGGTCGAGTCGCCCACCATGAAGACCGTCATCTTCACCACATCGCCCATTCCCAGCCCCAGCTTGGCGAGCGACGCTTTGATGCTGGTGAGCGCGCTGGTGGCCTGCGTCGTCATGTCGCCGTAGGCTTCGACGCTGCCCTTGGGGGCGTCCTTGTTGATGATCGATGCCAGCGCGCCGCTGACATAAACGGTGTCGAAGCCGGCGGGTACCGTGACCGCGGCGGAAATCGGGAAGGTGTTGCCGTCCGGCAATGCTGTTCGCACCACCTCCGCCGCCTGGGTCACGGCGCAAACGCCCCCGATCAGCATCGCACTCGAGACGAGCGCCGCAGCGCGTCGACAGGTCACTCTCACCATTTGGCATCCCCTCGTTATTGGAATCACCGAGCATCGCAAGTCATGGCACCGGATGTCCAGGACTATCGTTGCGATCACCCCCTGTTCGCGCTGCCAAAGACAGCGGGTCGCAGTCGCGACGTGTGGATCGTTTGCGTGCGGCGCGTTTCGCTGCCGACAGGCGACTCCGGGGATGACCAAGGCGCGCGCGCCGGTCGGCGGGCTGCGGATCGCGGTCGGGCTTAGACGTTCAAGCGCACCGCGCACCGCTCTTTGTAGACTAACTCGATGCGGTCCACGCCGCGCGTGCGCCGCGCGGCACTGCGTATCTCGTGCATCAGTCTGAGGAGCACCGGCGCGTTCACATCCGCACGCGAGTGCATGCGCGGTTCGACACCCAGGTGCAGCACCACGAAACGTTCGTGAGCGAGGCGCACGAAGACCGCAACCCCCAAGGGCCGGCCGGCGCCGGAAACCGCGAACAAGGTTTGCACGCCCTCGACCTCCCCGACGCGGACTCGCAGGCAGCCCCCCTGTTCGTAAATCTCCGGCACGCCGTAGGTCTCGATGGATTGCTGAATCCCCGAGCGAACCCGATGCTGGTTCACGTTGAAAAACAGAAGCTGTTCGAGGCCAGGACGCTGATCCGCGGCCAGTTTGGACGTAATGACGATTGGGTCGCTCAATGACCTTCCTTCCCTTGGTTACGCTACGGCCTGCTGTGAGGAGTGGCGTGCCCGGTCGCGGTGTCTTGGTGCACCGCAACAGCAACTGTCTCCTTCACAAGACTGCGTATCCTATAGCGTCGGCCGTGGAATGACACTAGCCCCTCGAGAGAGGCGCCTTTCCCGACGACGCTCCAGCCTCGTCAGCGATCACCGGACGGCAGGGTCGGTCGCTCAGCCGCAGTGGCGCGCGCCCAGCGGGCTGCCCTCGCGCAGGCAGCGATTATCGCTGGACGGCATTCGCGCTGGAAACTGTCGCCCAGCCGCACAGCGGCGCGCAGAGGACTCGACCCCGCACAGACAGCGAATCGCTGGATGGGATTCGCTGGAAACTGTCGCACAGTCGCTCAGCGGCGCGCAGAGGGTTCGACCCCGCACAGACAGCGAATCGCTGGATGGGATTCGCTCTGGAAAATGTCGCCAGCCGCACAGCGGCGCGCAGGGAACTCGGGCTCGCCTGATCGGCGTTCGGTCCGGACGATTGTGCTTTTCCGGCTGTCTACCTTCTTAGCTTTTCCGGCTCTACCGTCCGGCTGCGCCGCCTTACACCGGGACGGCTACCGGCGGCTACTTGAACGTGCCGGCGCCGAACGCGTTCTCGCGGTCGCGTCGCTTTCTTTCCGCAATTTCCTCACGGTCTACCGCGACTTCCCGCGGTGCCTTGATGCCGAGGCGGACCTGCGTCCCGTTGACTGCCATGACGGTCACCTCGATGTCGTCGCCTATGCGTAGGGCTTCACCGGCTCGTCGAGTCAATATGAGCATGAGTTGATGCTTCGCAATAGAGGATGGGACGACTCTAGCGAGGCGATGGCCCCTGCGATGTGGGCCTACGGGTCTAGTCGCTGTAGGACCACGACGGACAGCTTTCGTATCGGATAGCGAATACCGTTTGCGGCTGAAACTCGTCACGGGCGGAGCATGGAGGAGGGGTCAATGCGTACGATAACTCTCGCGTCGCGGTCAGCGGCGGCGATGTTGCTTCTCTGCGGCTTCGGTCAGATCCAGGCAAGCGACGCGCCGAAGCCCACGAGGCATCAGATGATGAAGGACTGCATGGCCAAACAGCGGGCCAGCGACGGTGGGCTGCCCACGCAAGAGATGAAGAGGAATTGCAGGGACCTCATCAAGACGGAGAGGGAAAACGCGAAAGCCGATAAAGGCGATGCCGCTCAGCCGGCCGGCACCGCGAGCCCCTCGTCCTGAGTACCATAGGCGATTCCGGAGGTGCCGGGCGTCTGGCACCTCCGCTGGGCCAGCAGCTCGGCCAGAGGCCGCGACCTGCCGATGGCGAAGCCCTGGCCGTAGTCGACGCCTAGTTCGGCCATCTTTACGCGCAAGTCGTCGCTCTCGACGTATTCGGCGACCGTTTCCATGCCCATGACTCTCGCCAGCTGAGCGATGGCCTTTATCATCGATCCGGAGCGCTCGTTGGTGAGCGCGTCACGCACGAAGCTGCCGTCGATCTTCAGATATTCGACCGGCAAATCCTTCAAATACGCGAGCGAACTCACACCCGTGCCGAAATCGTCCAGCGCGAATTGGCAACCGAGATTCTGCAGCGTTCGCATGAATTGCTGGGCGTTCGCCAGATCGCCCATGGTTGCCGTCTCGGTCAATTCGAAACACAGCACCTTCGGCGGCAGCCTGGCTTCGTGGATCTGCCCGATGACGAAATCGAGGAAGGATCGGTCCCGCAGTGACTGCCCCGAGAGGTTGACCGCGAAGCGTCCTATGTCCGCACCCGCCGATCGTGCGTGTTCGCCGAGCAGGTGGCAGGCATGGCGCACCACCCATCGATCGATGCTCGGCATCAATCGATAGCGATCGGCGGACGACAGAAATTTATCGGGCGCAATGACTTCACCCTGATCGCCGAGCATGCGGATCAACAACTCGAAGCGCGGGCGCGCGCCGCTCCCGCGCAGCGGCAGGATGGGTTGCGCGTCCAATCTGAAACTATCGTTGAGCAGCGCCTCGCGCACGTTGCCGATGACCAGGATGTCGGTATGGCGCCTGATGATACTGTGGTCGGAATCCTGAAATACTTCCACGCGATTGCGACCGCGATCCTTCGCGGCTTTGCAGGCGATTTCCGCCGTCGCCAACGCGTGCGCCAGCGCATTATGGGCTCTGCCGAGCGGCGCCACGCCGAGCGATGCGGAGACGGCAAAGCTTCCCAGGCCTGCGCGCGGCTCGATGGCGGCGATGGCGCTGCGGATACTTTCCGCGAGCGCCGCGGCCGCTTCCATTCCGGCATGCGGAATGAGCGCCGCGAGACGGTCCCCCGAAATTCGCGCCGACAGCGCCCCCGGCGGCAAGGTTTTGGCTATTTGTTCAGCGACGCAGGCGATGACCTCGTCTCCCACGTGCATGCCGAATGTCTCGTTGATGACATGCAGCCGGTCGATATCGACGCACAGAATGCAATGCGAGTGCGGCGAGTCGGCCGAGGCCAGCAGCATGGCCACCTGCCTCTCGAACGCTTGGCGAGTCATGAGCCCCGTACTCGCGTCGTATTGCGCCTGAATGACCAGGGTCGCTTTCTTGGCCAGGAGTTCGGCAATGCGGGTTTGGTGCGGATCGAAATCCGCTGCGCTCGACGGATTGAACAGCGCCAGCACGCCCATTGCCCGTTCCGAGTTGTGGCGGATGGGACATGCGAGAATCTTGTACGGCGCGGCGCCGCTGCCCACGTCCTTGGCGCCGCGATTCACGACGAGGGTACGCTGCTGCAGCTGCATCCATGCGGTCAGATGCCGTTGCGCGCGCTTGAGCGATTCGGCCGCCATGGGCCGCCCACCTCGCGTGACCGAAAGTTGTATGTTCTTCTCGGGCACCCACAGCGCCACGACGGCGCAGTGCATGTGCTCGAGGCCGGCTTTCAAGACGAGTTCCAGCTCGTCCGCGTCGCCGCCGGCGGTTGATTGGTGCGAGGACATCTCGAGCAGCATGGACAGGTCGCGCTCGCGCCCGCCCAAGTCATGTTCGCGAGAACCCAGCTGCGAACGCAGCGACAGCTCGCGCCGCAAACATTCCAACGCCGGTTGCACCAGATTACGGACGTGCGGCACATCCCATGTCTCGGTCTCGCCCGCGGCTACCCGCCCTAAGAGACTGACGACGCCGAGCAAGCCGACGTCTGCGCGGACCGCGAAACTGCACGCCACTCGATCCGCATCGAGCGCGCATCGGATGCCCTCGAACTGCGCCGTGTTTTCGAGCGCGTTCGACATGGCGGCCTTGACCGTATCGGAGGCCTCGCCGAGGTCCCACTCGTCCGAGGCCCAGACGAGATTGCCGAAACCGTCGTGCACCACGACGGCAAGCAAACCCGGCATCAGGATTCGAAGCAACCGGCTATACGGCTCGAATGATGCATCCAGGGGATGCGCTTTGAACACACTCGGGGTGGAATCCAGCGCGACGGACATCCGGATGCTTTTCATTACTGGTTGAGCCGTCAATGTGCGCGAACTGAATCGCCGCATCCTTGATGAAGGTCGCACTTCGGCTCGCCCCTTGCCGCTCGCGGCAATAATTTGCCGCCCGCTCACGGCCCGCTTGACAATAAGTCGCCTGAGCTGAGGGGATTCGAGTGGCCGGGGGTAGGTAGGGAATGAGGAGCAGGAGGGATTAGCACTGAGGTCTAGCCACCGCAGATTTGCAGCGCTCGGGCCCGGGGCTCGGGCTCAGGGCTCGGGCTCAGGGCTCGGGCTCAGGGCTCGGGCTCAGCGCTCGGGCCCGGGGCTCGGGCTCAGGGCTCGGGCTCAGGGCTCGGGCTCAGGGCTCGGGCTCAGGGCTCGGGCCCGGGGCTCGGG
>JALYHP010000111.1 GCA_030799355.1 Pseudomonadota bacterium
TTCCGGCGGATTTCGGGCTTAGCGTGAGTACGACGCCTTTCGCAGCGGCGGTCATAGTGACCGTGATCACACCGACGGTACTAACGACAACGCTCGCGACGTTGGTGGTTGCGGCCGGTGAGGTCCAGCCCTGGCTCAAGTCCGCCGCTCCATTTCCCGCATTCTCAGCGATGGTCGTTTCCGCTGCCGAGGCGAGACTGAGACCTTCCGTCACGCGCGATCGGACTATGTAGTCCTGATAGGCCGGAATTGCGATGGCGGCCAAGATGCCGATGATAGCGACCACGATCATCAACTCGATGAGGGTGAAGCCCTTTTGTACTTGCTTAGACATATTTACTCCAGAATTGAACACGGGAAACTTCCAGATTCGAACAACGGCTCATGCCGGTGAAGCTTAAACAAGCAAGCACTGTGCCAACGATCTGCCCAGAAACCTAGGCAATTGAAAACAATGGTTTTAATTTCTACTGCAGCAATGATGTTCGAGCTGGATGAGTCGCCGTTTGACGCCACGGAGACCCCCAGTGTCATCTTGTGACAATTTTTGACGCCCGCCGAGTCGATACGCAACGAGCGTAAGTCCAGGCGAGGCATGTGCTCCAGCGTCGGCGTGCCGAGCCGGCGGCTTTTGAGGTCTATCAACGGTTCGCTTGCAAAACATGCGCGAAGTAGACGCCGTTGCGTCTGCCGCAGTCGAGACGCAATGGGGCCTTCGCCCACTCGCTCTCACTCCCGACATCAATGACTTCGTGATTGCGTGTCTGATGCTGGAATTTCACTCGTCCAAGGCTAATCCACGCCACGATATCGGTACCGCCATAGCCTCGTCGCCAAACCTCGCCGTAATGGTGGGCGACCAGGCGACGCGGCTGGAAGAGATTGGGACAGGCGTCTTCGAGGCGGTCGAACACGAGATTGACGGCACGCTGCCGGTCGAGCAGCGCGGATTGGTCGGTTGTGTCGGGGACCGCGCGGCATGTAGCCACATAGGTGGTATCGCGATTTTGCGGTTTTTGGGGTAACGAGGTCTCATACAGAATCTCCAACGCGGGAGGAAGACCGTGCACGGTTATGGTGGCACAGTCATCCATGTCGGGACGCAAACCGTACCATTGCAGTGCATCATCAACTAGCCGGCTCCGTGCGGGATTTCCGGCATTTTCGTACGGCTTGGAGGTGAGGAAAACAACCCTCAGGTTGGGTGAGAACCTACGGATCAATGCCCTGACGCGCGCGCCGTTCGCGCCATCCGGATCCATTCCCGAGACGTTGACGAACCCGGACTCGCTGGCAAGAAAAGGCGCAATGAAAGAATTCGACTGAGGGTCGAGGGCCAAATACAAGTTGTGCTTCGACTTGAGACTCTCCGGTATCGAAAGGTCGAACCATTGCCCGCCCCAAGGCACGCCGTTCCAACGATACTCCGCACCCACGACCAACTGAACAGCCTGGGTGAGAAAGACGCACGCAAGGATATAGGTACGTGTTTTAGGCTGCGATTCAAATAGCTGAAACAGCAGGCCGACAATGATGGCGACCGCAACGCAGGCCATGGTCAAGATATAGCGGCTATTGCCGGAAATGTGCAACCATAGGATCCAATACACGCTGAAACCGCAGCCGAGTGCTGCAAGAACGCGTGTGGAATCGCTGAGTTGCGCATTGCTCGGCGAAGGTGATGCCTTGCGAATGCGCCACCAACCCCAGCGCAGGACGAGCAGCATGACGAGACCGATGAGTATGGCGTAGCGCGGATCCGGCGCGCTGAGTTCCTCATGTACCATCCGCACGGGATTCATCATGGCGAAGGGACGCCACAGCGCCTCGCCAATGGAATCGGGAATGAATCGGTGGTCGGCTCCCATCGGTTGCGTGCTGGCTTCCGGCGACCGGAAAATCTCGTTGAACATCGGGAACATGGGGTTGCCGAATACCTTCGCGAGACGAAACGACCATGGCGCGGCGATGGCCGCAAAGCCGGCGCCAAGCGCGGTGCCGTAGAGGAAACCGTAGCGGATTCTGCCCCGCCAGCCCAACGGCAACAGGGCGAGCATCGCCAAGGCCGATACTGCGGCCAGCGCATTGCTGAGCTTGAGCGCACTCGCCGCGCCGAGAATCAAGCCAGCATAGATGACTCGAGATATCCGCGGTATTCGCACGGCGCCAGCCAGCAACAGCCACCCGCCAAGTGACAGTTCCGCTGTCGTGATGTCGGCATAGCATGAGCCGATCTGCTGCATCAGAATCGGGTTCATGAATGCGAGCGCGATCGCGCAGCCGCCTGCAATGAAACGGGTGCGGTGATC
This sequence comes from Pseudomonadota bacterium, assembly GCA_030799355.1. GTDB lineage: Bacteria > Pseudomonadota > Gammaproteobacteria > Steroidobacterales > Steroidobacteraceae > Bog-1198. The sequence continues at coordinate 2,310 of JALYHP010000111.1, forward strand.
GTCGGAAGGGCAAACGATTACTCCAAGCTCGAAAGAAAGCCAGAGAATAATGCTATGCACAGCCGCAAATATCGAACAAATCGCGAGTGCGGGCAGGCCGGCACGAACCATTGCGTAGAAAGGTATGTAGGCATAGGGATTGAGGTACGCCAATCCGCCTGCCGCGAAATAGTCTTGACCAAAGCGGTCGTTGAGCGCGCTGAACCCCAAGTAAAGGTGATAGTTCAGCGTGTCCCAGGCCATGTCCTTCCCGAGGACGTAATTACAGACGAGAGCCAAAAGGACGCAAGCAAGATAGACTTGCCGCCGGTAGGGAACCGTCATGCTGCCTACCCCAGCGATTCGTGTTACGTGTTCGGACATCATTCGACGGTATGCCCAGCGCTAGTCATGCTCACAGCCTTCCGGTTCGTCGACCTCAGTAGATATCTGCATTTGCAGCAATTGCGATCATCCGACCGCTTGCGCGTGTTTTTCTGAAGCTTGATCCGTTTGTCGGCTGCTCTACCTGACACGCTTGTCCGATGGGCTGGTCTCGCGACCGAAGATTACATAATCGCACGATACTGCTTTGTGCTTTTAGTCACGAAATTCCGACACGAGCCCCGGTATCTCAACGATGTCGCGCCGCCCGCATGACATGCTCGGTATTCACGACTGGCATCGGGAATACGCCGACCTCCGCCCATCTCGCGCCGGGCCGATGGAAACGCCGCCCTGCAGAGCCAACCAAAGCGCTAACAAATAGCTTGGGTAGCGAGCGTCAATTCAGGCGAATCTCGACTGAATACCGATGTCCGAAAACTGCGTCGGCAGGAGCTTGTGTAAACTGTTCGTTATGTACGAGGCGGAAAGCGCGGCTTCATCCCCACCATCCAGCGTGACCGGTGCGCACGAGCCTCCCATGGACCTTTTACTCTCGATCGTTACGGTGAGTTTGAATGCGGCAGCTACGATCGAGCGAACGCTTGCCTCGGTGGCATTCCAGCAGGTGAATTTTGGTGTGGAACATATTTGTGTCGACGGTGGATCGAGCGACGACACCCGGGCGATTGTCGATCGGTGGGCTCGATTGAATCCGCGCACCACGCGCGTCTATGAGCCGGACAAAGGAATCTTCGACGCGATGAACAAGGGCCTCGGGGCGGCTCGAGGGGAATACGTATTGTTCCTCAATGCAGACGACTTCCTCGTGGCGAGTAATACGCTGACGTGCGCGTTAGCGGGATGCGTTCATGGCGGCGCCGACAATCCGGATCTGATCGTGGGCGATGCGGTCATGGGCAAGGTCGGCAAGGTGGGCCTTTGGAGGCATCGTCGTGTACCCCGGTTGCTCGGCCGCGTCCGAGGATTCGGGATGTACCCCGCGCATCAGGCGCAGTTTACCAAACGCCGTTTATTGGAGGCTGTAGGGGGGTTCGACGCCCGGTTGCGATTGGCGGCCGACATCAATCAGTACTACGACTTGGAGCGCCGGTTTCGTCCGTCGACTCGCCTCGTCGGCGCTGACGTCGCGTTCATGGAGGCTGGTGGAACTGCAAATGCAGGGCTGCAAGCCGTGTATCGCGGTACCTTTGAAATCTATCGGCATCTGTCGGTCGAGGTGGGTAGCGCCAAAGCCATCCTGATGGTGTTGGTCAAGACGCTACAGTCGGTCTCCGAATTTCGCTTTGGGCGCTGCCCACACGAGCCCTGGTTCACCTCGTACAGATGAGTTAGGCAGCGTCTCAGCCGCCTTGCTGAGGATCCAAGCGATCACTGGTCTGCGTATTTTGTCCATCCCAAAGCCAGATACCGCTCGATCTGCAGCATGCGGAAATGCTCGTGCAGCCGTCTCGACAGGGCTTTCTGCGCTGCTTTTCACGACGCTCATGGTCCCCGCGCGGGTGTTCGGTTCATTGACCGAAGGCGTAGGCGCAGATACCGATCCAGCTGCCAGAAGAACCATCGCCATCGTGGCATCCGGTTGCGCAAGGCCGCTCTCACCCGCTCGCGAAATGGACCCAAACGCAAGGATGTGTCTATCTCGCTCCCCTTGGCCGATAGGGCTTCGATCGCTCGCAATATTTCCGGTCGTTCGCCCCGGTCCGCGGAAAAATATACCCATCGAAACCAGAAGATCATGTAATCCGCCATGCCATGCTGCAGGCCGCTCTGCACGGCCCCATCCGACCGGCTGTAGCTTTTCAAGAAGTCCAGATAGCAGGCAAGCGCCTCGAACGTCGATCTCCAATCGGGCGAATGGCTGGTCCCGCCCGGATGCAGCCGATAAGAAAACGTATCGCGCGCGAGCGTTGCTTTGTAGGAACCGTGCATCAGGCCGAGCCACAGCGCGTCGTCAGCGAACATCAGCTTTTTGTAAGGGGGGATGCCTCCGATCCGTAGGTAGTCACGCGCGCGGAACATGTAACCTGTCCCGTACGAGTCCCGTCGCAGGCGCAGCCTCGCCGCCAGGAAGTCCCCTGCGGTTTCACGGGCCGGCATGGGCAGGCAGCTGCGCAACCGCCGTCCGTGCTTGTCGATGAGTCGAAAGTGGGATTGGTACAGGCCGGCGTCCGGGTGCGCGTCGATCAACGCGGACATATCCGACAAATATCCAGGATCGAGCAGGTCATCGTGCCCGATGACGGTGAGGAACTCCTCCGGTATGTCGAGGTCCAGGATTCGAGCCCAATTCCCCTCGATATCCAGCGGCACCGGCGATTCGCAGACGGTGATCCTTGGATCTCGCACCTGGCGCAGCCAGCTCGGTGTATCATCGGTGCTCGCATTTTCGAGTATCACCAACCGAAAATGCTCGTGAGACTGGGCCAGGATGCTGGCGACGCACGCTTTGAGATATTCCCCGCCGTTGCGTACCGGGAGAACGATCAAGAATTGCCGACGTAAGGAGTGCCGGCGGTCCGCGCTCACCTCGCTATTCCCCGGCGAAGTGGCGGAAGCCAGATGCTGCTTGCAGGGGCCTAACGATCATGGCTACAAGGTAGTACCATTTGTCGCTCGCATCAACCCCGCAGCCGCATGGAACTATGGCAGAACCCAATCTCATCTCTTATAGTGGGTCCGGTGCGTCCGCCTGGGCGGGATCGAGCAACGGGTTGTGAATCACTTTTTTTCGCGAGGGCTTACTCTGTGCGGTTTCGGCCGGCCCGGCACCTGGATTGGCGTCACGCTTGCGCGGAGCGGCGTGCTCTGGAACAGGACGGAGCCTCAGAACTGAGCAGCCGACGCGGCGCTGATCCTGAGACCGCCGATACGCCCGCGCGCGGCACGACCTTCGGCCGCCACGGGACGCGCATCTTCATCAAGAACTCGCTGGCGAACCTGGCGAGCGGCCTGTCGACCGCTGCATTGAGCCTATTGGTCCCGGCCTTTCTTTCCAGGTATCTCACGCAGCCTGAATTTAGCGCTTGGATGCTGATTGTTCAGCTGGCCGCCTATACCGCCCTGCTGAATCTCGGCATTCAAGGCGCAACCAGCCGCTATGTAGCGTTTTATGCGGCGCGCGGCGACCGCGATTCCGCCAGCGACCTCGTTAGCACGGCGTTCTATACGCTTGTGATCACGGCGATCCCGGCGGCCGCCTTAGTGTTCGCGGCCAGCCGAAACATCGACCGCCTGTTTCCCGCGTTGCCGGCACACTTCGTCGGGGCCACCCGGTCCGGATTGCTGCTGATGGGTTTGGCATCAGCGCTGAGCATGCCAGCAGAGGCCATTGCGGGCGCATTCACGGGCCTGCAGCGAAACGAATTGGTGGCTGCCATTCAAGGCGGTGGGCGACTTGTGCTCGCCGGATCCTTGATCGCCATCGTATTGTTGGAAGGAGGCGTGACTTCGATGGCCGTGGCGGTTGCCGCGGTTACGGTCGCGATCTTTCTTGGCTTCTGGTGTACCAATCAATATCTCGCCGCCGTGGAAATCTCGCCGCGACGCGCGCATTGGCGTTCGTTCCGGCAAATATGGGGCTACTGCGGCGCGTTAGTGATCTGGACGATTGCGATGCTCCTCGTCAACGGTTTCGACACAGCCATCGTGGCGCGCGTGGATTTCCAGGCGGTGGGCGTCTACAGCGCGTGCTTCGGTCCAATCCTGCTGATTGCGGGCGTGCAGCAGGCTCTGTTCAACCCGCTGTTGCAACTCGGAGCGGCCCGCGCCTCACAGTCATCCAATCATTCTCTGCCGCGCCTGCTATTGCGCTCCACGAAGCTGAGCACGCTGTTGCTGCTGTCGCTGTCCGTTCCGCTCCTGCTGTTCGGCAGAGCCCTACTGGGCTGGTGGCTGGGACCGAAGTATTCCGATACGGCGTTCACCATCTTCAGGCTGCTATTGATCGGAAACACTGTGCGGCTGCTGGCGACTCCCTACAGCATGCTGCTGCTCGCTACACTCAAGCACAAGCGCGCGCTGCTCGCACCGATCGTCGAGGCGTCGACCAATGTGGCGGTGGCGATAGCGGCGGGATTGCGCTTCGGCGCTGCCGGGGTCGCATGTGGCGTGGTTGCCGGGGCGTTCATCGGCCAGTTCATGATCATTTATGTCAATGCGCCGCGAACCCCCGAGGTCGTCGGCGACCTTGGGACGCTGCTCAGAAAGGGCGTGGCGCTGCCGGTCGCGTGTGCCCTCCCGGCGCTGCTCGCCGCCGTGGCGGCAATCGACCGGCTACCGGCATTGATGCACGTGGCGATCGCCGCCACCGCGCTGATCGCGAGCGCTGTGCTGGCGTGGAAGGTTTCTCTCGCGGCGGATGAGAGAAACATGATTCGCTCCGGATGCTCCGTGCTGCGAGGCCACGCCGGCGACGAGCATGATGCGGCGAGTCTGACTGACTGAGATTACCTCGGCGGGGCATTGACCAGCCGACGAGTCGCCTTTACGGGCGGCCTATTGAAGGCACCCACTTTGAACTGGCGAGATCGTAGTTCTTGATGCATCTCGCCGGATTGCCCACTAACAAGGAATACGCGGGAAAACTCCGAGTCACCACCGAACGCGTCCCAACGATACAATGCTCACCCAACGTTACGCCTGGCAAAATCGAACTACCGAGTCCGATGAAACAATTTTTCCCAATACTGACCCGGCCCTTCGATTCGAGCGGTTGTTTCATTATTGGCCCGGCGCCCGGCCTGAGGCCATGCGCCGCATCCGAAACATAAACGAAATCGCTAAATACACATCCGTCTGCAATGTCGATCCCAAGCATGGCGGCAAACAAGCAATGTGCACCGACATACACATCATCCCCGATGCTAATGCGCCCGTCCAAAGGTCCGCCAGCATGCGAGGCGTATGCCTCCAATCTGCAATGTCGCATTATGTGCGTGTTTCGCCCGATGCGAATTCGGCTGGGATCCAATACGTACCGCGGTAATCGGACAGTTGAATTGGCCCCCATGGTCATGCCGTAGGGGCGTAAGAAAATGTGAGCAACCAGTAGTTTTAGATAATGGGTCATGCGCAATTGGGTTGCAGAATGCTCGAAAGGCCGAAAACAATCAAACCTGCCGGCCGATGGATAGTGGGCGGTGGGTCCAAGTCGGTTTTTCGTCGCTTGACCCCGCGCCGGAATTCACGTCTAGGTTTCCGCGAAGTACGGAATGTAAGACCCGAGTCACGCTGGCGATGTTGTGCTTTGGGCGCCGTAGTCTAGAATTGATAGCCATCATGATCGGACCAAGCCGACTCCGCGATCTGCAATCTAGCGAGCCGCAGACCGTTGAATTGACGATTTTGATGCCTTGCCTCAACGAGGCCGAGACCGTCGCGACGTGCGTGCGCAAGGCCCTCGGGTTTCTCGAGCGAACCGGTATCAATGGTGAGGTGCTGGTGGCCGACAATGGGTCATCCGACGGCTCAATAGATATCGCGAGCGAGGCCGGAGCGCGAATAGTGCGGATTGCTGATAAAGGCTACGGCAACGCGTTAATGGGTGGTATCGGCGCGGCCCGCGGGCGATTCGTAATCATGGCTGATGCGGACGACAGCTATGATTTTTCGCAACTCGACGCATTCGTAGAACGCTTGCGCGCCGGAAATAAAATGGTCATTGGGCATCGTTTTCGTGGCGGCATTCGCCCCGGGGCCATGCCTTTACTCCACCGCTATCTCGGCAATCCTTTCTTGAGTTTCGCGGGACGCCTGTTGTTTTCTTCGGGTATCGGCGATTTCCATTGTGGCCTACGTGGCGTCGATCGCGAGGCGGCGCTACGATTGGGTTTGAGCGCGCCAGGCATGGAATTCGCGAGCGAGATGGTGGTCAAGGCGACTCTCGCCGGATGGCCCATCGCTGAGGTACCGACGGTGCTTTCGCCCGATGGACGCTCGCGCGCGCCACACCTGCGTAGCTGGCGCGATGGTTGGCGCCACCTTCGATTTCTGCTCATGATGAGCCCGCGGTGGCTGATGCTCTATCCGGGAGCCTGCCTTATTGGAGTCGGTGTCGCGGCGGAACTCGCAATCCTGAGGGGACCTATCGTCATCGATGGCGTCGGCTTCGACATCCATACGATGCTATACGCAGCGGGTGCAACCATCCTCGGAATACAACTGGTATTGTTCTCGCTACTGGCGCGAACCATCGGCGTATTGAAAAATCTTCTGCCTATGTCGCCGGCGCTGGCACAGTTTCTGCGCTTCTTTACGCTTGAGCGGGGCATCTTGCTAGGCTTGTCACTCGGTATGATCGGTTTGGGAGTAGCGATCTATTCGGTAGATACATGGGCGCACGCACGCCTTGCGGCACTCGACCCGTCGACTATGATGCGCGTGGCGATTCCCTCGGTTACCTTGATGCTCGGGGGCGCCGAGATCGTGTTCGCGTCGTTTCTACTGGGATTCATCGATGTACGCACGGCGGGTGCGAGTGCTCCATGGTCCCGCGACTGATGGGATTCGGGAACCGTACAGCGACTCGCATGGCATCGTGACATCCGTCATTGCGGAACAGCCGATGCAATGCCCGGATCTCTCGTTTTCGCATTCGCTGCGCCCGGCGGCACGGGGTCGGAAAACGCGAACACGAATCGCTTGATGCCTGGTAGCTCTTTCGACAGGTGCCGTTGATCCTCAGGCCCCAGATTCCATTCCTCCACGCCGGCCCGGCGCTCCACCAGCACTGCCGTCGGCCAGTTTTGCCGTCGAAGTTCGGCATCCAATACCGGCCCGGCACTGAACAAGACGAGATCCTGTGTGCGCAGCAGCGGATCCATTTGAACCAAATCAGCGCGGTAAAATCCGCCGTCACGAACGAAATAGACGTTATTACCCGGTCTGTTTGGGAGGGGCAGCTGTGCCGAATGGCGAGTGATGATGCGGTCCATCTGTATCATTTGCACCGGAACTACCAGCAGCAGGTTCAATATCGCTGCGGCCCCCGCAAAAGCGGCGAGACGGTCGTTGGAATGCGATGGCGAACTCACCGCACAGGCCGCCAATATGGGCACGACTCCCCAAGCCGAGTGGAAATAGCGGTAGCCCCACCCGTGTCCCTGGTCGAGGACGAAAAACACGTACCCTACGAATGTCAGCACCGCCGACTGGCTCAGGAGTCGTATGTGCCGGTCATCGCCGCGACGCAGGCGCCCAAGAACTGCCAAAAGAAACACGCAAGGTACCGCCCAAATCCACATTTTGACTATTTCGGCGACGCGAATGCGAATCATCGGTTGATCGGGGAACCTGAAAAATCCGGTGATGGTGTCGCTTACGATATTGAAACCGGAAGTCCCCGAGGTAACCGAGTCGCGTAGATACAGCCAACCAGCACCGATCAATATGGTCAGCGGTAGGTAGCCGAGAATCAGCGCAACAAAAGATCGCCGCTGCTCCTTCGGGCGCGCAATTGCGATAATCCATGGCACGGCGAACAGCGTGTGCGGGAATGGATTATGTAGGACCAAAGCGAATGAACCTACAACACCGGCGCCAAAGGCACGGTAAGGAGTGGGCTTGAGCAACAGCCAAACGAACAGCAAATTCGCCGTGAGGTGCGCCTGCATGGAATAGTAGGAAATCGCATAGGCCCAAAATGCCCCGGAGGCGACCGTGAATAGCACGGCCCAGCCCGCTGCGCGTCGACTCTCTGTGATGTCGAGCGTGATGCGATGAATCAAGAAAATCGCAAACCCAGCCAGACTTGCATTGCAAAGCCACGGGATGCCGAGGAATTGGAACGGAGCAAGGATCAGCGAGAAACCCGGCCAATAGGCCTCCATCGCCCGGCCGGTCGTCTGCGACGCGACTAGAAACGCCCCATTGAATCCCGGCGGGATTAACCAGCCGACAACCGACGGGGGCAATGGCGCAGTCAATCGACCCGTCGCGAAGATCTTTGCCTGAAAAACCGCCGCATACTCGTCCATGCAGAACGCTTTATGGTGGTAGATGAAAAATGCGCCGCTCCCGAGCAGCGCGACGGCAATGATCACGACCGTGATCAGGTGCGACCCGACGAAGTCCACCGCCTTCAGCAAAGGCGTGGGGCTTTTCCAGAACGCCGCCAGCAGACAAACAAAGAGCGTCAGCCACGTTGTCTTCGCGTCATCCACCAACAGATAACGAAATATCGGGCTCATCCGTTGTGTCGAGAAGTAGCCATTGCCGATCGCGTAGAAGTAAGCCAGCATGCTCGACGTGAAGACGATTCCCAATGACACGATGAGCCGTCCAACCCTATACGGCGGAACGAACCCACGCGCAGGGGCTTCTGACGAGGGCTTAGTCGTACGGTTTGCAAATCGCCACATGCACGGTAATTTATACCAGGTTAGGTCACACTAACGACATATGCGGAATTTACCCGAGCTGAAGTACGTGCCTAGCGGGCCTGCGAACCGGTCAAACGGCGGTGATCTTCGGGTCATGTTCGATTCGCAGATTTTCTGTCATCAGCGGTTCGGCGGGATTTCACGCTATGTCTGTAGCATTGCCCTGGAGATGCAGCGGATGGCCGGTGTCACGACGCTGATCGCCGCGCCTTTTCATTTCAACGAATATCTGGACCAGCTCCCACACACTCTCGTACACGGACGAAGGGTGCGCTGGCTGGAAGGCTTGACGGCCTTGGCTTACGGATCGAGCGTTCTGCCCGGAAAAATTGCGGCACGCGGTTTCAAACCGGACATCCTGCATAATACCTACTATTTTCCGGTCAAGCCTCCTGCAGGCGCCCGCTGTATCCTGACCGTCTACGACATGATCCACGAGAAGTATCCTCGATACTTTGCCGCCAGTCCCTTCATCACGCGGATAAAGGCGGCCAGCGTGGCGGCTGCGGATCACGTCATCTGCATATCGGAGAGTACCCGACGCGATCTACTCGCCACGTATGACATTCCGGAAGAGCGCGTATCGGTAACTCATCTGGGCTTCGATCCGCTCGGTTCGCTGCTCACCAGCGAATCAGCGCGCGACTTCAAGGTTCGAGTGCTCGGTGCGGATGCACCCTATTTTCTCTACGTCGGCAGTCGGGCGAGCTATAAAAATTTTCGGGGCTTACTCGATGCCTACGCGGCCTCGTTGTCGCTGCGGAAAAATGTTTTCTTTCTGTGTTTCGGCGGCGGAGAGTTTACGCATGCGGAACGGGCCGCCATATCCAAAGCAGGGGTAGAGGGTCGCGTCCGACATTTGGGCGGGTCGGATGTGGCGCTGTCCGCATGCTACGCCCACGCTTCGTTATTCGTTTGCCCTTCGTTATACGAGGGATTTGGCATACCGGTACTCGAGGCGATGTCGCTCGATTGTCCCGTGGCTTGCAGTAATTCGAGCTCATTACCCGAGGTGGTCGGCGACGCGGCTAGACTGTTCGATCCGCTGGATCTCGACTCGATCCGAAGTGCGTTGGAGTCGGTCTTGTATTCGCCATCCGCATCGACCGTACTCAAGGAGAAGGGTCGAATTCGCAGAGAGCTGTTCTCATGGCGGTGCTGCGCAGAAAGTACGGTAGGCATCTATCGCCGGGTTCTCGGTTATGGTTGAGAGATGTCCGGAATCCACGGCAACGGCCCAATCGAATTTTCTTGCTCACATTTGACCAGTAATTCTGCCAGGTGCCGGCCTTTATGCCGCGCCTCCCAGCCCAGCTTCTGCCGTGCCTTGCCTGGATTGAGCCGGCTGAAGGCAATGTCGAGAGGACGTAATAGCGATTCATCTATCGTGACATGGTCGTTGACGTCGAGTCCAACAGATGCAAATGCCGCGTCCATCAGGTCTCCGAGCGTGCACGTCTCGCCCGTTGCAATGATGAAGTCCTCGAGCGAATCCTGCTGCAATATCCGCCACATGGCATCCGCGTATTCAGACGCGAGCCCCCAATCGCGTTGAATCGATACATTTCCCAGGAAAAGCCTCTCGTCGCTGCCGTTTGCTATTCGAACCGCAGCAGCGACGATTTTTTTACATACAAACCGTTCCGGCCGAATCGGGGATTCGTGATTCGACAAGATTCCCGAACAAACTTGCAAGCCATACGCTTCTCGATAAGTTTTAACAGCCCAAAACGCCGCGGACTTCGCCATCGCGTACGGACTGCAAGGACGAAACGACGTCTCCTCGTCCGCAGGCTCGCTGGTATTGCCGAAGCACTCACTCGATATCGCGTTGAACATGCGCAAGGGAAGCTTAACGTAGCGGATGCATTCGAGGATATTCAGCGTGCCCACGGTGACGCTTTCAAAGGTTTCAACGGGTTGATTGAACGAGAGCGCGACGGAAGACTGACCTGCGAGATTGTAGATCTCATCCGGTTCTACCATCGTCAGAATCGACAATGTACTTCGAAAGTCAGAAAGCGAAGCGGAATGCAGTTGTACGTGGCCCTTGATGCCAAGGCGGGTCAGATTGCCGAAATGCAATGCCTCTGCATCGCGTGAAGCGCCGTGTACACGATAGCCCTTCGCGAGCAACATATGCGCGAGATAGGCTCCGTCCTGTCCGGAAACACCGAATATCAGAGCCGTCTTGTTTGTCATCTTTATCGGTTCCCAGCTTTGCGTGCATACCTGCTTCGATGGTATGTACGATCATCCATCTTGGACACTACTATAGGCTGCCGAGCGATGCGCATAAGGCGCGGTCCATGCTTGCCTGGACGGCGAGCGCTTTCAAAAACTCGTTATCACCGGTTCTAATGCGCCGGCGGCACTTGCCTTCAACCAATTTCTTCATGGTATACGTCTTCCGCATTGATACCCCACGCCGCTGACTTGCCGCGACCGCCATCGATGATCGAGTTCACCGCGCTGTTCGCGGCGAGCATGGAGTGGTCTTGATTGTTGTACCGGTGCATTCCGTTGCGTCCAACCGGATAAAGATTCGAAAACCGGTCCAGGTAAGCGCGGACCTTGCCGAATCTTCCGTATTCGCCGAAATACGCGGGATAGGCTTTGGGCACGCGAACCAGCGTTGCGTCAAGAATATCCTTGCGATCGATCATGCCGATCTTCTCGAGTTCGGCCGCCGCAAAATCGATGAATCGTCCGTCCTCCATCGACCATAGGTCGTCGCCTTCCTGGCAGAAATATTCCAGCCCCAACCAAATCGTATCCGGATCGGCGACCAGGGCCGGACTCCAGTTGTTGAATATCTGCAGCCGCCCGATGCGCACGTCCGGTTCTTGTATGTAAATCCAATTATCGGGCGCCATGCCGTTGCCCGAGATATACCGAGGCTCATTGCCGCTGGAATTCATCCTGCGGACCAACAGCCCGACGGTCATGAAGTCTCTGTAGGGGAGCTTGTCGGCGATTTCGAGGACTTGCGAATCCTCAGGCTGAAGAAATCCGGTGAGGTCGCGAATGGGGATCGTCGACACGAGATGGTCGCAGGGTATGCGTTGCACCGTGCCCGCGTCCTCATCGCGGACGTTGATTGCCGTCACTCGAAAGCCTTCGCGCTCGATCTCGACGACTCGATGGTTGAGATGGATCCGCCCACCGAGAATCATCACCTTGCGCGCAACTTCCTCCCAGAGCTGGCCGGGGCCGAACTTGGGGTATAGGAATCGTTCGATGAGACTGGTCTCGGTCCGTCGTTGGGACCTGGCTGAGCGCGCATGGGCGGGACCCCGGATGCTATGGGCGACCGCGTGAGCGATCGCCTTCGTTATCGACAAACCTTTGATACGCTGCGCGCCCCATTCGGCGGATATTGCACCGCATGGGACTCCCCAGACTTTCTCCGTGTAGTCCTTGAAAAAAGTGCGATACAGCCGTTGTCCAAAGCGGTTGATGAAAAATTCCTCGAGAGTGTCCTCGGCCTGCCCGAATCGTAATTGCGCCTGGCCATAACTCAGGCCGATTCGGAAGGTCTCGATGAGCCCCATGTTCTTCAGGGTGTTTGCATTGAGCTTCAACGGATAATCGAAGAAACGGCGGCGATAGAAGATGCGCGAGAGCCGTTGGCGTACCAGCATGACGGCATCGGAGGCGGGCTCGGCGCGCTTTTCGGGAAGGAACCGGTGCGATTCACGCTGGTAAGTGAGGCGCAACGCCTCCTCCGGGTGTGTTTGCCCGGCTATCGGTAGAATCTCCTGCCACCACCGCATCACCCAATCCGACTTGGAAAAAAACCGGTGTCCGCCGAGATCCATTCGATTGCCGCGATAATTGACCGTCTTGGATATGCCGCCGACTTGCGTGTCGGCTTCGAAGACGATCGGGGTGACGTCGGAACGACGCAATAGTTCGAGCGCGGCGGTGAGGCCTGCGGGTCCGGCACCGGCGATCACTGCGATCTTCTTCACGGCGACGCCCGGTTCATGTAGATCCAGCCCGAGCAGCGCGCACGTGGCTGCACTCGTATAGGTTCCAGTTCTTCCATAGTCCGGCCTGCGTGTGGCGTACCGGGTCGAAGCCGACATCGTCGGGCGAGACCACGAAACCCAGCACCGGGTCGCGGCAGGCGGCGACCAGGCTCTGCGCCGTGAGGGGCCGGAACTGCCGGGCGCCGGCCGCCCCGCGCGAGCCCGAGGCGGCGGCGGACGAGACGAGGCGCCTGCTGTTGCGCAGCGAACTCAGCATTTTCCAGTTCGGGTCGGCCAAGGGTAGTAGTACCTGCGAACGACGTTGGACCTCGAGCGCTGTGGCGCGCGAGAAGACCACCCCGGCCGATTGTCCGGAGGAGAGGTAGTTGTTTCGTTCGAGGGTGAACCAGACGAACGAACCGGAATCATATCCGTTGGTGACGAACACGGTGCTCTCGGGGGGGATGCGGTCGCGCCACTGCGCGAACTCCCGTAGGTCAGAAGCCGAGCCATAGGGTCTCACATGCGAGGCCGATAAAAACAACAAAAAGGTCGTCGATGAGGCTAGCGCGATACAGAGAGCGATCGGGACCGCGGCCGCCCGCATGCCGGCCGGGTCGTCATTGACGGCCGGCATGGCGGTGGGAGGTGGAGCGCCGTGTTCCGCCACTTCGGTTGCGGGGGGCACGGCGCTCGGCCGCAGCGCCGCCACGGCACCGCGAGTCGCTTTCATCCAGTACCAGACCGCTCCAACCAGCATCACGCACCATACCTCGAGTGCCGGCAGCGCTCTGACGCGTGCCAACAAAAACGCTGCCGAGCCGCTGGGTGTCCTCGATAGGACCACCCCGGAGTCCTGCAGTGCCCACCCGCCGGTCGCGAGAAGGATGGCTGCGACCGCGATTCGCTCGCATGGAGCGAATCGCGACGGCAGGCGTATCGGTGCCACGCGCAGCAGCAGCGCGAGCGAGACGCAAATCGTCCCCGCCTCGACCGGCAGCGCCCATCCCGCGACCAGCAACACCGCACAGGCACGGCAGGCCGTGCCGGCTTCCCCGGCGGCGCCTTCCCAAGCGCGATCGGTCCAAGCTTCTTGGACAGTCGGCACGAGCAAGAGCACGCTGATCATGCTCGTCACCCAGACCCAGCGCCACGCCTGTCCCTGCATGAGAATCGCAATGGGTCCGATGAGGCTGCCGATGGCGGCGATCGACAAGCCCGCCGCGCCGACGATCATGGCGGCGATGGCCAGATGTCGCGAACGCGCTTCGCGCAGGATGAGCGTGGCGCAGGCAAGGCTGATGAACGGCCGGGCGTTGAGTGCCCAATCTCGTCGCGTCCACAGCTGCAGAAACAAAAACTGAGACCGCTCGCGGACCACCTCCAGCCACGCGGCATCCATGACGGGCAAGAAACGCCCGATGGACGTTAGACGGCTCGCGGCGACGGCGGTGGCCAGCGCGGCAATGATCCCGATGCCGGCGCCCACGGCTGCCGTTCGCGGCGGCCATTGCAAGCAGGCCAACAGCAGCACGCCGGGAAGCGCCATCAGCGGGTGAACCGCCAAGGCGGAGCATGCCACGAGCAGGGCGGCGCGGCGGAAGCCTTTGAGATGACAGATCAATGCGGTGATGACCATCGCTTCGGCGGGCAGGCGTGCCGTCATGAACGGTTCCAGGACGTAAAATACGGCGAACGCGCCGTAGTGGCCCGGAACGATGATCATCATGCAAGTCGCCAGCCAAGCGATTGCGCGATTCGCCAGGGTCGACACCAAGACCCATGCGGCCGAGAGCAGCCAGAGCGTCGATACTATCGTCAGCAGAAGTGCGGCTGACCGCAAGCCGACGCATTGGATGCACCAGGCATATACGCGTGGAAACACGGTGAATCGGTCCTGCGATACGTTTTGCAGGAACAAATCAGCACGCAGCGAAGGCCGGATTTTCGCGAGCGCCTGCACCGCGTAGATCTGGGCGTCGTAGACCAGGCCTCGGTACTCGTAGTTGAGCGACCAAAGAAAAAGCAGAGTCAGTGCGAGCGCCAGCACGGCAAGGGCCCGCTGGCCGCGCAATGCTGCAACGTCGAACCGCACTACTCGATTCCGAGCTTCTTGATCCGATAGCGCAGCGCACGGAACGACATGCCCAAGAGCTTGGCGGCGGCCGTTTTGTTGAAGCGGCTTTGCTCGAGCGCCTTGACGATGGCGTCCCGTTCGATCTCTTCGAGATGATCGCCGAGCGCGCCGCCGTTCGCGGCCGCGGGCTCCTCGCTTGCCGGTGTCGTCGGCGTGGGCCGCAACAGAATATCCGCCGCGCTGATTTCGCCGCTGACGCTCAGGGTCAATGCACGCTCGAGGACGTTCTCGAGCTCACGTACATTGCCCGGGAACGGGTGGAGTTCGAGCGCGGCGAGCGCGTCCTCGCGGAGCACCGGCGGGGCGATTTTCATGCGCCGGCCGAGCCGCCGCAAAATGGCGGCGGCGAGTTCCGGGATGTCCTCACGGCGTTCCCGCAGCGAGGGCACGCGCAGTTCGATGACGTTCACGCGATAAAACAAATCCTCGCGAAACTTACCCTCGGCCACCATGTGCGCCAAGTTTTTGTGGGTGGCCGACAACACGCGCACGTCGACGCCCACCTCGGCCTGTTCGCCCACGGGGCGCACGGCCTTTTCCTGGATCACGCGCAACAGTTTGACCTGCATGTGCAAGGGTAGGTCGGCGATCTCATCGAGGAACAGCGTGCCGCCCTCGGCCGACTGGATGAGGCCCTTCTTGTCGCTGACGGCGCCGGTGAAGCTGCCGCGCTTGTGCCCGAACAACTCGCTTTCCATGAGTTCGCTCGGAATCGCGCCGCAATTGACGGGTACGAAAGGGGCGGTGCGGCGCGGGCCGGACTCGTGGATGAGCTTGGCGACCAGCTCCTTGCCGGTGCCGGATTCGCCGCAGATGTGCACCGGCGCCTGGCTGCGCGCGAGGCGCCCGACCATTTCGCGCATGTGCTGCATGACGGCGGATGTTCCGAGCAGGCGCGGGCCGAGGATGGCGGTATCGCTGTCGTGCGGTTCGGACATCCTGATGGCGGTGGAGACCAGCTTGCGCAGGCCGGCAAGGTCGAGCGGCTTCGACACGAAGTCATACGCACCGGCTTTGAGGGCACTCACCGCCGTTTCCATGTTGCCGTGGGCCGTGATCACGGCCACCGGCACGTTGGGGGAGTATTGCTGGATCCATTGCACCAGTTCCAAACCGCTGCCATCCGGCAGCTGCATATCGGTCAGGCACAGATCGAATCGCTCGCCTTTCAGCATGCGCTGCGCTGCGGCGACGGTGGGGGCGGTGCGCGGACTCAGGTCCATGCGCCGCAGCGTGATCGACAGCAGTTCGCACAAGTCAGGTTCATCGTCGACGACCAATACGGCGGGCTTCGGCATGAGCGTATTGTAGCGTTTGCGGGCGAAGTCCGCGTGCTATCGGCCGCGGGCGCTACTCCTCCCAGCGCTGCGGATCGCTGAAGACGATGCGGAAAATGCTGCCATCGCCGGCGACCGCGCCGTTGGAGCCGCCCGCGCCGGAGAGGCCGTCGCCGCCGCGGGACTCGTAGATCAGCGTGGCGCGGTTCAACTGGCACAGCTCGCGCGCGATGAACAGGCCGAGCCCGGTGCCGCCCTTGCGGCCGGTAAAAAAAGGCTCGAAGATGCGGTCCGCGGCATGAATTTCGATGCCGGGTCCGCGATCGGCGACCTCGAGATAGGGGCGGCCGCTGGGGGTGAGGCGGCCGAGCTTGATGTGAACGCTCACGCCCAGACGCAGCTCGCCATACTTGAACGCGTTGTCGCACAGGTTCCATACCACCTGATGCAAATGGCCGGGATCGAAGCGCACTTCGAGCTCGTCGGCGTCTTCGTGCACGTCGATCCGCGCCGGCGCGACCTGCATGGTTTCGCAGAACTCGCGCAGGAAGCCGTCCAACCAGTCGCCGAGATTCAGCCGCGCCGGCCGGGTGGGCTCGCGCCGCGACATCTGCAGCACGTTGTTGATGATGGTGCTGACGCGCTCGGAGTTGTTGCGGATGATGTCGGTCAGCCGCT
>JALYHP010000119.1 GCA_030799355.1 Pseudomonadota bacterium
TGAGCCAGTGGCTGGCGAACAAACCGAAGGACTCGCTCAATCAGATCGCTGCCGTGTGGCATGCGTATCCGGCTTATGGCACCACCTTCGGCACTGCGGCCTACGCCCTGCCCGGCGGCGGTCAGGCCTCCTACGACAATGCCAAAGCCGTACTGCGCGCCGGCATACCCGTGATCATCACGGAAACCGGTGATCACAATGTGCAAGGCACCGTCGATGCACCATTCGCGTCGAAACTGCTGCCATGGGCCGACACGGTCGGTGCTTCCTATCTCGGCTGGACATGGGATGTCTGGCAAAATGGCGACCACATTTTGATCAAGGATAAAAGCGGCACGCCTAGTGATGGCTATGGCGTGTACTTCAAGCAGCATCTCGCTTGCGTGACACAAGGCAAGGCCAACTGTTTATGACCAATACGGTAGGCGCGGCTGTCGCGGCGCCGCTGCTCGAAGCTGCTCGAAGCTGCTCGAAGCTGCTCGAAGCGAGAGGCTAGAGACTCAGCGTAGCGGACCAGAGGTATTTTATGGCTTTGCTTTTCAGCATCGGACTCGAGCCAATGACCCAGGATGAGAAAGCCTTCTTCAAGGCGCTCGGCACTCGCATCGCCGTGCTGCGTAAAGACTCTGGCATTACTCAGGTGCAGCTCGCTCAGACGATGGACGTGTCACAACAAACGGTGGCCTCCTGGGAAGTCGGTCGGCGAGGAGTGCCGATTTCAAACCTGCCGCTACTCGCGCGCACTCTCGGTGTCAACGTTGAAGCCTTAATTGGCGAGAAGACACCCTGCTTTCTATGGGATAACCACCAAGCGTTTCAACGAGCAGGTTCGCCGCAACGCCAAGCGTTTTCCGGCCGATTTCATGTTCCAGCTCACCGCCGAGGAGATCAGTTCTTTAAGGTCGCAATTTGCGACCTTAAAGCTCGGCCGCGGCCAGCATCGCAAGTACCTGCCGTACGTCTTCACCGAGCACGGCGCCATCATGGCCGCCACCATCCTGAACAGCCCGCGTGCCGTCGAGATGAGCGTCTACGTCGTGCGCGCCTTCGTGCATCTGCGCGAACTGCTCGCCTCAAACAAGGAGCTGGCCCGCCGCTTCGCGCAGCTCGAGACCCGGCTCGATAAAAAGCTCTTCGCCCACGATGAAGCCATTGCCGCCATTCTTTCCGCCATTCGCCAGCTCATGCACCCGCCGGTGCCGAAGCGCCGGCCTATCGGCTTTACCGCCAACATCAATGAGAAGTCGTAGACCGCCAGGAAAGATTTGCAGGCGCCACTTGCTGCAAGGTGTGCATATTGCTGGCGCTAGCCTGTCCTGCCATCAAAAAATCTACCCCCAAAATGCCAGCATGCTGGGCCACGCAGTAACCCTCGAGGACCCCAAAAAGTTCGGCTGCCGAACTCTTCGGCGTCGATTTGCTGCCATTTATGAATGGGTCAGGTGTGCCACTGCCATTCCCGCCCAACCGTGAACCGCCGTTGATCTCAGCTTGCGGCCGACCGCCGACGGCAACTCTCAACTGCGACCTGCAAGCAGTGGTCGGCTACCCTGACGTCGCTGCACTAGGCGGCCCCAGGGCGCCGCTTGACGCCTAGGTCACCCGCGGCTGACGGGAGGCGGCGACGGACCCCGCAAACTGACCCTCCGCTGGCTGAGATCAGCACCACAGTATCGGCACAAAGGTCCAATCCAGGGTCCATAAAATCCAAGCTTAGACCTCCCTACGGATTCGCCACATATTGGACAACGAAGCGCAATTCGACTGAGCCACGCTCCCACTAAAACGATAGAAAGAACTACGAGACCAAGATATTTAAATAAGCCGAGCGATTCCAATAATATTGCGCCGCCGAAGAACATCGTAAGCGAAACGAGATAAAAAAGACGCGCGACCGTTGGATAAGTCATGGATCAATGACACGCTGCTGGAGTATTAATATTAATTGTGGATTGGGAAGTAATTCCTGTAACTTCTGCGGTTGCTGAATAGTTGATGGGTGAAAGCGTCGGTCCAATCGTAGTGGTAAATCCAACGATTTCACCCGACGTGTTGTATACGATTCCGCCGTTGATCTCCGCTATAGGCCCCGAATTGCACGCCTGCGCTGAAATTTAAGCCGACGCCGGCGCCTCCGGTTACATATGTGCCGACATTAATCTGGCCGCCGCTGTAGTTGAAATAGACTCCACCGCCGACATTACCCCCAAAGCCAAGAACAGAGCTGCCGGTGTAGCCAATCGATAGAGTCAGTAGGCCTAGCGGGTCGATGTTGCTGACAGGATTTCCGCCAACATATGCGTAAGTAGACGGACTGCCGCCCGCGAGCCCGATCGGATCGGATTCGACATACCTTCCCGTCTGCGGGTCATAGTCTCGCGCGTAGTTTATAGTTGAGCCCGCTCTCCTGATCATAGTATTGCCCAGGAAATCGGGGCGGCACATTAGTTTCCCTTTTGAAATGAATAAGTCGTCATTTCATTGCTCTCCTTAGGGAATTCGCGAGATCTTACGGTCCGACTAACTAGGTAACCGTGACTAAACATCAAAGTAGCATCGTAGCCGGTGGCCGTGCCACCGCCGTGAAGAATTATCACAAAGCCTCCTGTGGTCGCGTCCACAGAACCGAGTTTAACATCTCCCAAATCGCCGTAGGCAGACAGGGGAACGAAGATGGATTCATCTCGTTCATGAACCACCATTGAACTTAAGACGCACGTTGGGAGCTCGTCTACGTCGCCGCCCCACAGCAACGCATCTTTGTAAGGGGCCGACGCTCCCGTTTTCATTTGTGTTATAGAAATCCTTACGATATCGCCGCTTGATTTCTTTAATGTGAGTTCTGTCTTGCCATTCGGATTTATAGCTTCCCCCGACGCCCCGCCACTCGCCGCGGTTGCTATAGCCAAGCAGCTCAGAAGAACCAAAACTCTTCCAACCACGGTATCGATCAGTTCCCACCAGCTCATGGAACCACCTGTAGGCAGTTGTCCTGGTCAAGACCTTTAGCGATCTTCTGGCGGACAGCGGGACCTTCAATGATGCATCCCGTAGAGGCAGTGTGGTTGTACGGGGCCTTGTCGCCATGTATTTCAAGATCCCTACGGCCATAGGGGTTGATTCCCCCCACGGGAGTAAGGCGCATTGCTCCGGGACCCGTTCGCGCGCTGTGAAATGGCAGACCTATCGAGTAATAGCCAGAGGGAATTGGCCCTGCTGGGTCACCATGGTGTACCGCCTGAACGCTTTCCATGACGGGATTATTCACTCCCGCTCCATAGCCAGAATAGCCGCCGTTGGCGGTGTAATCAACGTTTCCGTTGTCATCGACGTGCGTCAATTGCCCCGTCGATTGACTGTAAACCCAGCACAGCCCGAATGGATCGATGTACATCAGGGGATTCGAGTTCGCGTAGACATACGGCGAGTAGCTGCCACCGAACAGCCCTAATGGATCGCTTTCGACATAACGACCGCTCGCCGCGTCGTAGTCCCTGAAGTAGTTGTAGATCAGCCCCGTTTCAGTTTGAGCGTACTGGCCCGGGAAGCGCAGGTTGTAGGTGAACGACCCGAGGCCACTGGGATTCTGATTCGGCTGAGTTGTGCCGAATGGATCGGTGTCCCAACGCCACACGATGGCGTTGTCCACGGGACGGGTGATCGTGCGCGGTGCATTGAGCTGATCCGCATGGATGTAGTAGAGACTGATGCCGCCGCTGCCGTTGGGCCGCAGCGTCGCCACCGGCAGATCCCCCAGCCATACCGTCTCTTGGATCAAGGCGCCGGAACCTGAGTATTCGCCCACCAGATGCCCCGCCTCGTCGTACACCAGCGTCGTCGTCGTGGCACCGATCTTCTGGACCATCTGCCCGAGCGCGTTGTAGACGTAGCTGGCGGAGTTGCCGCCCAACCCCCCAGCACTCATCCGCCCCCGCGCATTGTAGGTAAATGTCGCCCCCAAAAGCCCGTTGCCGGCCGATGCCCCGGTCTGCTGCAACCGGTTGCCGTCGGCATCGTACGTCCAGCCGAGGGTGGTTCCCGTCTGCGCCGCGCTGCTCACCCGATCCAGGCTGTCGTAGCCGTACGTCCACGAAAGCGCCGTATTCGTGCTGTTCGTCACCCCGCTGATCCGGTACGCCGCGTCGTAGCTCAGCGTCGTCGATTCGATCCCGCTCAGCTGGCTCAAATTGCCGTCCGTGTCGTGCAACCGCACCTCCGTGGTGCCGCTCCCCCAGATCCAGCCGCGCACCGGGCCAAACGGCTCGTACGCGGCACTGGTCAACAGAACGCCCGAATTCACCGTGATCCCCGTCACCTGATGGTCCGCATAGGTGTAAATCACCGTCTGCCCCGAGGGCGTCGTCATCGAAGTGACATCCCCATTGGTGTAACCGTAGCCGATGCTGAGCGTCAGGCCACTCACCGTCTGGCCCTTGCCCGTCACCCGCCCCAGGGCATCGTAGCTCCAGGCGAGCGCATGATTGGCATCGCTCGCCCCGGTGAGGCGCCCCACCCCGTTGCTCCCTGCATCGTAGGTAAAACTGATCGTCTGGTCGGTGACCCCACCGATCTGGTACGCCACCGAGCTCACCCGGTTGAGCGCATCGTAGCCATAGGTCGCCACGGCCCCGCGCGCATCGGTACTCGTCGCGAGATTGCCCGCGGAATCATAGGTATTCATCGTCGTGCCGCTCGCCGGGCTTACCTGCTGCACCACCTCCCCGAAGCCGTTGTGCGTGTAGCTCGTCGAGAGCATCGTCGGATCGGTGACCCTGGCGACGTTGCCGTTCGCATCGTAGCTCACCTGTGTCACGCCGCTCGCCGGGTCGGTGATCTGGGTCAAGCGATTCAGGGCATCGTACTGCGTGCCCGTCGTGAGCGACAGCGGCGCCGCACTCGAGATGACATTGCCGTTGTTGTCGTACCCGAGCGTCGTCGTCGAGCCACTCGCCCCAATGTCCTGATACAGCTCGCTCAGGGCGTTGAACACCCGGCTGTGCGTGCGCGAGAACACGCCGCTCGGGTCATAGGCACTCTCAGCCGTGCGGTTGCCCAACGCATCCAGCGTGTAGCTCACGTAATTGCCCGCCCTATCCGCGATCTTGATCAGCCGGTGCGCCGCATCATAAGTGTAGCCAATCGTGCCCCCATCGGGCAGCGTCACCGTCTGCAACAGCCCGGTCGGGTAGTACGCATAGCTCGTAGTCTCCGTCCCCACCTGCCGTGAGGTCACCCGCTGCCGGGCGTCATACGTCAGTCTCGTCACCACCCCATTCGCGTCCGTGATCGTGAGCGGCTGGCCATGGGCGTTATAGGTGTTGAAGGTCGTGACCTGGCCCAACGCATTGGTGATCGTCTGCACCTCGCCGCACTGATACCCCGTCGTGCAGGTGTAATAGGCGTACCTCGTCGTGCTGCTCACATCACTGCGGGGGTCTCGCGCCGTCAGCACCCGGCCGTAACCGTCGTAGCTGTACGTCCAGGTCCGCGCCACATTCGGCGTCACGGTCGTGTCCGTAATCGTCTTCGTCAGCATATTGCCCATCAAATCGTAGCTGAACGCGGTCGTGCGGTTCGGCTCCGTGATCAACGTCGGTTCGCGCCAGTCGCTGCTCCACTGCGTCGTGATGGTACGCGCAACAGCGGCCCCATTGGCCTCAGTACGCAAAACCTCTAGGCCCCGCACATCATCGTATACGTAGTTCGTAATATTTCCGTCAAAATCAGTGTTGCTCGCGGGAAAGCCGCCGCTATCGTACGTCAACGACGCCGCATACCCGCAAGGCTTACAGGGATCACCCGTCACCGCGCTGCTCAACTCGTGGTCGCCGACCTGTTGAAATAGGAATGTGCGGGTCGCGGTGAGTGGGTCTGTTTCAGTGGTCGATCCATCGCTGTGGTACACAAAGTACATGGAGGAGGACACTCCACCCAACGTCGAGCTAACCACGCGACCTTGTGTATCATAGCTTAGCGCGAATTCTGTCTGGCTGCTCTCATCCACTACGCTTGAAATGCCCGTCGCCCAGTTGGAGTCGCTATAAATATACTGCCGTAGTGAACCGTCAACATTGGTGACGTTAGAAAGGTGGCCCGCCTCGTCGTAACCGTAAGTGACACTTGTGCCGTCCGGCGCCGTCACGGTCTGAAGTCGATTTGATCCGTCATATGCGAACGCGAGGGTATGCCCAAAATTGTCTGTCACCGAGCTTAGACTCGCTGAGCCATAGGACAGCGTCTGCGTATTCCCTGCTCTATCGGCGATGCTCAGGAGCTTTCCTGAGCTGTCATACGTTTCTACGTTATCCTGATTATCGATGAGTTGATATCCACCACTTGTAGTACTTGCAAGCTGCGCATCCATCCCTGGCTCCGCTGAGAATGCGGAACCGTTGAATGCAAAGTTGAGAATGTGCCCATCGTCGCACTGGGCATGAACGGCTGTGACCGTTCTATCAACGGCGATGTATTCACCACGGTTGTCATACACAATCAGCGTCATCGCCGCTGATCCGTTGATCGTGAGTGTGCATGTGCCGCCGGAGAACGATGCCGTAGCGCCCTGAAGACTCGCTGGTGACTGACTTTGGATTTGTGCCCAGCCAGATGTGCATGCGGCGGCCTGAGTTGCGTACAGCGACGAGTCTCCTGCTGCCGGCGGCGGAGCGGGAGGGTACGAATACTCCAACGTAAGCTGGCGATTGAAACTATGTCGCCAGCCAGGCCCCGTATCACGGCTAATGGTATCGAGACTATTGTAATAACGATTGAAGAAAAGCGCCCTTTGGGTGCCAATTGGAGAAATGTCGGTCTCGTCTAAAAACTCGCTACCGGACGACGGATTGACCGGATCGGGGCCGTTTTGACAAGTAGGACAAGAGCTACCCAAATCGGCAACTGCAGGTGGTGACTCTTGTGGTACCGCAACAAAATATCCTGCGTCGGTGCAGAGTGCCCCAAGTGAATAAGCTTGTGAAATCGTGCCGTAAGGATTGCTGACGTCCACGAAATACGCGTAGTAGGTACCGCTGATTCCCACGCTATTCCCGGACCAAGTCCCTAAATACCAGCTCCCCCAAGTGTCCGGAGTTACCGTTGGAGGGGCGTAGGTCGAGTAATAACCTGGATGGTTATTCGCCGCGATGTCAGCTTCTCCGGCAGAAATGGACGTGTAGCCACAGGCGGTCTGGGTTGATACGGAGAAGTAACCGCCCGGCAGTCCGCACCACCATGTATACGGGACATAGCCCGTGGGGCAGAAATCGGTCGCCCATGTATGGGTGGAGAACAAGATCGGTGACAAGAAAGCGAAGAGCACCAACCGCCTTCGCAATCGACCGCGCCGCCAAGGGCCGGCCGCGCCTGCTGCTGTCAACCGGTACATTGCCAAGATCGAGAACAATCCTTTGAGCGAAATGGAGGTCGGGGCACCACAAAGCCGAGCGCGTTGATTCATGCGCGCGCGCGACAGACAGGCTCGTGCGATCGCGATGGGCCTCAGCGCATGAGTATCAAACATCCGACGAAATCTGGTACGCCACCCAGTTGTCATCCAGAGGGCTGCGATCCCCGCGAATATACCGGTTTTATTCGTGGCATTTCCGATCATACAAAGCATTTCTGGTCTGACCCGTGACTGCTCGCCAATTCTCCTCATGACATCCCTTCTTGGCATTGGCTCTCCATAACTATCGATAGCTCCCTTGTATACACAGCAACGATTCGCGACACCTGCGCCTTAAAGTTATGCGGACCCCTTGGACCACTCGCGGCGCGGGGTTCTCAGTCTAATGCAATATATATTCGACTTCTGCATTGGTGATGTCGGGCTCATAGGCACATCTCTCAGGCTTGCAGCCGCACGCCCCATCTCACCCACATCGTTTCCGATCTGTCATCGACTCGCCCAGCGACCCACTTCAAGGCGCGCACGTAAGCAATGGCTGCCTCATCCAAGGCCCGTGTACCGCCCGACACATCCACCCCGACGCGACCCACCAGGCCGCTGCCGTAGACCTCCACTCGTAGTACCACTGTAGCTCCCGACCCCGGTGTGAGTTCTGCCTGCCTTGCAAAAGGCACGATGTCGGCAAGAACACTGGGACGGGGTGGCGTCACGCGACCGCCCCCGCGCTCAGTCGTAAACGGCGTGTCCTCCAGCGGGGCAAGGATGGGCGGCTGCGCGGCGACCGTCTTAATCGGCAAGACATCGACTGAGATCGGTGCTGTCACTCTAGGTATAGGAGGCGAACCCTCGATAGAAATAATCGTCAGCGGTTCTACTCGAAGTGCGTGTGTTAACGCCAGGGGCATGTTCATTGCAACCCCTATCAACACAAGATGGACCACGAGAACAGGCATCAGAACCAACGTGCGGTGCCGAAAAGTTGGGGTAACCCGATGCCACAATGCCACGGCGTTGATTTTTTTTATGCGTGCCTTCGGGGGTGCTGCCAAACCGACCCACTGGCCTCCTCCATCGGTAATGGCATTGCACTTCTCATGCAAAAAGCCCCCGCCAGCGGTCTCATTCGCTGGATCAGCCTGGACCACTGGTTCATGCCTCCCGCTCACGGCGTCGATGTAATGCTCGTGACATTGCCGGCGGCATCATAGTGGTAGTAAGCCGTTCCTACTGACGTGCTGATGCTGTACAACCGCCCGTTGCTGTCGTACGTGTATCCATTGGTACCGCCACCGGTTGCCATGCTCGTAGTGACGGTAAAGTCTTGACCGGACCACACCGTGCCGCCCGGCGTGACGATGGCCAGCTGGTCCGCGGCCACCGGCGCATCAGCCGGCACCGTCATCTGCATCGAGGTGCTGCTGATGTTGGTTACTCCCGCATCGTGCGCGGAGCCCACCCATGCGGCGG
>JALYHP010000029.1 GCA_030799355.1 Pseudomonadota bacterium
GCGCGGCGCGGCGCGGCGCCCGTGGCGCCTGAGGCCATCGCACCCGCCTGCCCGGCGTCCGCCTCACGCAGCGCACGCACCAAGGTCTGGCCCATCCGCCCCGTGACTCCGAAAATGGTGATTCCCGCCATCGCCGGAATCCCCTACTGTCCCAAACCGGAAGCGCGCATCCTAATCGACTGCGCCGGTGAAGAACTTCTTGACGCCATCCAAGAAGCTCTGTTCGCGCGGCTTGTGGCTGCCATCCTGCAGCGAGGCCTCGAATTTCTTGAGCAGTTCCTTTTGTTCCCCGCTCAGCGCCACCGGTGTTTCGATCACCACCCGGCAGAACAAATCGCCGGCCGCTCCGCCGCGCACCGGCCGAACGCCCTTCTCGCGGACCCGGAACACGCGGCCGGACTGGGTCTCGGCGGGAATCTTCAAAACCACTTCGCCATCGAGCGTGGGCACTTCCACCGTGCCGCCGAGCGCCGCAACCGTGAAACTGATGGGCACCTCGCAGGACAGGTGGCTGCCTTCACGCTCGAAAATCGCGTGTTCGCGGACGCGGATCTCGACGTACAGGTCGCCCGCCGGCCCGCCGTTGCGTCCGGCTTCACCCTCGCCGTTCAAGCGAATCCGGTCCCCCGTATCGACCCCGGCGGGTACCGACACCGGCAAGGTCTTCTCCTGGCGCACGCGGCCCTGACCGAAACA
Source organism: Pseudomonadota bacterium (assembly GCA_030799355.1). GTDB lineage: Bacteria > Pseudomonadota > Gammaproteobacteria > Steroidobacterales > Steroidobacteraceae > Bog-1198. The sequence continues at coordinate 697 of JALYHP010000029.1, forward strand.
GCTGTCGCAGGGATTGCTGATGATCTTGCCACGACCCTTGCAGCGCGGGCAGGGCTGCTGGATGGTGAAGATGGACTGCTGCACCCGCACCTGACCCTGGCCGTTGCAGGTTTCACAGGTTTTCGGCGTGGATCCTTTGGCCGCCCCGGTACCCTTGCAGGTCTTGCATTCCGCCAGCGACGGGATCTTGATTTCGGTTTCGGTGCCGAACACCGCTTGCTCGAGATCGATCTCCAGTTCGTAGCGCAGATCCGCGCCGCGGAATACCTGGGTCCGTCCGCGCTGGCCGCCCGAGAAGATGTCGCCGAACATCTCCCCGAAGATGTCGCCGAAGGCTTCGCCGGCGCTGAAGCCGCCACCGCGCCCGCCCTCCAGCCCGGCATGCCCGAACTGATCGTAGACCGCGCGCTTCTGCGCGTCCGTCAGCACCTCGTAAGCTTCCTTGCATTCCTTGAATTTGTGTTCCGCCGACGGGTCGTCGGGATTTCGATCGGGATGAAACTTCATTGCCAAGCGGCGATACGCCTTCTTGATTTCGGCTTCTGTCGCAGTCTTCGGCAAGTCTAGAAGCTTGTAATAATCCTGCTTCGCCATCGCACACCCTTGGAATCACACACACAAAAACAAACCGCCGGTACCTTCGCATACCGGCGGTTCATTCTTAACACGCAATTGTGCCTGGTCTAGGCCTTCTTGCGGTCGCTTTCTTTGACCTCTTCGAACTCCGCATCCAGTACATCGTCCTTCTTCGACTCGCCGCCCGAACCCGAACCGGCGCCGGGCCCCGGGCCGCCCGCCGCGGAACCTGCCGACTGCTCGTACATTTTCTGCAACAGCGCGGTGGAGGCCTGCTCGAGCGCCTGAGTCTTGCGCTCGATTTCCTCGCGATCATCGCCGCCCATGGCCGCCCGGACCGCCTCGATGGCCTCGGTTGCCGCCTTCTTCTCGTCCTCCGAGGTCTTGTCGCCGACGTCCTTGAGCGCCTTCTCGACGGTGTGCACGGTGGCATCCGCCTTGTTGCGCGCGGTCACCAGCTCGCGGAATTTCCGGTCTTCCTCCGCGTGAGCTTCGGCATCGCCCACCATGCGCTTGATTTCGGCCTCCGACAGCCCGCTCGAGGCCTTGATGACAATGCGCTGTTCCTTGCCTGTTTTCACGTCCTTCGCCGAGACATTCAAGATACCGTTGGCATCGATGTCGAAAGCGACTTCGATCTGCGGCATGCCGCGCGGCGCGGGCGGAATGTCCGTGAGGTCGAACCGGCCGAGCGACTTGTTGTCCGTCGCACGATCACGCTCGCCCTGCAACACATGGATGGTCACGCCGGTCTGATTGTCGTCCGCCGTCGAGAACGTCTGTGCCGCCTTGGTCGGAATGGTGGTGTTCTTCTCGATCACCTTGGTCATGATGCCGCCCAACGTCTCGATGCCGAGCGACAGCGGCGTCACGTCCAGCAGCAGCACATCCTTGACGTCGCCCGAGAGCACGCCGCCTTGAATGGCCGCGCCGACGGCAACCGCCTCATCGGGATTCACGTCCTTGCGCGGCTCTCTGCCGAACAGGTCCTTCACGGCTTTTTGCACCAGCGGCATGCGGGTCTGACCGCCGACCAGAATCACTTCGCCCACGTCCTTCATGGACAGACCGGCGTCCTTCAACGCGATACGGCAGGGCTCGATGGTCTTCTGCACCAGATCCTCGACCAAGGATTCGAGTTTGGCGCGGGTGAGCTTCATGTTCAGGTGCTTCGGGCCCGCGGCATCCGCCGTGACGTACGGCAGATTGATCTCGGTTTGCTGGCTCGAGGACAGCTCGATCTTCGCCTTCTCGGAGGCCTCTTTCAGGCGCTGCATGGCGAGCGGATCCTTGCGCACGTCGATGCCGCTTTCCTTCTTGAACTCATCCGCGAGGTAGTTGATGACGCGCAAGTCGAAGTCCTCGCCGCCCAAGAACGTATCACCGTTGGTCGACAGCACTTCGAACTGGCGCTCACCGTCGACTTCCGCGATCTCGATGACCGACACGTCGAAGGTTCCGCCGCCCAGGTCGTAGACCGCGATCTTGCGGTCGCCGCCGTCCTTGTCGAGGCCATAGGCGAGCGCCGCCGCGGTGGGCTCGTTGATGATGCGCTTCACCGTCAGGCCCGCGATGCGGCCGGCATCCTTGGTCGCCTGGCGCTGCGAATCGTTGAAGTAGGCGGGCACGGTGATCACGGCCTCGGTCACCGGCTCACCCAGATAGTCCTCGGCCGTTTTCTTCATCTTCATGAGCACGCGCGCCGACACTTCGGGGGGCGCCATCTTCTTGCCCTGAACCTCCACCCAGGCATCGCCGTTGTCGGCCTTACCGATCTTGTAGGACACCATGCTCATGTCCTTCTTGACGATGGCATCGTCGAACTTACGGCCGATCAGGCGCTTTACCGCGGCGACGGTGTTGGCCGGGTTCGTGACGGCCTGGCGCTTGGCGGACTGACCCACCAACACCTCGCCATCCTTGGTGAAGGCAACGATCGACGGCGTCGTCCGGTCACCTTCGCTGTTCTCGATAACCTTAGGCTTGCCGCCCTCCATGATAGCGACACAGGAGTTGGTCGTGCCGAGATCGATGCCAATCATTTTGCCCATTGTGAAGATCCTCTGAAGAATTCGGGTGCTGTACCGCTAGGTGGGGCAAATCCCCGGAATTTCAATTGCCGCCCTCCGGCGATTTGCTGACGATGACCCGCGCCGGCCGCAACAGCCGGCCGTTCAGGGAATAGCCCTTCTGAATCACCGACAACACGTTATTGGGCGGTACGTCACGGCTCTCCTGCGCCACCATGGCTTCGTGCCAAGCCGGGTCGAACGGCTGCCCGGCCGGGTCGATGAGCTTCATGCCCGCCTTTTCGAAGGCCCGCAGCAACTGCCGCAAAGTCGCCTGCGCGCCCTCGAGCACCGGACCCGGGGCTGCCGCTCCGGCGGCGATGCCGGCCTCCAGAGCATCGCCCACCGTCACCAGGTCCTGGGCAAATCGCTCGATGGCGAACTTTCGCGCATTCTCGATCTCGCGCTCGGTACGCTTGCGGTAATTTTCCAATTCGGCGACCGACCGCAGATAGCTGGTCCAGTTCTCTTGCGCCTTGGCCTGCGCCGCGGCCAGGGCGCCGTCCGGGGTCGAATTGCTCGGCGCTGGTTCGCTGGATTCGCTTGATTCGCGGGATCCGTCGCCCACGGGCTGGTCGCTTTCGTTCACGTGCAAGACCTCGAAAAAAGGGGAGAGCGGCGGTAACGACGCTCGAAGCCGCCGACCTGGGGCCTATTTGCGCGCGTTCAAGGCCGAGCCGAGCAGTTTTGCGGTAATGTCGACGATCGGGATGACCCGCTCGTAAGCCATCCGCGTGGGCCCGATGATCCCGAGGACGCCCACCACCTTGTTGTCGAGCATGTAAGGCGCGGTGACCACGCTGATGTCGTCGAGTATTCGATACCCGGACTCCTGACCGATGAAGATCTGGATCCCGTCGGCGTGTAGACAGCTGTCGAGCAGCCGCAAAATATCGTGCTTTTCGTTGAAGGCCTCGAATAACCGCCGCAGCCGATCGACGTTGGACAGCTCGGCAAACCCCATCAGGTTGGTTTCCCCGGCGATGACATATTCCACGCTTTCGTCACCGGGGGTATCGAATACCTTGTGCGCGACCTGGATGGCGTCGAGCATGAGTTGATTCATGTGCTGGCGCGTTTCCTGGAGCTGGCGAATCAGCTGGGCTCTGACATCCGGCAGCGACCGGCCGGAGAATGCCTCATTCAGGTAATTCGCGGCCCGGCGCAGCTCCTCGGAGGAATAGTGCCGATCGAGCTGTACCACGCGGTTTTGCACTTCGCGGTTGTCCATGACCATGATGGCCAGGGCACGGTTCTCGGACAGGGCGACGAATTCGATCTGCGACAACACGATGTAGTTGGGGTTGGGCAGCGTCACCAAACCGGCCATGTGCGACACGCTCGACAGCATGCGCGAGGCGGTCTGCACCAACGACCGGCCGCTAGGCGCATCCGTGCCCAGGCGCCTCTGGATGTCCTCGACTTCCTCGGGGTGCAGCGGCTTCAGCTTGAGGAGCGTATCGACGAAGAAACGGTAGCCCTTGTCGGTGGGAATGCGTCCCGCGGAGGTGTGCGGGGATGCCACGAACCCGAGCTCTTCCAGATCGGCCATGACGTTGCGAATGGTGGCCGAGGATAAGCTCAGGCCGGAATCGCGCGACAGCGTCCGCGAACCCACCGGCTGACCATCCCGAATATAATTCTCGATCAACGCCTTGAGGAGGAGCTGGGCTCGCTCGGTGAGGCTGTCGTCGACACCTTCTGTCATAGTATGACCCATTGGCAGCCTCCCTCCTTGAAAGCCAGGAGTTAGTTTTCCCGTATGCGGGGGGATGCCTAAAACATGGATCGAGCGTACCACAGGAGACCCGGTTTGCAAGCCACGCGCGATCCCCCAGCTCGGCGCCGCCGCGGGCGGTGCGGGGTGCTTGGGGCGGACCCGGCCATGCCGGCGCGCGGATCGCACGCAACGGCAGCCAATCGGCCGGTGACCGGTTCACCGCGATCGTGCTACAAAGACGCCTCGGTAGCGCCCGCGGGAAAGCCGCGACCCGTTCCGGGGGCGCCGTGCGCCTCGCATCCGGGCAGCCGTTAGGAAGGACCCACGCCTCGCAACCTTATCCCGCGATTCATTGCGCGAACTTCTGATTCAGGACACTAGGACGCTCACATATATGGCTGGTTCGTTTAAGTCCATCGCCCTCGTCGGCAATGCGCAGGATCTGCGCGTCGCCGAATGCATGCTCAGCCTGGCGAGCCACTTCTATGTGCGCGGACTATGCACGCTGGTCGATCCCGGGGTCGGGTTGGTCTTTCCGCCCGACAGCGTGGTGCTGTGTCCCGAACAGTCGTTTGCAACGCGCGCCGAACTCATCGTGGCCATCGGCGGGGATGGCACGCTGCTCTACGCCGCGCGCTTGATGGCGGGACATGCGGTGCCGCTGCTCGGAGTCAATCGCGGCCGTCTCGGCTTTCTCACCGACGTCAGCCCGAACTCCATGCTGGAGGATATCGATACGGTGATCGCCGGACGCTTCACCGAGGACCGTCGCTCGCTGTTGGCCGCCCGGCTGGAGCGGCGCGGTGCGGCGCCGGTGATGGCACTTGCCTTGAACGATGTGGTGGTGGGCAAGCGGGAGACCGGACGCACCATGGACTTCGAGACCTCGATCAATGGGCGCTTCGTCAATTCGCACAACGGGGACGGCATCGTCATCGCAACGGCGACCGGCTCCACCGCCTATGCCCTGTCGTGCGGCGGCCCGATCGTCGAGCCGGACCTCGAGGTTTGGGTCATGGCGCCCATCTGCCCGCACACGCTCAGCGATCGGCCCATCATCGTACGCGCCGGCAGCAAGATTCAGCTGCGGATGGCCGATCGCCTGGGATCTCATGCCCAGGTGACCTGTGACGGGACCGCGATCGGCGATCTCGAGCAGGGCGACACGTTGTTCGTGGAAGGCGCCGCCGCGCAAATCACGCTGCTGCATCCCCCGGGCTATGATTATTACCGGCTGCTGCGCTCCAAATTGCACTGGGGCCGCGGCGGCTACGGCGACAGCGATACGGGCGCCGCACCGTGAAAGGCGAGTAGCGCCGTGCTCACCCATTTGCAACTGCGCGACCTCGTGATCGTCGATCAAGCGGCCCTGGACTTCGGCCGCGGGCTAATCGCGCTGACGGGCGAAACGGGCGCCGGAAAGTCCATCGTGGTGGACGCTCTGCTGCTCATCGCCGGCGGCCGCGCGGGCGCCGATGTGGTCCGCCAGGGGGCCGAGCGCGCGGAAATATCGGCCAGCTTTGCCGCCCTTCCCGATACGGCCAAAGCTTGGCTCGAGTTGCAGGCGGTCGAGCACGACGAAGAGGTCATCATCCGGCGAGTGATCGGCGCCGACGGCCGCTCACGAGCCTATGTGAACGGTCAACTCGTGCCGCTGCAGCAGTTGCGCGAGTTCGCGGAATTCTTGATCGAGATTCATGGGCAACAGGAATTTCAGCATCTCGTCAAACGCAGCGCGCAGCGGGACATGCTCGATGAGCATCTGGCAGCGGATCTGCCGGGCGCGGTGGCCGAGGTGTATGGCCGCTATCGCGAGTGCCGGCGCGAATACGATTCGCTCAAAGCGGCATCCGAGAATCGGGAATCGCGGCTCGATCTGCTGCGTTATCAATTGGCGGAACTGAAGGCCGAGGTGACCACCGCGGCCGCCATCGAAGAGCTGTTCGCCGAGCAGAAGCGCATATCGGGGCGGGGGCGCTTGAGCGGCGCGGCGCGGACCGCCCTCACCGCGCTCTATGACGCGGACACCGACAGCGCCCATGATCTGCTGGCAAAGGCGTCGGCCGCGCTTCGGTCGGTGAGCGATGCCGATCCCAAGCTGGCCGAGCCCGAAAAACTGGTCGCGGAAGCCACCATCCTGGCGCACGAGGCGGCCGAAGCGCTGCGCCACTATCTCGATGGCCTGGAAGTCGATCCCGGGCGGCAAGAAGAAATCGAGCGCCGCGCCGCCGCACTCGAGGCATTGGCTCGCAAGCATCGGCAAGGCGTTCTCGAGTTGCCGGCGCAGACCATGCGCATCGAGCAGGAGGTCCAGGCGCTCGACACTGCCGAGTCCACTCTGGCGGAGCTCGAGACCCGGCTGAGCAGCTTGGCCGGCGAATATCGCGCGGCGGCCGAGCGGCTGACGGCGGCTCGCACCCGCGCCGCCACTGTGCTCGGCGAGCAAATTACCGGGCTCATGCAAACGCTGGGCATGTCGGGTGGACGTTTTGCCGTGAGCGTCGTGGCGGGTCAGACCGAATTCGGGCCGCACGGTCTCGATGACATAGAATTCTTGGTGAGCGCCAACCCGGGTCAACCGCTCAAAAGCCTCGCGAAAGTGGCTTCCGGCGGCGAACTGTCGCGCATCAGCCTCGCCGTGCAGGTCGCCGCCGCCGCCAAAGCATCGTCGCTGTGCATGGTATTCGATGAGGTCGATGCCGGAATCGGCGGCGGTATCGCCGAGATCGTCGGCCACCAGCTGCGCGAATTGGGCCAGCGGTCTCAGGTGCTGTGCGTCACGCATCTCGCTCAGGTAGCCGCGCAGGCGCACGACCAACTCCGCGTCACCAAGCAAACCGACGGGAAGGTCACCCGCACCGCCGTAACGACCTTGAGCCCAGCCGCGCGGGTGGACGAGATAGCGCGCATGCTCGGTGGCGTGCACATCACTGATCAAGCCCGCGCACATGCCCGCGAAATGCTGGGCCGCGCCGCGCCCGCCACGGCCCGAACGGCCGGCTCCCCCTCGCCGACCCCGGCGGTGGCGGTGGCAGCGAGGCCCGACGTGCGGCCCGCGCAGGGGCCGGCTGGGGCCAAGAAAAAGCGGGCGCGCGGCGGCTGAACACCTCGCTCGTCGGGACGTGCTGCTTTGGTCACGTCCGGGCTGATGTCCGATCGGGTTTCGTACCCTGGCCGGTGCTCACCCCAATGGCGGCGGGCCCTGGGG
>JALYHP010000056.1 GCA_030799355.1 Pseudomonadota bacterium
TCCAGTAGTGGTACCCCTCTTGGATGATGAGGCTCCCAAGCTCGGCTTGGTATTGACAGGCGGCGGGGCCCGTGCGGCCTACCAGGTCGGCGTGCTCAAAGGCATCGCGGAGCTGGTGCGGCGGGGCTCGGGGTCGCCGTTTTCGGTCATCACCGGCACCTCCGCGGGCGCGGTCAGCGCCGTCGCCCTGGCGTCCGATCCCGCCCATTTCAGACAGGCGGTTTACGCGATCGAGCGGGTATGGCGCGATTTTCGCGTCCACCAGGTGTTCAAAGCGGACGCGGCGAGCGTATTCCGGTCCGGCCTGCACTGGATGCTGGCGCTGCTCAGCGGCGGCTGGCTGGTCCGCCCACCACCCTCCTTGTTCGATAATTCACCGCTGTGGGAGCTGCTGCGCGGCAAGCTGAATTTCGATGCCATACCCCGGGGCTTGTACAAGAAACACCTCTCCGCGATCGGCATTTGCGCGACCAGTTATGCGAATGCCGACTCGGTGACATTCTATGCCTGCGCATCGGCCATTGACCCTTGGAGGCGCGCTTTTCGCAAGGGCGCGCGGGTTCAGCTGACGCTGGAACATTTGATGGCGAGTCTCGCCATCCCGTTCCTGTTCCGGCCCATCTATCTGCAGGATCAATATTACGGCGACGGCGCCATGCGCCAAACCTCGCCGCTGAGCCCGGCCATCCATCTGGGCGCCAATCGTCTGCTGGTCATCGGGGTCGGCGATGCCGATACGTCGGGCCTCGGGCTGCGCAACCCCAAGGCCGAACCGACCTTCGGGCAGATGTTCGGGTTCATGCTCGATTCGCTGTTCATGGACCAGCTGCATGCGGATCTGGAGCACATCAAGGTTTTCAATCAGATTGCCGGCGCGCGCCACATCGAGGCGCTGGTCATCACGCCGTCTCGGGATTTGAGCGAAATCGCGCGCCGGCACCGCGATGAGCTGCCTCGCAGTCTGCGGATGCTGCTGCGGACCTGGGGAGCCAACAACAGCGCCGGCACGCAGCTGCTCAGCTACTTGCTGTTCGAGCGGGGTTACACCCGAGAACTGATCGCCTTGGGGCAGAGCGATGCGCGGGCGCGGGCCGCCGAGATCCGCGAATTCCTGGCGCTCGAGCATGCGCCGCAATATCGCAGTGCGGAGTCGGCGTGAGAGGCGTCAGCGTTTCTGCAGCGAATCGTGCCGTGTCATGACATCGGGGTAGCTGTGCCGGAAGTGATCGGCCAGCCGCTCGGCGATGTAGACGGAGCGGTGCTGGCCGCCGGTGCAGCCCACGGCGATGGTTAGATAGCTGCGGTTGGCTTGCGCGAATTCAGCTATGCGGTGCGTCAGGAAGTCGATGAGCGCCGCGATCATGCCGCTCACGTTCGCATGGCCGGCGAGGAACTCGGTGACCGCCGGGTCGAGCCCGGTAAGAGATCTAAGGGATTGATCCCAATACGGATTCGGCAGACTGCGGACATCGAACACGAAGTCGGCGTCGCCGGGGATGCCATGCTTGTAGCCGAACGATTCGAACATCAGCGCCAGGCGGCCATCGAGCCGGCGGTCGATCCGCTCGCGAATCCGCTCGCGCAATGCGTGCACGCCCATGTTCGACGTATCGATGACCAGGTCCGCGGCGGAGGTGATGGGTTCGAGCAAGCGGCGCTCGCCGGCGATGGCTTCGCGCAAGCCCACGTCGCCGCGGACCAAGGGATGCTTGCGCCGGGTCTCGGCATAGCGCTTGAGCAGCACCTCGTCGGAGGCGTGCAGGTACAGCACCTCGCAGCTGATGCCGCTGCGCCGCAATTCGGCCACCAGCAGCGGCACGGTCTCGATCTCGTTCGCCCGGTTGCGCGCGTCAAGTCCCACGGCGGTGCGCAGATAGACCTCGTCCGTTCCGCGGATCGTATGGGAAATGAACGACTTCAACAGCGCCGCAGGAATATTGTCGACGCAATAGAAATCGATGTCTTCCAGCAGATGCAGGGCAACGCTCTTCCCCGAGCCCGACAGGCCGCTCACGATGATCAAGCGCATGAGCGGCCTCCCCGGGGACCCCGCGTGCTCACGAAGCCGAGCGGGCCTTGATCACGTCCTCGGCGTGATGGTCGGAGGCCTTTTCTTTGTGTTTCTTGACGCAGCGGTCGAGCTTGTCGGCGAGCGCATCGATGGCCGCATACATGTTGGGTTCGGTCGCGTCCGCGTAAATCTTGTTGCCACGCATCATCAGCGTGGCCTCGGCCTTGTGGTGCAATTTTTTTTCCACCGTCAATACGCAGTGGATGTCGATGACTTGCTCGAAATGCCGGCCAATGCGTTCGAATCTCTTCAAGACATAATTGCGCATGGCGGGCGTTACTTCCACATGATGACCGCTGAGATCTAGCTGCATGAGGATCCTCCTTAAAGTATGGCCTCTCACGACGCGCGGGCCGCAGCACGTTTGCGCTCGTTGGACGGAGCGATTTGCATGCCCTCGCGATACTTGGCAACGGTGCGCCTTGCCACCGGTATCCCTTCCCGGGACAGAATCTCCGCGAGCTTGCTGTCGCTGCACGGATTTTCCGGATTCTCCTGGGAAATCAGTTTCTTGAGCTTGGCGCGGATGGCCGTCGAGGACATTTCCGTGCCGTCGGCCGCGGCGACGTGGCTCGAGAAAAAATATCTGAATTCGAACACGCCGCGCGGCGTGTGCATGTATTTCGCGGTGGTCACCCGCGAGATCGTCGACTCGTGCATTTCCACGGCTTCGGCCACATCCTTGAGGATCAGCGGCTCCATCGCTTCCTCGCCCAGCTCGAAGAAGCTGGTCTGCCGCTGCACGATGCATCGTGCCACTTTGATCAGCGTTTCGTTGCGGATTTCGAGGCTGCGCATGAGCCAACGGGCTTCCTGGAGCTGGGTGCGCAGCATGGCGTGGTCGGGAGCGCGCGAGATCAGATTCGCATAACTCTGATTGACGCGAACCCGCGGCACCGTGGCCTGATTGATCTCGACGATCCAGCCATGATCGTTGCGCCTCACGAAAACGTCGGGAATCACGTACTCGGCCTGGGCCGGGTTGACCGCGGCGCCCGGGCGCGGATGGCAGGAGCGCACCAGAGCGAGCGCCATCTCCAGATCGCCTTCGGTGCAGCGTAGCTGGCGCCGCAACAGGACCAGCTGGCACCCCGCCACCAGATCCAAGTGCTCCAGGGCGACCCGGATTGCGATGTCGCGCGCCGGCGTTTCGGCATGCAGCTGGCGCAGCTGCAGCGCGATGCACTCACCCAGATTGCGCGCGCCCACGCCAGCCGGTTCGAGCGATTGCACTGCCGCCAGCACGCGTTCCACATCCGCCGGGGCGGCCTCGATCTCGGGTAGCAGACTCAGCCGGATATCTTCGAGGTCGTCCTTCAAATATCCGTCATCGTTGATGGCATCGGTGATGACGCGGGCGATGGCCATGTCGACCGGGGATAGCCGGGCCAGTTCGAGCTGCTCGATCAGTTGTTCCTGCAGTGTCTGACCGTGCTGATCGCTGAAGTCGCTGCTGCGGTCATCATCACCCGACCACGAGGAGTCGGCGGGCCCGCTGCTCGGTTCGCCCCAGGCCTCGTCGGCGATCTCGACCTCGGCCTCCTCGCGTTGGTCGCCTGCCGCGGTCCGGCCGTCCAATTCGGCGTATTTCTCCTCGACCGGCGGCTCCTCGACGTCCCGCACGGTTTCGGGTGGTGCGTCCGCCGCAAGCTCGTCCTCGGCCTCGAGCATGACGTTCGTTTCGAGGGTCTCCCGGACGTGCGCCTGCAGGTCGAGCGACGGTAGCTGCAGCAACCGAATGGCCTGTTGCAGCTGCGGCGTCATCGTCAGCTGCTGGCCAATGCGAAGCTGCAGGCTTGGCTTCAACATATTTCTTTACGATCCAAGGCTACAGTTTGAAATCCTGGCCCAAGTACACCTCACGAACCTGCGGGTTGGCAAGAATCTGCTCCGCAGTACCGCACGCTAGCATCGTGCCCTGACTAACGATATACGCCCGGCCGCAGATTCCCAAGGTCTCCCGCACATTATGGTCGGTAATCAGCACGCCGATCCCCTTGTCGGCTAAGTGTCTGATTATGCGCTGAATGTCCGCGACCGAGAGGGGATCTACGCCGGCAAAGGGCTCATCCAGCAGGATGAACTGCGGGTCCGCAGCCAGGGCGCGCGCTATCTCGACGCGGCGCCGCTCGCCGCCCGACAGACTCATCCCCAGGCTGTCGCGGACATGGCCGATATGTAGCTCCGCCAACAGCTCCTTGAGCCGTTCCGCGCGTTGCACATCGTCGAGTCCGGGGCGTGTCTCGAGGATGGCGAGGATGTTGTTCGATACCGTCAGCCGGCGGAATACCGAGGGCTCCTGCGGCAGGTAACCCAATCCGAGCTGGGCTCGCCGGTGCATGGGCAGGCGGGTGATGTCGCGATCATCCAGGAAGATTTCACCGTGTTCGCAGGGGGTCAGTCCGACCACCATGTAGAAGGCGGTGGTCTTGCCGGCGCCGTTCGGGCCAAGCAGCCCGACGACTTCGCCGCTCTGCACCTCGAGCGACAAATCCCGCAATACCTGGCGTGACTTGTAACTTTTCGCGAGGTTCAGCGCCCGCAGCACGCTCATGGTTTGGACGGCGGCGGCGTGATGATGATGTGCACCCGCTGTGCGCCCTGTTCGGATCCTTCGGCAACGATACTCTGCGCCAGCACGTTATATTTCAGCGACTCACCGCGAATTTCGGTCGAGCCATCGCTGAGCCAGGCGTTCTTCGATAGGACCACCATGCCCTTGCGCGCGTCGTAATCGATGTTTTCCGCGCGCCCGTGCGCTACCTTGCCGGTTTTCGCCACGTGCTGCTCGAAGGCGGCCGGTTTGCCGTTGGCCACCGCCCGGGCAAGCGCTTTCTTGGCGAAATAGATTTCCGCGTCGTCGGCGGCGAGTAGATCATCTTGCATCGTCACCTTGACATTGCCCTTGAACATCCAAAGGCTATTGTCGAAATCCAGGCCCGTGCCTTGCGTGGTCTGGCCCTGCTCGGCGGATATCGACATCGCGCCCTGGGCGATGTGTACCTTGCGATAAACGAGATTGTTGTTGCGCAGGTCCGCTTCGAAGGATTGGGCGTCCAGCGAGATCGCCTCGGGCTGCGGATGCGCCGCGGCGGCGATGACCTCAGCGCCCGGAATCATGAGCGCGAGCGATGCGAGCGCCTTAAAATTGAAAGCGGCCATGGACCTTGGATTCTAAGCGCATCGTTCGCTCTTTTAAATTTGCGACGAGCCCACGCCCGGCCAGCGAATGGGGGCCGAACTCGATGCGCACGTCGCTCTTGGTGGTGGCGACGGAATCGGCGACGTCGTAGCTCAGCGCGTCCGTGCGTACCACCGGGACGGCCGAGCGGTCGATGGCCTCGCCTTGCAGACGAACGTTACCGGCGACATCGATCACCTTGCCGCCCGGCTGTACGTGCGCGGTATCGCCGGTCATCGTCCAGCTCTGGCCGTTCGGTGCTTGATAGCCGACGCGTACGCTCGATAGTTCGACCTCCGTCCCGTGATCGATTTGATCGATGCGTTCGGCCTCGATACGGATGCTCGCCATGCCATTGGCATCGTAATCGGTCAACACCGTCTTCTTCAGATAGTAACCGGGCAGCTCCGCGTTCCCCGCGCCGGAAGCCGGTTTTGGCCGATGAGCGGGCGAGCTCAAGATCCAGGTGCTGATGGCGAGCGCCACGACCGCCAACAGGGTGAAAATTCTGAACAGCATCAGCCTGACGCCGAGCGGAGCCGGCCGGCGCGGGCGCGCAACAGGGCGTCGGTGAACTCGCGCACGGCACCGTACCCGCCGCGCGCGCTGCTGACCCAGTGGGCGGCGGCGAGCACCAAGGGATGCGCGTCCGCCACGGCGGCGGCGAGGCCGACGGCGGACATCAGCGGCAGGTCCGTCGTGTCATCGACGATGCAGGCGCAGGCGAGCGGCTCGATGCCGAGCCGCCGCGTGAGCTCTTCGAGGGCAGCCACTTTGTCACTGCACCCTTGGACGAGATTGGGGACCTTCAGTTCCCGCATCCGCCGGGTTACCGCCGCGCATCGGCGCCCGCTGAATGCCGCAACCTCGACACCGCTGCCCATCAGCAGCTTGATCCCGTGGCCGTCACGGACATGGAAAACCTTGAGCGCCTCGCCGCGGCCGGAGAAATACAGCCGTCCGTCGGTGAGCACGCCATCGACGTCCAAGATCAACAGCTCGATCCGGTCCAAGCGCGTGGGCTTGCGGGCCATCGGTCGAGCCAGTGCACGCCGGGCCGGCTTCGCGGTCGGCCTGGTCAAACGACACCGGCGCGCAGGAGATCATGAACGTTGAGCGCACCCACCAACGTATCGCTCGGATCGACCACGACCAGAGCGGTGATGCTATAGGTTTCCATGAGGTGCACCGCCTCGGCGGCGAGGCTGTCGGCGCGCACGGTTTTTGCCCGGCGCGTCATGACCTCATCCATGCGCGTGCCGTGCAGATCCGCCGCCCGATCGAGCGCCCGGCGCAAATCCCCATCGGTAAAGACGCCGAGAACCCGATCGTCCGCGTCGACAATGGCGGTCATGCCGAGTCCTTTGCGGGTCACTTCCATGAGTCCTTCGGCGAGCGGTGTGTGGGCGTGCACCTTGGGTACTTCGGCCCCCACACGCATGACGTCCCGAACATGCAGCAGCAGGCGGCGGCCCAAGCTGCCCGCCGGATGGGAGCGAGCAAAATCCTGTTCGGTGAAGCCGCGTGCTTTCAACAGCGCCACGGCGAGGGCATCGCCGACCGCGAGCGCCGCCGTGGTACTGGCCGTGGGCGCCAAATTCAGCGGGCAGGCCTCGGCGGGCACCCCGATGTCCAGGTGCACCGTGGCAATTCTCGCCAGGGCCGAGGAGGGGTTGCCGGTGAAGGCGATGAGGGGCACGCCCAAGCGCTTGATGACGGGCACGATGGTCAGGATTTCATCGGTTTCGCCGGAATTCGACAGGGCGAGCACGGCGTCGTCCCGGGTCAACATGCCGATGTCGCCGTGACTGGCCTCGCCCGGGTGCACGAAGAATGCCGGCGTGCCGGTGCTGGCGAGAGTGGCCGCTATTTTTCCGCCGATGTGGCCCGATTTACCCATGCCGGTCACGACGATCCGGCCGCGGCAATCCAGACAAATTCTGCAGGCGCGTGCAAACTCCGCGCCGAGGCGGGGTATTTGGGCGCGCAGGCCCTCGAGCTCGATGCGCAGGGCTTGACGGCCTGAATCGACCAGCGCTTCGTTCGTGAAGCCGGGAGTCGCGGAAGCGAGGTTCATCCGTGGATGATACCGCGTATGCAGAATGTCGCGCGCTTTCGGGAGTAAGCTTCAGGCTTTGTACCCGCGAGCAGGGAAACTTAGGAAAGCATCATGAGCCCAGGGCAAATTGCTGAATTGATCGAGGCCGGCCTGGCCGGCGCCGCGGCGACGGTCAGCAGCGGCGATAACGTGCACTTCGAGGCGGTGGTGGTGTCGCCGGCCTTCGCCGGAAAACGCCCGGTGCAGCGTCATCAAATGGTCTATGCCACGTTGGGTGCCGCGGTGGGCGGCGAAATCCACGCGTTGGCGCTGCAGGTGTTCACGCCCGAAGAATACGCGGCCCAGCGTCGTGGATAAGTTACAGATTCACGGCGGCATACCCCTCGAAGGCGAGATCCGTATTTCGGGTGCCAAGAACGCCACTTTGCCCATCCTCGCCGGCTGTCTATTGGCCGACGGGCCGGTCACCGTATCGAACGTCCCGCATTTGCAGGATGTCACCACGATGATCGAGCTGCTGGGCCGCATGGGTGTGTCGGTCACCATCGATGAAAAAATGCGCATCGAAGTCGATGCGGCGACGATCAAGGAGTATTTCGCGCCCTACCAGCTGGTCAAGACCATGCGCGCGTCGATCCTGGTGCTCGGCCCGTTGCTGGCGCGTTTCGGCTCGGCCGATGTCTCGCTGCCCGGCGGCTGCGCCATCGGCGCACGTCCGGTCAACATCCATGTGGCCGGACTGCAGGCCATGGGTGCCGATATCCATATCGAAAACGGCTATATCAAGGCGCGCGCGGGCCGTTTGCGCGGCGCGCGTCTGGTATTGGAGACCGTTACCGTCACCGGCACCGAGAACCTCATGATGGCGGCCACCTTGGCCGAAGGCCGCACGGTTCTGGAGAACGCGGCGCGCGAACCCGAAGTGGTCGATCTCGCCAATTTCCTGACCGCCATGGGCGCGAAGATCAAGGGCGCGGGCACCGACACCATCGTCATCGATGGTGTGGAGCGCCTGAACGGCACCATCTACGAGGTATTGCCGGATCGGATCGAAGCGGGTACCTATCTGGTCGCGGGTGCGATCACCAGCGGCCACATTCGCGTCAAGAATACGCGGCCCGAACATCTGGATTCGGTGATCGACAAGCTACAGGAAGCGGGCGCGACCGTGGGGGTGGGCGATACGTGGATCGAAGTCGACATGCGCGGGCGCCGGCCGAACGCGGTCGACATACGTACCGCTCCCTATCCGGCGTTTCCGACCGACATGCAAGCGCAATTCGCCGCCCTCAACACCGTCGCGAGCGGTGTCGGCACCATCATCGAAACGATTTTCGAGAATCGCTTCATGCACATGCTCGAGATGCGCCGCATGGGCGCCGAAATCCGGCTCGAAGGCAACACCGCCATCATCAAAGGCGTGGAGCGGCTCACGGCCGCGCCGGTGATGGCCACGGACTTGCGCGCATCGGCAAGTCTCGTGCTGGCCGGCCTGGTCGCCGACGGCCGTACCGACATCGAGCGCATCTACCATATCGACCGCGGCTATGAGGCCATCGAAGAGAAGCTGCAGCAACTGGGCGCGAGAATCCGCCGCACGCCGTGACGAACCGAGCTTATGGATCAGGCGCCCGGCTCCCCTTCGTAGGCGGCTTCGCGCCGCGGCTCGTTGAGCCGATCCGAAGCATAATCCGCGGCGCCGCGAAGGCTCCTAGCGATCGTTCTGTGCCTGCCGCGTCGGCCGTTCGGTGACGGTGAGCTTGATCTTGAAGGAACGGTCGCCATGGCGACCATCCAATTCCACGAGGGCGCCGGGTGCGAGCGCGGCGAGGCGGCTGACCAGATCTTGAGCGCTCTTGACCGGCTCGCCGTTCAGGCCCGTAATCAAGTCTCCGGGTCTGACGCCCGCTTCGAAGGCCGGGCTTTTCACCAGGATATTGACCACGGTGACACCGCCGTCGGGACCGATGCCGAGCTGCGCCGACTGTTCGGGGGACAGATCCTGCGGCATGAACCCGAGCCAGCCGCGCATCACATGGCCTTGCTTGAGCACCTGTTCCATCACGCCGCGTACCAGGTTCACCGGAATCGCGAAACCGATGCCCTCGGGTCCGCCGGAAGCGCGGTTCAAGACGGCCGTATTGATGCCGACCAGATCGCCGTTGGCGTCGATGAGTGCGCCGCCGGAGTTACCGAGATTGATGGCCGCATCGGTTTGAATGAAGTTCTCGAAGGTCGCAAGACCCAGCTGACCCCGGCCGGTGGCGCTCACGATCCCTTGGGTCACGGTCTGACTCAAACCATACGGATTGCCGATGGCGAGCACGATGTCGCCCACCCGCAACGTATCGGAGCGACCCATCGGCATGGCGGGCAGATTGCCCAGGGACAGGTGCAGTATGGCGATGTCCGTATCGGGATCCTGGCCCGTGATCTTGGCATCGGCGACCCGTCCGTCGGCGAGCTGCACGCGGATCGAATCGGCGCCGGCGATCACGTGCTGATTGGTGACGATGGTGCCCGTTGCATCGACGATGACGCCGGATCCGAGGCTGCGCTCGACGCGTTGTCGATAGCTCGGCCAGTAGTCGCCGAACAATTGATCGAGCGGCGCCGTCTGCGTGCGCTCGGTAACCACGCGAGCGGTGTAGATGTTGACCACCGCGGGCGCGGCCCGCGCCACCGCATCGGCAAAACTCGGCAGCGACACGGTGCGGGGCGCGATGTCGGGCATGGCCGCCGGTGCAGCGCCGCCCGGCGTTTGACTTGCCTGCAGAGTGACCGAGGCGCTCTGCACGGGCGTAGTGCCGGCGCCGCGCCGTGCCGGGGCGGCACCCAACAAGGCGGGTTTCCACCAAACCAATAGAAACGCGGCGGCGAGGCCGACAATCGCCGCTCGGAACAAGAAACCCACGAGGACGCGTGCGCTGTGCAATTAATATCGCTCCTCATGCCTGCAGGGCCAGCCGGTTATCTGTGTATAATGCGCTCCCAATATTGTTTGGGAAACACTGCCGCTCTAGGGGTTTGCGTGAAGATTTGTCAAAATGATTCGGGGCGATCGAATGAGTGATGAGGTTGACTACAATCGGCGGCGGTTGCTGGCGGCGGCGACCGTCGGTACCGGTGCGATCGGCGTGGCATTCGCGGCCGTCCCTTTCCTGGCGTCGTGGCAGCCGAGCGCGCGCGCGAAAGCGCTGGGCGCTCCGGTGGAAGTCGATGCGTCGAAACTCGAAGTCGGCCAGATGCTGAAAGTGGTGTGGCGCGGGCAACCGGTCTTTATCGTGCGCAGAGGTAAGGCCGCGATCGATCAACTGACCGGTCATGACGACCTGTTGGCGGATCCCAAATCGGAAGACTCTTTGCAGCCGGCTTATATCAAGGGACCGGCGCGCGCGCTGAAGGACGAATACTGGGTCGGCCTGGCCGTGTGCACTCACCTGGGCTGCTCGCCGCTGGGCGCGTTCGAGCCCAACAACCCTACCCAAGTGGCCGGCACCGATTTGGGGCCGGGCTGGCCGGGGGGCTTTTACTGCCCTTGTCACGGCTCCAAGTACGACATATCCGGCCGTGTCTTCAAGGGTATGCCGGCGCCGAAGAATCTTCCCGTTCCTGCCTACAAATTCTCCGGGGATGCGCGCATTTCGATAGGCATCGATGCCCTCTCCGAGACCCCCCAGAAGACCGCCTAGTTGACGAAGAAGAGGTTGAGCGATGGCCGCAGCACCTGAATCCGCCGATCCCGGCAGCTCCCGAGGTTTGATCGCGTGGATCGATCAGCGCTTCCCCCTGACCAAACTGTGGAAGGAGCACGTCGCCGAATATTACGCACCGAAGAATTTCAACTTCTGGTACTACTTCGGCTCACTCGCGCTCCTCATCCTCGTGCTGCAGCTGGTCACGGGCATTTTTCTCACGATGAATTACAAGCCATCGGCCGCCGAAGCATTTTCCTCGGTGGAGTACATCATGCGCGATGTCGATTGGGGTTGGCTCATACGCTACCTGCACTCGACCGGGGCGTCGGCATTCTTCATCGTGGTGTACCTGCACATGTTCCGCGCGCTGCTCTACGGGTCGCACCGCAAGCCGCGTGAACTGGTGTGGATTTTCGGCTGCTTGATTTTCTTGCTGCTGATGGCGGAAGCGTTCATGGGCTACGTGCTGCCGTGGGGCAACATGAGCTTCTGGGGCGCCCAGGTGATCGTTTCCCTGTTCGGCAGCCTGCCGGTCATCGGCGGCGGCCTGGTCGAGTGGATTCGCGGCGATTACGTGATCGCCGATGCCACCTTGAACCGGTTCTTCGCGCTGCACGTGGCCGCGTTGCCGCTGGCGTTGGTGTTTTTGGTGACCGTTCACTTGACGGCGCTGCACGAGGTCGGCTCCAACAATCCCGACGGCATCGACATCAAGAAACACAAGGACGCGGCGGGCCATTATCTGGACGGCATTCCGTTTCATCCGTATTACACGGTGAAGGATGTGGTCGGCGTGGCCGGATTTCTCTTGATTTTCTGCGGCGTCATTTTCTTCGCGCCCACCTTCGGTGGATTGTTCCTGGAGTCGGCGAATTTCGAGCCCGCCAATCCGCTGCAGACGCCGCCGCACATCGCGCCGGTCTGGTATTTCACGCCGTTCTACGCCATGTTGCGCGCCGTCCCTTCCTTCGCCGGCACGCAGGTCTGGGGCGTCCTGGTCATGGGCGCGGCGATCGTGGTGCTGTTCTTCGTGCCGTGGTTGGACCGTTCGCCGGTGTTGTCGATACGCTATCGGGGGCCGATTTATAAAATCGCCTTGGCCACCTTCTCGGTGTCGTTCATCGTCTTGGGCATCTGCGGATTGAAGCCACCGGCCGGTATCTATCCGCTGTTGGCGAAGATCTGCACGGCGCTTTATTTCGCTTTCTTTTTGCTGATGCCCTGGTACACGAAGATCGACAGCGTGAAGCCGGTGCCTGAGAGGGTCACGGGACATGCATAAGTCTTTGGTGGCGTTTGCGGCCGTGCTGCTGGCGGCCGGGGCCGGGACACGCCTCGCGGCGGCGCAAGAGGGCGGGGCATTGCCGCCGTCCGGGGCGGATATCAACAATATCGAGTCGCTGCAGCGCGGGGCGCGTAATTTCATGAATTACTGCTCCGGTTGCCACTCGCTCAAGTATCTGCGCTACAACCGCGCGGCGAAGGATCTGCAGATACCGGAATCGGAACTTGCCGCGAATTTGATGTTCACATCGGATAAGACATTCGAGACCATCAACAGCGCCATGCCTGCCGCCTCCGAAGGCTGGTTCGGCAAGCAGCCGCCGGATCTGTCGCTGATGGCCAGGGCCCGCGGCGTAGACTATATCTACTCGTTCCTGAAGGGTTTTTACGTGGACAAGACCCGTATCTGGGGCACCAATAATCTGATTCTGCCGGGCGCGGCCATGCCGGATGTGGTGGCGGATCTGCAGGGGCTGCAGAAACCCGTCTTCAAGAACGAAGCGGACGAGCACGGCAACGCCAACATGGTTCTGGTGGGGGTGGAACAGATGACCCCGGGCGCCATGAAGCCAGAGGAGTATGATCAGTTTGCCAGGGACACCGCGAACTTTCTCGACTATGCGGGAGAGCCGGCCAAGGCAAAGCGTCAATCCCTGGGCGTTTTCGTGATTCTGTTCCTGCTTGTATTTTTTGCATTCGCGTACATGCTGAAGAAAGAGTATTGGAAGGACGTCCACTGACGCGGAGGACCTCCTTTGTGTCCTAAGGCCTCAGGAGATCGCGTTTGGCACGCCGCTCGGTGATGACTCTGTTTTCGGCGCCGGCAGATGCTTGGAGCCACCGGGCGCGCTTGGTTCTTGCCGAGAAGGGGATCGCGATCGAATTGGTCAATGTCGATCTTCGCAAGCTGCCTGAAGATCTGCTCGATCTGAATCCCTATCATAGCGTGCCCACGCTCGTGGATCGGGACCTGGTGCTGTACGACTCACGGGTCATCATCGAATATCTGGACGAGCGTTTCCCGCATCCGCCCTTGATGCCCATCGATCCGGTCACCCGGGCGCAATTTCGCGTTGCGCTCTACCGGGTGGAGCGGGACTGGTACGCCCTGGCCAACGACATCGAACAGGGCGCCCTCTCGAAAACCGCGGAGCAGAGCCGCAAGGTGCTTGGCGAGGCCATCTGCGCCAGTGCCGATGTGTTCAAGGCCAAGCCGTTTTTCCTGAGCGACGAGTTCTCCCTGGTCGATGCCAGTATCGCGCCCATCCTGTGGCGATTGCCTTCCTACGGCATCGAGCTGCCCGTCCAAGCTCAGCCCATCGTGAAGTACATGAACTCGATCTTTTCGCGATCCACCTTCCGCGCCTGCCTATCCGAAGCCGAACGGGATATGCGCCATTGAAGCCGCGTCGCCCTTATTTGCTTCGCGCGCTCCACGAGTGGATCACCGATAGCGGCGAGACGCCGCACATCGTGGTGGACGCCGCGGCGGAGGGCGTCACCGTACCGCGCCAGTACGTGAAGGATGGGAAGATCGTCCTGAACGTCAGCTTTTCCGCGACTCAGATGCTCAAGTTGGGGAACGATTTCGTGAGTTTCGAGGCGCGTTTCGGCGGCGTGGGTTTCGCCGTTCTGGTCCCGGTACGCGCGATACTCGGGATCTATGCCCGCGAGACCGGCCAAGGCATGATTTTCCCGGAGGGCGATGCCGATCCTGACCCCACGGATGGTCCGCCCGCTGCGCCCGCCACCGGTGCACCGGTGGCGACTCAGTCGAAACGGCCCAAGTTGCAGGTGGTCAAGTAGGCGAGAGCAGCCAGCCCCCCCCGGCAGGCGGGTGTGGCGCCGCCCGGCGCGTCCCCGGCGGCGGGGCGGGTCAGTGGCAGCAACCTCGCGGGTCACCCGCGAAATGCGTCCTTCACCCACTCGATATCATAAGTACCGTCCGGTCGCCCTTGCACGGCCAGCACGTCGAAACGCAGTACACGGGCCCGCCATGCGGGCCGACGCTGCCATTGGAATTGGGTGGCCCGAACGAGTTTGCGGCGCTTTCGCGAGTTCACCGAGGCGAGGGCTCCGCCGAAGTCGGCCTGGGCGCGTTGCCGTACTTCCACGACCACCAAGACCTCAGCGTGAAGACAGACGAGGTCGAGTTCGCCCAGCTTGCAGCGCATGTTGCGGGCGATGATCGACAGGCCTCGCCCCTGCAAGTATGCGGCGGCCAGCTCCTCGGCCGCCGCACCGCGCAGCGGAGGGACTATCTGCGCCATCGGTGCATCGTGCACCGGCGCAGGCGCGAGGTTACCGGCTTTATTTGACGCGTTCGCGCGGAAATGACCGGCCATCCACGTCGGCCTCACGTTCGGCACCGCCGAGGATCCTGACGATGCGGTTTTTGGAACTGGTGCTCTGGCCGTTCGCGGCCTGCACGACTTCGATGGACAGCATCTCGACGCGGTTGCGGCCGCGGCTCTTGGCTTGATAGAGCGCCGCGTCGGCGAGCTGTATCAGGCGGGAAGGCCCGAAGCCCCCGGTGACCGGCGTGAGTGCCGTGTAGCCGATGGATACCGTCACCCGGTCCCAGGAATTGCCGATGTGGTCCAACCCCAATTCGAACACGGCGTTGCGAATTCGCTCGACCACCCTGAGCGCGCCCTCCGCCGAGGTATGCGGCAGCAGCAGCGTGAACTCCTCGCCGCCGAATCGTGCGACCAGATCCTCGGGCCGCTTCACCTGGCGGCCGAGCGCGTCCGCCACGCTGCGCAGGCAGCGATCCCCCGCCAGGTGCCCATACAGATCGTTGAACTGCTTGAAGTTATCGAGATCGATCATGGCGAGCGCAATCGGCTTGCGGTGCCGCATGGCGCGATTCCATTCTTGCGCCAGGCGTTCGTCGAAGCAGCGCCGATTGGCGAGTCCGGTCAGTCCGTCGACAGATGCCAGTACCGTCAGGCGGGCGTTCGTGTCGAGCAGGTCGTTGGCCATGCGCCTACGTTCCGTGAACATGATGGAGGCCGGGAATAGAGCGATCATGTGGAAGCCGAAATAAATCTGTACCGCCAGATCCCGAGGGATGGCCAGATCGGTGGGCCACACGCCGAACGGCCCCCGAGAATGGCTGGTGAAATAGACGGCGATCAACAGTACCCCGACCACGGCGATGGCCGATCCGGCGAAGGCGAGTACCGAATCCACCAGCAGCAGCAGCGGAAACAGCAAAAATATCAGGGAGTAGCGGCTGATGGAGAAGATGCACGCGGCCCCCGCGAGCGCCAGTATCAGCACGGCCAGCGTTTTCGGCAGTGCAGCCCACCGCCAGAGGCTGCGCATCTGGGCGGAGCCCAGCGACAGCGCCAGGGGCATGGTCGCGGCGATCCCGAGCGCGTCGGCCGTGGCCCAGTTATTGAACGCGAGGAGGTAGGACTGGCCTTGGGCGTAATGGAATAGGACCGCCGCCATCGCTCCGGAGATACCCGGTCCGAGGACCAGCGCCGCAAAAAAACGCGCGAAGATCCATGGGGTGCGTAGCCATCGTTCCAGGGTCACGAAGGGCGGCAGCAACGACGCGCTGATAACTACCTCGGTGACCGAAAGGAATCTCTGGCAGAGCTCCAGTTGGACGGGGTTGTCATCGAGACATTCGCCGATGCCCGTGCCGAGCTCGATGCCGAGCAGTATCCACGCCCACGACGAACGGGGTCGCATCAGGAGCAGCGCGACGTTGACGCCGTTCAAAGGCCAAATGATGGTCCAGGCGTCGCTGAATGCGAAGCGATTCAGCGCGGTATCGACCATCAAATAGATGAGTGTGTACGCAAGTACCGTGCCGGTCCCGCGAACCCATGCTTGCCGATTTGCTTGCCCTGCGGCGGCTTGCACGTGTTGTCACCCCTAAGTACCCGCCAGGCTTCAAAGTGTGCACCGCACCGCGCGTCACCGAGGCGCGCCCGGACACCTTTTTCCTACGCAAAGTGACGACCGTCGCACATTGCGCGGTTCGGCCGCGGATGCGGCGGTGCGGGCCGCCCGCCCGGGCAGTAGGGCTGGCCGCGGCTGGGTCACGGGTGGGGGTGCCGCGCGTACCTACAGCGGGGCCGGCTCGCCATTTTTTATCTGCGCCCAATCGAGGTCGCGGCGAATCCGGTTGTGCTCATCCAGGCGTAGCTTGCCGGTGACGCCCTCGATCTCGCCGGTGCCGTTAAGGCCGTGCGAGCGCAGCACGGGAACGAGCCGGTAGGCATCGAACCCGAACGCGTAGAGACGATCGCGCCGCGCCGTACGCGACGGCCATGCATCCCGCACGGCATCGCGGATGCGCCCGGTTACCGGGTCGGCCGACACCATCCAGGGCATGTCAGGAAAGAGCAGGCCGTCCAAATCGCCGTTGGCGCTGGGGTCCGGTTCGAAGCTATCGGATGTCGAATACACCGGCACGTCTCCCGCATAATGGAATTTCAGCTGCGACACCATCAGCCGCTCGATGCTCGGTGTGCCGGCGACGAAAACGAAGGCCGCGTCGCTGCGATGAGTGGCAGGTTCTCCCTTGGCGCCGTGTACCCGCAGGGTCTGCTTGATCACCTCCGAGAAATCGGCACGACCCGATTCATAGCGGCCCACATCGAGCACGCTGCCGCCGAGACGGGTCAGCTCATCGGTGAAAGCCGCCGCGACGCGTCGGCCCCATTCGCCGTCGGGCACGATGGCCACGCCCCGGGGCTTGCCGTCGCTCACCAGGCGCCGCGCGACGATGCGGGCTTCGTCCTCGGGCAGCAGCGCGAACTGATAGAAATTGTCGGAGGCATTCACCGAGTCGGCGAGGAAATTCAACGCGAGTACCGGTATCCGGCCGGCGCTCAAGGGCATGACGGCCGCCACATCTTCCTTGGTGAGCGGGCCCACCACGAAGCCCGCGCCATCCTGGATGGCGTGCTGATAGGCTGCGGCCGGCGCTTCCGCGGCGACGTCGTAAATCTTCAAGCGCGGACGAGAGCGGGAGTCTTGCTCGAGAAAGCCGGCAATGAAGCCGTCACGCACCGCCACGCCGATGGCCTCGGCGCGGCCCGATAGCGGCAAGAGCAGCGCAATCTGGTCGGGAAACTCGGTGGCCACCGCGATCTGACTCTGGGCGACGGTCAGCACGCTCTCGTTCGCGGGGTGTTGCGGATAGAGGCGCCGCCAGTTCTCGAGAGCGGCGCTGGCGTGCATGGGATCGCGCTGCAGCTCGAGGAGTACGGGGCCCAATTGCAGCCAGCCGGCGATGGTGAAATCGGTTTTCGGCGGAAATTGCAGTGACTCGCCGCGCTGCGCGGCGTCGCGGATGGCGTTGAACAGCTGTTCGCGGCTGGCCCGCAACGCCCCGGTATCGGTCAGGTAGCGTTCGCGTTCGACGAAGGCGGCGGTGCCCTCTACGGGATGGCCGGTCAGGAAGAGGCTTTGACCGCGGATATACCAGTAATTCTGCGCCAGATCGGACGCGGCCGGCACGGCGATCGAATCCAGTTCGTGCAGGGCCCGCGTACCATCATTTTCGACCAAGGCGATGCCCGCGGACACCAGTGCCCGGGAGGTCGCCAGGGGGCTGCGCGCCTCGGGTGAAACCGATGCAAGCGCCTGCTTGGCCTGCGCCACGTTACCGGCGGCCGCCCACTGCTCAGCGCTCAACAGTTCATAATTGTCATGGTTGGCCGGATCCTCACCGGCAAGCTCGGCATAGGCTTGCGCGGCTTCGGCATGCTTGCCCTCGGCGGCCAGGGTTTTGGCCCGCGTCGGTCTGTCGGGAGTTTCGACCGGTTGCACCAGGCTGCATGCCGCCACGGTGAGTGTGGCCAGCAACAGCGTGCAGAGCGTCAGCCGTGGACGTCGCGAGATCACTGCCATACCCTGCATTCCTTCAACCCGAAACAGAGGCGCGGATTATAGTGGCAAAGGCGAGTGCAGGGCGCCTCTACGTGGTCGCGACGCCGATCGGCAATTTGGCCGATTTGAGCCCGCGGGCGCGTACGACGCTCGAGAATTGCGGTTTGATCGCCGCGGAGGATACGCGCCATACCGGCACGTTGCTGAAGCATTTCGGCATCACCACGCCGATGGTGTCGCTGCATGAGCACAACGAAGGGCAGCGCGCCGCGCAGCTGATCGAGCGAATGCAGGGCGGGCTATCCATCGCCCTGGTCAGCGATGCCGGCACGCCGGCCATCAGCGATCCGGGCTTCGCCCTGGTGCGCGCGGCGGCGGCGGCGGATGTCGAGGTCGTAGCCATTCCCGGCCCCTGCGCGGCGGTGGCGGCGCTCTCGATCGGCGGTCTGCCGACGGATCGGTTTTGCTTCGAGGGGTTCCTACCCGCGCGCGGCGGCGCGCGCCGCACCCACCTCCAGGCGCTCGAGCGGGAACCGCGCACACTGGTGTTTTACGAGTCGCCGCATCGCGTGGCGGAAACGCTCGCGGATTGCACCGCCGTCTTCGGCGCGCAGCGCCCCGCCATGGTGGCGCGGGAGATCACCAAGCTGCACGAGGCCACGTACCGGGGATCGCTCGGCGAATTGGTGGAGCGGGCGGCCAGCGACGGAAATTTTACGCGCGGGGAGATCGTCTTGGTGATCGGCGGGGCGCCCCTCGAAGCCGCCGCCGAGGGCGGTGCCGACGGGCATGGCGGCGCGCTCGACCGGGTCCTCACCCTATTGCTCGCCGAGCTGCCGCTGAAGCAGGCGGCGGGCTTGGCTGCCCGAATTGCCGGTGTGCGGGACAACCAAGCGTACAAGCGGGCGCTGGAACTCAAGGGCTGATGCGCGACTTGATGGCGTCGAAGCGACGGCCAGCCGATGGGCGCTGCGCGCGTCAAGAAAGGCACCTGACGGTTTTCCTCTCGCATTCGCACTCATACCTGCGTATGGTGCACGCCGGAGTCGGCCAGGCAGTCGCTGTGTGCGTGAGCACATGGAGGAAAGTCCGGGCTTCACAGGGCACGGTGCCAGGTAACGCCTGGGAGGCGCGAGCCTACGGAAAGTGCAACAGAAAGATACCGCCTACGTACCGCGCGAGCGGTACCGGTAAGGGTGAAATGGTGCGGTAAGAGCGCACCGCGCCGGTGGCAACATCGGTGGCACGGCAAACCCCACCTGAAGCAAGACCAAATAGGGAAGCAGCGGCGCTCGTGGCCGCAGTGTGCGGCCCGCACATAGGCTTCCGGGTAGGTCGCTAGAGGTGCGCGGCGACGCGCATCCCAGAGGAATGACTGCCCACGACAGAACCCGGCTTAACGGCCGACTCCTTTCTTAAGCGCTTACGCGCTGGATTTACGGGGGTGCAAGACACCCCCGACCGAGGGCGGCGCGGGGCGCGCCGGAAGAACAAGACGCGCTGGATTTCCGGGGGTGGAAGACACCCCCGACCGCTAGCGGCGCGAAGCGCGCCGGAAGAACAAGACGCGCTGGATTTACGGGGGTGCGGGAACCCCGACCGAGGATGTGGCGTCCCACCGGTTACCTCCTGCTGCTTTGTTTATGAATATCGCCTAACAGGTTGATTCGATACGGAGTCGACCGCGAGGCTCCCTCGAGAGTCGCCGGTGACCTAAGTCCCTGTTGTCCCAAGTTTTTTTTAACTTAAAGCGTTGACAGTGTGGCGCTGCGCTCCCTATAGTGGTGCCTGGTGGGAAAAAGTGGGAGATAATGGGTCTCGAACCCATCCAGCAATGTTCCGGGGCGCCAGCAAACTAACTCTCGATGCAAAAGGCCGGATGGTGATGCCCACCCGGTATCGAGAGCGGCTGCAGGAACGTTGCGGAGGGCGATTGATCGTCACCGTCGACCGAGATCAGTGCCTGCAAATCTATCCCCTGCCCGATTGGGAGGAAGTGGAGCGCAAATTGATGCGGTTGCCCTCGCTCAACGCACAGAACCGGCAGTTGCAACGCTTGATGGTGGGTAACGCCACGGATCTGGAGCTCGACGGGCACGGGCGCATCTTGCTGCCTCCGAACCTGCGTGAGTTCGGCCATCTGACGCGCGACGCCATATTGATCGGCCAGGGAATGAGGTTCGAATTGTGGGACGAGGCGCGCTGGAACGAAAAGAGCGGCGAGTGGCTCGCCGACGATGGCGCCGGCGCCGATCTGTCCGCCGACCTCGAAACGCTGTCGATTTAGTGGGTACCGAAAAAACTGTGGAGCAGCACACCCCGGTACTGCTTGCGCAAGTATTGACGGCATTGAATATACGGGCGGGCGGCGTCTATCTGGATGCCACCTTCGGGCGGGGCGGACACGCAGGAGCACTGTTGGAAAAGCTCGCCGCAGACGGTCGATTGCTGTGCCTCGATCGCGATCCGGTGGCCGTCGCCGAAGCCCGCGCGCGCTTCGCCGCCGATCCGCGGGTGTCGATATTCTTCGCTCCCTTCTCGCAGCTCGGAGCATGCGCCGATCGAGTCGCGCACGGACTGAAAGCCGACGGCATTCTGTTCGACCTTGGCGTGTCCTCGCCGCAGCTCGACGATGCCTCCCGCGGCTTCAGCTTCATGCAGGACGGTCCTCTGGACATGCGCATGACCAAGGGCGAGGGGATGAGTGCCGCCGACGTGGTCAACGGCGCGTCGGAGGCCGAGCTGATTCGCATCTTTCGCGACTATGGCGAAGAGCGGTTCGCGCCGCGCATCGCACGCGCCATCGTCACCGATCGAAAACTCAAGCCCTTCGAACGCACGCTGGAGCTCGCCGACATGATTTCTCGAGTGGCGCGCGCCAAGGGCGGCCGCGGCGCCAACGGACGCCCCGCCAAGCATCCGGCGACCCGGGTCTTTCAGGCGCTGCGCATCCATGTCAACCGCGAACTCGACGAACTTCAAATCGCGCTGCAGGCCGCGTTCGAGCGTCTGGCACCGCAAGGGCGTTTGGCCGTGATCAGTTTCCATTCGCTGGAAGACCGTATCGTCAAGCAATTCATGCGGCGGCACTCGACCACCGACCCGGTGTACGCGGGATTGCCCTTTGTGCCCGCACACGCGGCGCCGAAGCTGCGCTTGGTCGGGCGGGCGATTCAAGCCGACAGCGACGAGCTCGCCCGCAACCCGCGCGCCCGCAGCGCGCGCTTGCGCGTTGCCGAGCGTTTGAATGAAGGCCTGGCCGCATGAAGACTCCCAAGCCGATGTTCATCGTACTTCCGCTGCTCTGGTTGGCCGTGCTCGGCTCGTCCGTGCAGGTGATCTACGCGCGCCACAAGGCGCGCGACCTGTTCGTACATCTGGAAAAACTCAATGCCGAACGGGATTCTCTCGAGATGGAGTGGGGGCGTCTGCAGCTCGAACAGAGCTACTGGTCCTCACCCGCGTTCGTCGAGCGGGTGGCGAATGCGAAGCTGCAGATGAGCTTGCCGCAAACGCGCGATGTACGGATCGTGCGGCCGTGAAGTCACGTTTCAACGCCAAGCCGCGCTCCGGCGAAAACGAGACTCAAGCGAAAAGCTATCGTTGGCGCTCGTCCGTGGTGCTGGGAATGGTCGTGCTCGGTGCGGCCGGTCTCGCGGCGCGCGCGGTGGAACTGCAGCTGCTGGATCACGGCTTTCTCGCGAAGCAGGGCGATGACCGCGCGATGCGCGTGGTGAAGATCGCGGCGCATCGCGGCGCCATCACGGATCGGTCGGGCGAACCGCTGGCCATCAGCACGCCGGTGGACAGCGTCTGGGTCAATCCCCAGGAACTCGACGACAACATCGACCAGTTGCCGAAGCTCGCCAAGGCCCTGAAACAGGACCCTCAGTATCTGGCGCGGCGCATCACCAGCAATCTGGATCGCGAGTTTCTGTATCTCGTGCGGCACATGCCGCCGGACCAGGCTGCGCAGGTCAAGGCGCTGGGGATTCCCGGCGTGAATCTGCTGCGCGAATACCGGCGTTACTACCCTGCGGGCGAGGTTGCGGGACATGTGGTCGGCTTCACCACCGTCGACGACACGGGACAGGAGGGACTCGAGCTCGGGTTCGATCAGCTGCTGAACGGCGAGGATGGCGCGAAACGCGTCATACAGGATCTGTATGGCCGCTACGTAGAGAACGTCGAGAGCATCCGCGCGCCGCGTCCGGGCCGCGATCTGGTCACCAGCATCGATTTGCGCATCCAGTATCTCGCGTACCGTGAGCTGAAGGCGGCGATGCAAGAGTACCGCGCGCAGGCGGGGTCGGTGATCGTCGTCGACGTCGACACGGGCGAGGTGTTGGCGATGGTCAATCAGCCCTCGTACAATCCCAACGATCGCGAACAGCTGAAGCCCGGGCTGTATCGCAATCGCGCCGCCACCGACATCTTCGAGCCCGGGTCGAGCATCAAGCCGTTCATCATGGCCGCCGCGTTGGCCTCGGGACAGTATCGCGCCGACAGCGTGGTGGACACCGCTCCCGGGTTCTTGAAGGTGGGCACCAAGGTATTCGAGGACGAGACCAATCTCGGTACGGTGGATCTCGCCACCATTCTGGCCAAGTCGAGCAATGTCGGTACCGCCAAAGTGGCGCTGTCGTTGAAGCCCGAACAGATCTGGAAGACGCTCACCGGCTTAGGGCTCGGCCAAGTGACGGGAAGCGGCTACCCGGGCGAATCGGCGGGCATGCTGTCGAGTTATGCTCATTGGCGGCCCATCGGAATCGCGACCCTGTCCCACGGGTATGGTCTGTCCGTCACGCCGCTGCAGCTCGCACATGCCTATGCCACCGTCGGTGCGGGCGGCATCAAGCGTCCGCTGTCTTTCGAGCGCGTCACGGGTCCGGTGCCGGGCGAGCAGGTGCTCGATCCGAAAGTAGCGCACGAGCTGGTGCAGCTCATGGAGCAAGTCATCGAGAAGGGCGGCACCGCCACACGCGCCGCCGTGGTCGGCTACCGGGTGTCCGGCAAAACCGGCACCGCGTTCAAATCGATCGCGGGCGGCTATTCCACGGACCGGATCATGGCGGTATTCGCCGGCTTGGTGCCGGCGTCGCATCCGAAGCTCGCCACCGTCGTGGTGATCGATGAGCCGAGCCGAGATCTGCACGAGGTGGGTACGCTCGCCCAGGGCGGCACGGTGGCGGCACCGGTGTTCGCGAATGTCATGTCGGGCGCGCTGCGTCTCATGGATGTGCCGCCCGATGATTTGCAGAACGTACCGGCCGCCGCGCTGGTACAAGCGAGTGACGGGCCATGAGCGAGCAATCCTCGAGCGCAACGGCACAAGGCGTTTCCCTGAAGTGGCTGCTCGAGGGCATCGTCACGGCGCCGGCCTTGGAATCGAGCGGTTCATCGCACCGCATGGTGTCGGACCTTACGCTCGATAGCCGCGAGGCACGGGCCGCAAGCTTGTTCTTGGCGCTGCGTGGCCATCGATCGCACGGCCTGACATTCGCCGCCGAAGCGGTGGCGCGCGGCGCCACCGTGGTGTTGTGGGATCCGCCCGAAAAACCCGACCAGAATCTCGCGCGCGACGCGGCGGCGCTTGCCGCCGATGCCGCGGTGTTCGTGGCCCCCATACCCGGGCTCGGAAAACTGGTGGGCCGCCTCGCCGACCGGTTCTTCGGATGGCCCTCCTCGCACATGCGCATCGTCGGCATCACCGGCACCAACGGCAAGACCACCTGCGCGTATCTGCTCGCGCAATGTCTTGCGCGGTTGAAGTCCGATGCGGCCTACGTCGGTACCATTGGCTGGGGACGCATCGGCGCGCTGCGGGCGCCCACGCACACCACGCCCGATGCCGTGGCCGTGCATCGGCTGCTGTCGACCTTGCGCGCATCGGGCGTGCGCGATGTCGCGATGGAGGTCTCCTCGCATGCGCTCGACCAAGGGCGTGTCGACGGCGTACGCTTTCATTCGGCGGCGTTCACCAATTTGACGCGCGACCATCTGGATTATCACGGGTCGATGCAAGCCTACGGCGCCGCGAAGGCACGGCTGTTCGCGTCCGCCGATCTGCAGCACGTCATCGTCAACATCGGCGATGCCTTCGGCCGCGAGATGGCATTGGAGTTGGGCGGGCGCGTGCCTCTCACAGCGGTGTGGGTGGGGGCCTGTGACTCCGGGTGGCTCGCGGATCGCTCGTTGCATGCCGGCGACGTGGTGCTGGACCTGCATGGTGTGTCGCTGTCGCTGGCGGGCAGCTTCGGCGCGCTGCGCGTGGCCACCAAGCTGCTGGGCCGCTTCAACGCCGAGAATGCCGTGATCGTACTCGCGAGCTTGGTGGGCCTGGGCGTGCCGCTCGCCGATGCCGCGACGGCGCTCGCCGAGTGCGCCGCCCCGCCGGGCCGCATGGAAGTGATCGAAGCCCCCGGCGACGGTAAACCGGTGGCGGTGATCGATTACGCGCATTCGCCGGACGCGCTCGCCAAGGCGCTCGGTGCGCTGCGCGAGCATTGCCGCGGCGCATTGTGGTGTGTGTTCGGCTGCGGTGGCGACCGCGACGCAGGAAAACGCCCCCTGATGGGCGCCGTCGCGGATGAGCTGGCCGACCAGATCATCGTCACCGACGACAATCCGCGGTCGGAGGATCCGCAGAGCATCACGCGCGATATCACATCCGGCATCGTCCGACGTCCCTTGCGAATCATCCATGACCGTGGCGCAGCGATCGCGGCCGCGCTCACCGAGGCCCGGGCGCCCGACATGGTGCTGATTGCCGGCAAGGGTCACGAGGATTACCAGATCTATGGCGATGTGCGCCGCAGATTCAGCGACCGGCGCGAGGCGCTGCGTCATCTGGGAGCGGTGGCATGAAGCGCACCTTGCAGGATGCGGCGCGAGCGGTGGGAGGCATACTCACCGCCGGTCTGCCCGGCGGCACGATCGGCGCAGCTACGCCGGGCATTGGCGCATCGAGCGGCGGCACCGACGCGAGCTTCGGCGCGGTGTCGAGCGACAGCCGCACGTTGCCGCCCGGCGCGCTGTTCGTCGCGCTGCGCGGCCCGAATTTCGATGGCGCGCTGTTCGTCGCCGCCGCGCATGCCGCCGGCGCGGCCGGCGCCTTGGTGGAGCGGCACATGCCGGTGCCGCTGGCGCAAATCGTGGTGCCCGATGCCTTGCGCGCCCTGCAACGACTGGCGAGCACCTGGCGCGCCGATTTCGATCTGCCCATCGTGGGCGTGGCGGGCAGCAATGGTAAGACCACGGCAAAGGAGATGACGGCGGGCATCTTGTCGCGCACGGGCACCTGCATGGCCACCGCCGGCAATCTCAACAATCACATCGGCGTACCGCTGACATTGATGCGCCTGGAGCGCGACCTCGGCAGCGCGGTGATCGAGATGGGTGCGAATCGCATCGGCGACGTGGCGGAGCTGGTCGAGCTTGCGCGGCCCACGGTCGGCCTCATCACCAATGCCGGTGCCGAACATCTCGAGGGTTTCGGCGACCTGGACGGGGTGGCCCGGGGTGAAGGCGAAATGGTCGAGGGTCTCGAGCCTGAGGCCACGGCCGTGATCAATGCCGACGATGCGTATGCCGGCTATTGGCGCAGCATCGCGGGCGCGCGACGCGTCCTCAGCTTCGGGGTGCACGGCGCGGCGGATTTCATGGCCAAGAACCTCGCGCAGAGCATCGAGGGCGGCGAGTTCGTCAGCCGGTTCACGTTGCACTGCCCGCTGGGCACATGCCCCATCCTGCTCAAGGCGGGCGGTGCGCACAACATCGCCAATGCGCTGGCGGCGGCGGCGGCGGCAAGCGCGGCGGGTGCCTCGCTCGAAGACATCGCCGCGGGCTTGGCGGACTTCCGCCCGGTTTCCGGCCGGCTGCAGCTGAAGGCCGGTGCGCGCGGCAGCTGGATCATCGATGACTCCTACAATGCGAACCCGAGCTCGGTGCACGCAGGGCTCGAAGTGCTGCGCTCGCTGCCGGGCGTGACGTGGCTGGTGCTGGCGGACATGGCCGAGCTGGGCGTGCATACCACCGACAGCCACGCACACATCGGCAGCCATGCGCGCGATTGCGGCGTGACAAGGCTGTTCGCGATGGGATCGCAGAGCTGCCGCACCGTGGAGACGTTCGGTGCGGGTGGGGAATGGTTTGCCGATGCCGACGCGTTGATCCGGCGCCTGCAGTCCGAGCTGTCGGCCGGTGTCACCGTGCTCATCAAGGGCTCGCGGTTCAATCGCTTGGAACGCGTGGTCCAAGCACTTACCGGTGGCACGGATTCCGGCCGCCCGATGCGAGCGGGCTGAACGCATGCTGCTCTATCTCACCGACTATCTGGCGAAGTTCTACTCCGGCTTCCACGTGTTCCAGTACCTGACGTTGCGCGGCATCCTCGCGGCGATGACCACGCTCGCGATGGCGCTGTTCATCGGTCCGCGCATGATCGCAACGCTGGCGCGCTACCAGATCGGCCAGCGGATACGCACCGACGGGCCGCAGACGCATTTGCAGAAATCCGGCACGCCGACGATGGGCGGCGGATTGATCCTGGTGGCGATGGTGATCGGTACCGTGCTGTGGGCGGATCTGTCCAGCCGTTTCGTGTGGATACTGCTGGCCACCACGCTGGCATTCGGCGCCATCGGCTTTTACGACGACTATTTGAAATTGGTGGTCGGCAATTCCAAGGGATTGGCGGCGCGCTATAAATATCTCGCGCAATCGCTGGTCGCGCTGGTCGCTGCGTACACGCTGCACAGCCTGCATCAGACCGCCGCCGAGACCACCCTGTACGTGCCCTTCTTCAAGACCGTGGCGGTGCCCATGACCACTCTCGGCTTCGTCGCCTATGCCTATCTGGTGATCGTCGGCACGAGCAATGCGGTGAATCTCACCGACGGCCTCGATGGCCTCGCCATCATGCCGGCGGTCATGGTGGCGACCGCGCTCGGTATTTTTGCCTACACCACCGGCAACATCAAATTCGCGACCTACCTGCAGATTCCCTATATCCACGGCGTGGGTGAATTGCTGATCTTCAGCGCCACGCTGACCGGCGCAGGCCTCGGATTCCTGTGGTTCAACGCGTATCCGGCCGAAGTCTTCATGGGCGATGTCGGCGCGCTCGCCATCGGCGCGGCTCTCGGAACCATCGCCGTGATGGTGCGCCAGGAAATCGTCCTGTTCGTGATGGGCGGAGTGTTCGTCTTGGAAACAGTTTCCGTGATGCTGCAGGTGGCGTCCTTCAAGTTGACCGGCAAACGTATCTTTCGCATGGCGCCGCTGCATCATCATTTCGAGCTCAAGGGCTGGGCGGAGCCCAAGGTCATCGTGCGTTTCTGGATCATCAGTTTCGTACTCGTCCTGGCGGGTCTCGCGACCCTGAAGATCCGCTGATGAGGAGCGTCGTGGTCGGCCTCGGCAAGACGGGCGCATCGTGCTTGCGGTACTTCGCGAAGCACGGGATCGCCGCGGCCGCCACGGATTCGCGCGATTCCCCGCCCGGGCTCGCGGAGCTCGGGTCTATGTCCCGGACGCTGGACCTGCGCCTGGGAGGCTTCGATCTGTCGTTGCTCGAGGGCGCCTCGCAAGTGCTGATATCGCCCGGCGTGTCGCTCGATGAGCCCATCGCGCGGGCGGCGCGCGCCCGCGGCATCGAGGTGCTGGGCGACGTCGAGTTGTTTGCGCGCGCGGTGCGTGCGCCGGTGATCGGCATCACGGGTACGAACGGCAAGAGTACGGTGACCAGCTTGGTCGCGAGCATGGCGAGCGCCGCGGGGCGTCGGGTCCTCGCCGGCGGCAATCTCGGCGTGCCGGTCCTCGATCTGCTGGAGGAAACTGCTCCCGATCTCTATGTACTCGAGCTGTCGAGCTTTCAATTGGAAACCACATCGTCGCTCCATCTGCAGGCCGCGGTGGTACTGAACGTGACCGCGGATCACATGGACCGCTACGCGACGGTGCAGGACTACGCGCGCGCCAAGCAGCGGATTTTCGCGCACGCCGCCACCCTGGTACTCAACGCGGACGACCCGTTGGTGGCCGCCATGGGCGGTGGGACCAGCGGGCGGCAGGTGAACCGCGGCGCGCCGCCGGGCGCGCCGGGGCCGG
>JALYHP010000063.1 GCA_030799355.1 Pseudomonadota bacterium
GTCCCGTGCGATGCCGCCGCGTCCGCGTCGAGCAACTCGAAGTCGATTTGACGCTGCGTCAGATCGACCCGGCTGAGGCGCACCCGTACCTCATCACCCATTTGCCAGCGCCGCCCGGTCCGCTGGCCCACCAGGCCCATGCCGCCGCTCTCCAGTTCCCAGTAATCGCCCGGGATCGCGGATATGTGCACCAGGCCATCGATGGGCACCTCTTTGAGCTGCACGAACAGTCCGAATTCGAGTGCGCTGGAGATGGTCGCATCGAAGGTTTCGCCGACGCGCGGCTGCAGGTACAGGCATTTGAGGTAGCCCATGACATCGCGCGCCGCTTCGTCGGCGCGGCGTTCGCGCTGCGAGCTTTCCGCGCCCAGCGTCTGTAATTCCGCACTGCTGTATTTGTGTCCCGAGGTCGTATTGCGCAAGACAGCCGCCTTCAACGCGCGGTGCACCAACAGATCCGGGTAGCGACGTATCGGCGAGGTGAAGTGGGCGTATTCCTCGAGCGCCAACCCGAAATGACCGATGTTGGTTTGCTGGTACACGGCCTGGGCCAGGGAGCGAATCACCAGCCCCTCGAGCAACAGCCCGTCGGGCCTCGCGGCCAGACGCTCGACCAGTTGACGGAACTCGCGCGGCGTCGGCTTTTCGGAAAACGTCGCTCCAACCTGCAGGGCTTGCAGTACCTTTTGCAGTTCCGTGACGCGCTTGTCCTCGGGTTGACCATGCACGCGAAACAGACTGCCGGCCTTGGCCGTGCGCAACGCCACCGCCGCCTCGACATTGGCGGCGATCATGCACTCTTCGATCATGCGATGGGCATCGTTGCGGGTCACGGCATAGAAGCCCTCGATCTTGCCGTCGTTGCCGATACGCGCTTTGACTTCGCCGCCGCGAAAATCCAACGCCCCGCGCGCATCGCGCGCCTTCTTCAGCACGCCGTAGACCGCATGTAGATTTTTCAGTGAAGCGCGCACTTCGGGCGCCAGCTCATCGCTGGGCGTGTCGGTGATATTGCCGCGCGCCTGATGTGTGCGGGAGTCCTTGTCGGCCTGCCGCTCGATATAGTTCCAGGCCTGGTCGTAGGTGAGCCGCGCATGCGAGCGAATGACCGCCTCATAGAACCGGCCGCGCGAGATCTTGCCGGCCTTGCTGATGCGCATGTCGCAAACGAATGCGAGCCGCTCGACCCGTGGCAGCAGCGAACACAGATGATTCGACAGATGCTCGGGCAACATCGCGAGCACCCGGTCCGGAAAATAAACCGACGTCGCGCGCGCGCGCGCTTCCGCGTCCAGCCCGCTGCCGTGGCGGACGTAATGGCTCACATCGGCGATGGCGACCACCAGCCGCCAGCCGCCCCAGCGCACGGGTGCGGCATACACCGCATCGTCGTAATCCCGGGCATCCGCCCCATCGATGGTGACCAGCGGCAATTCGCGCAGATCTTCGCGGCCGGCGCGGTCCTGCGCTTGCACGTCGGGCGCGAACAGATTCGCCTCGTGCAGCACCTCGGCGGGAAATTCCTCGGGCAGATCGTGGCGTAGAATCGCGAAACGAGCCGCGAGGTCCGAGGGCCGGACATCATCGAGCACTTCGACCACGCGGCCATGAGCCGGCGCATCGCCCTGCGGGCGTCGGGTGATCTCGACGATCACGTTGTCGCCCTCACGAGCGCCGTGGCTTTGGCGCGCGCCGACCTCCACCTCGTACCAATGGCCGGGATCTTCCGGTGCGACGCGCCCGCCGTTTGCCACCGCGTGCCAGACACCGCCGATGTGCTTCGACCCCTCGGCGGTACGGCGGATCAGCCGTGCGATACGGCGCCCGCGTTCGTTCATCCCCACCGCGAGCACTTCCACCCGGTCGCTGTGCATCAGGGTCGCGGTGTCGGCCCGCGCCAAGACCAGCGGCGCCGAACCATCGTCCGGCATGACGAGGACATCGCCATTGGCGCGTCCGCGAACCCGGCCGGCCACACGCTCCCCCTCGCCGGCGGTTGCGAAGCCGTTCGGGCCTTCGATGGCTTGCCCGTCGCGTACCATCGCCGCCAAGCGTTTGGCCAACGCATCACGCTGCCGATCCGTGTCCAAGCCGAGCCGCTTGGCCAGGCGGGCAGCGCTGAGCGGCTCGGGGGCTTCCGACAGATGTTTGAGCAGCAGCTCGCGGCTGGCGATCGGGTCCGCATAGCGCGACCGCTCCAGTTCGATATTCGGATCCTCGACGCGCCAATCGGCGCCTTCGCCGGGGCCGCCCGCGCGGCCGGGCGCGTTGCGCGCCACGGGCTGCGGCTGTCGGTGCGGGGCGTTGCGGGCGTGTCTGCTCTGCGCGGGCGGCTGCTGGGCCGAGGCGGTATCCGCGGGTTTGGTCGGGGGAGCGTCCGAGTTAGGGCGGCGCGAGCCTCGGGGACCTCGTCGTGTCATAGGGTATATAAGCCTTGAGCTGATGATTTGGCGCCGAGGGTACCAGCTTTGCATCCCAGCCGGCGTTTTACCCGGCGCCGCGGGTCTCGTTATCGCGAGTCCGGGCGCCTCCGCAGCGGTCGGCCGCCCGCATCGGTCGAATCGGCGCAAGCCCTCGGACCGAGCCCGCGAGCCTCAGCGCTCTGCCGTGTCGAGTGTCGTTGCAATTCGAAAGTGCGCGGCCCAAAAAGCGCGTAGCGGGTATCACAGTTCGATGCCGGCTTGGGTCAACGCTTCGCTCAACGGCGCCAATTCGGCGCTGTAATGGCGCCATTGCACCACCGAGGAGTCATACATCGGGCGGCGCACCTGCGCGGCGCTTGCCGTCGTGCTGGCGGACGGGTTGCGTTCGAAGTTGGCGCACGAGTCCTGCCAATCGAGACCGCAGAATTCCAACAGCTTGCGGGTCTCGCCGAATCGGTCCGACACCAGCCGTTCATAGCTCAGGTCATAGAGCGCGCCCGGCATCGTGGTACGCCAATGATCCATCAGACGCCGGTAGCCGACGTAGTAACGCGCGATATCCGCCAAATCGTACGAGAATGGATAGCCGTCCTTGAACAAGGTCTTGTAGATCGCGTAGCCGGCCGCCATCGGATGGCGAGTCATGTGGATGATCTTGGCACCGGGCAACGCGCGTAGAATCAGGCCGCAATACAGATAATTCAACGGCATCTTGTCGATGAAGCGGCCCTCGCCGTGGAGGTCGCGCACTCGGCGTATATAGTCCCGGCCCAATGCTGCGAAATCCAACGTCGCGGATAAGGAGATCAGTTCGCGGCGGGGCACCGCCCGGCCGGCACCTCGGCGCACCTGGTCCACGAGCGCCAGCGCGAACGCGTCGAGTTCTCCTGCGGCGGAGATCCGCGGATGACCGTCCAGTATGCGCTCGACCAGCGTCGTGCCGCTGCGCGGTAAACCGACGATGAATATGGGCGCCTCCCCGGGCCCCGGCGCGCCGCCGGTTTCCTCGGACCGTCCCGGGCCGCGGGGAAAGGCCTCGATGATCCAATCCACGGTCGCGACGTCGAGGGCCACGTCGTACTGCATGTGTTTGCGACGCGTGTCGGCGCCGCGCTTCAGATGCGCGAACGACTTTTTGTAATCGCCGAGATCCTCGTACTCCGTGGCGAGCGCATAGCGGATTTGCACCTCGCCGCGCCAGTCGGCGAACGGGCGGGCGGACAGCGCCTCGAGCTCGGACACGTGATTGCGGGCCGCCGTCTGGATTCGCAGCTCGGAACGGTTGAAATAGGCCTCGTAGTCCAGCGGGCGCAGCGCAATGGCGCAGTCGTAATCCGCCTCGGCGCCCTCGAGATCGCCAACGAAACGACGCACCGCCGCGCGGTTGTAGCGCAACCGCGCGACGTGCGGGGCGAGCGCGACGGCGCGGTCGTAAGCCGCCAGGGCGCCCCGGTGGTCGTTGGCGAAGCTGCGCAGCGTTGCCGCGGCATCGAGCAGGTAAGGATCGTGCGGCGCGCAGCGTTCCGCCGCGTCCACCGCGCCGAGCGCTTCCTGCCGGCGGCGCAGCGCCAACAGACATCGCGCCCGCTGCACCTGTAACTGGGCATTGCCGGGCTGCAACGCCGCCTGCTCATCGAGGGCTCCGAGGGCAGCACCCCAGGTCCCGGCTCGAATGAAGCTTTGTACCCGCTCCGCGGCGGTCGCGGGATCGTGGCTCACCATTAGAAATGCTTCGTGCGACGCAAGGCACCAGTATATGCGTTCTAGCAGCGGATTTTCGGCGTCGCGCCCGGCTCGCCCGCCCGGCTCGATTGACAAGCCCGGGCCGGATGCGTACATTCCTGCGCCTCGCGCTGAGCGACCCATCTTGCCCAGGTGGCGGAACTGGTAGACGCGCTGGTTTCAGGTACCAGTGGAGCAATTCGTGGAGGTTCGAGTCCTCTCCTGGGCACCATCAGACCCTCTCCGGCTAGCGGTTTCGCTGGGGACGTTTGGTGTGCGGCTGTTCCACCATCTGGCCCTCTACGAATTTATGTAGAACGCTCGATACCAGGGTTTGATAGGGCATACCCTCCGCCAAAGCACGCTTTTGAAGCGCCCGCAAATCCTTTGATGAAATACGAATATTGATTCTACTGTCCTTGGCGAAAGTCGCCTCGGCCACCTTGCGGTGCCGAGCCAGCTCACGCGACCGATTTTTTACCGGAGTCAGCCGCCCGCTTTCGAACGACTCGAGTATCTCTTTCTCTTCCGGATCAAACTTGTGCATCTGATTCACCAGCGTATTGCTTCGATGCCTTTCGGCTCGGAATAATCGTCTTCAAAAAAATTTCATTTTCGGATTCGATAAACGGAACCAAATAGGCGTATCCCTCGATAACCACCACAGATATCTTTTGCCCGGGATAGCGCTCCTGATTAGGGTGTTCAAAAACATCAACCTCATCACCGGCTTCGATATGAAAAACCACATCCTCGAACGAGATTCCGCGTTCCCGCTTGAGCCACTCGTTCTTTTCAGGGTTCCACGAGTAATGAGCCACCCGCGAATATAGCATGTGTGCCGGATGTACTCACCAAAGCGAGGTCGGCTCTTGCATTCTGACCGGCGCTACACCGGCGATGGCCGCCGCAGCTCGGCCGCCGGCACGAGGTAATCGCTGCCCCGAATCGCTCGCTGCTGCCAAACTCAGTAAACTAGCGGGCATTCGGGCCCAAGGCATCGGCTAAAAGCGCATCGAGGCAGCCGGCCCGGGGGCATCGGCCATCGGCGGGGATCGGTCTCGAGGCGCCAACTCGGGCCTCGGGCGGTAGGCTCGCGGCATCGACATCGGCGGCGCCGAGGCATCAAGGGATCGGTCTCGAGGCGCCGACTCGGGCCTCGGGCCGTAGGCTCGCGGCATCGACCAAGGGGCGACCTGCCGGCATCCGAATTGGCTCCGGGGCTCATGCCGGGGTTAGGATCGAGGCTAGGTTGGAACCGGGCCGAGTCGAGGGCCGAGACCGGCTGGGATCGGGCGGGGGGTGTGGAAACGCTATGCCATCATCGTTCTTGGATCGGGAGGCGACGGTAGCCCCGCCGAATTACAACCGTTTTCTGGTGCCACCCGCCGCGCTTGCGGTGCACCTGTCCATCGGCCAAGCGTATGCCTTTTCGACTTTCAATCTGCCGCTTACCCGACTGATCGGCCTGACTCATTCCGCGCCGGCCGATTGGAAATTGACGGATGTCGGTTGGACCTTCTCGATCGCCATCGTTCTCCTCGGACTGTCCGCCGCCGTTTTCGGCCGCTGGGTTGAACGCGTGGGGCCGCGCCGCTCGATGTTCGTGTCGGCGCTGTGCTTCGGCGGGGGTTTCCTCGTCTCCGCGGCGGGCATTCATCTGCACCAAATCTGGCTCCTGTATCTGGGGTACGGCGTACTCGGCGGTTGCGGACTCGGCATCGGCTACATATCGCCGGTATCGACGCTCATCAAGTGGTTCCCGGACCGACCGGGGATGGCGACGGGGATGGCCATCATGGGTTTCGGGGGCGGCGCCTTGATTGCGGCGCCGCTGTCCTTGATGCTGATGGAGCACTTCAAGACTCGCACCTCGACCGGCGTGTTGGAAACATTCGTTACCATGGGCGTCATCTATTTCATGTACATGATGATCGGCGTGATCGCGGTGCGGGTGCCCGCCCCGGGTTGGCAGCCGGCGGGCTGGACCGCCCCCGAGAAACCCAAACGGCTGGTGACCGACGCCCAGGTCGCGGTCGATGAGGCATGGCGCACGCCGCAATTCTGGCTGTTGTGGGTGGTGTTGTGCATGAACGTGACGGCGGGCATCGGCGTGCTGGGTCAGGCCTCGCCGATGATCCAGGAGATTTTCGCGGGCCGGGTCACACCGGCCGCCGCCGCCGGTTTCGTCGGACTGTTGAGCCTGTTCAATATGGCCGGCCGATTCGTCTGGGCCACCCTCTCCGACTATCTGGGCCGACGCAACACCTACCTCATATTTTTCTCGCTCGGCATCTTGCTGTATTCCTCCGTGCCCACGCTGGGTCACCTCGGTTCGATCAGCCTGTTCGTGGCCGCGTTCGCGATCATTCTCTCCATGTACGGCGGCGGATTCGCGACCATCCCGGCGTACCTGCGCGACATCTTCGGCACGATGCAAGTCGGAGCCATCCACGGCCGGCTATTGACCGCCTGGGCGGTGGCGGGCGTGCTGGGACCCGTGCTGGTGAACTACATTCGGCAGTTTCAGATCGATCATGGAGTCCAGAAGGCACAGGCCTACTCGATCACCATGTACATCATGTGCGGGCTGCTGTTGGTGGGCTTGCTGTGCGATCTGGCCATGCGGCCGGTGAACGAGCGCCATCATTTCCGCGCTCCGCATCCGGCGAAGGGAGCCATCCCATGAGGACCCGGCTGGTCCTTCTGTGGGTGGCCGTCCTCGTACCGCTGCTGTGGGGCGTCATGAAGACGCTGCAGAACGCGCTCAAATTGTTTGCCTGAGCCACGGCGTCTCGAGCGCGAGAGCATCGGACGGCATCGCGGAGCATCCGGGGACGGTAGGCACCGCGGCGCCGACGCGGTAGGCATGGGCCGCGGTAGGCACGCGGCCGCGGTAGGCATGGGCGGCGGGGCATCGACAGACATGCCACGCACGCACCATACTCATGCCCCGCATAAGGAGACCGACATGGCCTTGCACTTGAATCTCAGTATCGCCCCGCTCGTTGCCCTGCTCGCCGGCATTCTCATCCTGGTGATGCCGAGATTGTTGAATTACATCGTGGCCCTGTACCTGATCATCACGGGGCTGTTGGGGCTGTTCGGTGGCGCAGGCTCGTACCACTTGCACTAGAAGATCGATCTCCTTCGAGGCTGGGCACCGTCGGTGGGTCGCGCCAGCGGGCCGCGCGCGATTCCCCTCAGGGCCGGCCGCCGTCGGCGGGTCGCGCCAGAGGCCGGCGCGCGAACCAGCCAAAGGCGAGGATGACGCAGTAGCAGACGGCGGGCACGCCGAGCGCGAGCTTCAGCCCCCACAGATCCGCGGCCTTGCCGGCGAGGAGCGGCACGATGGCACCGCCGACGATGGCCATGCAGATGACCCCGGAGCCCTCGGCGGCGCGCTTGCCCAGCCCTTCACTCGCCAAGGTAAAAATCGTCGGAAACATGATGGAATTGAACAGGCCGATGGCCAGCAGCGACCAACCCGAAACCGCGCCGGTCGAGGTTGCCGATATCCACAGCAGCGCCACCACCGCCGCCGCGGCGCCGGTCAGGACCTTGCCGGGAGCGAACAACCGCAGCAGGTAGGCGCCGATGAATCGGCCGACCATCGCGCCACCCCAGTAGAACGGCACATGCTTACCGGCCTCCTCGGCGGCCAAGCCAAGGACCGAGGACTGCCTGAGGTAATTCACGATGAGGGAGCCGATGGCCACTTCGCCGCCGACGTAGAGAAAGATGCAGGCGGTGCCGAAGGCGAATCGCGGGCGCGTCAGCAGGTTGAACGCACGCAGGATGGGCGTATGCGCCGGAGCGGTCTCGACCAACCCCTTGCGCCGCAGCCACACCACGGCCGCGAGCACGAGCAGCGCGATCGCGAGGCCGAGATAGGTGTGAGCGATGACGCGCGTCTCGACGCCGCGATACGCGTCGAGCGCCGCCCCGGATAGCGTCGCCGGGCTGACCGTCGCCACCGAGCCGAGAATCACCATCGAGCCGACGTAGGGAAATATCGTCGTGCCCAGGGAGTTGAACGCTTGCGCGAACGTCAGGCGGCTGCTCGCCGTCGCGGGAGGACCCAACATGGAGATGAGCGGATTCGCCACGACCTGCACGGTGGTGATGCCGGCGGCCAGCACGAACAGGGCGATGAGGAACAACACGAATATGCCGTTCGATGAGGCCGGCACGAACAGCAGGCAACCCGCGGTCATCGTCGACAGTCCGATGGCGGCCGAACGCATGTAGCCGACGCGCCGGACCAGCGCCGCCGCCGGTATGGAAACGATGAAGTATGCGGCGAAGAATGCGAATTGGACCAGCATCGCATCCGCATAGGAGAGCGTGAACAGCTCCTTGAGCTTCGGGATGAGCACATCGTTCAGGCTGGTGATGCCGCCGAAGGCAAAGAACAGCGCGAACACGAAGCCTTGAAGATCGCGCGAATACACGGCCGGTGCCTGCGCGCCGCGATTGTCCGGCTCCGCCGGCGCCGCCGCGGTCTCAAAGGCCATCGGCCCACCCCTCAGTGGAAGGGATTGTGCCGGATGATGGTCTGGTCGCGGTCCGGACCGGTGGAGACGATCGCGATCGGAATTCCCACCAGGGCTTGCAACCGCTCCAGATAATGGCGGGCATTGAGCGGCAGATCTTCGTATCGGGTGATGCCAACGCTGCTCTCCTTCCATCCCGGATGCTCTTCGTATACCGCCTGGCATTCGCTGAAATGTTCGGACAGAAGCGGCGGCGTGAGCACCGTGGCGCCGTCGATCTTGTAGCCCACGCAGATGCGCAGGGTATCCAGGCCATCCAGCACGTCGAGTTTGGTGACGCACAACGAGGAACAGCTACTGTGGACGATGGAGCGCCGCAGTGCAACGGCATCGAACCAGCCGCAGCGTCGGCGCCGGCCCGTGACCGAGCCGAATTCGCGGCCGACCCGCGACAGATGTTCGCCGAACTCATCGAACAATTCGGTCGGAAACGGC
The DNA here is from genome assembly GCA_030799355.1 of Pseudomonadota bacterium. Lineage (GTDB taxonomy): Bacteria > Pseudomonadota > Gammaproteobacteria > Steroidobacterales > Steroidobacteraceae > Bog-1198. Next base: position 9,137 of record JALYHP010000063.1, read on the forward strand.
CCGGCGCCGACGCGAGTCGCGTACGCCTTGACGATTCCCAACACCTCGTGCAGGCGTCGCGGCCCGAGTCCCGTGCCGGCGGCGGCCCCGCCGGCCGTGGTCGTGGAGGAGGTCACGAAGGGATAGGTGCCGAGATCGACGTCGAGCATCGCCCCCTGGGCGCCCTCGAACAGCACGTTGCGGCCATCGACGCTCAATTGCTCCAGGATGCCGGTGACATCGGCCACCATCGGCTTCAACCGCTCGCCCAGCTCGAGATTCGCTTCGAGCACCTGTTGAAAATCGACGGGCGCGGCCTGGTAATAGCGCTGCAGGATGAAATTATGGTAGTCCAGGATTTCGCCCAGCTTGGCGGCGAAGCGTTCGCGATGAAACAGATCGGCGACCCGCAGCGCGCGCCGCGCCACCTTGTCCTCATAGGCCGGGCCGATTCCCCGGCCGGTGGTTCCGATGGCGTTCGCGCCCCGCGACTGCTCGCGCGCGCGATCGAGGGCGACGTGGGAGGACAGGATCAGCGGGCACGACGGGCTCACCTTCAGGCGCTCGAACACCGGTATGCCTTCGCCGATCAGCGTTTCGGCTTCCTTGAACAGCGCCTCCAGCGACAACACCACGCCGTTGCCGATCAAGCACTGCACGTGGTCGTGCAGGATGCCGGACGGTATGAGCGAGAGGATGGTTTTCTTGCCGCCGATCACCAGCGTATGGCCGGCGTTGTGGCCGCCTTGAAAGCGCGCCACGGCCTGCACCTGATCGGTGAGCAGATCGACGATCTTGCCCTTGCCTTCATCGCCCCACTGCAAACCGATCACGACGAGGTTCTTACCCATTACGCGCCATCCACAGTAATGCAAGGCCGGCGACCATGCTGATCAGACCGCCCCAGCGGAGCTGTTTCGTATCGGTCTGCGCCAATTTTGCCATGAGCCGCTGCGCAGCGCTCGGATTCAAGAACGGCAGCACGCCCTCGAGCACCAGATACAGGGCAAAGGCGCCGCCGAGATAACGCGCCAATTCGGTCCAACCGATCTCCATCGTCATCACCTGCGAGCCTAGCGCTGCGGCTGGGGCGCTTTGAAGTATTTGAAGTAGGCGCTATCCGGCGCGAGCACCAACACGTCGCCTTGAGTGCCCAACGCCTCTCGGTACGACTGCATGCTGCGGTAGAAGCTATAGAACTCCGGATTCTGCGCGTACGACTTGGCGAACACCTCGCTGGCGGACGCATCGCCACGGCCGCGGATCTGTGCGGCCTGACGCGCCGCGTCGGCCAAGATCTCGGTCTGCTGCTTGTTGGCCTCGGCGCGGGTGCGCTCGGACGTCTCGATGCCTTCGGCGCGCAGTTTCGCCGCCTGCGCCTTGAAGGTGGCGCGCATGCGGTCGAATACCGAATCGCGAACTTGCTGCGGCAGATCGATTTTGGTGATGCGCACATCGACCAGCGCCACGCCCAGTTGCTCCGCGGCCGGACGCGCATTCTTCATCATGGCATCGGTGAATTCCGTCCGGTCGGCCGTGATCACCTGTTGCAGCGACCGCTGCGTCACCACGCTCTTGATGCTGTCCTTGATGGTCTCGCCCAGCCGGGCGTTGGCCACCTCTTCGGTGCCGCCGGTCGACTCGTAATATCGACGCAAGTTGTCGATGCGCCACTTGACGTAAAAATCGACGTTCAGCTGTTCTTGTTCGCGGGTGAGAAAGCGCTCCGCCGGGTACAACTGAGTGATGATGCGCCGGTCGAACAGAGCGACCTCCTGCACCAGAGGAATACGAAAATGCAGACCGGGCGCGATATTCGAATCGACGATCTCGCCGCCGACGGATTTGATGGCGAGCTTGCCCTCGGTCACGGTGAACACGCTGGCGCGGATCAGCAGGATCGCCGCGACCAGGCCCAACAACAGGTACAGCACTCGATTTTGCATCATCGCACCCCGCGCATGCGGGCGGGATCCTCGAGCGGAGCCGCCTGGACGTCGGGTATCCGTGCCGGCGCCACGGTCATCGTGTCGTTGGGCATGGTGATGGATTGCGGCGACGGCGCCACCAGCTTATCGAGCGGCAGGTACATCACGCTATTGCCGTTCTTGGTGTCGACGATGACTTTGCGCGAATTCTTGTACACATTCCCCATGGTATCCAGATACATCCGCTCGCGCGTGACGGCCGGCGAACGGTCGTATTGTTCCAGCACCTGATCGAAGCGGGACGTTTCGCCCTTCGCTACCGCCAGCACCTGCAGTTCGTACGCCTGGGCGTCTTGCAGTTGCTTGGCCGCCTCGCCGCGTGCCCGCGGCAGCACATCGTTGCGGTACAGCTCGGCTTCCTGTTGGTAGCGCTGGCGGTCCTTGTCGGCCTTGATCGCATCGCGCTGCGCGTCCTGAACCGCTTCGGGGACGTTCACGTCGGTCAGATTGACGCTGAGGATGCGCACGCCCATGTCGTACGAATCGAGCGTGCGCTGCAGTAACACCCTCGCCCGATCGGTGATCGACGGATCGAATGCCAGCGCCTTGTCGAGCGAGGCCTGCCCCACCGCCTCGCGCATGGCGCTCTCGCTGACCTGATTCAGCGTCTCCTCGACATCCCGCACCTTGAACAACAGTTTGAGCGGGTCGGGCTGGGTGTACTGGACTGCGGATTTCACTTCCACCAGGTTGGTATCGGCGGTGAGCATGCTGGCATCATCCGTGACGCTGTATTGGCGCGACACGTTGACGATGATCTTGCGCTCGATCGGCCAAGGTAAATGCCAGTTGTATCCCGGGCCGGTGATTTGCTCGTACTTGCCGAAACGCAGGATCACGGCCCGCTCCTGGGCATCGACGCGGTAGATGCCGCTGCCGATCCACAGCGCCGCGATCAGCACCAGAGCGCTGGTCAAGCCCTTGTTGAAGCTCGGGGAACCGGGCGCCCCGCCCGCGCCACCGCCGCGTCCAAACAACGCCGACAGCCGCCGCTGAAAATTGCGCAGCACATCGTCCAAGTCGTTCTGCGACTGTTGAGGGCGATTCCACGGATTGCGTTTCTCGCCCCCAGGTTCATTCCAAGCCATGCGTTATGCCTAATTGTGTGCCGAGTGATTGTATGAGCAGCCGGGTATTCTAACAGCCGGCCCGGCACCCACAACGGTTAAAGATCCCGCAGGCTTCTACGCCACGCGCTGCTCACGGCTGGGTTTGCCATTATCCACCAAGTTCACTCCCGGACTGCCCAGCAATTTGGCCGTTTCGGTCAAATCCAGTTCGACGTCGAGCTCCCAGCTGCCATCGTCGAATTGACGCTCCGCGCGTACCGCGTTGCGGCGATACAGATCGGAGCGTAGGGCGGCGGCCGTCAATTGCAGATGCAGCGTGCGGCGCACCTGGTTGGGCCGCACGGCGCGCGCCAGGGCCTCGCGCAGCCCCTCGAGCCCGGCACCGGTGACCGCGGACACCCACGCCTGCGCCGCCACGCCATCCTCGCCGAGCACGATTCGCGGCGTCGAGGAACCCGGCAGGGCGGCCATCGCGGGCGGCGCGCCGAGCCGATCCGCGGTGCCGGATACGTCGGCCTGGGGCAGCGCGTCCACCTTGTTGAACACCAGCAGTTCGCGGATCTCACCCGCGCCGATGCCGCGCAATACGTCTCGAACCTGGTCGATGCGCTCGTTGCGCAGCGGATCGCTGGCATCGACCACGTGCAGCAGCAAGTCCGCGTCGCGTGCTTCTTGCAGCGTCGAACGAAACGCCGCCACCAGCTCGTGGGGCAAGGCCCTGACGAATCCCACGGTGTCGGCCAGCACCACCTCGCCGATGCCGGCCAGCTTGACCTGTCTGACCGTGGGATCCAAGGTGGCGAACAGCTGATCGGCCACATAGGCCGCGGATCCCGTGAGCGCATTGAACAAGGTGGACTTGCCGGCATTCGTATAGCCGACCAGGGCGACCGTCGGTACGGGCACTTCGCGGCGCACGTGGCGGCTAGTGTCGCGCTGGCGCGCCAGCTTATCGAGCCGGCCCTTGAGCGTGCGGATGCGCTTGCCGATGAGGCGCCGATCGGTTTCGAGCTGCGTTTCGCCGGGACCGCGCAGACCGATGCCGCCCTTTTGCCGCTCGAGGTGGGTCCAGCCGCGGACCAAGCGGCTGGCCAGATGCGACAGCTGCGCGAGCTCGACCTGCAGCTTGCCCTCGAAACTGCGCGCGCGCTGCGCGAAGATATCCAGGATCAGTCCGTTGCGATCCAGCACACGGCGATTGGTGAGTTTCTCGAGATTGCGCTCCTGGCTGGGACTCAAGGTCTGGTCGACCAGGACCACATCGGCGTTGTGTTGCTCGGCACAGGCTTTGATTTCCTCCGCCTTGCCGGATCCCACGAAGTACTTGGGGTCGGGCCGTGGCCGGCTGGCCGACACCAGGCCGACGGCGAGCGTACCGGCAGAGGCCGCCAATGCCTTGAACTCGGCGCTATCATGAGGTTCTACCGGGTGCCCGATTCCAACGCTCACCAGGATGGCTCGCTCGCCGCCCCGAGGTCGTTCAAACAATTGCAGAGCGCCACCCGGTGTCTGGAAGTGGTGGGCCGAGTACGTCGTTTACGTGCGCGCGTCGATCGATGGCCTTGCGACCCTCGCCGGACATTCGGTATCGACCCGAGACGAGACCGGTCATTCGACGATGGCCGGTTCCGTCACTTCGCCGTCTTCGCCGGTGGGCAAGCGCACATTACGCGCCGGCACCACGGTGGATATGGCGTGCTTGTAGACCATCTGGCTCACGCTGTTTCGGAGCAAGACGACGAATTGGTCGAACGAATCGATCTGACCTTGCAGTTTGATGCCGTTCACAAGATAAATGGAAACGGGCACGCGTTCTTTGCGCAGGGCATTCAGAAAAGGGTCCTGCAGAGACTGGCCACGGGCCATGGGAGAGCTCCTTGTTTTTAGTGTCACTTGCATTGCCGCGTCACTTCCTATGTGTCACAAGCATATACGGTTTGCATGCTAGCATACCCTTCCGCAGCGGCGTAATCGCCAAACCATCGCCTCGTCATCGGAAAAGACCGCCCTCGGATAGTGCATTCAGCAATTTCGATGCGACATCGGGATGCGCGGAGTCGAACCAAGCGGCCCCTTGCCGCGCGCGCAACCAGGTGAGCTGACGTTTCGCGAGTTGTCGCGTCGCCGCAATCGCTTGCTCGCTCGCTTCGGCCAACGCGCACTGTCCCGTCACATAGCGCCACATCTGGCGATATCCGACCGCACGCATCGACGGATGTTCCGCATCGAGATCGGTTCTTTTTTGCAAAGTACGCACCTCCTCGATGAATCCTGCCGTGAGCATCGCTTCGAATCGCGTCTGAATGCGCGCGTGTAGGACCTCTCTGTCGAGCGGCGCCACGGCGAACTCCATGACCTCGATTCCCGCCAATACCGATACCCGAGAACGCTGCAGCTCCGAAATGGGTTTTCCCGTCAGCTGATACACCTCGAGCGCTCGCTGAATGCGTTGGGAATCATTCATGTGGATGCGCCCGGCGGCGGCCGCATCCACCGCGGCGAGTTCCTGGTGCAATCGCGGCCACCCTATCACCTCGGCACGCGCGTCGATTTCTCTCCTAACCCTGATATTCGCGTCGGGTAATGCCGCAATTCCCGACGACAATGCGTGGAAATACAGCATCGTGCCGCCAACGAACAACGGTTGGCGCCCGCGCCGCCAAATGTCCTGCATGACAGCCGCCGCGTCCGCCACGAACTCGCCGGCCGAATAGGTCATGGCCGGATCGCGAATGTCGATCAAGTGATGGGGCACGGCGCGACGGGTCGCCCGATCGGGCTTCGCCGTACCGATGTCCATGCCGCGGTACACGAGCGCCGAATCGACGCTCACGATTTCCACCGGGAACTCGCGCGCGAGCCGCGTGGCAAGATCGGATTTTCCGGCGCCCGTGGGGCCCATGAGCAAGATCGCACCCCGGCGCGCGGTCCGCTTCTCGGTGTCCGACATCAACGTCCGCGCATGAACAGCCGATCGAGATCGTTGAGCGATAGGCGCACCCAGGTCGGGCGGCCGTGATTGCACTGATCGGCGCGCTCGGTACGCTCCATCTCGCGCAGCAGCGTATTCATTTCCGGCAGCGTCAAGTGACGCTGCGCGCGGACCGCGGCGTGGCAGGCCATCGTGCCGAGGAGATGGTTGATGGATTCTTCCACGCGCCGCGAGTGGCCGGTTTCGACCAGATCCGAGAGCACGTCGCGCACCACGGCGGCCGGATCCCGGCCGGTGAGAATACTGGGATAGGCGCGCAAGGCCAGCTGATCCGGCGCGAGCCGCGTCACCGCGAATCCCAATGCCGCGAATTCCGCCGCATGCGTCTCGGCAACCTCCGCCTGCGCATGGGTCACCGGCAAGATCTCGGGCACCAACAGCTGCTGCTGCGCGGTTTGCCCTCCCAGCAATTTTTTCATGCGTTCGTACATCACGCGCTCATGCGCGGCGTGCATGTCCACCAGCACCATGCCGTCCGCGGATTGCGCCAGGATGTAGACGCCGTGCAGTTGCGCAATGGCGTAGCCCAACGGGTCGCAGACCGCCGGTTCCTGGACCGCACCATCCGCCCCGCGGACGGCAGCGCGAGCGTACTCACCGAGGGTGACCGGCGGGCTCGCCCCTGCGCGAACCAAGTCATCGCCCGCGCCCGGCGAACAGCCGGTTCCCTCCCCAGGCAGTGCGGTGCCCAGAAAGCTGCGATACGCGTCGGCCCCCGGGTGTGCGCGCCGTTCCGGCAGCACGAAATGTGCCTGACTCGGGGCCGCGACTCGGTTATACGTCGCGCTGCCGGTCAACCAGTCGAGCGGAGCGCTGCCCGTCGATTGCGCGGTGGGCTTGGTTCCCGCCAACACGCGCTCCACGGTGCGGAACAAGAACTCATGGATGCGGCGCGCTTCGCGGAAGCGCACCTCCAGTTTCTGCGGATGCGCATTCACATCCACTTCGGTCGGGTCCAGATCCAAATAGAGCAGGTAGGCAGCGAATCGGCCATTGAACAGCACGTCTTGATAGGCGAGCCGTGCGGCCCCGGCCACCAGCTTGTCGCGCACGAATCGGCCGTTCAAGAACGCGAATTGCAGATCGGCTTGGCTACGCGAAAAGGTCGGCAGCGCCAGCCAGCCGCTCAAGCGGACGTTTTCCGTGTCGTGGCGCACTTCGATCACGTGCGCGGCGAAGTCCTCGCCACACACCTTGGCTACCCTTGCCAGCTTCTCGACGGGCGAGCGCGCCGGCGGCAAGGTCCACAGCGTCTTGCCGTTGTGCGCCAGCGCGAAGCCCACATCGAAGCGCGACAGCGCCAGGCGTTCCAGCGTGCGCACGATGTGCTGCAGTTCGGTGGATTCGTTGCGCAAAAACTTGCGCCGCGCCGGTACATTGAAGAAGAGGTCGCGAACTTCCACGCTGGTGCCGGGCGGATGTGAGGCCGGGGTGGGCGGCGAGAAGGCGCCGTCGCGCGCCTCCACCGCCCAGGCGTGCGGCGCCTCGGCGGAGCGCGAGGTCAGCGAGAGCCGCGACACCGAGGCAATGCTCGGCAGCGCCTCGCCCCGAAATCCCAGGGTCGCGATTTTTTCCAGATCCTCCAGGGATGCGATCTTGCTGGTCGCATGCCGGGCGAGCGCGATACCGATTTCCTGCGGCCGGATTCCGATGCCGTCGTCGCGCACCCGGATCAAACCGCATCCACCGCGCTCCAGTTCCACTTCGATGCGCGCAGCGGCCGCGTCGAGGGAATTTTCAACCAGCTCCTTGACGACCGATGCCGGCCGCTCGATGACCTCGCCGGCCGCGATCTGATTGATGAGCTCGTCGGGTAATACGTGAATCAATGGGGGCTCCCGCCTCGCCTCGCCTCGCCGGCCGCGCGACCCCGTATTTTCGCACAGCACGGCCACGGTCAGGGAAAGTAGTGGAACTCGGCTCCCGTCTCGCCTGGTCCTCGAGCTCGCATGCGGTTGCTCGTCATCGCTTAAGGACCGCATCCGTCCCGCAATCGACTGCGCAACCTGCTCTAATTCAGGACCCTTTCCGTCTGGGCCGTGGCCAGTACCTGGGGCGACGCGCCGGCCGCGGCCAATTCGGCGATGCGGGTGCCTACCGGGGGATCGGCATAGAAGTAGGCACGCACGCCTCGATGGATCGCGCCCGCCAGCTTGGCTTGCTGAGCCGCGCCGCGCAGACGTCGCTCTTCCTGGGGATTGGAGATGTAGGCGGTCTCCACCAGCATCGAGGGGATGTCGGGAGATTTGAGCACCATGAAGCGCGCCTGCTGGACCTGCGGCTTGCGAACTTCACCCACCTGATTCAGATGGCGTAGCACCTGCTCGGCTGCCGCTTGACTGGCGCTCAACGAGGCCGACTGGGACAGGTCGAGCAACACGGAGGCAAGCACATCGCCCTTGTCATCGAGGGAAACGCCGCCGATGAGGTCCGACGCATTCTCGCGCTCGGCCAGCCAGCGCGACGCTTCATCGGTGGCGCCCCGCTGCGACAGGATGTACACCGACGAGCCATCGACGGTGCGGTCGCGTATCGAATCCGCGTGGATGGAAACGAACAAGTCCGCCTGCTGCGCACGGGCTCGGCGCATGCGATCGCGCAATGGCACGAAGTAATCCCCGTCGCGCGTCAGCACCGCCCTCATTCCCGGCTCCGCGTCGATGCGCAGGGCGAGGGCACGCGCGATGGCGAGCACCACGTCTTTCTCCCGCGTCCCGTTCTTGCCGATGGCACCCGGATCCTCGCCGCCATGGCCCGCATCGATGGCGACGACGAGGTCTCGCGCGCCCGGCCGGGCGTGCTCCACCTTGACCGGCGTGTCCGCGGCTCCCACGCCCCCCAGATCGATGACCAGACGATAGCCGTAATGATTGTTGGGCGCCGCAAGAAAGCTCTTGGCCCGGATCGGATGCGACAAATCGAGAACGACGCGCAGCTCTCCGGAGGGGCGCTTCGCCATTCGCACCTGCTTGACCGCCCCGGCGGGGGCAGGCGCACGGGCACCGGCGCCCAGGCGCGCACCCGCGACATCCAGCACCACCCGCTCCGGGTTGCTCAGAACCGCGAGACTATGTTGCGCGCTGCCCGACAGATCGAGCACCACCCGGGTGCCCTCCGGACCCGCCCACAGCCGCACGGCACGCACGTTGACGGCCGCGTGGCCGGCTGATGCGAGCAGGGTCGCCAGGAACAGCAGCGACGCGAACCCTCTTCCGAAGCTCATCATGACATTAAGTTAACGCCTAGTCGCTGCGCTTTTCAAGTCGAATTAGACAGATACGGAGTTAAGCTAGTGTCATGCAGTAACATATTCAGCCACCGGCGCCCGCCGACGGAGCGCGCCTCCAAGCGCGCCCGGCGGCAAGCCGCCCCGTCCGGATTGCCCACCGCCTCACCCTCGGGTCCGGTCCCCCATGCCTCACCCTCGGGTCCGGTCCCCCATGCCATATCGCCGCCATGGGGATACGCGTAGGTCAGCGTCAAATCGATGTCCGCGGGCGGCAGCGCCGGCCCGCCCTTTTCCGGCCACTCCACCAGCAGCAGGCAGTCCGTGTCGAGAAAGTCCCGCAGCCCCAGCTCCTCCACATCGACGGGGCCCTGCAGGCGATATAAATCGACGTGGATGCAGCTGAAGCCACGGGGCTGGTACGCCTCCACCAGCGTGTACGTCGGGCTTCGGATCAATCCCTCGACGCCAAGCGCGCGTAGCAGGCTGCGCACGCAAGTACTTTTCCCCGCCCCCAGCTCTCCGCGCAAATACAGGACCGTGCTGCCGTGCCCACTGCTGACAGCCCACGCGCCGCCCGGGCCCGCTGGAATCCCTCTGCTCTCTGCGCCCCCGTCACCCGCGGCCCTGCCCGGCGCACTCCCGCTGGGCGGACCTTCGTCGTCTCCTTCCCTCGCGCTACCCGTCGCAGGCTCTCGGCTCCCCACCCCAGCGCCACGGGCCTGACGCGCGCGCTCCCCCGCATCCTCTTCACCAGACGGGTCTTTTCTGCCCCCCGCATCACCGCCGCGATAGGCCCGCGCCAGCGCCACCCCCAGCGCCTCGGTGGCGGCGGCACCGCTCAACAGGAGTTCAAGGAAAGGTTCGGACATGGGGTTGTTGTCACCGATTCGCTCCGCAATCCCTCATGATATCGCCATGAACGGATCAACGCGCAGCAAGCACCAACCGGGACCGAGCACGGCTGCGGAACCAGACCTTGCTGCCGAGTCCGAGGTTGCTCCGGGATGCGAGCTTGCTGCGGGGCAAGCCCTCGTTGCGGAGCGCGAGCTTGCTGCCAAACGCGAATTTACTGCAGAGCGCCACCCTGGTGGGGCACGCGACTCTGCCGCAGAGCGCGAGCTTGCTGCGGGGCCAGACCTCGTTGCGCAATCCCGCTCCCTGCGTAGTCAGGCGGGCGAGACCACGGTCCACACCGCTCCGGACGCGGCCGCGCTCGTCGAAGACATCAAAAGCTGGGGCGCCGACCTGGGTTTTGCGCGCATCGGCATCGCCAATATCGATCTCGCGCAGGATGAGGCGCACTTTCGCGATTGGCTCGACGCCGGCTTCGACGGCGACATGGAGTACATGTCGCGCCACGGCACCAAGCGGTCGCGCCCCGGCGAGCTGCTGCCCGGCACCGTCAGCTGTATCAGCGCGCGAATGGACTACTGGCCTGAGACCGCCGCCGATGCGGCGGGGGTCCTGGCGGATGGCAGCCTGGCGTACGTGTCCCGCTACGCGCTGGGCCGGGACTATCACAAACTCATGCGCAGCCGGTTGCAGAAGCTGTGCGAGCGCATCGCCCAGGCCGTCGGGCCTTTCGGCCACCGCGCCTTTGCCGACAGCGCCCCGGTGCTCGAGAAGGCCTTGGCGCGTAACGCGGGTTTGGGGTGGATCGGCAAGCACACCAACCTGATCGACCGCCGCGCCGGCTCTTACTTCTTCCTCGGCGAGATCTATCTCGATATCGAATTGCCGGCCGACGAAGCCGGCACCGCCCACTGTGGAAGCTGCAATGCCTGTATGCCCGCCTGCCCCACCGGCGCCATCGTGGCACCCTATCGGCTCGACGCCCGGCGCTGCATTTCGTATCTCACCATCGAACTCAAAGGCTCGATCCCGCTCGAGTTCCGGCGCGCCATCGGCAACAGGATCTATGGCTGCGACGATTGCCAGCTGGTGTGCCCCTGGAACAAGTTTGCGCGCGCCACGCGCGAACCGGATTTCGCCGTGCGCCACGGTCTCGATCAAGCAACGCTGATTGCGCTGTTCTCGTGGAGCGCCGCGCAGTTCACGGAGAAGACGCAAGGCAGCGCCATACACCGGATCGGCTACGAGCGCTGGCTGCGCAACCTCGCCGTCGCGCTCGGCAACGCACCCACATCACGCGACGTGATCGCCGCGCTCACCGCGCGGGCGGATGACCCGTCCGCGATGGTGCGCGAGCATGTGCAATGGGCCCTGGCCGAACACGCCTGAGCCGTACGCCTCGCCAACCGCTCCGCCGGGGACCCATGCAAGGGGGTCCAATCAGAGGAACTCGTGGGCCCGGTACTCGAAATCCGCCATGTGTAAACCATGCCGGTCCTCGCGAACGTGCTGCTGGGAGTACGTCAGGGGCAGTTGTCCATTACCGACACGTTCGCGGGCTTTTCAACCGGGGCGAATGTTGCGGCTGCTCTAAAGCTCTTGAAAGGAGAACACCGTGGCCAGACCATCGTGACGATGGCTTGCGACTCGAGCCTCAAATACCTGAGCACTGAGTTGCGGGAGCTATAACTGCCCTAGCTGCGCTGTATGGACGACGGACAGTCGTGTTCATGCCGGTGTCGCACGAGTTGCTCCAGGCAGCTGCGCCGATAGGTTGGGCCCTGCTCCTCGGCTACTTGCTGTTCGGATAGTCGACAGCCATGCAAGTGATGCACTGTAGGCATGACGATGCTACCATCTTTTCGTCTAGCACCTCCTCGACTCAAGGCCCGACGTTGTTCAAGCGTTCCCATCGCCAGGAATTTCGCATCGCAGCACTGGTTGCGCTGGCGCTATTCATTGCCCAGTTCGGGGCGCTGGCGCATGCCTACAGTCACCATCCTGCGACCGCCAAGTCGGCGGCTCGTCAAACTTCGAATAGCGATCCGTATTGCGGCGAGTGCTTAAACTTCGCCCCATTGCTCTCGGCCGCGGGCACACCGTCAATATTGCCCTTTGCGCTGCAATTCATTCAGAGCCCTCCACCTGCCGCCCCGCCGACGTCGTTTCTCGATCATCGAACCTACCTCGCCTTTCGCTCCCGAGCACCACCCGTCACACGCTGAGCCATCCAAGACTGAATGGAGCCGCACGTCGCTGCGGCCTTTAGCGTGTTTGATTCAGGAGTGCTTGATCCATGTCTTATTCCCGTCCCCTAGCGACGCGCCGCGCGCGCGCGATGCTATCTTTTCTGTCCCTTTGCGGCCCGTTCGCGTTGGCACACGCCACCGGCGATGTTGATGCAACCGCCTCCGCCGCGAGCCCCGGCGGCACAGCGAATTCACTCGATGAAGTCGTGGTCATCTCGCAACGCTTGAACGAGGCCCGCAACGGCATTCAGACACAGACCGGGGCGTCGATCTATACCCTCAACGAGGCGGCCATTAGTGCCGAACCGGGCGGCGACAACCAACTCCTCAACCAGGTCATCATGCAGGCGCCCGAGGTTGCACAAGACTCTTTCGGGCAGTTCCACGTGCGCGGTGAGCACAACGGGCTGCAATACCGCTTGAACGGCATCATCTTGCCGGAAGGCATCAGTGTCTTCGGCCAATCCTTGGATCCGCGCTTGATCTCCTCCCTCACTTTGGTGACCGGCGCGCTGCCGGCGGAGTACGGCTTGCGCACGGCGGGGATCATGGACCTGAAGACCAAGAGTGGCGTGATCGATCCGGGCGGTTCGGTCTCCCTGTATGGCGGTAGCCACGGTACGGTGGAGCCCAGCTTCAACTATGGCGGCAGCGACGGGAGATTCAACTATTTCGTTTCGGCGGATTTCCTACGCAACGATCTGGGCATCGAGTCGCCGGATGGCCGCTCGAACCCGGACCACGATCATACGACCCAGTATCATGAGTTTGCCTACCTCGAGTATCTTCTCGACGAGAGCAACCGCTTGAGCGCCGTGCTGTCGAGTTCCACGGGCAAGTTTCAAATCCCGAATCGCGGCAACCAGGTACCGGGCATCACCAACGCCGACGGCTCGCCGCTCACGGTCAACGGGCAGACAACCTATCCGAGCAACTCTCTCAATGAAAATCAGCGGGAACTCAACCACTTTGCCATCTTGAGCTGGCAGCACTCACAGGGCCCGTTCGACGTCCAAACGTCCGTCACCGCCCGCTATTCGAGTTTGAACTTCATTCCCGATGCGCTGGGCGATCTTCTCTTCAATGGCATTGCGCAAAAGGCTTATAAGCAAAACGTCGCCTACGCACTGCAATCCGATGCGGCTTACAGGCTCAACGATGACCACACACTGCGCGGCGGTATTTTCCTGCAAAGCGACCATTCGAAAAGCCTGACCAGCTCCGCGGTCATTGCGCTGGATGATGCCGGCAATCAACCCAGCGATGTCCCGGTGAACATCGTCGACAACGGGGGTAAAACCGAGTGGATGGAAAGCCTGTACCTGCAGGATGAGTGGAAACTCATTCCCACTTTCACGGTGAATTACGGGTTGCGGTTCGACAAGTTCACGGCGTTCGCCGCCGGGCATCAGGTGAGCCCGCGCGTCAATGTCGTGTGGCAGGCACTGCCGGACACCACGGTGCACGCCGGCTATTCCCGTTATTTCTCTCCGCCGCCCTTCGAACTCGTGGGCACGGAGACCGTCACGAAGTTCGTCAATACGACGGCCGGCGCACAAGTGCTGCAGGCCGACACCCCGCTCGCCGAGCAGGCCAACTACTACGATATTGGGGTTCAGCAAAAGGTAACGCAGCGGATCACGGTGGGATTGGATAGCTACTACAAGCAGTCACACAACTTGATCGATGAGGGCCAGTTCGGAGCGCCCATCATTTTGACGCCGTTCAATTATTCCTACGGCAAGCAATACGGCTTGGAGTTGACGGGCAGCTTCACCGAGGCGAACTTCTCGGCCTACTTGAATGCCGCGTGGCAAAGCGCGCGCGGCAAAACCATCGATTCGGCACAATTTAACTTCAGTGCCGACGATCTGGCCTACATCGCCGAGCATTACATCCACTTGGACCACGAGCAGCGCGTCACCGCCTCCGGAGGCGCTTCCTACCTCTTGGGTCACACGCGTGTGAGCGCCGACTTCATCGTCGGCTCCGGTCTGAGGGCCGGCTTGACCCTGCCCGATGGCAGCTCCATCCCGAACGGCGCCCATCTACCCTACTATGCTCAAGTCAATTTGGGTGCGAGCCATGTCTATCACTTGGGCGATGCCGGGACACTCACCGCTCGTTTCGATGTGATCAATGCCCTCGATAAACGCTATGAGATTCGCGACGGAACCGGCGTCGGGGTGGGTGCGCCGCAATTCGGCCCGCGCCGCGGTCTGTTCTTGGGATTGTCGAAATCCATCTAAGCACAACGGGCGCCGGCAGGTGGGGTCTGCCGGCGCCCCGACTTGAGGCTGAGCGGCAGGCGAGGCCAGCACTCGCAGGTCGGGTCTGGCCGGCGCCCCGACTTATTGAGGCTGACCGGCGGCCGAGGCCAGCACTCGTTTGCAGCACTCGTTGCAGGGCCCGTTTCCGCGCGTGAGGCCGGACGTGTACGAGCCCGCACCGGAACCGCGCCCCCCCGCGCGACCGAGCCCTACAGGATACGCGGGAGCGGGGGCCTCAATTGGCCGACAGCAGGTTGCTGCCGGTCGGATTGAAAAAATGCCGGCCGCGGCGTGTCTTCACGATCTGCGCAAACAGTAATTCGTAATCGACCTCGTTGTTCACCGGGTCGATGGCCACCGAGTTGACGATGAGCAGCGGAGAGGCATCGTAGCCGTGGAAAAATCTCGCATAGGCCTGAGTGAGTCTCTCCAGGTAGCTGCGCTCGATATGCTGTTCGTAGCGGATACCGCGCTTCGCGATGCGATCCATCAACACATCCACGGGCGCCTGTAGATACACGACGAGATCGGGCTTCGGCGCATCCACGACGACTCGTTCGTACACGCGCTCGTACAGCGCATACTCGGCATCATCGAGGGTCACTCGCGCGAACAGGCGATCCTTGTCGAGCAGGTAGTCCGCGACGCGCACCGCGCCGAACATGTCCTCCTGCCGCACCCCTTCCAATTGCCGCGCACGCTGGAACAGAAAAAACAACTGGGCTTGAAACGCAGCCGCTCTCGGGTTCTTGTAGAAGCGCTCCAAAAACGGGTTCTGGTCCGCCTCTTCGAGGATCAGCTGGCTGCTCAAGGATTGCGCCAGACGACGCGCCAGGCTGGTTTTGCCGACGCCGATCGGGCCCTCGATGACGATGAATTTCTGCGGAACTGCGCTCACCATGCCGGACTCTCGTGCTACTCCAGAACCGCAATCCCGTCGCCGTTCACGCGCGCCGCGAGATTCGCCACTCGCCCGTGTCCCGGAATCAGCAAGGTCGGGGCAATATCGCACAGAGGATACAGCACGAAGTTACGCTCAGACACTCCCGGGTGAGGCAAGGTAAGCCCCGGCTCGTCGATTACCTGGCCGGTAGTCCAGATGAGGTCCAAATCCAGGATTCGCGGCCCCCAGCGCTCGTTGCGGCTGCGCCCCAGGGCGCGCTCGATCCCGAGCAACCCATCGAGCAATTCGCGCGCCGACAACCGCGTCAGCAATCCCGCCGCTGCATTGACGTAATCAGGCTGGTCCTTGGGGCCCATGGGCCGGCTCAGATAGGTCCGCGAGCGCAACTCGAGACGTGTATGCCGCAGCGTCGCGAGCCGCTCGAAGCCCTCGACGACCCGCTCTCGCGGCTGATTCAGATTGCTGCCCACCGCGACATAGGCAGGACGCCAGAGCGGCCGCATGGCCTAACCGCGTGCCGCTCCGCCGCGTCGTCGTCGGCGACGGCGACGGCCCGGTGCTTCGGGTACGCTTTCTTGAGACATCGTGGTACCCGGGGCATCGGCCGGACGCGCCTGAACCAGTGCCACGCGCTCCTCTTGAGGCAGCGTTTGAATGTCGGTCCACCACTGCGCCAGCTCCGGATCCGCCACTCCCACCTGGGCGCGCAGCAACAGAAAATCGTAGGCGGCGCGAAAGCGAGGGTGCTGCAACAAGCTCAAGGATTTGACGCCGCTGCGGCGATTGAACCGCGGCTGGAGCATCAGCAACTCGCGCATGGGGACCGCGAAACGCCGCGGAATCGCCACGCGCGACTGCTGCGCCCTCAATACCGTGTCGCAGGCTTGCATGAGCTGGGCAAGGTCCGGCGCCGGTCCCGCGGCATGCTCGTTGAGTTCGCGCAGCACCGCCGCCCAGAGCAGCACGGCGAACAGAAACGTGGGCGTGACCGGCTTATCGGCGGCAATTCGCGCATCCGTATTTGCGAGACCCAACTCGAGCATCTCTTGCGCGTAGGCGTAAGGCGGCAATTGCATGGCGGCAGCGGACAGTGGAAACAGATGCTCGAACAGGCCGTATTGCTGCAGCAGCCGGAACGACTTCGCGCCAAATCCCGAGAGGAAGAGCTTCAAGCACTCGTCGAACAGGCGCGCGGGGGGCACACCATCGAGCAGGTACGCCAGCCGCCGCACCGG
This sequence comes from Pseudomonadota bacterium, assembly GCA_030799355.1. Lineage (GTDB taxonomy): Bacteria > Pseudomonadota > Gammaproteobacteria > Steroidobacterales > Steroidobacteraceae > Bog-1198. The sequence goes on from JALYHP010000063.1 coordinate 25,905, forward strand.
CTGCTCGGTTTGGGCTTCGAATGTGAAATCCAGCTTGGCGGCGAACCGCACCGCTCGCAGCATGCGCACCGGATCTTCGCGGTACCGCGTCTCCGGATCGCCGATCAGTTTCAGGCGGCGCGCCCGCACATCGCTCACCCCATCGACGAAGTCCCAGATCGAAAAGTCGTCGATGTTGTAGTACAGCCCGTTGGCCGCGAAATCGCGCCGCCAGACGTCCTCTTCGATGGTCCCGTAGATATTGTCACGCAGGATCCGACCGGTGGTGTCGAACGCCCGGTGTGCCGGGTTATCCGGCGCGGGTACCGGGGTCCGCAGCTCGGGGTCCTCGTCCCCGTCGTCTTCGGCGTCCTCGCGCTCCGGAGCGGCCGCCGCCCGAAACGTCGCCACCTCGATGATTTCCTGCCCGAAATGCACGTGCGCCAGGCGAAAGCGGCGGCCGATCAGGCGGCAATTGCGAAACAAGCGCCGCACCTCGTCCGGCAAGGCATTGGTGGCCACGTCGAAGTCCTTGGGCGTGATCCCCAACAGCAGGTCGCGTACCGCCCCGCCCACCAGAAACCCTTGATAGCCCGCCTCTTTCAGCCGATAGAGGACTTTCAAGGCGTTCGGCGAGATGGCCGCGCGCGAAATGGAATGCTCCGACCGGGGGATTACCACGTGCGGGAATTGAGTGAAAGGTTGGTTCAAAAAGGAGGGTTCCGCTTGAGTCCAAAAAATTGGCCCGTATACTACCAGCCCTCTTGGGTTCAGGCGCCTAAGATCAGCAAACACCGCTCCCTTCGTCTAGAGGCCCAGGACATTGCCCTCTCAAGGCAAGT
>JALYHP010000064.1 GCA_030799355.1 Pseudomonadota bacterium
GACGGGGTGGCTGGAGCCTCACTCGTCCAAAGCGCGAGAGCACCGTGTGGCGGCTCGCATGGCGCCGATACGTGCTCGAGGGGCCGAACACGCCGAAGTGCAGTAGGCGCGATCGCCGTCCGCGATCGGTGCTAGGTTTCCACCCACATCTCGGTCACGTTCTGCTTGAGCCCATCGTCAATGACGACGCACTGGACTCGATCGCCGACGTGGACCGACGACGCAGGCACCTGTCCTGCCTTGTTGATGATGCGCACTTTCGCAGGCGCGAAGGCGTATTCGGATCCCGACAGACGGATGCGCTGGCTGCTGGCGTCGATTACTTCCACCACGCCCCGCACACTGCGTTCCTGACTCATCGGGCCTATCGACACTTTAACTAAACGGGCATTCACCGAATCGTCCGCCAATGCAGGCAGCGCAAAGACCGCAAAAACGACCGCAATCGAACTCAATATATTGCCGCGCATGATGAAGTCCTCCGTGAAACACTAACCGCTCTTCACGTAGGCAATCTATGCCTGTGCAACGTCGTCAAGGCGTGCACTGCTCATACAAGCCGCGTCCCGAAACCTCGATTCCATCACAAATTCGCAAGAACGATACTCTGTGCGGCGCGCGGCCTGCTTCGGAGGCCGCCGGCGCGCATCCCTCGCGGCGATCGTTGGGGGAGTCGGTCATGCCGGCCCCGCACGTTACCCCACCAGGACCGCCAGACCGGGGTGGCGCGGCTCGATCACGCGAACGGCCTCGTCCGAGTCGATCACCGGTACGCCCAACTCGGTCGGGTACCCGCTGCGCGGAACACGCGCCGTGTTTGTTGCACCCTCCGATTGAACCGACTGGATAGCGTCCACTCTGAAATAGAATGGCGCGCCGATCCTCATCGGCCGACGCCGCAGCTCGGCCGCGGCCGGCGATCTCGTCCACAGGAGAAGCATATGGCAGACAACACCTGCGACATCGGTTTGATTGGCTTGGCGGTGATGGGCCAGAACCTCGTGCTCAACATGAACGATCACGGCTACCAGGTCGCGGTGTTCAACCGGACGGTCTCGAAAGTTGACGCCTTCCTCGACCAACAAGCGAAGGGCACCCGCGTGGTCGGCGCTCATAGCATCGAAGAACTGTGCGGTCTCTTGAGGCGGCCTCGCCGCGTGATGATGATGGTGAAGGCGGGCAAGTGGTCGATCAGACCATCGAACAAATCGTGCCGCACCTGGACAAGGGCGACATCATCATCGAGGGCGGTAATTCGCTCTACACCGATTCGGAGCGCCGCGCCAAGGCTCTCGCGGAGCGGGGAATATTGTTCATCGGTACGGGTGTGTCGGGCGGCGAAGAGGGCGCCCGGCATGGTCCGTCGATCATGCCCGGTGGTAGCCCTGAGGCGTGGCCTCACGTGAGGGATATCCTTCGCTCCATTGCGGCGAAGGCCGTGGACGGCTCCCCGTGCTGTGATTGGGTGGGCAAGGGCGGTGCCGGTCACTACGTCAAGATGGTTCACAACGGTATCGAATACGGCGACATGCAACTGATCGGTGAGGCCTATCAGATGCTGAAGGAGGGTCTCGGCCTTGGCCCGGATGAACTGGCCGACATCTTCGCGCAGTGGAACAAGGGCGAACTGAATAGCTACCTCATCCCGTCCACCTCGGGCCAGATGCGACGCTCCGGCTCGTTCCCGGCGGCTGGCCATCGCAACTCCGCCGGACGCCGGTTATGTCAGTACCGCGTCATGGACCGGTATAGGCAATGCGCCAGATCGAATTGGAACCGTCATCGGTCACCAGCAGCGAACCATCCACGGCCGTGGTGACGCCGACCGGCCGTCCCCAGGCCTGGTCGTTCGGCAATACGAATCCCGTCAGAAAATCTTCATACTCGCCGCTCGCTTGGCCCGTTTGGTGGCGAGGCACGCGTATCACTTCATAGCCGGTGCGCACGGCCTTGTTCCATGAGCCGTGCTCGGTTGCAAAAATATCGCCCGAGTACTCTTTCGGGAACTGATTACCGTCGTAGAAGGTGATCTGCAACGACGCGTTGTGCGGCTGCATTAGAACATCCGGCACGATGACTTGGTCCCGCAACTCGGGATGCTTGCCGGCGTGCCGCGGGTCCTGATGCGCGCCGATGTACCACCACGGCCATCCGTAAAAGCCATTTTCGCGAACCGATGTAATGTAATCGGGCACGAGGTTGTCGCCGAGGCCGTCGCGTTCATTCACGGTGCACCAAAGCCGCCCGTCGCGAGGATCGACCGCGAGGCCCGAGGGGTTGCGTATGCCGGAGGCGAAGATTCGCAGGTGCGAGCCGTCGGGATCGACGGCGAGAATGTCGGCTCGGTGAGCCTCGCCGGGCGTGAGGTCGGGATCGTCGACGTTCGAAGCCGATCCCACGGCGACGAACAGCGTCTTGTCGTCGAGCGAAAACCGGATATCGCGCGTCCAATGACCCCTGCCACCCGGCAGGCCAACGAGACGTTCGGCCGGGCCGCCGGCCTGCAGTGCACCGCTACGGTACGGAAATCGGATGACGGCATCGGTGCTGCCGACATAGACCCAGCGCGGATCGGTCCCGCTGGGGTAGAAGGCGATCCCGTATGGGCGGTTCAGATTCTGCGCAAATACCGTCGAGCTCTGAGCTTTGCCGTTCGCGATCCCGCGGAAAACCGTGATGCGACCCGCGGCAGTTTCGGCGACGAAAATATCGCCGTTGGGCGCGGTGCGAATGACACGCGGCATGGCCAGTCCGTCTGCATACAAGGTGACTTGAAAACCCTTCGGTGCCTTGGGCCACGCATCGCGCGGACGGGCGATGAGGCTCGGCGCGTTGCTGGCGGAGGGCGTCATGAACGGCGGCGGCAGATCGGCTGCCGTGATTTTGTGTACGGCACCCGGTTCCTCGTAACGGAAGTCGGTAAAAGGAGCCGGCGGCGGCGGTGCGGTGGAGACCGGGGTGCCGCCGTTCGGTTCGGTCGGTCCCGCCGCCGCGGATTGCAGGGTCTTCAGGTAGGTCACGATCTGCCAGCGCTGCGGCTCCGGCAGCGAAGCCCACGCAGGCATGCCCTCATTGACGTTGCCCACGGTGATGAACCAGAACACCTCGCCGTCGGAAGCGGATTGCACCGCACTGTGCGCCAGCGGCGGAACCTCGCCGGAGCCCTCGGCACTGCGGCCATGGCACGCAGCGCAGTGCTCGGCGTATAACGCCCCGCCGGACCGAGCGGCTCCCGTGTTTTGCGCGTACGGATTGACGAGGTGGCTCGCCGAAGCCGGCGCATCGTGGAAGTGAGCATCAGCGCTCCCACGCAGCGCCCACACGCAGACCATGCCCGCCGCTACGAGCATCAGCCCAGCACGCACGTGTACGCGTAGCAGTGACCCGTCCAGCATGCGCGACCCGTCCAGCATGGGCGGATTGAAGCGCTCATGCGTCAGCGCGTCAAGTACGAAAACCCCGCCGTCTATTCGTATGGCTGGCACCGCCGATCATTGCCGCCCGCGCCGCTCCGTCCTACGGCGCTGCCGCGTGCATCATCCGAGAGGCGAACAGCACGGGACGAGCAGCAGCACCACGTCGATCCGGTTCAGGCCCAATCTGCGGATCGTCGTCCGTGCCGGGCGATCGATGAACAGCGCCTCACCGGTCAATCCCGACTCCAACACGACCCGCTGCCTGCCGTCGGCCAAGCGGTCATGTTCACGCCGCTTTCGTTCAGGCGCAATCCGCGAGGTCGTCGTCCTTGGGGTGGTCGATGAACAGCGCATCGCCTGCGGCGATCTCCCGGCCCATCAACATGACTCGCTGCCAGTCCTCGGCCGACAATAAATCGTGTTCGCGAGATGCTTTGCGCACCACCTCCAAGAACGCACGTTGGTTGGTGGCGGCCGCGCCGTAGTACGTCTCGAGCAGTTTCAGGCGGAGGTCGCGCCGGTTCGGATCGCGATCGATTGCCGTCTTCAGAACGTCGGCGATATTCGTTCGCCGCTCCGTTACGACCACATGTTCGTGGAGCTCGCTGGGCATGTGAACGTGTTGATCGCTCGCGTCCAATTCGAGAAGGTCGTAGTCGAGCACCAGGCCGTCGATGGCATTTCCACGCGGTCGATCTTTTCCCACACCCCCGGTGGCCATCGCTTTCCTGACCCGCGAGGCGTCCCCCTGGTTCTTTGTCAGCTCCCGGGCACCCTTGGCATTCGCATCGAACGCCGGAAACTGGACAGTGACCTCGGCCGCGCTGCTCTCGGTAACCCCACTCGCATCCGCACGGGGTGCGATTTCGCCGACCACCGCGACCTCCGGCGAGTGGAGGACCACCGTCTCCGCCATCGCGGGATCGATCGTTATGATGTCATGTGGCGCGGTGTCCTCTACCAGCGAGTCGATTCCCAATGAATCGGCGCCCATCTCGAGATACGAGTGCTCGAGCGCCTCGACGTCGATCACGACACCTCGTATGACCTGTTCCCCGGCAGCATGCTCGTGAACTCCGCTCCCCATGATCGGTTCAGGCGCGGCCCGTTTCGCCATGTCGGCCCGCTCGACCGCGGTCACCTCGAGAGGCACGGGCGCTTGCGGCGCAGCCGGCGTGGACACAGCAGGTTCGACGCTCGGGGTCAGGCCATTGTGTTCCGCCAGCGGCATAGGTGGCAGAGATGAGCGGCCGTACACCCGCCGGCGCACGAATGCAGCCCCTCCGAGAAGCAGTGCCAGCGCGCCGGCCACGGACCACAGACCGATGGATTTGCCGCTCGACGGTGCCACAGCCGGATTGGCTGGTCTCGCCTCACTCGGTGCGGATTGGTTCGGCGTACGCATCACCTCGACGCGCATCGGCTCGGCGGAACGGGTCGCCGCCTCGGCCGTGGCCAGCAGGGACGCCGGCTCGCGTGCGCGTTCGGCGGCAAATCGCGGCGTTTGGGTGGGTGCGGCTGCCGGACTCGAAACGGTGGCCGGCGCCTTCACCGCAATGGCCGGCCGTGAGGCGGCGCGAGTCGCCAGTTGCTCGAGTTGCCGGTGCAGATCGCCAACCTCGTTCTCCAGCGAGTGAACGCGGCCGGTGAGCGCGTCCTCCAACGCGCCGACGCGTGGATCCGAAGCGATCGCATTGGAATTGGAAGCGACCGCGTTGGCGCTGAGCCGGCGCTGCGCGGCGGGTCTGCCATCCAACCGCCACGACGTCATGTGGGTGCGGTAGTCGTGCTGTGCCTCGGCGGTGTCGAGGGTCCGCACCGCATCGCGCGAGGGTATGTTGAGCAGCGCACCCTCATGGATGCGGTTGATATTGCCGTCGAAGGCATGGGGATTCGCCCTAAAAATGGCCATCATCATGCGCTGCGCATCCGCCTCGGAACGCGCTCCGGCGCGACGCGCGATGCCGCGCAGCGTGTCACGGGCGGCTACGCGGTGATGTCGGGGCGAGACCTGCGGTTGCTCTGGAGCGACCGAACGCATCGCCAGGCTGGCGGCGGCGGCGCCCGGTGCGACGGGGATCGGAGGCGGGAGTCCGCTAGCGCGCGTAGTCGCGGTGGTGTGCTGCGCGGAGGCGGATTGCATAGCCGGCTCGGCCGTCACCGCTCGCGGTGGCGAATCGGCCTGACTGGACGTGGCGCGCGCTGGCGAGGCGGCAGCGGCGGTCATACGCGCCAGCGCATTCGTGTCGGCCGCTAAGGGTGCGCGACTTGCGGCCAACCCCGCCGGATCGAGCAGCAGCGAGTAGTCGCGAACCAGCGCGCCGTTGCCCCAGCGCAATTCAACCAGAAGGCTGACCACCGGATCGGTGAATGCTTCAGCCGAACGGATGTTGAGCACCGGTCGTCCCTGCGCATCGGTTCCGACCTTGAAGGTGGCGGAGGACAGAAACGAGGGCCGCTCGGCACCGAATCGTTGGAAAATCTCTCGATTGGCGACCTTGGCGGTGAGGGCGATCAAATCATCGCGGGTCGCCCCGACGATGTCGATCTGCGCCGACAACGGTTCATTGAGTGCCGAGTCGATGCGGATGTCGCCCAGGCCAAGCGCCCGTGCCGCTCCGGGTAAGGACATGGCCAGCATCAATAATAGGGGGAATGGCCCGCGTGACATTGGTCTGCTCCCAAAAATATCCGACCGCTCGACCTGGAGGCGCGATGGATGTAGACGAACCTAGCCCCATCGCACACCCGCGGTAGGACTGGCGCAAATCCTATGCGACGTAATCTGGCGCTGGATATAGGGGAGTTGCGGTACTTCGACGCAGTTCACGTATGTAAAGCATTATGGTGGGACCGCCGGCGGGCGCAAAAACCGGCGCGGCGCAGTTTGCCCTACTTACGAGTCAGCAGGTGCGGCTCATCGGGAGGTTGACCGACGCCGCCCAAAGCCTTGTAAATCGCGACCACACCGGTGTTCACGGTGCCTTCGGTTTCGGCTACGGCGCTCTCTGCCGCGAGCTGCGTCGGCCGGCACTTTGCCTGCACCGCTCTGATTCATGCCGCGCAACAGCTGGATGGCATCCAGGAACGATTTCGCGACGGACGCCCCGCGAAACTTGAACGCCTCAAGGAAAGACGGCGCGTATTTGCGCAGGGAAGAGAAGTAATCGGTCAGCAGGGCCAGCGGATCGAAGGCCTCGTCACGGGAGAGTCGCTCGGCCTGGGCGACGGACACCGTGAACTGCTCCCAGGGAATCACCGCCTCGATCGCCGCGTAGGCCATGGTTCATATATTTCGAAGCGACGGCCGTGAATGCGTACGCGTTTTGAGACATCGCGGCGCGGCCCTCGAGGGGCCGCGC
>JALYHP010000069.1 GCA_030799355.1 Pseudomonadota bacterium
CCATCGGGGTGGCGGTCGCGGCGCTCGCGCTGGCCGTCTTCCTGCCGGTGCGATTTGCCGACGTTGCCGTTGCGGCGGCGGACGGCGCTACCGCGGCCCCGCCGCACGGCACCGATGTCTGGCAGCCCTACGACGCCGCGCGGCTCGCCGATATGAAGGCAGCGGGCAAGCCTTTGCTCGTGAATTTCACGGCGAGTTGGTGCCTGACCTGCCTCGTCAACGAACGAAATGCCTTCGCGGATTCAGCGGTGCAAGAAATTTTCCGCGATAAGGGCGTGACGCTGATGAAAGGGGATTGGACCAATCGCGATCCTGCGATCACACGCGCCCTGGCCGATTTCGGTCGTGCCGGCGTACCGCTCTACCTCGTGTACAACGGTCGACCCGGCTCCTCGGAACCGGTGATATTGCCCCAACTCCTCACCGCGAACATGGTGCGCGATGCGTTCGTCGATTTGCCCGATCGCGTTTTGAAATAGCGTCCGAATAGCGCATGCTGCGAGCATGGGCCCGATTATTTCCTCGAACATCGCGGTGATCGATTTCCGCCGCCAGAGCATGGCGCTGGAGTGGCACGCAGCGTCAGGCACATGGACGGCCTGTGCCGAGCCGCCCGCGCTCGTGCACGGTGTCGCATTGATCCGCGCATCGCAGCCGAATATTTGTATTTTCGGCAAGGACGACCGGCTGTGCCTCCAGATAGGGACAGAACAATACCCCTTGCTGGAGAACTGGCCTCGCATCGAATGGGGTCGCGGTTGGGCAAGTTTGGGATTTCGCCGCCACTTCATGATCGAATCCAGTGCGAACGACGTGCTGTTCCGCCACACCTACTGGAGCGGTCAAGGCGACGGTTTTTTTTCGTGGCTTGCATCGCGGGCCGCGGACCCTCGGTGGCGCACGGCGAATGGACGGCGTTGGTCGGAAGGGCTCGAACCGGCGGTGCTGCGCTCGAGCTAGCGCCGTCAGCGGGGCAGAAGTCCGGCGAGTTCCGCCTCGGTCAAGTCGCGCCACTCCCCGGCGCTCAATGCGCCGAGATGGATGCTGATGATGCGCACCCGCTGCAGCCGCTGGGCCCTGTACCCGAGCGCCGAGCACATGCGTCTGATCTGGCGATTCAAGCCCTGCGTCAGAATCATGCGAAAGGTCCTCTCATCGATCCTCATGACTCGGCAGGGTTTGGTGATTTCGCCCATGATTTTCACCCCATCGGCCATCATCCGCAGCGCCAGATCCGTGATCGGCCGTTCCACCGTGACGATGTATTCTTTCTCGTGATTGTTCTCCCACCGCAGTATCTGGTTGACGATGTCGCCATTGTTCGTCAACAGAATCAAGCCTTCGGAATCCTTATCCAGGCGGCCGATGGGAAAGATGCGGTCTGTGTGGCCCACGAGCTCGATGATGTTGCCCTCGATGTGGGTCTCGGTCGTGCACGTGATTCCCACCGGCTTGTTGAGCGCAATGTAGATGTGCCGCTCCTTGGTCCCGACGAGCTTGCCATCGACGCGCACCTCATCGCCCTCGCCTACTCGGGTGCCCAACGCGGCGATTTGGCCGTTGCAGGTCACGCGTCCCGCTTCGATCCACTTATCGGCCTCGCGGCGCGAACACGCGCCGGTTTCGCTGATGTATTTGTTGAGCCTCACGATCGGATGCGGTGCGGCTAGGTCTCGAGGAACGCGCCGATCTGCTTGGCGAGGGTGCGGGGAGAGGCGTCGAACAGGTCTGCGGAATACTCCGCCAGATCGACGAAGGTCGCATGGGGCACGATGCCCTGGGCCCACTGCGAGTCGTCGCCCGCACCCAGCTTGACGCGTAGCACCAGGGCTTGCTGACCGATCACCGGCAATCGATCGATGGGAGGCACGCCTATCAGCACCAAGCGCCGGACCAAGTCGGGCCGGGCGCCCGCCAGTTCGAGGGCCACTGCCGCACCAAAGCGCAACCCCAATAGGTCGATCTGGCGCAAGCGCAGGTCGGCGGCAAGGTCGGACACCGCAGCCGCCGCAGCCGCGGCGTCCCGGGACGGGGCGGAATCCGACTCGCCGTGACCCGGGAGATCGGGCGCATATACGGAACGAGCCTCGCCGATCTCCGGCAAAAAACGGGCGAAGGTACGGCTCGAACCATCGCCCGGATGCAGGCAGAACAAGGTCACGCCCTCATCGAAGCCTCCCGTGGCCGGGAACGCGGTGCGCACATGCATCTGGCCGAACCGGCAGTCGAAGTAAGCACGGCGCGTGCGCACCGTGAAGTTTGCGGGGGCAATTTTTGATTGCTTGGCCATTCGGTCTCCAAAGCTTTCTGACTTTCGGATGTAGGATACGTGAGTGGCGGCGGGCGGGCCGCCGGTCGCGGTTTTATGTCAAAATGTTGTATTTTTAATACATTAATTTTTGCGATTGTCGCCAATAAAGCTAGCGTTAACGTGGCCGCGAGACTAGAGTGTTGCTCGGACGCAATAGGGATTTCGGGAAGCAAGAAGACCAATCATCGCTGGAGCGCAATATAAGCGCCACGATTAGGCATGGGGACTTGAAAGCCGGGCTTTGCCCGGCTTTTTTATTGCACATGGGTTTATTGCACATGGGGGCCCGCAGCGCCGGCCCGATCCCACACCCGGGACATCGTGAAGCCGGCGGCGCGGCCGCCCTTGAAGCCCAGCACCTCGATGAGACGCTGCCCGTCCGGGGAGAGGCTGTAACGCTCCACGAACGGCGGATGGTCGTCATCGGCAGCGCCGGACTGGATCACCAGCGTCTTGTCGTCCCAGCCACACACGGGCGGCGGGCCACCGCGATCACGGGCCGGCATGTCGCGCCCCTGAAATGGCCCCTCACCGGGCTGCTCGCGATGAAAACGGCGAGTCGTCGCAGCAACCGGCTGGTACACCTCGGCGATGCCCGCCGAGCTCATGGCGATGACGCCGGCCACTTGCTTGATCTCCACATCGCTACCCGGCCAGCGCAAGCCCTCGCTGAGCGCGCCGAGCGCCGGCAGGGACGGCCCTGGGGGGCCTGCGGCGGGGAAACCACCGCCCATGCCGCCGCCGGGACCGCCCCCGCCCCTTGGGCCACCACCGCCGCCCCGGCCATCCCGACCGCCACCGCGTCCCTGACCACCCTCATCGGGTGAACCCGCCTCAGGAGTTCTGGGACCGGCCATCTGAGAGAGCACCAGGCGCTGCGGATCATCGCTGTCGGCCTCGTTGAGTTCCCAATGCCCGCTCAGATCCACACCGGGCGGCGGTGCCAACGCCAATTTGTCGCTGGCGCATCCGCAAAGACATGCCAGCACCACGACCAACGAAAAAACTCGCATGGAGAGCCTCTGTATCGCCCGCCCCGCGCCGCCGCGCGGCAGCCACGCGCGTCGAGCGGGAATTCGTAAGCTTATAAGAAGGACGCCGCTTAGGGCAGTGCCGAGTGCGGACGCCGCAAAAGCGCGCGATCGCAGCCGCCGCAACTCGCCGTGAATTCAGCCGGGTCACAGCCGCTCAACTCGCCATGAGTTCGCCCCGCGATATCCACACGCGGCCCTCGAAGGGCTGGAAGCACACCCGGACGGGTTGGTTGCTGCGTGTCAACTGCGTGCCGCAACCGATCTTGCCGTCCGCGAGATCGGCCCGTATCAGATCGACCAGGGTGGCATTGGGTTCGTCGGCGTCCGTCGGCGGCAGCGCGTGGGCCAGAATTCGTGCTTGGATGTCGTCGCGCCGCATCGAGTTGCCGATCACCCCTCGCTTGAAGCGGTCGAGCACGACCAACACCGAACTCAACGTGTCGTCGCTCACCTCGCTCGGCCGTCCCGTGCCGCCGACGAAACACAGGTGCAGCAAGCCGCCGACTCCGCGGCCTTCATCGTGAAGGCACACCGCGAGGGACCCTTGCAGATCGGCGACCATCAAGACCGGCTCCGGCGAGACTTGATAGGTATCCCGGGGGACTACGAGTTCAGCGAGACCTTTCACCAGCAAATGGAACCCTTTAGATTTAGCCCGAACGTCACGAGTCGGGTCAGGCCAACCATGCTGCCTTGCGATAAGCATCTTGGCTGCCGAGCGAATCACGGTTTGAACGTCGCAGGCTCCCCCGCCGACGCGTTTCAAGGTCCGTGGTCCTGGCGCTCTCCAATCAGCACGTTCGCCACGTCCGGCATGGTTGGTATCGCTCGCCGGGCCGGACGCGGCTCGTACGCCGTCCGTACGCTCCCGCAGAGGTTATCAGTTAATGCCGGCAGGTTATTGGCATCCGGAGGCGTGCGGCGGCTATCATGGGAGGATGTATCGATATGATTCGATGGACAAAACGCTCGTCGCAGAACGGGTAGCGCAGTTTCGCGACCAAACGCGCCGTTTCTTGAGCGGCGAGTTGAGCGAGGACGAGTTCAGACATTTGCGGCTGCGCAATGGCTTGTACATTCAGCGCCACGCACCGATGCTGCGCGTGGCGATCCCGTATGGCCTGTTGTCGTCGCTGCAACTGCGGACCTTGGCCTCCATCGCGAGACGCTACGATCGCGGCTATGGGCATTTCACGACGCGCCAGAACATTCAGTACAACTGGCCGAAGCTCGAGGCGGTGCCGGACATCCTGGCCGAACTCGCGGACGTGCAGATGCACGCGATTCAGACCAGCGGCAACTGCATCCGCAACACCACCTCCGATCATCTTGCGGGCGTGACGCCGAACGAACTCGAGGATCCGCGGCCCTGGTGTGAAATCATCCGCCAATGGTCCACCTTCCATCCGGAATTCACGTATCTGCCGCGCAAGTTCAAGATCGCGGTGACCGGCGCGCCGCAGGATCGCGCCGCGTCCCTGGTACACGATGTGGGCGTGCACATCGTGCGCGGTCCCGAGGGCGACCTCGGATTCGAGATTCTCGCCGGAGGCGGACTCGGCCGCACGCCCATCATCGGCCAAGTGGTGCGCGCCTTCCTGCCGCGCGAGCACCTGTTGTCCTATCTGGAAGCAGTGCTACGCGTATACAACTTGGAAGGACGGCGCGACAACCTGACCAAGGCACGCATCAAAATCCTGGTCAAGTCGCTGGGGATCGAGGAGTTCCGGCGCCGTGTCGAGGCGCAGTGGGAGTCGATTCGCGACGGTGCGTTGCGCGTCGATGAAGCCGAGGTGGCGCGCATGCGCAGCTTCTTCGATCCCCCGCCGTACCGTACGCTCGCCAACACCGATCCTGCGGCCGGGACGGAGGCCGCCTTCCGCGCGTGGTATCGATATAACACCGCGGACCACAAGATACCGGGCTATCGCGCGGTATACATTTCGCTCAAGAAACCGGACGTTGCGCCGGGCGATGCCACCGATACTCAAATGGAGCTCATCGCGGACCTGTCCGACCGCTACAGCTTCGGCGAAGTGCGCGTGACCCATACGCAGAACCTGTTGCTGGCGGACGTCGAACAGGACAAGACATTCGAACTGTGGCAGGCGCTCCAGGGCGCCGGGCTCGCCACGCCCAACATCGGTACCTTGACCGACATGATTGCCTGTCCGGGGCTCGATTTTTGCAGCCTGGCGAATGCCGGCTCGATCGATGTCGCCAGACTCATCAACGAGCGTTTCGACGACTACGACTATCTGTACGACTTGGGCGAACTCGACGTGAAGATGTCGGGATGCATGAATGCCTGCGGCCATCATCATGTGGGCAACATCGGCATACTCGGCGTGGACAAGGGCGGCGAGGAGTGGTATCAGATCACCATCGGCGGTGCCGCGGGCGCCGACGCCTCGTTGGGCGCGGTGATCGGGCCGTCGGTGGCCAAAGCAGACGTGCCGCAGACCATCGCGCGGCTGCTCGAGGTGTATGTCGAGGAACGGCAGACCGATGAACGATTTCTCGACACCGTGCGCCGCCTCGGCGTGAAACCCTTCAAGCAGAGAGTATATGCCGCGCCGGCTGCTGCGTGACGGTCGGGTGGTCGAGGACGACTGGACATACCTCGCCGGGGCAAGCGCGCCCGCCGCGAACGGCACCGCCGTGGAAGGCCTATCTGTCGCAAGCGATACAAGTGTCCGGGGGGGCGGCGCAGCGGTTGCCGGCGGCGCGGCCACTGCTGGCGAGCCGGCGCCCAGCGCGGGTCTCATCATCACATTCGATCAGTGGCTGGCCGACAAGCCGCGGTGGCTCGAAACCCCCGCGCGCCTCGGCGTGGTGCTCTCGCCGGCCGATCAAGTGGAACGGCTGGCGCCGGACCTCGCGCGTTTTGAATTGATAGGCGCCCATTTTCCGGGACCCAGTGAAGGCCGCGGTTACACCCAAGGGCGCCTGCTGCGCGAGCGGTATGGGTGGCAGGGCGAGTTGCGCGCCACCGGCTATGTCCGGCGCGACCAAGTGTTCTTCCTCGCCCGCTGTGGCTTCAACAGTTTCGAGCTTCCCGACGGGGAGTTCGACGCGGCCGTCGCCGCGTTCTCGACGTTCTCGGCCGAGTATCAACCTTCCAACGACGCCGGACTCGCGATCAAGCTACGGCGCCGTTAGGAGCCTGTCTGAGTATTCCCCTTGGCCGCGAGCGCGGCAGATTTTTCCTCAGTCGAGGCGGAGCCGACGTAGTTGGGCCACGCCCCAATAAGGAGGCGACAACGATGGCTGAGGGAAAATCTGCCCGCTCCCGCAGGGTTGGCTCACGCGGAATACTCAGACAGGCTCCTGGCTTGCGGCGCCGCCAGGGTGTTGGCGGCAACCTCGGATTCGCCTGGGCGGGCCTCGGCCGCCGACGACCGCTCGGTCGCATCGGCCGGATACACCTGCCACCGGCGCAAGCGCACGCCCACTTTCTGACCGATGTAGAATCGCTCCGCATCGAAGCGCTCGCGGCTGATTTCCGCTTCCAACGGCTCGTTCGCCGGCCGGCCCTCGGCGCACAGTTCCAGACGGACGATGGGGCCGATCAGGCGCACGTCGCGCACGATGGCCGGCCACCCTACCGCCTCGCCGCCCACATCGATTTCGTGCGGTCGGATGAGCGCGATGCGGTCCGGTTCGGCGCGCTCGCCCGGAGCGGAGGCGAGGGCGGGATCGCCGGTGATATCGATCGGGCCCAGGGTCGCGCGGCCCTTGTGCCATTGCACTCTCAGCTCATTGACCTGACCCAGGAAGCGATGCACGTAGGCCGACCGCGGTAAATCGTACACTTCGCCGGGAATCCCGCTTTGCTCGATACGGCCGCGGTTGAGCACCACGATGGTATCGGCGACTTCGATGGCCTCTTGCTGATCGTGAGTCACGAAAATGCTGGTGAACTTCAATTCGGTGTGCAGGCGCCGCAGCCAGCGCCGCAACTCGTGGCGCACCTGGGCATCCAGCGCGCCAAAGGGTTCGTCCAGCAACAGCACTTCGGGGTCGACGGCGAGCGCCCGGGCCAATGCCACGCGCTGCTTCTGGCCGCCGGAAAGCTGCGATGGATAGCGGCTGCCGGCCCACTCCAGCTGCACCAGCTCCAGCAGCGATTGCACTTTGCGCCGTATGTCGGCGGCCGCGGGCCGCTCCCGCCGCGCCTTGACCTTCAACCCGAACGCGACGTTCTCGAACACCGTCATATGACGGAACAGCGCATAGTTCTGAAAGACGAAGCCCACTTTCCGGTCGCGAATCGGCCACAGCGTGGCATCGCGCCCATCGATCAGCACTTGGCCGCGCTCCGGCGTCTCGAGGCCGGCAATGAGGCGCAGCAACGTGGTCTTGCCGCAGCCCGACGGGCCGAGCAGCGCCAGCAAGGCGCCGCTCGGAATTTCCAGATCGATGTCGGTCACGGCGGCAAACTCGCCGAATTGTTTGCCGACGCCTCGCAGCGTGATGCTCATGTGCTATTTCCCCGCATGTGCTGTGCCGGAATGCGCGCTCTTGTGGCGCACTCCATGTTTGAGTTCCGGCTGGCGCCACTCGAGAAAGCTCTTGCCCGCCAGGGTGAGCAAGGCGAGCAGCGCCAGCAATGACGCCACTGCGAAGGCAGCGGCGTAATTATATTCGTTGTAGAGGATCTCCACGTGCAGCGGCATGGTGTTGGTCAGGCCGCGGATATGCCCGGAGACCACCGACACCGCCCCGAACTCGCCCATGGCGCGCGCATTGCAGAGCAACACGCCGTACAACAGTCCCCAGCGGATATTGGGCAAGGTGACGTGCCAGAACACCTGCCAACCGTTCGCGCCCAGCGAGAGCGCGGTTTCCTCGTCATCCTTGCCTTGAGCCTGCATCACCGGAATGAGTTCACGGGCGACGAACGGAAAGGTGACGAAGACGGTGGCGAGCACGATGCCCGGAACCGCGAAAACGATCCGCACGTCATGGGCTTGCAGATAAGGACCGAACCAGCCGCGCGCACCGAACAGCAGGATATACGTGAGGCCGGCGATCACCGGGGAGACCGCGAACGGCAAATCGATGAGCGTGACCAGCGCGCTCTTGCCGCGGAACTGAAATTTGGTGATGGTCCACGCCGCCACGACGCCAAACACCAGATTCATGGGAACCGCGATCGCGGCCACCATGAGCGTGAGTTTAATGGCAGCCCAGGCCAGCGGATCGGAGATCGCGGCGAGGTACGCGCCGGCACCCTTGGCGAACGCCTGCGCGAACACCACCACCAGCGGCAACAGCAGGAACGCAGCCAAGAACGCGAGCGCGGCGGCGATCAGAACGAAACGCCCCCAGCGCCGCGCGCGCGGCGGGTCATGCGGGTGCGACCCTCGTACCGTGGGCGCGACCGGGCCATGCAGGGTCATCGGCAGAGCTTGCATCAAACCGCCGCGTGCCGGTTGAGCGCCCAGGTCTGCAGGGCGTTGATGCCCAGCATCAAGGCGAAGGAAAGCACCAGCATGACCACCGCGATGGCGGTGGCGCCCGCGTAGTCGTATTGCTCCAATTTGGTGATGATGAGCAGCGGCGCGATTTCGGATCGCATGGGCATGTTGCCGGCGATGAAGATCACCGACCCGTATTCACCCACGGCGCGGGCGAACGCGAGCGCGAAGCCGGTGAGCAAGGCCGGCCACAACGCGGGCATGATGACGCGCGCGAACGTTTGCCATTCCGATGCGCCCAGCGTCGCCGCGGCCTGCTCGACGTCGCTGTCGAGTTCCTCCAGAACGGGCTGCAAAGTGCGCACCACGAACGGCAGGCTGATGAAGATCAGCGCCACGACCACCCCCAGCGGCGTGAACGCCACCTGAACTCCGAGCGGCTGCAAGGACCGGCCGAGCCAGCCATTGGGCGCATACAGCGCCGTGAGGGCGATCCCGGCGACCGCGGTGGGCAGCGCGAACGGCAGATCGACCATGGCATCGATGAGGCGCTTACCCGCGAACTTGTAGCGCACCAGCACCCAGGCGATGATGAGGCCGAACAGCGCATTGACCGCCGCCGCCAGCAGCGCCGCGCCGAAACTCAAGCGCAACGAGGCCACCACGCGCGGAGCGGTTACCACCGCCCAGAAGTGCCCCCAGCCCGACCCGAGGCTGCGGATGAACGTGGCGGACAATGGGATCAGCACCAGCAGGGACAGATACAGCATGGTGTATCCCAAAGTCAGCCCGAAGCCGGGTATTACGGAGCGCCGCTTCGCCCGCGGCGGCGCCGCGCGGCTACCGCCCATCGATCGCGCGTTACTGGCCATAGATCCGATCGAACGTGCCGTTGTCGGCGAAGTGCGTGGCCTGTGCTTTCGCCCATCCGCCGAATGCACCGTCGATGGTCACCAGCGCCATGCGTGGAAACTGACTCGCGTACTTGGCCGCGACCTCGGGATCTCGGGGGCGATAAAAGTGCTTCGCGGCAATTTCCTGGCCTTCCTTGGAATACAGATAGTGCAAATACTCGTCAGCGACCTTGCGCGTACCATGCTTGTCCACCACCTTGTCGACGATGCTCACGGGCGGCTCCGCCAAGATGCTGAGCGATGGCGCAACCACGTCGAACTTGTCCGGGCCCATCTCCCTCAGCGCCAGATACGCTTCGTTCTCCCAGGCCAATAACACGTCGCCGATTCCCCGCTGCACGAACGTCACGGTGGCGCCGCGCGCGCCCGAGTCGAGCACCGGCACATTCTTGTACAGCTTCTTGACGAAGGCCTCGGCCGTGGCATCGGTGCCGCCAGGCTGCTTCAACGCCCACGCCCAGGCGGCCAGATAGTTCCAGCGGGCGCCGCCCGAGGTCTTTGGGCTCGGCGTGATCACGGCGACGCCGGCGCGCGCGAGATCACCCCAATCGTGGATGTTCTTGGGATTGCCCTTGCGCACCAGGAATACGATGGTGGAGGTGTAGGGCGTACTGTTGGCCGGCAGACGTGTCTGCCAATTGGCGGGGATCAGCCCGCCTTCGCTCGCCAGCGCGTCGATATCGTAAGCCAGTGCCAAGGTCACCACGTCGGCGCCCAGGCCATCGATGACGGAACGCGCCTGTTTGCCGGACCCACCATGGCTTTGGTTGATGGTCACGGTATCGCCGGTCTTCGCCTTCCAATACGCCGCGAAGGCCTTGTTGTAATCGTCGTACAGCTCCCGCGTCGGATCGTACGAGACGTTCAGGAGACTCACCGACGCGGCGCGCGCGGTGGCAGTGAGGCATAGGCACAGGATCAGCGCGGCGGCGCAACGCATAGTCATGGGTGGTCTCGAAGAGGAACTTTGAGGTCGGCGAGGCTACGGTCGACCTCTTCCTGGGTTTCCATTCTTTCGGTCTCACGAACCAGCTTGCGCGGTAGATGCGGCGCCAGTAGCTCGATGAAATCGTACATGTAGGCCCGCAGCAGCGCGCTGCGGCGAAAGCCGATCCAAGTGGTATGGCCTTCGAACAGATGCGCGGCGTCGAGTACGACCAAATCCGCATCGGCCACCGGATCCATCGCGAGCCGCGCCAATATTCCCACGCCCAAGCCGATGCGCACGTAGGTTTTGATCACGTCGGAGTCGCGCGCGGTGAGCGCCACATCGAGCGACAGCCCGGCCGTCTCGAACAGCGCCGGCAACGAGGACCGGCCCGAGAAGCTGAAGACGTAGGTCACGATCGGATAATCGGCCAATTTCTTCAAGGTCAGCTTGCCCGCCGATGCCAGCGGATGACCACGGGGCACCACCACCGCCCGGTGCCACCGATAGACGGGCAGCCGCACCAGGTGCGGAAACAGCTCTTCGGAGCCCGTGGCGATGGCGAAATCGACGCGGTCGCGGGCCACCATCTCGGCGATCTGTTCCGAGGTGCCCTGATGCAGGTGCAGCCGGACTTTCGGATACTTTGCCCTGAATGCGCGAATCACCTCGGGCAGCACGTAGCGGGCCTGGGTATGGGTGGTGGCGATCGACAGCGTGCCGCCGTCGGCTTTGCGCAATTCAGCCGAGGTGCGCCTGATGTTCTGCATTTCGCGCAAAATGCTGGTGGCGCGCGAAATGATTTCCTCGCCCGCCGCCGTGGTGCGGGTCAGCGCGCGGCCCTCGCGCTCGAACAACTGGAAGCCGAGTTCCTCCTCGAGGAGCTTGAGCTGGCGGCTCACGCCGGGTTGCGAGGTGTGCAGCTGCCGCGCCGCGGCGGTAATGTTCAAGCCATTCTCGTGAACCGCCACGAGATAGCGCAACTGTTGGAATTTCATCGCGCAGGGGGGCTCAGAGGAAGCTAGGGGTGTGTCGCGCTGGCATGCCCATAGGATATAAGGTTAGCGCCGCGTGCGCAGGCTGTGCAGCTAGCACTAAAACGCATGAGGTCATACGAACTAGTTCGTTTCGCGCAGCTCATCGACTTTCTATACTTTCCAGCCTGATGAGCTATACCGTGTCCGACCTCCCCAAGTCATTGCGCGATCGCGCCGAGTACAGCATCGCGCAGCTCCGCGGCGCGCTTGCAGAGTATAAAAACGTCTGCTACGCCAATAGCTTAGGCTCGGAATCCATGGTGCTCACCGACCTCATCTGGGGGGCGGTGCCGCAGATCGAGATATTCAGCATCGACACCGGCAGGCTCTACCCGGAGACCTACGATTTGATCGAGCGACTGCAGCGACGCTATGGCCGGACCCTGCGCATGTACTACCCGGACACCGCCGAGACCGAACAGTGGGTGGGCGAGAACGGCATCAACGGGTTTCGTGAGGGCCTCGAGCAGCGCCGCGGCTGTTGCGCCGTCCGCAAGGTCGGGCCCTTCCGTCGCGCCGTGGCGGGCCACGGCGCCTGGGTCACGGGTATCAGGCGGGGCCAGTCCGCCAGCCGGGCCCTGGCCGCGCCGGTGGAATGGGACCAGGAGTACGGTCTGCATAAAGTCAGCCCGCTGCTCGACTGGTCGGAGACCGAGATTTGGGACTACATTCGCAAGAAGCGGCTGCCGTACAACACGTTGCATGACAGCGGCTTTCCCAGTATCGGCTGCGCGCCGTGCACTCGGGCGGTACAACCCGGCGAGGACGCGCGCTCGGGCCGGTGGTGGTGGGAGCGGGCGGATTCGCGCGAGTGCGGCCTGCACCCCCGCCGCAAGATCGCGGCCAGCGCGACTGTGGCTCTCGGCAACGCCGATACCTGACCCCGGGCGGCACGCCGCTGGCTGGTGTCGCCGGCCGCCGCCATGCGAGGATGAGCCGTGAAATACTTCCCGGTCTTTTTCGATCTCAAGGGACAGCAGGTGTTGGTCGTCGGCGGCGGCGAGGTGGCCTTGCGCAAGGTATTGCTGTTGGAGCGCAGCGGTGCCCTCATCACCGTCGTGGCGCCCCGGATCGTTCCCGAGCTGCGCGAGCGCGCCGCTGCCGGGACCCTGACCGCGCTGGCCCGGGAGTTCGTCCCCGAGGATTTGGATGGAGCTCGACTGGCGATCGTTGCCACCTCGCGGCGGGCCATCAACCGCTGGATTGCCAACCTCGCCGAGGCGCGCGGCATTCCCGTCAACGTCGTCGATGACGGCGAAGCGTCGCGCTTCATCGTGCCCGCCCTGGTCGACCGCGATCCCATCCTGGTCGCCGTCTCGACCGGCGGCACTTCTCCCGTGCTGGCCCGGCGGCTGCGCGAGCGGCTCGAAGCATTCATTCCGGCGCGGCTGGGGGATTTTGCGCTGTGGCTGCGCGGACTGCGCAAATCCACGGCGGACCGGCTGCGGGATACCGGCGAGCGCCGACGCTTTTTTGAAGCTCTGATCGACGGCCCGGCGGCGCGCCGCTTCATCGATGGCGACAGCCCCGGAGCGCTGCGTATCGCCCAGCGGTTGCTGGCGAAGATTTCCAGCGCCCCGCGCGCGGCGGGAGAAGTCACGCTGGTGGGCGCCGGTCCCGGCGATCCGGAGTTGCTGACCCTCAAGGCGCTGCGCGCCTTGCAGGATGCGGACGTCATCCTGCACGATCGCTTGGTGCCGAATGCCATCCTCGATTTGGCGCGCCGCGATGCCGCCAAGGTATGCGTCGGCAAGTCCGCCCGCGGCCTCAGCACCACCCAGCGCGAGATCAACGAATTGCTCATCCGCCATGCGGCCGAGGGTAAGCGCGTGGTACGGCTGAAAGGCGGCGATCCCTTCATTTTTGGTCGCGGCGGCGAGGAATTGGAAGCCCTGGCCGAGGCGGGCATTCCCTTTTCGGTGGTCCCGGGCATCACCGCCGCCTCGGGGTGTGCCGCCTATGCGGGCATTCCGCTGACGCACCGCGAATATGCCCACAGCGTGACTTTTGTCACGGGCCACCGTGACAAGAACGGCACCGAACCCGATTGGCACGGCTTGGCGCTGCCGGGAGCCACCGCCGTGTTCTACATGGGACTGGCGCGCTTGGATCACATCGTGAGCAAGCTGCTCGAACACGGTGCGGCCGCCGCACGGCCCGCCGCCCTCGTTGCCCGGGGTACCCTGCCCGATCAAGAGGTCATCGTGGCGACGCTCGGGACCCTGCTCGAGGCTGCGGCCGCCGGCGCGCTCGAGTCGCCCGCGTTGCTCGTGGTGGGGGACGTGGTCGCGCTACGCGCGAAACTCGGGTGGTTCGCCGCGGCCGGCGCGGAGCTGTCTCGCTCGGCGTAAGCGCTCCTTAGGGTCGCGGTCGGCAAGCGGGGCGCCCCAGCGGCCTAGCTAGGTGGCCCCCTGGCGGGCCTGGGGCATGGCCCTGGCGGCCTGGGTGGCGCACGCGGCGAGCCTGAACATGGCGCCCCGGCGGCCAGGGGCCCACGTGGCGAGCCCGGCTCCCCGTGGCGGCGGTCCCCTCAGGCGATCGCCTCGGTAAAGCCTTTTTCCTCGATCCAGGCTTTGTTGAACAACCGCGATTGGTACTTGGCGCCGCCGTCGCACAGAATCGTCACGATGGTGTGCCCGGGCCCGAGCTGCCGCGCCACTTCGACGGCGGCGGCCACGTTGATGCCGGCCGTACTGCCGAGCAGCAGTCCCTCTTCGCGCAGCAGCCGGTACACGTAGTGCATGGTTTGCGCATCCGCGATGCGCAGTGCATCGTCGATGGGCGCGCCCTGCAGATTGGCGGTGATGCGCCCCGTGCCTATACCTTCGGTGATCGACGAGCCGTCGGACTTCAATTCTCCGTTCTTGAAGTAGTTGTACAGGGCGCTGCCGGGCGGGTCGACCAGCACGATGCGGATCGCGGCGGACTTGGATTTCAGATAAGCGCCCACGCCGGCCAACGTTCCGCCGGTGCCGGTGGACGCGCAGAACGCATCGATCTTGCCGTCGGTGTCGCGCCAGATCTCCGGGCCCGTCGATTCGAAATGCGCGGTGCGATTGGCCGTGTTGTCGAATTGATTGGCCCATACGGCGCCCGGCAGTTCCTCCGCCAACCGTCCCGCCACTTTCTGGTACTGGTTGGGGTTGCTGTAGGGCACCGCGGGCACCTTACGCAATTGCGCGCCCAACGCTTCGATGATCTGGTACTTTTCCGCCGCCTGATTGTCGGGCATGACGATGACGCATTTGTAGCCGCGCGCGTTGCACACATGCGCCAGGCCGATGCCGGTGTTTCCGGCAGTGCCCTCGACCACCGTTCCCCCGGGCTCGAGAACACCGCGCCTTTCGGCGTCGAGCACAATCCATTTTGCCGCCCGGTCTTTCACCGATCCGCCCGGATTCATGAATTCCGCCTTACCCAGGATCTCGCAACCGGTCTCCTCGCTCAACGCGCGCAGCCGGATCAGCGGTGTATTGCCGATCGCCCCCGTGAAACCATCGATCAAATTCATCCCATTCTCCGCGAGCAGTATCGGCCTCGGTGGCCCCTCGAATTCACGGCGCATTGTGACCGCATCCCATCGGGGGGTCCATGGGACTGCCCGCGTCGATGCTCTCCCACGGTGTTACCGAGTCTCACCCCACGGCGGCCGTGTCGGCACGCCGCCGCGCGACCCGCTGTACGCGGCGCAGCACGCCTGAGGTGGGGATCCGGCTGAGCAACTTGACCGCCCCAGGGGCGAGCACGGAGGCGCGTCATCTCGCGGGCCACAAAAAAGAATCCCCAGGCTTGCTGGGGAATTCGAGGGGAACAGGTGCAGAGTAAAAACTCGGCACGTCCGGGATCGGAGGATACGCGGCACATGCGGTGCCTCACGTTCGACCTTCTATCAGTTGTTGCGCTTAAGTAACGCTCAGAGACCGACTCCGCTACCTCATTGAGGCGAAGATTACCAGCCGTCGTCGAAAAATCCAAGGGTTACGTCTCAAAATGAGCACTTTGTCACAATCTGTCAAATACGCACCGACTCTGTGACTTGGACACAACAATGGCCGAGCCGGAGCGGCGGCGGGCCGGCACCCGGCCGTACCTTCGGGCCTGTCGCCAATGCGGGGCAGGAAGGCCCGTTCGGGTGGCGAGGTCAGGCCGGGTCCTGCATCCCGGCGAGCGCCGCCCTGGTGGCAAGATCGGCCTGACCGCCCATGCATCCAGGCGCAAGCGCGGTCCTGGTCGCACAATCCAGGCCTCGCCCCTGCATCCGGACGCAAGCGCCGCCCTGGTGGCAAGGTCGGTCTGGCCGCCCACATCCAGGCGCAAGCGCGGCCCTGGTCGCACAATCCAGGCTTGACGGGCCCCGCATCCGGGCGCCAAAGCGCCGTCCTGTAGCCAGTCAGGTCCAGACCTGGCCGCGGCGCCCCGGTCGGACAAAGCTGCGGTTTGCTTTTGGCTGCGGATTGCGCCAAATTTGTCTTTTCTTCGGCCCGAAGGCCCGAGTGCGCGGAGGACCGTGATGAGATATTTGCACACCATGGTTCGGGTCACGGATCTCGAGCAATCGCTGCGCTTCTATCGGGACGCGCTCGGGCTTGCCGAAGGCTCGCGGCGAGACTTTCCCGCAGGGCGCTATACCCTGGTATTTCTGGCCGCCCCGGGCGATGCGCAGGCGCAGGTCGAGCTGACCTATAACTGGGATCCTGAAATTTATGACGGCGGCCGCAACTTTGGGCATCTGGCCTATGCGGTTGAGGATATCTACGCAGCCTGCAAACGCCTGCAGGATCATGGTGTCACCATCAATCGGCCGCCGCGTGACGGGCGCATGGCCTTCGTCCGCTCGCCCGACAACATATCGATTGAGTTGTTGCAACAAGGCAAGGCTCTCGAGCCGGCCGAACCATGGAAGTCGATGCCGAATAGCGGCGTTTGGTAAGCCGCTGGGCAGGCGGGATGGCGCGAATGTCACCGGCCCGGGCGATGGGGCGGCGAAATCTAGAACATTTCCGACGCGTCGGGCTCTTTGACCTCAACCTTGCTGCGCGAGGCGATGTAATCGCCGGTAATCATTTCTTCGTACGCTTGGCCGGGGCCCACCATCGGGTAGACGCCGGCATCCTGGTCGATCATCACTTCCAAAAAGGCCGGGCCCGCAAAGCGAATAAATTCCTCGATGACGCGCGGGAGGTCTGCCTTCCTGTCGAGGCGTACAGCGTATTTGAAGCCGTCGGCTTGCGCGGCCTTGACGAAGTCCTTGGTATGCAAGCTTTTGTCGCTGCCGCTCAGGCGGCCCCGGTGAAACAGCTTCTGCCATTGTTTCACCATGCCGTCGCCGCAATTGTTGAGTACGATGACCTTGATCGGCAGGTCATACGTCGTGACGGTCTCCAATTCGCCGATATTCATGCGGATGCTGCCGTCGCCGTCGAGGTCGATGACCAGTCGGTTGCGCTGCGCGAATTGCGCGCCCACGGCGGCGGGCAGGCCAAAACCCATGGTGCCCATGCTGCCGGACGTCAACCACAGCCGCGGGCTGCGAAAATCGAAGTATTGGGCCGCCCACATCTGATGCTGTCCCACCCCGGTGGCGATAATCGCCTCACCCTGGGTCAGGCGGTTGATTTCTTCGATCACGTAGTAAGGCTGAATGGTCTCGCTGGCACGGTCGTAATTCATGGCGTGCCGCGACCGCAGGGCGTCGCAATGCCGGTGCCATTCGGACCAATCGCGCCTGAAGCCCTTGTGCCGCCCATAATCGAGCAGTGACCGCAGGGCATCGGACAGGAGCCCCACGTGGCTCCAGTCGACGCGCTTCACCTTGTTGATCTCCGACGCGTCAATGTCCAGATGAGCGATGAATTTGGCTTTGCCCGCGAATTTGCCCGGATTACCGGCCACCCGGTCGTCGAACCGAGCCCCCAACGCAACCAGCAAGTCGCAGTCGTCCACCGCGTAATTCGCGAATGCGGCACCGTGCATCCCGAGCATGCGCATGGACAACGCATTCTGGGTATCCATCGCCCCGATTCCCATTAGGGTGGTCACCACGGGAATTTGAAATTCTTTCGCGAACTCGCGCAGATCAGCGCAGGCATTGGCGTTGACGACGCCGCCCCCGGCGTAGATGAGGGGGCGCTCGGCGGCACCCAATCCGGCAAAGAAGCTCTCACAGGCCGCTTCCGGCAGCTTGCTCGCCATCAGCCGGTTCATGCGCTGTCGATATCCGGGTATGGGCAGCCGGCCGGAACCGTGGAAGACGCCCTTCCAATTTTGCACGTCCTTGGGGACATCCAGGACCACCGGCCCGGGCCTGCCGGTGCGCGCGATTTCAAAGGCGGTGCGTACCGTAGCCTCCAGTTTGGTCGGGTCGGTGATCAAAAAAACATGCTTGGCCACCGCCCCCATGATGCTCGGGACGGGGGCTTCCTGGAATGCATCCGTGCCGATGGCGGTGGTGGGGACCTGGCCGCAGATCACCACGATCGGGATGGAATCGGCCAAACTATCGCGAACCGGGGTCACGGTATTGGTGGCGCCGGGCCCGGAAGTGACCAGGGCGACCCCCACCCGGCCGCTCGCGCGGGCAAAACCCGCCGCCATGAACCCGGCTCCCTGTTCGTTTGCCGGAACGATCAACGGCATCGCGCAGTCATGTTCCTGGTTGTAGCGAAACACGGCGTCGTAAATCGGCAGAATCGCACCGCCGCTATAGCCGAAAATCGTGTCCACGCCCTCATCCGCCAGGACTTGGACGAGCATATCCGCGCCGGTCATGCTGGCGCCGGCCAGCGGGTGAGCTCCTTGTGTCAGCATGTCGTAGCGGTCTTTCACCTCCAAAGACTAGCAGTTCTTGCCCTGGCGCCCAAGTACCGCCCTCCCGTATCCTCTGCGCTCCATGCGACACGTCATTGCCATCCTCCTCCAAAACGAAGCCGGCGCACTCACGCGAGTCACCGGTCTGATATCCACCCGTGGCTACAACATCGAGTCGCTCTCGGTGGCGCCCACCAACGACCCGACCGTTTCCCGGGTCACGCTGGTCACCAGCGGGTCGGATCATGTCATCTCGCAGATCAACGCTCAGCTGCTGAAGCTGGTGGACGTGGTGGCGGTCGAGGACATGACCGGCGGGGACCATCTCGCCCGCGAATTGCTGCTCATCAAGCTGCAAATCGCGTCCGAGCACGTGGAGGCCGTCAATACGCTGCTGCGCGGAGTGGGCGGAAAAGTTCTGTCCGCCAAACCGTCGAGCTACATCGTCGAGCTGACCAGCACCGAGGCTGACATCAGCGAATTCATCGCCAATGCGGGCTCGTTCGGCGAGATCGTCGAGGTGGTCCGAAGCGGGGTCTTGGGAATTTCCCGCGCAAACCCACGCCTGCACCTCGTCAAGTAGGCCGCCCGGGCATCGATCGGTCGTCATGGAACCCAATCGGCAACCCTGCAAATCGACACCCTCGAGGATGATGCTACGTCATGACTGAAATCGAAGTTAAACCGGAACACGCGGCGGATCCCTACACCCGCGGCGTCGGGATTCTGGTGGGAGTGGTCGGGATTCTGCTGTCCGTAGTCACCATCGCCTCGCATCGGGCGCATACCAACGCGGTCATTACCCGGACCGAATCGAACGATCAATGGGCCTTCTATCAAGCCAAGAAGATCCGCGAGAACACCGCCGACGTGGCGCTGAGCCTATTGCGGACCTTGGAGCCCGATGCCGCCAAGGCCGAGGCGACGACGCACAAGTTGGAATCGGCGCGCGACAAGTATGCCGATGATGCCAAGGACATCATGAAGGAAGCGCAGGCCAAGGACGCCGAACAGAAGACCGAGGAGCGTCGTGCCCTGCGTTTCGATATCGGCGAGGGTTTGCTCGAACTCGGCCTGGTCTTGTGCTCCCTGTACTTCCTGGCTCGCAAGACGTTTTTTCCGGCGTTCGGCATCATTGCCAGCCTCGCCGGAACCGCCATGGGGATTTGGGGCTGGATGCTTTGAGGCGATCGATTGGCGGCAATCGCCGGACACCACACCGGGACGAAGGCCCCGCGCCGCGATCAGCGGCGGTGGGCGCTGCCCGCCTCGGGTGCCCCGCGATTCCCGCGGTTCTCGCCACCCTGGCGGCGCTGGCGATGCTGGTGACGGTAACTTTGGCGGCAGGGGCGGCAGGGGCGGCAGGGGCGGCTGCGGATGCGCCGGCGGCGCTTCGAGTCGAAGCGCGCTCGGCGGACCTATTGGCGGTTGGAATAGTTCACGTGGACCGCATGACCATTCACCTGAGCCGATTGATCGACAACTCGCCGGTTCGCGATGCGGTGCTGACCGTCATGGTGCGTGGTACGGTGCATCCGACGGTGGCGGAGGCGGACGGCAGTTATACGCTGCTGGACAAGGATCTCACCCTGCCGGGATCCGCATCCATCGAATTTCAAATCGTCCGGGGGACGGCCCGCGAGGATCTCAAAGGTATGCTTGTGGCCGCCGGCGCCTCCAAGCCGGACGAGAAGAACAGCGCTCGGCAACTCGGGTGGTGGGTGCTCAACTTCGCGGTGTGCATCGGGTTCCTGTGGCTCTGGTCGCGCCGCCGCCGCGTGGCCCCGCAAGACTGATGCGCCGCGGCCTAGAAGCTCTGGAAGGTCTGCACCAGGAACTGTAATTTCTGGATGCCGGCGATGTTGCTCAAGGGAAACGCAAGATCCACGTGCAAAACATTGCCGAGCCCGGTGCGCGTATTGCCGAGGCGTAAGCCGAACCCCACGTCGCGCAGCAATCCCGGATCACTGTTGCCGATGACCCCGGTGCCCCAGGTGCGGCCGATGTCCCCGAAAATGGCCGCACCGACACGCGCCAGGCGGAACGGATACCAATCGGTGAAGAAACGCTGCTCGACGGTCACCACCGAACGCGACGTACCCGATTCGTAGCGCAGGGGATAACCGCGAAGGCCGTTGTCGCCGCCGAGCAGCAGCTGCACGTCGGGATCCAAGGAGTGCGTGACCGTACCGGCCACCGCGGCATACAGCAAACAATCCACGCGCCATCGCCAGTAATACCTCGCGCCGCCGTCGGCGATGAGATTGCGGGCATGACCCTCCTCGAGGCGCGTGGCGAACGTACCGTTCAAAAAAAGTTGCTGCTCGGCGGGCAAGTCGAAGCCGGTGGCGGCCGCCACGGTCATCATCAGCGCATTGCGGTCCGCGCCGAAGGCGCCTTGCGAAAAGCCCACCGAGCCCTTGAGTTCGGTGCCGAAATATACGTCTTCGGTCCGGCCGATTTCGTTTTGGTCGCCGACTTTTCGGAAGTTGTCCTGGAGCATATCGAAGCCGACGAACGGGTAGGACAACGTGCGGTCGCTCGGCACCTGCTTCGCCGGTGTGGCGGTATACGGCGACGGTGCGAAGTTATTGCGGTCATAGCGCAAGCCGAACAGCAGCCGGCGGGTCCAACCATCGGACGCGCCGCTCGAGAGGCCGCCGCTCAGCTCGTAGGTATCTTGGTCATCGCTGAACTGATCGACGATGTTTCCGCGATTGTAGCGAGACACGGTTCTTTCGAAGGTCGTCGCGGCGACGGTCATGCTGTGAGGCGCTTCGAGCGAATAAAAAGGTTCGGCGACTTGCAGCGAACGTGCCTTGCCATCGCTCGAATTCACATGTTGAGCCGCCGCGGTCCAGTGCGATCCGAGTACGTTCGGGTCCGCCCAGGCCACCGTGTCGCTGGTGCGGTCGACGGAACTGCCCCGCGAAACCTGCAACGTCTTCCCCCAACCGAGAAAGTTGCTGTCGAGCAGTTTGAAATCGGTGGCGTTGCTGCCGCCGGCGCGCCCGAATGAAACGCCGGGACTCAATGTCCAGACATCGTTGGTGATGACCCTGATATCGACCTTGCCATCGGCGTAGCGCACGGGCACGACATGCGCATCGTAGACATACGAAAGCTGGCGTAACGCGCGTTCGGTCTCGGCCAAGACGCGCGCGCTGTATCGCTCACCGGCGGCGAACAGCAGCTGTGCGCGGATGGTGGCGCGGTGGGTGCGCAGGTGAAGATGGTTGGCGAGCCGAAACAGACCGGATGACTCGCGCGGATCGTTGTCGTCGAAAATATTGCGGACATCGATGTCGATGGCGCCGATGACGGCGCCGGCTGCTTCCAGCTGCGCATCGCCGGGGACGTCCGCCGGACGCGGCTCCTCTATTCGAGTATGTTCGCGGTCGGTAAACTTCGCGGCGAGTGCCGGGGCAACGGCGGCAAAGACCGTCAGCGCGAACAGACGGTAGCCGAGCCGTAAGGCTCTACAATGCCGCGTTATCGCTTTCGCCGGTGCGGATACGCACTACGCGCAGGATGTCGGTGACGAATATTTTTCCGTCCCCAACCTTACCGGTCTTGGACGCGCCCACGATGGCTTCCATCACCTGGTCCACCAGCTCGTTTTTGACCGCCACTTCGATGCGCGTCTTGGGCACGAAATCGACGACGTATTCCGCGCCGCGATACAGTTCGGTATGGCCACGCTGGCGTCCGAAACCCTTGACCTCGGTCACCGTCATCCCCGAGACCCCAATCTCCGAGAGCGCGGCTCGTACGTCATCCAGTTTGAAGGGCTTGATAATGGCAGTGATAAGTTTCATTCGAGGCTCCGCTGAACGTTGGCGATCCATCCTATTACTATTCTACGCAACCAGCACGAACATGTGCGGTAGTCTGCCTCCCGGGGCCAGCGCTCTCCTCGCTGCAAGGCGCTGGTTTTGACATTCGGCCTGTTAAGATGCGGTTTTGCCCTTTTCTGGTGCCCGATTGGCTGGCGGTCCCGGAGATGAGCACCGAGGCAAGGTGCGGGGAAGCGGCTTCGGCGGGGGTGGGCGCGGGGCGACGCGCAGGCGGCGAGCTCACCGGGTCGAGAATTGATGCGAATTTCCAGTCCCGGAAACCAGGAAACGTATGATCTCCACAATCCTCATCATCGGCGGTGGCCAGGCCGGAGCGCAGGCCATCGATACCTTGCGGCGCGAGGGTTTCGACGGCCGCCTCATTTTGGTGAGCGACGAGCCGGCCTTACCGTACCAGCGGCCGCCTTTGTCGAAAAAATTCCTCAGCGGCGAGCTGGCGGCCGACCGGTTGCCGTTCCGGCATCAGTCGTTCTACGACGATCATCGCATCGAACTCAAGCTGGGGGTTCGGGCGACTCGCCTCGACCCGGCTACCCGCCGGGTCAGTCTGTCGAACGGCGAGGACGTGCTCTACGATCGGCTGCTCCTGTGTCTCGGTGCCGTATCGCGGCGCTTGACCTGTCCCGGAGCCGATCTGCCCGGGGTCCACTATCTGCGATGTATTGCCGACGTGCCCCCGATCCGGCAGGGCTTAACGCCGGGAGCGAGGGTGGTGATCATCGGCGGGGGATATATAGGGCTCGAGACCGCCGCCACGGCCCGCAACATGGGTTGTGCGGTCACCGTCTTGGAAATGGCGGATCGGCTGATGAATCGGGTGGTTGCGTCGAATGTGTCGGAGTATTTCGCGCATGAGCACCGCGCGCAGGGCATCAAGATCGTCTGCAACACCCGCGTCGTGCGCTTGGAGGGCGAATCCAGAGCGCAACGCGTCGTGTGCGCCGACGGCAGCAGTCACGAAGCGGATATCCTGGTGGTCGGGGTCGGGGCGATGGCCAACACGCAGCTTGCCGCCGAGGCCGGCCTGAGCTGCGAAAACGGTGTCCTCGTCGACCAATACTGCCGCACCAGCGATCCCGCCATTTACGCGGCCGGCGACTGCACCAACCACCCGTCCCCCCGATTTGACATGCGGGTGCGTCTCGAATCGGTCGATAACGCCTTCGAGCAGGCGAAGACCGCCGCCCTCAACGTTCTGGGAAAGCCCACCGCCCATGACCGTGTGCCCTGGTTCTGGTCGGATCAATTTGACAATAAATTACTCATCGTGGGGCTTTCGCAGGGTCACGACCAACAGGTAACCCGTGGCGATCCGGCCACGCGGGCCTTTACCGTATGCTATTTGAAGGGCGGCGAGCTGCTGGCCGTGGAGGCCGTCAATCACTCGAAAGACTACATGGCGGCCCGCAAGCTCATCGCCGATCGCGCCTGTCCGAACATCGACAAACTGGCCGATCCGCAGGTGGCGCTGAAAGACTCGCTTTGATGCCTCCTGCTACCTCATTCCATTGCGCAAGCCGCGCGACGTCGCGGAGGCCCCTGTGCACCGTGGCCCGCCAACCCTTCGGGAGCGCGCGCACAGAAATACGCGCAGACTCCTAGGCGAAGACCAACAGCAAGTCCTTGGCGTCGACCTGCAGACCCGGTCGCACCAGGATTTCCTCGATGGCACCGTCGCGCTCGGCGCGCACCGTTGTTTCCATTTTCATGGCCTCGAGCGTCAGGAGCACGTCGCCTCGGCTCAGCTTCTGGCCCACGTGCACCGGCACGGTTGCGATGGTGCCCGGCATGGGGGCACCGACGTGGTTCGGATTTCGCGCCTCCGCCTTTCGCCGCGGCGGTCGCTTGGCGACCTGGCTGCGGTCCGCGACCCGAATCGGGCGCGGCTGTCCGTTCAACTCGAAAAATACCGTACGGGTGCCATCCTCGTGCACATCGCTGGTGGTGACGTATCTGACGATGAGCGTCTTGCCGCGCTCCAGATCAATGTTGATTTCCTGACCCGCTTGCATGCCGTAGAAGAATACGGCCGTCGGCAGGGTACTCACGTCGCCGAAGGACGCCCGGTCCGCGGCGTAGCCCGTGAACACTTTCGGATACATGAGGTACGACGCGAGTTCGAATTCGGTGATGGCTCGCCCGACCGCGGCTTCGGCGGCTGCGCGTTCGGCAGCCAGATCCGCCGGCGGCAGCAAGTCCCCCCGCCGCGCCGTAACGGGCTGCTGGTCTCCCAGAATTTTCTTCTGCAAGGCCGCGGGAAATCCACCGAGCGGCTGGCCCAGGTCACCTCGAAACAGCTGCACCACCGATTCGGGAAATGCGATCTCGACGTCGGGATCGAGCACCGCTTGCCGCGTCAGCCCGCTGGTGACCATGGTGATGGCCATGTCGCCGACCACTTTGGAGGTCGGCGTGACCTTCACGATGTCGCCGAACATCTCGTTCACCTGCACGTAGGCGTTCGCCACCTCGGGCCAGCGCAGGTCGTCGAGCCCCAGCGCCCGCGCCTGTTCGCGCAGATTCGTGTATTGACCGCCCGGCATGCCATGCACGTAGACCTCGGACGCGCCGGCCCGTATATCGCTTTCGAACGCCACGTAGCCGCGCCGGACTTGTTCCCAGTACATCGAGATGGAGCGCAGCTTTTCCGGATCCACGAGCGAATCGCGCGGGCCGAAACGCAATGCCTCGACCATGGACCCTAAATTCGGCTGCGAGGTCAGCCCGGACAGCGCGTCGATGGCGCCGTCCACCGCATCGGCTCCCGCTTCGATGGCCGACAGTACGCTTGCCGCGGCGATCCCGCTGGTATCGTGGGTGTGGAAATGAACCGGTAATCCGACTTCGTCCTTGAGCGCCTTGACCAGCGCAAAGGCCGCCCGCGGTTGGCACAAGCCGGCCATGTCCTTGATCGCGATGACATGCGCGCCCATCGCCCGCAGTTCTTTGGCGAGCTTCACGTAATACGCGAGGTCGTACTTCGTCTCGCGCGGATTCGACAAATTGCCGGTGTAGCAGATGGCCGCTTCGCACAAGCGGCCCGCCCGCCTGACCGCCTCCATCGCCACCTTCATGTTGTCGGCCCAGTTGAGGCAATCGAAAACGCGAAACACATCGACGCCGGCCTCGCTGGCGCGCTCGACGAAATGCCGCACCACGTTGTCCGGATAATTGGTGTATCCGACGGCGTTGGCGGAACGAAACAGCATCTGCAGCAGAAGATTCGGCATGGCCTCGCGCAACGCCGCCAGGCGCGCCCAGGGATCTTCCTTCAGAAAGCGCATGGCCACATCGAAGGTGGCTCCGCCCCAGCACTCCACCGAGAACAACTGCGGCAGCAGCGCTGCGTAATACGGCGCGATCAACTTGAGGTCATGCGTTCTGAAGCGCGTGGCGAGCAGCGACTGATGCGCGTCGCGCATGCTGGTGTCGGTGAGCAGCACGCGCGTCTCTGCGAGCATCCACGCGGCAAACTTGTCGGGACCGAGTTCGTCCAGTTTCTGCTTCGTGCCCGGCGGGGGCGCCGCGGGCAGCACGATGCGCGGCGCACGCGGGAACACCGGCGCCGCCGGGGCTGCCCGTCCCTTCACCTCGGAGTTGCCGTTGACGATGACGTCGCCGATGAAGCTCAGCAGTCGGGTGGCGCGATCGCGCTTGCGTGGGATGTCGAACAGTTCCGGGGTTTGGTCGATGAACTTGGTGGTGTAGTCCGCATCGACAAACCGTGGGTGCATGATGAGCTGGTCGAGAAAGCGCAAGTTGGTCACCACGCCGCGGATCCGAAACTCCCACAGGGCGCGGTGCATGCGGGCGATCGTTTCTTCCGGCGTCGGCGACCAGGCGGTCACCTTCACCAACAATGAGTCATAGAAGCGGGTAATGATGGCCCCGACGTAAGCGGTCCCCGCATCGAGGCGAATCCCGAAACCGGCCGGACTTCGGTACGCGGTGATGACACCGTAGTCCGGCACGAAGTTGTTTTCCGGATCTTCGGTGGTGACGCGGCACTGCAAGGCGTGCGCGTTGACCCGGATGTCTTGCTGCAGCGGCACTCCGCTCTCGGGCGTGCCGATCCGCGCGCCGGCGGCAATTCGGATCTGCGCCTTGACCAGGTCGACGCCGGTGACGCACTCGGTGACGGTGTGCTCCACCTGAATTCGCGGATTCACTTCGATGAAATAGAATTTGCCGGTATCCGCGTCCTGCAGGAATTCCACCGTACCGGCCGCACGATAGCCGACGGCTCGGCCGATCTTGAGGGCCGCCTCGCACAACTCGTGGCGCTGTGCGTCGGTGAGGAACGCGGCGGGTGCGCGCTCCACGACCTTTTGATTGCGCCGCTGCACCGAGCAATCCCGCTCATAGAGATGAACGAGATTGCCATGCGTGTCGCCCAGAATCTGAACTTCCACGTGACGCGCGCGCCGTATGAGTTTTTCGAGGTACACCTCATCCTTGCCGAACGCCGCTTTGGCCTCGCGCCTGGCGGCAGCCACCGTCTCGATGAGTTCCCGGTCGTTCTCGATCACGCGCATGCCGCGGCCGCCACCGCCCCAGCTCGCTTTGAGCATGACGGGAAATCCGACCTCATTCGCCATCGCCCTGACTTGAGCGTCGTCCGCCGGCAAGGGCGGTGTGGCCGGCATCACGGGAACGCCCGCCGCTGCCGCCAAATTGCGGGCCTCGACTTTGTTTCCGAGACGCCGCATCGTGTCGGGCAGCGGACCGACGAACACGATATTCGCCGCGGCACAGGCCTCGGCGAACTCGGGACTCTCGGACAAAAATCCATAGCCGGGGTGAATGGCATCGACGCGGGCCTCGGTGGCGACGCGAATGATGTCGGCAATGTCGAGATAGGCTTCGACCGGTCCCTTTCCATCGCCTACCAGATAGCTCTCGTCGGCTTTCGTCCTGTGCAGCGAGAACCTATCCTCGCGCGAATGGATGGCCACGG
The DNA here is from genome assembly GCA_030799355.1 of Pseudomonadota bacterium. GTDB lineage: Bacteria > Pseudomonadota > Gammaproteobacteria > Steroidobacterales > Steroidobacteraceae > Bog-1198. The sequence continues at coordinate 27,269 of JALYHP010000069.1, forward strand.
TTCGAATACCGAGTTCGGCGGCCGCACGCATCACGCGAATGGCGATCTCGCCGCGATTGGCGATGAGCAGGCTTTTGATGGCGCCCAAGGGGGGAAATGGTTTCATCTGAGAATGATGATAGCCTTGTGATGATCCACGGGCCAGGGGAACGAACAGCGATGTACGGTTTAGCATTGCACGGCGGCGCCGGGACCCTGCCGCGATCGGACATGGGCCGCGAACAGGAAGCACGCTATCGGGCGGGCCTGAGCGATGCTCTGCAAGCGGGCTATGCGGTGCTCGAAGCCGGCGGCACCAGCCTCGATGCGGTCACCCGTACCATTACGCTGCTCGAAGATGATCCCTCGTTCAACGCGGGCCGGGGCGCCGTGTTCACGTTGGATGGCCGCAATGAACTCGACGCCTCCATTATGGACGGCACCACGCTGAGGGCGGGAGCGGTATGCGGCTTGACCCGTATCAAGAACCCGATCGCACTCGCCCGCACCGTAATGGAGCATTCCGACTATGTGCTGCTGAGCGGCACCGGAGCTGAGGACTTTGCCAACAGCCACGGCTTTGAATTCGTGCCTGACAGCTATTTTTTCACCCCGGCGCGATGGCAGCAGCTCGAGCGCATTCGCAGCGGCGATACCAGCCTTTCGGCCTTGACTATTTCACACGTGGGCACGGTTGGTGCGGTGGCGCTCGATGCTCGCGGCCGCTTGGCCGCCGGTACGTCCACGGGCGGAATGACGGGCAAGCGCTATGGCCGTATCGGTGACTCGCCCATCATCGGTGCAGGCACCTATGCGGATGACCGCGCGTGTGCGGTATCGGCGACCGGACATGGCGAGATATTCATTCGCGCCGCGGTCGCGCATGACATCTACGCTCGCATGCGCTACGGAGGGCGCGACCTCGCCTCGGCGGTGCGCGAAGTGGTGCGCGAGGAGCTTTCCGCCCTGCGCGGTGAAGGGGGCGTGGTGGCGATCGACCGCGATGGTGAAATTGCGATGGAATTCAATTCGGAGGGCATGTTTCGCGCCTGCCGCCGAGCCGGCGCGGAACCGGAAATACATATTTACCGTCCGGATTGATGCTCGTGGGGCTGGCGCCCTGGTCGGCCCGCGGCCCCGACCAAAGGCCTCGCATACCTGTCAGTCGGCGAGGTACTCGGCGAGATATGTATCGAAGTCGACCTTGTCGGTGGCTTCGATACGCTCCTGCGCCGCATGGGACTCTTCCGCCGCGGCCGCGAATTCCGCCAATCGACGCTCGTTCGGCGGGTACAGGCCCAGAAAATAATCCTTGTGCTGCTTCGACATTCGCAGCGCGAGTTCGAAGAAAGTTTCGCCGCTCTGGCGCATTTCGTTCAGCAGACGCGCCGACGGGGTACGCTCGACGTCATCGAGTTTGGCCCGCTGCTGTTCCAGTGCCGCCGTGTAGGGACGAGCGGCCTCGCCGTGATCGAGCATTTCGCTCAAGCCCTGCATCGAATCGAGCAATTCGTGCGCCCAATCGGCCATCGGGTAGCTGCGCCCCTCGCGATTCAGAGTAAGTCCCGGCTCGCGGCCGTGGCGTGCGACTTTCAGATGGTTGGCGTCGAGGGCTTCCTGCTCGGCGCGGCCGATGGGTTCGCTCTCTCGCAGGAGGCACAGCGCCAGAAACGCTTCGAGAAAACGCAGCTTGTTCTGATTGACCCCCACCGGATCGAAGGCGCTCACGTCCAGCGCTCGAACCTCGACGTATTCGACGCCGGCCCGCTGTAGCGCCTTCGAGGGCCGCTCGCCCGAGCGAGCGACGCGTTTCGGCCGAATATAACTGTAGTACTCGTTCTCGATCTGCAATATGTTGGCGTTGAGCTGCAGGTATTGGCCATCCACCTTGACGCCGATTTTTTCATAGGGAGGGTAGGGCGTACTGACGGCGCGTGACAGATCGCGCACGTATTCGTCGAGGCTGTTGACCGACACGCTCACCGTCGCCTGGTTCTTGTTGCGATAGCCGATGTCGCTCATGCGCAGCGAAGTGCCGTAGGGCTCGTACACGGTGTCGCGGTCGAAGGAGGGCAAGTGGGTGTCGCGTCCGGCGAAGAAGCTCTTCGAGACCGCGGGCGACGTACCGAACAGATACAAGACGAGCCATCCGTAACGTCGATAGTTGCGCAGCACGCCGAAGTATTGTTCGGAAATGAAGTCCTGACGCGGTTGAGCCGATTTGTTCACGTGCGCCAGCACATCCCACAGATCGGACGAGAACGAATAGTTGAAATGCACGCCGGATATGGCTTGCATGATGCGCCCGTACCGCACGCCCAAGCCGTGGCGATACACCGTCTTCATTCGTCCCACGTTGGAGGAACCGAATTGCGCGAGCGGTATGCGTGCGTCGCTTTCGATTGCGCCGGGCATGCTCGTCGCCCACAGCAGTTCGTCATCCAGGTGGCGGTAGACGAATTGATGGATATTGCATAAATATTGCAGCAACTCCCAGCTCTCGAGGAAAGGCGGGGTCACAAGTTCTATCAGCGACTCGGAAAAGTCCGTCGTGATGTTGTCGTTGGTGAGCGGCGCACCCAAGGCATGGGGATGCCGGCTCTGGACGATTTCTCCCGTCGGCGAGACACGCAAGGATTCTTTCTCGACGCCCTTGCGGCCGCCGCGCAACACCGCGCGTTCGCCGGAGTTGATGAGCCCGGCGACCCGCCGTTCGAATTTCCTGTCGACCACGTTACGCAACACCAAACCTCGAGTGACGCCGCCGGGGTGAGCGGGGCTAGGATACTCGAACTCGCGCGCCTTTTTCGGTGCGCGGCACCTGGCGGCCTAGGGCAGCTCCGCGGTTACCTCGATCTGCACGAGGTACCCCGGATCGACCAAGCGCTGCACTTGCACCCACGAAGTCGTGGGCAGCCGCTCCTTGGCGTAATACTCGAAGCGCAAATCCGAGGCTTTCAGCAAGGCGTCCATATTCGTGGTGAAAATCGTCTCCTTCACCACTTCATCGAAATTCGCGCCGTGCGCGGCGAGCGTACGTTGTATGTTCGAATAAGCTGCGCGCATTTGCCCCGCCATGTCGCCGGGCGCCACCAAGCGCCCATCGTCCACCGCCACCGATCCGGAAATATACAGCGTTTTGCCGATCAAGACCGCCTGCGAGAATCCGAAGTCCGTCTCGTAGGCGCCGAGGTGGAACACCTGTTTGACGCGTGGCGCCGGCTCCGGCCCCTTATCGTGCCCGCAGGCCGAGAGCCCCAGTGCGAGGCTCAACCCCGCGATGCCTTCGCTTCGCCTGAACATTGCACTCCTCGGTTCACGCGGCCGACGGCTTGCGACCGAGATGCGTCGGCCGCCTACGCCGACACGCAAACATATGACCGGCCACGCGCTGCGCTGCTCACCGCCAAGCGGTACGCTACTCCAACTCCGATACCGCAGCTACGCCAGGGGAAACACCCGGGGCGATACCTACCGCAATGGACGCGGATTCGCCCGCACCGTCAGCCGTACCGGCGGAGCTGCCCGCCGTGGCAACCGTGGCCGTGGAGCCGCCCGCACTGACAGCCGCGGCGGGGGAGCCGCCCGTAGCCAGCCACGATTTCATTCTGGTCTCCAGTGCATCCAGCGGAATCGCGCCGTTTTTGAGGAGCTCGGAGTGAAAATCGCGCAGGTCGAAACGGGCGCCGAGAGTCTGCTGCGCGAGCATGCGCAATTCCTGGATCTTGAGGAAACCGACGCTGCATGCCAACGACTCGGCAGGTCGTGCAAGCGCCCGGTCGACCATGTCGGCGGCGGCCGTGTCGTCCATCGGCAGCTGGGCGTGGAGGTAATCGATCGCCTGCTGACGAGTCCAGCCCTGCACGTGCAAACCCGGGTCGATCACCAGCGCCGCCGCACACGTCATCTGCGCGAGCAAGGCTCCGAATCTTTCTTCGGGCTGGTGGTAGAGCCCGAGTTGGTCGCCGAGCGTTGCGGCGTACAGGCTCCATCCCTCGATGAATGCCGGCGCGCCGCCGAACCGGCGAAACTTTGGGAGGTCGGCTCGCTCGCGCTGCAACTCGAGCTGGTAATGGTACCCGGGCACCGCCTCGCGGAGAAATTGCGACGGCAGCAGCGCCGCGGAGGGCGGCGGCTGCGCCGTGGTATTGACGTACAGGACGGCAGCGATCATGCCGTTCGGCGCTCGCGGTCGATAAGCGAGCGCCGGCGCGACCGGGGCGCGATAGGTCTCGACGCCGCGGATTCCGAACTCAGCGCGCGGAAAAGAGGCGAACAAGGCGGGCGCGGCGCTGCCGACCAGAACCTTCATGTCCTGATATGCCCGCAGAAGTTCGGCCGGCGTTTTGGGCGAAAACCTTGGATCGCTGCGCATGTGCTCGAAAAAATCGTCAAGGTTTCCCGCAAATGACGCTTCGGCGAGTACCGCCTGAGCACGTTGGCGCAAACGCTCGAGCTCGGCCGCGCCCAGAGCATGCAGCTGCGCGGCAGTGGCGGTGCCGCCGGTCGCTCGGGTCACGAGATGGCCATACCACGCGTCGCCGAGCGGCAGCGCGGACAAGCCGACGCTGGTTCGCGCGCGCGGCAGGTACTCCTTCTGCATGAAATCGTGCAGGCGGCGGTACGACGGCAATATTTGTTCCTTGAGAAATCCCTTCAGCGTATCCGCCAACCGCGCTTGCTCCGGGTTCGCGGCCGTGGAGCCCGTTCGCACCGGTTGATAAAATACATTCTCCGGCGTGTCCTCGCCCAACGCGGCCAGCTGCGGCAGGGTCCTTTCGACCAGTACTCGCGGCAGGGTGTAGCCCCGCCGCATGCCATCGCGCATGTTGGCGATCGCTTGATCCGTCCAGCGCACGAAACTCATCGCCCGCAGCCGCCAATCGTCATAGTCCTGGGCTGTCGACAGCGCGAGTCGCTCCCCGGCGGATGCCATCAGCGCGAATCTCTGGGGAAGCGCATCGTAGGGGTTGAGCGGCATGAGCTCCCGAGGATACGTGAAGCCTTCGATGGCCAGAGCGCGCTCCTGCCGGAAGATGTCGTATGTCAACGCCGAGTCCGAGTCCAGAGCCGCACGCGGCACGGCCAGCACCTGCTCGAGATAACGCTGCTCGAGCGCCAGCGAATCCGCCAACGTCTGCGCAGCGATGTCCTCCGTCGGTGCTTCACCAAACTCCATGTCGTCGGCGCCCCAGGAATACCATGGCATCGAATCGGACTTTTCGATCCAATACCGTTCCACGATCCGGTTCAGGTGCTCGCGTTGCGTTCCGCGATCGGTGGTCTGAGTGGTTTGCGGCGGCGGCCGTGCGCCGCAGGCATCGAGGATCAGAACGGCACCCATAAGGGCCCAACGGGAAAGACGGATCATGATGCGATTATAACTGGCGACCGCGGTCATAATCCGTAATCGGGCAATCGAGTAATCGAGTAATCGTCCAATTCAAAGGGGAACGCCTATGCTGGTCGGGTCAAGCGCGCGACGCGTCGCGATCATAGGCGGCGTACGCATTCCATTCGCACGCGGTAACGGCGCCTACGCGCAGGTGGGCAATCAGGAAATGCTGGGCACGACGCTGCGCGGCCTCGCCGATCGCTACGGTCTGCAAGGTCAGCGGCTCGACGAAGTGGCGGCCGGCGCCGTCATGAAGCATCCGAATCAATGGAATCTGACTCGCGAAGCCGTGCTTGGAAGCGGGTTGGCGCCGGAAACGCCCGGCGTCGACTTGCAGCGTGCCTGCGGCACGAGTCTGGAAGCGGCCATTCTGGTGGGCAACAAAATAGCGCTTGGCCAGATTGATTGCGCCATTGCGGCCGGTGTAGACACCGTCAGCGATCCGCCGGTGGCCTTTCCGAAGAGTTTCCAGCAACTGCTACTCAAGAGCTTCCGCGGCAAGACGGCGGCGCAGCGGGTCGGTCCCTGGCTCAGGTTGCGATTGCAGCATCTGCGGCCCGTGTTGCCGGGCATCGCCGAACCGCGAACCGGCCTGTCGATGGGGGAAAGCACGGAGCTCATGGTGAAGAGGTGGAGCATCGGCCGTACGGAACAGGACCAGCTGGCCCTGGAGAGCCATCAAAAGGCGGCCGCTGCCTATGCGACGGGTTTTTATGCGGATCTGGTGCGTGGCTACCTCGGGCTGATTCAGGACAACACGATTCGCGCCGATTCCACGCTGGATGCACTCGCGAAGCTGCGACCGGTGTTCGCTGCGTCCGGCGCCGGCACCTTGACGGCGGGGAATTCGTCTTCCATGACCGACGGAGCCTCCGCGGTGCTGATGGCCTCCGAGGCATGGGCGCGCGAACGCGATTTGCCGGTACTGGCGTACCTGACCTATGCGAAGGTCGCCGCGGTCGATTTCGCCACCCATCAGGAAGATCTGCTGATGGCGCCCGCCTACGCCGTACCGCGAATGCTGGCCGATGCCGATCTGACGCTGCAGGATTTCGATTTTTACGAGCTCCACGAGGCGTTCGCGGGGCAAGTGCTATGCACGCTGAAAGCCTGGGCCGATCCCATCTTCTGCCGCGATCAACTTGGCCTGAAAGACATCCTCGGCGCCATCGATCGCTCGAAGCTCAATGTAAAAGGCGGCAGCCTCGCGATGGGCCATCCGTTTGCGGCCACCGGCACCCGCATTCTCGCCACGCTCGCGAAAATTCTGGACGACAACCGGGCCAAGCGCGGCTTGATCTCGATATGCACGGCCGGCGGCATGGGCGTCACGGCAATTCTGGAACGCTGAGCCTGCTCCGTGGGAACCGCCTGTCGAGGCTGCTCCGTGGCACCACATGGCTCAGCTTCTTCCGTGGGCCGCCGGGCTGAGCTATCCGGCGGTGGCACCGCCTGTCGAGGCTGCTCCGTGGCACCACATGGCTCAGCTTCTTCCGTGGGCCGCGCGGCTGAGCTACCCGGCGGTGGCACCGCCTGCCGAGGCTGCTCCGTGGCACCACTTGGCTCAGCTTCTTCCGTGGGCCGCGCGGCTGAGCCCGCGGCATGGGTCGCCGCGTCGCGGCAAGGTCAAGGATTCGCGCGCAGGACTCCAGCGGCAATCGAATCCTTAGGCAGAGGTGACCGGTCCTTGAACCGCCTGCTGAGCTTCTTCCTGGCCGCCGGGGTGAGCTGCTCGGCGGGGCACGGCCTGGCTGGGCCCGCTCCGTGGAACCGCCGCCTGAGGTCAGGCCGCGGGACCGCCTGGCCGAGGCTCTTCCTGCCTGGTAGGCGGAGAATGTTGAGCCTTGCGGAATGGACGGGTTATCCTCAGCGCCCCCACTGCGTCGGCCGAAGCGATCCCATTATGAAACTGCAAGACTCAACTTTGTTTCGCGAGCTCGGGTTCATCGACGGCGGGTGGACAGCGGCGGATGGCGGCGGAACATTACCGGTACACAATCCGGCCACCGCGGAAAGATTGGGCTCGATCCCCTTGATGGGCGTGGCGGAAACGCGCCGCGCGATCGACGCGGCGGCTGTCGCCTTGCCACCGTGGGCGGCACGCACCGCCAAAGACCGATCCGTGATACTGCGGCGCTGGTTCGACCTCATCCTCGCCAATCAGGACGACCTCGCCGTCCTCATGACCGCCGAACAAGGAAAGCCGCTGGCCGAGTCCAAGGGCGAGATCGCCTACGCGGCCGGCTTCATCGAATGGTTCGCGGAAGAAGGCAAGCGGCTGTACGGCGATATCATCCCCGGACATCAGGCCGACAAGCGGATCCTGGTGCTGCGCCAGCCGGTAGGCGTGGTCGCCGCCATCACGCCTTGGAACTTTCCCTCCGCGATGATCACCCGCAAGGCCGGCCCGGCGTTGGCAGCCGGCTGCACCATGGTATGCAAGCCGGCGACTCAAACACCCTATTCGGCGCTGGCACTTGCCGAGCTCAGCCGCCGCGCCGGCATTCCTCCGGGAGTGTTCAATGTGGTCACGGGTTCTGCGGCCGCAATCGGCGGTGAAATGACCGGCAATCCCAAGGTGCGCAAGCTCACTTTCACGGGTTCCACCGATGTGGGCAAGAAGTTGATGGCGCAATGCGCCGGCACCGTGAAGAAGCTGTCGCTCGAACTCGGCGGCAACGCGCCATTCATCGTATTCGACGACGCCGATCTGGACGCCGCGGTCGAGGGAGCGATCGCCAGCAAGTACCGCAACACGGGACAAACCTGCGTGTGCGCGAACCGGCTGCTGGTCCAAGCCGGGGTGTACGAGGAATTCTCGGGAAAACTGGCGGCCGCGGTCGAAAAGCTGCGGGTAGGCAACGGCCTCGAGGGCATCACCGATCAAGGGCCGCTGATCGATGCCAAGGCGGTCGCCAAGGTGGAGGAGCATATCGCGGACGCCCTGAGTAAAGGTGCGCGCGTGGCGCTGGGTGGCAAACGACATGCCTTGGGCGGCACTTTCTTCGAGCCGACGGTTTTGACCGGCGTGACTTCACAGATGCTGGTGGCACGAGAGGAGACGTTCGGGCCGATCGCGCCATTATTCAAATTCGATACCGAAGCCGAAGCCATCGCCATGGCGAACGATACCGAGTTTGGACTCGCCGCGTATTTGTTTACCCGCGATCTCGCGCGCAGTTGGCGTGTCTCCGAGGCCATCGAATACGGCATCGTGGGTTTGAACACGGGAATCATCTCCACGGAGGTGGCGCCCTTCGGCGGGTTGAAAGAATCCGGCACCGGCCGCGAGGGCTCGAAGTACGGGATATTGGATTACACGGAATTGAAATATATCTGCGTGGGGGGAGTGAGCTAGGAACCACTCGCGAAGGCACCCGGGTTGCTGGCGTCATGCTCGGCCGATTCCTGGAGTTTTCCCTCGTCACACCGGATATTCGGGCCTCACTGGATTTTTACGTCAGGCTGGGGTTCTCTCAGGCGGACGTCGGTGAAGCGTGGCCCCATCCCTACGCGGTCGTGACCGACGGTAGACTTTGCTTGGGATTGCATCAGCAGCCCACGTTCGTGCCCTCGACCACCTTCGTAAAATCCGGGCTCCTCAAACAGCTGGATCACCTCGAACGGCTGGGGGTGAAATTCGAATTTCGGCGCCTTGCAAACGATACATTCAATGAAATCGGCTGGCTGGATCCGTCGGGCCACTTGATTCGGCTGGTTGAAGCCCGCACCTTCTCGCCGGCCAGGCGCAGCAGCGATACATCTGTGTGCGGTTATTTCCTGGAAATGGCGCTGCCGACGCCCGAACTGAGCATGGCCAAGGCGCATTGGGAACGATTCGGATTTGTCGCAATGGATGAATCGGACGCCGTGCTGCCGCACGTGTCGTGCACCAGCGATACCATCGATATCGGACTGTATGAGCCGGCTCACGTGCGCGAACCCACGTTGCTGTTCGAGGCCGATGATTTCAAGGGCACGATGGCGCGCCTCGATGCACTCGGCATTGCGCGCGACCGGCGGGTGCCGCCCCCCCTGCAAGGAAAGGCCGCGCTGCTGAGGGCGCCCGAAGGAACCTCCATCCTCATCAGCGGCGTAGCCGGTCCGGATCCCCTATAAGCGTCCGCGGGGCCCGGATTGCGCCGCCGCTCGGCCCGTGCGTTGCGGTCGCCATATCGGCGCGCCGAACCTGCTGCGTAACGCGGCCGCCCGACCCGACATTTGAACATGATGAAAGACCGGCTGTCTTGTTAGACTACGTTTTACGTTTTACGTTTTGCCAAAATCCGTGTGCTGGAGCGTGTCGATGCCAACCCCTAGTCCCCCTCCCCCTATCTCGCCGTCTCGTTATAGCGGCGTTGCGCAACTGCTCCACTGGGCCATCGCCGTGCTCATCATCGTGCAGTTCGTGCTGGGGTGGATGGGAGAGGACCTGCCGCTCGGGATGCACAAGCTCGCGCTGCTGGCGCGGCACAAGAGTTTCGGGATGACGGTGCTCATGCTCGCGGTCATTCGACTCCTGTGGCGGATCTGGCATCGACCGCCGGAGCTGCCCGCCGGCATGTCGCCGGTCGAACGTTGCCTTGCAGGCGCGACACACATCGTCCTGTACGTGTTTCTGTTCGCCTTGCCCATCACCGGATGGATGATGTCCTCGGCCAAGAATTATTCGGTCAGCTGGTTTGGGCTGTTCGCCTGGCCCAATCTCATCGGCCAGAACGACGCGGCCTTCGAGTTCCTGAAGTCGACGCACGATTATTTGAGCGATGCGCTTTTCGCGATCGCCGTGTTGCACATCATCGCGGCTCTCAAGCATCATTTCTGGAACAAGGACGATGTATTCTTGCGCATGTTGCCCGTTATGAAATTAGCGAAGTCGAAGCCGGAGAGACGCTCATGAAGAATCAAGTTCGAGTTGGGGTCGTAATTCTATCGCTGGCGGCAGCAGGGGCAGCGGCGACGGCTGCGCGCGCCGCGGGTTCGGTGACGAGCTATACCGCCGACCCGGCTGCCAGTCGTCTGGAATTCGTCGGTGTCCAGGCGGGCGCCGAGTTCAAAGGAACCTTTCATAAATTCACGGCCGCCATCGATTTCTCGCCCGATGCGCCCGCCGGTTCGCACTTCGATGTGCAGATCGACCTGAATTCGGTCGACAGCATGGACAAGGATCGCGACAAGACCATCCGCGGGTCCGACATCTTCGACGTCGCGCATTTCCCCACGGCGCACTACGTCACCGCCGGTTTCACCAAAACCGCGACCGGGTATAGCGCCGCCGGCAAGCTGACCTTGCACGGTGTCACCAAGGATGTGCCCATCGATTTTCAGTTCACCGCCGCTTCCGGAGCCGCGAAACTGGAGGGCACCGCGAAACTCAAGCGCCTCGATTTCGGTGTCGGGCAAGGCGACTGGAAGAGCACGGAATGGGTGGGGGACGCGGTGAAAGTGACTTTCGCGCTGGTACTCAAGCCCAAACCCTGATCGGCACACCGGACATGAGCGCGCCGGGTGCCTGATCAGCGCCCAGCACCCTCAGCGCACCGGCAACTCGCGCGATTTCTGCACGGTGCGCAGTGCGAAGCTCGAATGCACGCGCGCCACGTTCGGCAATCGCGTCAAGTGCTGGCTGTGCAAGCGTTCGAAGTCGGCCGTGTCGGCGAGCACCACCCGCAAAAGATAGTCGTATTCGCCGGACATCAGATAACACTCCATCACTTCGGGCACCTTGCGCGCCGCTTCCTCGAAAGCATGCAGATGCGCCTGTTCCTGGCGCTCCAGAGTGATGTTCACGAACACATTCACGGGACAGCCCGCCTTCTGTTGGCTGATGAGCGCCGTATAGCCTTCGATGAATCCGGCTTCCTCGAGCGCCCGAACGCGCCGCAGACATGCCGACTCCGACAGGTTGACGCTCTGCGCCAATTGGCTGTTGGTCATGCGCCCATCGAGTTGCAGCATGCGCACGATGGCCCGATCGTAACGATCCAGCTTCACGCGTGACTCATAGCCATTGGCGCTGTCCCCTTGTGCCGTGAATCAGAAATTCGCGCAAAATCGCAGCCGGACGAGGTTGCGAGGCACGGCAGGAGCCTGGCGGGAGGAGGCGGCATAGTAGGGCACGGGAGACGACGAGCAACGCCGCATCGCAAGCTTGGACCGAGCGAGAATTGATGCGAATGTTGATTCAGGCCACCAGATGGTTGGTAAACGGTCACTGCCCCGGCATTCTACGACGCTTTGGGATTATTCGCATTTTATTGCGAAATTTCGAGGATACCTCGCAGAATTTGCCGGCCGGATCGCTGTTTTGCTCTCTTTTTGCAACTTTCCGCCTGAGCTGCGTCTTAAGCTAGACGCACGGTGAGCCGGCACGCTTGCCGCACTGATCGCGGCGACACCATCGCCCACCGCAGCGGAGCTCTATATGAAAATCGGCGTACCGAAAGAGATCAAGAATCACGAGTATCGCGTGGGACTGGTGCCCGCGGGGGTGCGCGAACTCGCCGATGGCGGACACCAAATTCTGGTGCAGACCGGCGCCGGCGCCGGGATTGGCTTCGACGATGCGCACTATCAAGCGGCGGGCGCGAGGATTGTGGCGAAGGCCGAAGAACTGTTTTCGGCCTCGGACCTGATCATCAAGGTCAAGGAGCCGCAGCTTGCGGAATGCCGTCTGTTGCGTGCGGGGCAGACGCTGTTCACCTACCTTCACTTGGCAGCCGATGCCGCCCAAGCGGAGGCGCTCATGGCCTCGCGGGCCACGGCCATCGCCTACGAAACCGTCACGGCACCAGACGGATCATTGCCGCTGCTCACTCCGATGAGCGAAGTGGCGGGGCGCATGTCGGTGCAAGTGGGCGCTTATTGCTTGCAGAAGGCCAATGGCGGCCTCGGGGTGTTGCTGGGAGGCGTACCCGGCGTTCCGCCCGCCAAGGTCGTGATTCTGGGCGGTGGAGTGTCGGGCACCAACGCCGCGGAAATGGCGGTGGGGATGGGCGCCGACGTCACGGTGGTGGATCGTTCGGTCAAACGGTTGCGCGAGCTGTCGGCTATCTTCGGCAACCGGCTGAAAACGGTTTATTCGACGGCGCATACCATCGAAGCTCAGGTGCGAGAGGCGGACCTGGTCATCGGTGCGGTACTCATCGCCGGTGCCGCGGCGCCCAAATTGGTGACGCGTGCCATGGTAAAGACCATGAAGCCCGGAAGCGTGCTGGTGGATATCGCCATCGACCAAGGGGGTTGTTTCGAAACCAGCCGCCCCACCAGCCATGCGGAACCGACTTTTGTTTCGGACGGCGTGATTCATTACTGCGTGACGAATATGCCGGGGGCGGTACCGCGCACCTCGACGTTCGCGTTGACCAACGCGACGTTGCCCTACGTCAAGGCGCTCGCGGATCTCGGCTGGCAGCAAGCGCTTGCCAAGGACGCCGGTCTGGCACGCGGCCTCAATGTTCATGACGGAATGTTGACCCACGAGGCTGTCGCGAACGCGTTGCGGCTCGACGCGAGCATATCGAGTCGCCTGAACCGCATGTAGAATGCTGCGCCGCGCGGGATGGCGCGGTTTCGTGAGTGCATCCCAGCCTCCGACCAGAACCGGGAATTTCATGGCGACCAAGCGTTCGGTGCCCAAATTTCATCGTGAACCTCCCGCGGTACGCCGCGAAGCGCTGGTGGAGGCCACCTTGCGCTGCCTCAAGCAGTTCGGGCACGAGGGCGTCTCCGTGCGCCGTATCTGCGCCGCGGCGGGAGTATCCATCGGCTTGATAAACCACCACTTCCCGGGCAAATCGGCGCTGGTGGCGGAGGCCTACGAGACGCTCGCGATGTCGCTGCAAGATACCCTCCGCCGCCAAGCCCACGATCGTGCGGCATCGCCACGCGAGCGTCTCAGCGCGTTTTTTCGCGCCTCCTTCGCTCCGGATATCGTCGATCCGCAGTTGTTCAATGTGTGGCTGGTCTTTTGGAGCATGGTGTCGCACTCGCCGCAGATACGCGAAGTACATGACCGCACCTACGGGAAGTATCGAGCCATGCTGGAGAACCTGTTGGGGCAGCTCGCACAGTCCGCCGCGGCGCCCCGTTTCAAGCTGCGTCCGGCTGCCATCGCGCTGGCGGCCCTGCTCGATGGGCTGTGGGTTGAACTCAGCCTCAACCCCGCGACTTTCAAGCCGCGGGAGGCCATTGCGCTTTGCGAAGACTGGGTGAGCGCCCTGTGTAACGGCGCCTTTCCGCGACTGTTGCGAGCCGGCGGCCGCAAGCCGGGCGCGGCCGCGGCACGGCGCAAATCGTAGCCGGCTGCAGCGCTCTGTGGAGCGCCGCTTGAAACGCCGCTGCTGTACGCCATGCCGGGCACCGTTTGCGAATACCCCTGCGCAGGGACTCGGCCGGGCACCGCTTGACAGCGCCGCTGCGCTGACGCCCTACGGAGTGCCGCTTGCGAATACCCTGCGCAGGGACGATGCCCAAGCGCCGCTTGCGCACGTCCGCACCAATACGCTGTGCCGAGCGCCTCTGCGCTGGCACCCTATGCCGGGCACCGTTGAGAACGCCGCCGCGACGCGCTGGCGGGAAAAGCCGTCCGCCGCCGGACACGGTGAGCTGATGTTGTTATACTGTCGTTCAACAAGGTGAGGCGTACCCCGTGGATTCCCAAGGCTCGCTCCAATCCGACGAATCGGCCGCCGCCGTCTCGAGCCAGGACGGGTTCGGGCTGCCGGGATGGATATACCGCGACGCGGAATTCCTGCAGGCCGAAAGACAACGCGTTTTTGCGCCATCGTGGCAGCTGATCTGCCATGTGAGCGATATTCCGAATCCCGGCGACTATCAGACTCTGGATTTCCTGGGCGAGCCCTTGGTGGCCGTGCGCGGCCAGGACGGCGATGTCAGGGCGTTTTACAACGTGTGCCGGCATCGTGCGGCACGGCTGCTCGATGGCGCTTCGGGTCACTGTGTCGGGCGCATCGTCTGCCCCTATCATGCGTGGAGCTACTCGCTCGATGGACGTTTGACGAAGCTGCCGCACCACAATGAATTCGACGGCTTTCGGCAGGATCATTACGGACTGAAGCCGGCCGAAACGGAGATCTATCGAGGGTTCGTATTCGTGCGCCTCGAGCGCGGATTACCGAGCGTCGCCGAGATGCTCGCCCCGTACGAGAGTGAATTGGCCGCATACCGGTTCGAAGAACTGCAGCCGCTGGCTCGCGTCTCGCTGCGAACCCGCCACGTGAACTGGAAGAACGTCACGGATAATTACTCCGACGGGATGCACATTACCGTCGCGCATCCGGGCCTCACCCGCCTGTTCGGACAGAGCTACGGGGTCGAAGCGCGGCCGTGGGTCGACAGAATGTCGGGTCACCTGCGTGAAGACCCTTCGGCGCAGCTCTCGGAGCGCATGTACCAGGCGCTGCTCCCGCATTCGACGCGGCTCGCTCCCGAGAGGCAGCGCTTGTGGGTGTACTTCAAGCTATGGCCGAACATCGCATTCGACATCTATCCGGATCAAGTCGACTTCATGCAGATGATTCCGATCTCGCCCACCGAGACATTGATCCGCGAGATCGCCTACGCCCACCCGGACGGCCGCCGTGAAATGCGCGCGGCTCGCTATCTGAATTGGCGCATCAATCGCCGGGTCAGCGCCGAGGACAGAGCCCTCATCGAACGGGTGCAGGCCGGCATGGGATCGAGGAGTTACAGTCCCGGCCCCCTCGGGCGGAACGAGGTCTCGCTGCGCAGCTTCGCGCGCCGCTTGCGCGGTCTCATTCCGGAAAGCCGGCTGGAGCGTGCTCCGGCGCCCGGGTGGTCCGCCGCTGCCGCGGGCGGGGCACTCCATGGCTGATCCCGCCGCGCGCGATGTGGTCATCATCGGCGGCGGCCATAACGGTTTGGTCTGCGCCGCCTATCTGGCCTCCGCGGGGCTCAAAGTCACCGTGCTGGAGCGGCGCCGCGTGGTGGGCGGTGCGGCGGTTACCGAAGAGTTCTACCCCGGCTTTCGAAATTCCGTGGCGGCGTACACCGTCTCGCTCTTGAACCCCAAGGTCATTCGCGACCTCGATCTGTCGCGGCATGGGCTACGGGTGGTGGAACGCAAGCTCGCCAATTTTCTGCCCCTGGACGATACGCGCTTTCTCAAAGTGGGAGCCGGCAAGACCGAGCGTGAAGTGGCTAAATTCTCCGAGCGGGACGCGGCGCGCTTGACCGAATACGGCAGGCGTCTCGAGGTGATCGCCGACGTCCTGCGGGATCTGGTGCTGGAAACACCTCCCAACGTGACCGCCGGGAGCTGGCTCGAAGCGCTGCCCGAAGTACTGCGCAGCGCGCGTCTGGGCAAGAGGATTGCAAAGCTCGATATGGCCATGCGCCGTGAATTGCTGGGCTTGTTCGCCAAATCGGCGGGCGACTATCTCGACGGCTGGTTCGAGAGCGCGCCCATCAAGGCGGCTTACGGATTCGACGGCATCGTCGGCAATTACGCGAGTCCCTACGCGGCCGGTTCCGCCTATGTGCTGCTGCATCACATGTTTGGCGAGGTCAACGGGAAGAAAGGCGTTTGGGGCCATGCGCTGGGCGGCATGGGCGCCATCTCGCAGGCCATGTCCAAGGCCGCTGCCGAGCGCGGCGTCGAGATCCGGATATCGAGTCCGGTGCGCCACGTCATCGTCGAGGCGGGCCGCGCGGTCGGCGTGGTCCTCGAGGACGGCGAGGCGATCCGCGCGCGCAGCGTCGTCTCGAATCTGAATCCTAAATTGCTTTATGGGCAGCTGATCGACGAGTCGGTTCTCGACAGCGACTTCCGCGAGCGAATGAAAAATTGGCGCTGCGGTTCGGGCACGTTCCGCATGAACGTCGCCCTCTCCGAGCTGCCCGATTTCAAGGCATTGCCGGGACGGGTGGCCGCCGAACACCATACGTCTGGCATCATCATGGCACCGAGCCTTGCGTACATGGATCAAGCCTACCTCGATGCCAAATCCGGCGGTTGGTCCAAGCAGCCCATCATCGAGATGCTGATTCCCTCGACGCTCGACGACGGCCTCGCTCCCCGCGGCCAACATGTTGCGAGCTTGTTTTGCCAGCATGTCGCACCGGTGCTGCCGGATGGCGCCTCGTGGAACGACCGTCGCGAGCAAACGGCGGATGTCATGATCGATCTGGTGAACAGCCATGCACCCAATTTCAAGGCATCCGTGCTGGGGCGGCAGATCATGAGTCCCTTGGATCTCGAGCGCACTTTCGGCCTGATCGGCGGCGATATCTTCCACGGGGCGCTATCCCTGGATCAGTTGTTCTCCGCCCGGCCGATGCTCGGCCACGGCGACTATCGGGGACCGCTGAAAGGTCTTTACATGTGCGGTTCCGGTACGCACCCCGGAGGCGGCGTCACGGGCGCACCCGGGCACAACGCCGCCCGGGAAA
This sequence comes from Pseudomonadota bacterium, assembly GCA_030799355.1. Taxonomy (GTDB): domain Bacteria; phylum Pseudomonadota; class Gammaproteobacteria; order Steroidobacterales; family Steroidobacteraceae; genus Bog-1198. Next base: position 44,076 of record JALYHP010000069.1, read on the forward strand.
TCATCGCGGATTTTCGGCGCGGGCGGCTGAAACAGGTCTGACGAGCCGCGGTCCGCGAGGATTTCGCCCGACCGAGAGCCGTCGCCGCGCGGTGGGGATACGAGGCGCGGTACCTCGCCTCGACATTCACGAGTTGTGCGAGCGCAGCAGCTCCGACAAGCGTTCGCCATCGACATTCCCGCCGCTCACGATCACACCGATCCGCTGCCCCGCGAGCCGCGTACCGAGCGCGCGCAGTGCCGCGAAACCGAGACAGCCGGTCGGCTCGACCACGATCTTCATGCGAGTGGCGAAGAACCGCATGCATTCGATCAGCTCCTCATCCGACGCGGTCAATATGTCCGCCACGTCGCGCCGGATGATTTCGAATGGGTGGCGGCCGAGAGCCTGGGTCTGGGCACCGTCAGCGATCGTCTCGGGAACGGGGATACGGACGATGGCGCCGCGTCGAAGCGATTGTTGGCCATCATTTCCGTTCTCGGGTTCGACGCCATAGACCACGCAGCCGGGCGATAGGGCCTTGGCGGCCAGCGCCGAGCCGCTCAGCAAGCCTCCCCCGCCCAGACTTACGAACAGGCTGTCGAGGGGGCCCGTCCGCTCGATGAGCTCGGCCGCCGCGGTGCCTTGGCCGGCGATGACATCGGGGTGATCGAAAGGCGGTATGACCATCGAGCCTCGCTCTCGGGCCAGCGCCTCCGCGATGTCCTCGCGATCATCGCGGTAACGATCGTAGGCCACGACGGTCGCGCCATAGGCGCGAGTGGCCTGCACTTTGGACGGCGGGGCGTCCTCGGGCATCACGAGTATGGCCTGGATGCCCAGAATGCGTGCCGCCAACGCCACTGCTTGCGCATGGTTTCCGGAAGAGAACGCGACCACGCCCCGGGCGCGTGCTCGCGGTTCGAGCTTGGACAAGGCGTTGAACGCACCGCGGAACTTGAAGGCACCCACACGTTGAAAGTTCTCGCACTTGAAGAACACCGTTGCACCGGACGCCGCGTCGACGCTGCGCGATGTCATCACGGGCGTCTCATGCGCGACGCCAAGGAGCCTTCCGGCAGCGGCCTCGACGTCCGCATAGGTGGGCAGATCAGCCAAGCGGCGACCCGCCGAACAGACGCACGTGAGCCCAGGCGATGAACAACCCGTAGAGGGCGAGTCCCGCAACCACCGCGATGAGCTCGTTGAATCTCCCCGGGGGCGCGGCCTTCCACGCACCTTCGCCCAGGTTGGCGAGCAGGCACGCGCGGGCCTGCGCAGCGACGATCGCGATCGAATGCACCCCGAGGAAAACCGCCAAGCCAGCGATCGACAGGATCATGGGGGCTGCGATCTATTTTTTCCGGGACCGCGTGCGCCCCCGGGCCGCTGATTTTTTCGAACCCGGAAATTTGCCGGCGGGCCGCCGGGTCGCTGGCGTCGCGCTTTTCTTTGCCGCCACGGACCGCTTCGTGCCCGACCTCGCGCTTTTCTTTGGCGCCGCGGGCCGCCGGGTCCCGGGCGTCGCGCCCTTTCTTGGCGCCGCGGTCCGCCGGGCTCCTGAGGTCGCGCTCTTCCTTGCCGCCGCGGGCTGCCTCTTGTCGGCCGATGTTGGGGTAATGGCAGCGCTCTTCTTGGTCTTTACGCCCGCCGCAGGCTCATTCGCGACCCGCGGCCGTCCGCGCAATTGTTCGAGGATCGCCGGGTTTTCGAGCGTCGATACGTCCTGAAGGATTGCCTCGCCACGCGCGAGGGAACGCAGCAAGCGCCGCATGATTTTTCCCGAACGCGTTTTGGGCAGGTTATCCGTTAGAAGGACATCATCGGGCTTGGCAATGGGGCTGAGTTGACTTGCGACCCACGCGCGCAGATCTTCGATCAGCGCGGCGGCCGCCGCCCCGGTGGGGCGCTCGACGTTGAGCACCACGTAGGCAAACACGGATTCGCCCTTGATCTCGTGCGGCTTGCCGACCACGGCGGCCTCGGCCACATGCGAATGCGCGACCAAGGCGGATTCGATCTCCATGGTCCCGAGGCGATGGCCGGCAACGTTCAGGACGTCATCGATGCGCCCCATGATCCAGTAGTAGCCGTCCTCGTCGCGATGAGCCGAATCACCGGCCACGTAGTATCGATTGTCGAACTTCTGCCAGTAGGTGCGTAAATACCGATCGTTGTCTCCGAAAATGGTGCGTAGCATCGAGGGCCAGGGCCGCTTGATCACGAGATAGCCGCCGGCATCAGGCTCGTTCACCGAGTGGCCCTCTTCGTCGACGATATCCGCGAAGATGCCGGGCAGCGGTTTGGCGCACGAGCCGGGCTTGGTGGGGGTGACGCCCGGGATGGGCGTCATCATGATCGCCCCCGTTTCCGTTTGCCACCACGTATCGACGATGGGGCAGCGTTTCTGGCCGATGACGCGGTGATACCACATCCACGCTTCCGGATTGATGGGCTCTCCGACACTTCCGAGCAGACGCAGCTTGCTCAAGTCGTACTTCGCCGGGATGTGCTCTCCCAGCTTCATCAGCGCGCGGATGGCAGTGGGCGCGGTGTAGAAAATACTGACACCGTGTGTTTCGCATATTTTCCAGAAGCGCCCGCCGTCTGGAAACATCGGCCCGCCCTCATACATCAGCAGCGTGGCGCCGGCCGCGAGCGGTCCGTAGGCCACATACGTGTGGCCCGTCACCCAGCCGACATCGGCGGTGCACCAGAACACGTCGCTGTCCTTCAGATCGAAGGTCCACAAGGTGCTGGTCTTGGCATTGAGCAAATACCCGGCGCTCGAATGTTGGATACCCTTGGGCTTGCCCGTCGACCCCGAGGTATAGAGCAAGAACAGCGGGTGCTCCGCGTCCACCCACTCCGGCTCGTAGGTTGCGCTTTGCCCCGCTACCGCGTCATGCCACCACACATCGCGGCCCGCCTGCATGGCGCACTCGCCGCCGGTGCGGCGGTAAACGATCACGTGTTGTACGGTCGGGCAGCCGTCCTCGAGCGATTTGTCCACGGCGCGTTTGAGGTCGACGGCGCCGCCGCCACGCCAGCCGCCGTCCGCGGTGATCACGATTTTCGCGCCGGCATCCTCGATACGGTCCTTGACCGCGTTTGACGAAAAACCGCCGAACACCACCGAATGCACGGCCCCGATGCGGGCGCAGGCCTGCATCGCGATCACCGCTTCGGGAATCAACGGCATGTAAATGATCACCCGGTCGCCCTTGCCGATGCCTCGGGCCTCGAGTGCGTGTGCGAACCGGCACACTTCGGTGTGCAACTCTCGATAGGTGAGCTTGCGTACGTCGCCCGGCTCTCCCTCGAATAGGATGGCGACCTTGTCGGCGGCACCCTCGAGGTGCACGTCCAGACAGTTGTACGATACGTTCAGCTGCCCATCGGCGAACCATCGATAATTGGGGGCATCGGTATCGTCGAGCGGAATGGTGAACGGACGATGCCAAGCGATTTGCGCGACGGCGAGGTCAGCCCAGTAGCCCACGTAATCTTCGGCGGCCCTTGCGTACATTTTTTCCAGATTCGCGGCCTGCAACGCCGCCCTCCGGCGGAATTGCGCCGGCGGAGGAAATACGCGGTCCTCGCGCAGGACCGATTGAATATTTTTCTGGGCCAAGCGTGCGCTCCCCGAATGAACTGAGCCTCGAGTCTAGGTTGCCTGCGCGGCCACGATACGCTGCGCCTGCCGCCGCAAAATAGGACCGAAAGCGTGGGTATCGAAAAACGCCTCGAGCAGAACCGTATCCGGCCGACGCGGCCTCAATCCCTCCAGCGTGAATTCGAGCGGAACGTCGCACACGATGCCCGTGAGGCGCCTCGCCAGATAGGCCGCCTCCTTGTGCGCCGCCAGCCTCGCCGCCACCGCGGCGGCGCCCCGCAGCTTCATCGCCGCCACGTGCTCGAGATTGGCATACAGATCGTCGAGCGAGCCGAATATCGCGAACAGCTCCGCGGCGGTCTTCCTGCCGATTCCCGGTACACCAGGAATATTATCGACCGTATCTCCGGTCAGAGCGAGAAAATCCGCGATCAGTTCCGGAATCGCGCCGAAGCGCGGCCCGATCTCATGGTAGTGGTAGCGGGTGTTGCCGCTGTAGTCCCAGAAAACGTCGCCATCGCGGATGAGCTGCGACAGGTCCTTGTCCCGGCTTACGACCACATTGCGCAGCCCGGCCGCCCGGGCGTGGGCCGCCAAGGTGCCGATGATGTCATCGGCTTCGTATTCCGGGCTGGCGAACTCCGCCAGGCCCATGTGACGGCAAAACTCGCGGCACAAGAGGAACTGGCGCGCCAGATCGGCGGGCGGCCCTTCCCGGTTGGCTTTGTACGCGGGATAGATGCCGTTGCGAAAGGAGGTCTCGCTGCGCAGGCTCTGATCGAAGGCGATGCCGATACGTTCGGGTCTGACCTGTTCGAGCAGATCGGAAATGAAGCGCGCGAAGCCGTACAGAGCATGCGTGGCATTGCCGTCCGCATCCACCATGTCGGGGGGCATCGAATGATAGGCCCGGAAAACGAAATAGCTGGCGTCGATGTGATAAACCACGCCGGAACGCAGGCCACCATGCTCGCCGTCCACCACTAAACGCCGCACCGGAGTTCGCGGCCTGGGATCCGGCGGCGTCCGCCGCCCGCGCCGGTATTCACATCGGCCAGCGTTGCATGCGCTCGTGCAGCGGGCTGGATCGCGGAAAATGCGCGATCAAGTATTCCATCTGGTCCGCCAACACCCTGCGGCCCTTGAGAAAAATATATTCGGCATAGGTCGGCGTGAAGGGTACCGCCAACAGCTGCATGCCGGCTTGCTCCGGCGTTCTAGATGCCTTGGCATTGTTGCAGCGGCGGCAGGCCGACACCACGTTACCCCACGTGTCCCGCCCGCCGCGGCTGAACGGCGTCACGTGGTCCCTCGACAATAAGCTATAGGTGAAGCGCGCGCCGCAGTACAAGCAAAGATACGCATCGCGGCGAAACAAGGTTTGATTGTTGAGCGGCGGCGTATAGGCGGCGCCTCGCAGATTGCCGGGATTGCCCGTATGCCCGTGAGTCGCGATGATCGAATTGACATCGACGACCGTGCGCGTGCCGGTCCTCGCGCAGGTCCCGCCGAACAACCGATACAGCAGGGTACCGCAGGTATAGGCAACTTGTTCCGTGTGATACAAGCTCGCCGCTTCGCGGAAGTCCACCCACTCCAGCGGCATCCCGGACACGTCCGTCCTCAGGACCTGTTGAGACAACGGATATCCTTGCCGAACGACCAAGTCGTCCGCCCAGTCGAGCGTATGCAGCTTGTCTTGAACCACGGACTCCATGACATGCCAAAGATAGTCGACTTGTATGTCATTATTCAATGCTTGCCGGATATCGCGGCCGCGCCCGCGCTGCGGCCCCCCCGGCAGGCGGGCCCCTGCGCATGGAAAACTGCCGCCCCGGGGGCGGGCGGCGGAGCCGGCGTCAGCCCTTGAGCGCCGTCAGCACTTCCTCGAGCATCTTCTTCGCGTCGCCGAACAGCATCCGGTTGTTCTCCCTGTAGAAGAGCGGATTATCGACGCCGGCATAGCCGGAGGCCATGCTGCGCTTCATGACGATGGTGGTCTGTGCCTTCCAGACCTCGAGCACCGGCATGCCCGCAATGGGGCTGGTCGGATCGTCCTGCGCGCCGGGATTGACGATGTCATTGGCGCCGATCACCATCGCGACGGCCGTTGCGGGAAAATCCGCATTGATCTCGTCCATCTCCATCACGATGTCGTAAGGCACCTTGGCCTCGGCCAGGAGTACGTTCATGTGCCCCGGCATGCGGCCCGCGACCGGATGGATGGCGAACCGTACGTTCTTACCCTTGCCGCGCAGATACTTGGTGATCTCGTAGACGGTGTGCTGTGCCTGGGCGACCGCCATGCCGTAGCCAGGGACGATGATGATGCTGGCCGCTTCTTGCAGAAGGTCGGCGGTTTCCCGGGCGCTGATGGAAATCACCTCGCCGGCAGGTTGAGCACCGCCCCCGCCTGTCGGAGCGGGACTGCCGCCGCCGAAGCCGCCCGCGATCACGCTCAAGAACTGGCGGTTCATCGCCCGGCACATGATGTACGAAAGGATGGCGCCGCTCGAGCCCACCAAGGCCCCCGTCACGATCAGCAAGTCGTTCGACAGCATGAACCCCGTGGCGGCGGCCGCCCATCCCGAATAGCTGTTCAGCATCGAGACGACCACCGGCATGTCGGCGCCGCCGATGGCCATTACCATGTGCACGCCGAACAACAGCGCAAGAACGGTCATCGCGATCAAGGGCATCATTTCCCTATCGATCGAACCGGCCGAGAGGAACTCGTAGCCGAGCACGACCACGCCGAGCAGCAGGGCAAGATTCAACCAATGCCGCGCGGGCAGGAGCAGCGGCTTGCCGCTGACGCGGCCCGACAGCTTGCCGAATGCGATCACCGATCCGGAAAGCGTGACGGCCCCGATCAACACGCCCAGATAGACCTCGACGTGGTGGATGCCTGCTTCGGCCGGACTCATACCCGCCAAGGCCGTCGGGTCGATATTGCTGGCATAGCCGACCACCACCGCCACCAGACCCACCAGGCTGTGCATGAACGCCACCAGTTCGGGCATTTGGGTCATCTGCACGGTGCGCGCGAGATACAGGCCGAGGGCGCCGCCGACCACCAGTGCCGCGGCGATCCAGCCCAAGCCGCCGACGCTCACGCGCGGCCCCAGTACGGTGGCGAGCACGGCGATCGCCATGCCGATCATGCCGTAGAGGTTCCCACGGCGCGAACTCTCCGGATTCGACAGCCCACCGAGGCTCAGGATAAAAAGGATGGTGGCGCCGATGTACGCCACCGACGTGAGACTCCCTGACATTCTTGTTCTCCGTTATTTTCGGAACATCGACAGCATGCGACGGGTGACGGCAAAACCGCCGAACATATTGACGGCCGTCAGTGCGATACCGGCCACGGCGAGCCCGCGGATGACATCGTCGGGTCGCGTACTCCCGCCGGCCGTTGCGGCGATCGCGGGCGGCGCGAGCTGCACGAGCGCGCCGATGATGATGATGCTGCTGATCGCATTGGTGACGCTCATCAAGGGCGTGTGCAGCGAGGGCGTCACGTTCCACACGACCTGGTAACCCACGAAGCACGCCAGCACGAACACCGTGAAGTGGCCGAGGAAGGCCGGGGGAGCGAACACACCGATGAGCACGAACAACAGGGCCGCGGCGCCGAACAGCAGCGCCGTCGCGCCCACTGCCATCGGCTCGCCGCCGTGAGAATGGCCCTTCTTTCCTGGGGAGGGCGGCGTCACGGCGGGAGTCTGTGCCCGGGCCGGCGGCGCGGCGGATAGCTTCGGTGCCGGCGGCGGCCAAGTGATCAGCCCCTGTGCGACCACGGTCGTGCCGCGGATCACCTCATCGTTCATGTCGAGGTCGTAGCGGCCATCCTTCGCCTTGCACAGCTCTTCGGACAAGCGCCACAGATTGGTCGCATACAGGTTGCTTGCCTGCCGGGGCAGTCGACTGGGCAGATCGGTATAGCCGATGAGGGTGACGCCATGCTTGACGGCAATCTTGCCGGGCTCGGTCAATTCGCAATTGCCGCCCTGTTCGGCGGCCATGTCGACGATGACGCTGCCCGGCTTCATCGACCGTACCATGTCGGCGGTGATGAGTTTCGGGGCCGGTTTGCCGGGGATCAAGGCGGTGGTGATGATGATATCGACTTCCCGGGCCTGTTTCGCGAACACGTCGCGCTGCGCCTTCTGGAAACCCTCGCTCATCACCTTGGCGTAGCCGCCCACGCCACTGCCCTCCTCGACATAATCGACCGGGACGAATTCCCCGCCCAAGGACTTGATCTGGTCGCCCACCTCGGGGCGAGTGTCGTTGGCGCGCACGATGGCGCCGAGACCGGAGGCTGTACCGATGGCCGCGAGTCCGGCGACGCCGGCGCCGATGACGAATACCTTGGCCGGCGGGACCTTGCCGGCGGCGGTGATCTGGCCGGTGAAGAATCGGCCGAACTCGTGCGCGGCCTCGATCACGGCCCGATAGCCGCAGATGTTCGCCATCGAGGAGAGCGCGTCGAGCTTCTGCGCGCGTGAAATGCGCGGCACGCTGTCCATCGCGAGCACCGTAACTCTCTTCGCGGCGAACTGCTGCAACAGGTCCGGATTCTGCGCAGGCCAGACGAAGCTCACCAGCGTCTGGCCTTCTTTCATGCGGCTCACTTCGTCCCGGCTTGGCGCACGCACCTTGAACACGATGTCCGCGCCCGACCACACACCGGCGGCGTCCGGTACGATCGTCGCGCCCGCCGCCCGATAAGCTTCGTCGTCGATCGTGGCCGCCTCGCCGGCGCCGGCCTCCACAATGACCGAGAACCCCAGCTTCAGCAGCTTCTCGACCATGTCGGGTACCGTCGCGACTCGCTTCTCCCCCGGAAAAATTTCCTTCGGAACGCCGATAACCTGAGGCATGGGCTTGGTTTCTCCTTGGCAAAAATACAGAGCGGTCACCGACGATACCCGCATCGTAGGCACGAATCGGGCGCCATTGTAGCGACTCGAGCGCCCGATAAACTATCCTCGCGGACGACAGGGCTCAGCAGGCTGGGTGAGCCCCACGCGGCTCACCCGGATTACTCAGGATCCTAGGCCCCGGACTTCGCACCGGCAGGCGCGGGGACTTGACGCAGCAGGGTACAAAAGGGTGGCTCGGCCTTCATCGCCCGAAGCTGATCCGAATCCGCCATGAGCACGATCTTGGCGCGCGCATTGTCGGCGGCGGCGAGCGCACGCTCGAGCTGTTTGAGGCCCAAGAGCTGCGCTCCATCGAGTACGAACACCGTGTCGCGGGTGAGCCGTCCCAGGCCCCGGTGCCACCGCTCCTCGCACTGCGCAAGGTCTTGCGAGCCGATGCCGGTGGCGGCTTCGAGATGTCGTGCCTCGGCGGCCGATGGCGCCGCGCCCTCGACGGTCAACCCCTGCGCGTGCCACGCATGGCGCGCCGCAGGCAGCAACACCGCCTTGGCGGCGGCACCCGTTGTGAGCGCCTTCAGGTCGCCATCGCTTACCACATAGTCGAACGAACATCGTTCGGCATCGGTCAACGTGGATTGGCCCAACACGGCAAGCCGTCGGTCGGTGTCGACGGCGTGCCCCCGCCGCAGCAGCATCGATGCGGCGCGCCGCACGAGCGATTGGTGCGCCTCGATCATGTCCCGCGACGTGAAGCGTTCCTGCCCGCCGGCGCCATCCAGGGCGACCAGATCGGCCGAGCGGCTGATGGCGAGTAATGCCGCATCCAGCTGCGCGGCGCTTTCGGTCCGAGACCGCAAGAATTGCGTGAGTTCCTGCATCGTGAAAGTCGGCCGTTGGTGGGTAATCGCCCGCAAGGCCACCGTCGGATCCTCGAGGATGGTCCGGCCGTTCTGCCGCGCGATGAGCTGCTGCTCGGCGATGCGCTCGCCGATGTAATCGGGCACGGCATCGCTCTGCCGCGCGCGCCCGCCGACCCTGCGACCGGGTGTGAGTTCGATCTGTTGAGCTTCGAGGGTCCGGTGATCGATGCTCACGGCATGTCCCGCTCGAGCCAGATGCTCGTTGACGCGGCCCGCCCAGGCAGAGCGCCACTCGAGCAGAGCCGCTTTGCCGTTCCAGCGCCGCTCCTTGGGTCCGAATCCCGACTGCGTCAGTGCGCGCAGCGTCAGCAAGATATGCGCATGCGGATTATTGGTATTCCTGCGGATGACGAAGTCGGCGATCATGCCCTTGGCGACGAACTGCTGGGCAATGTAATCGCGTACCAGCGCAATGTGCTCGTCGGCTGACAGCTCCATCGGCAGCCCCACCTCGATGACCCGTGCCAGCTGCGAATCCTTGCGGACTTCGCGCGCTTCAACGCTATTCCATAGCATTTCCCGATCTTGCACCCAGGCCGGCGACCCCTCCGGGGCCATGATCTCCGCGTGCAGCGTATCGCGCCTCGCGGCGTAGTTATGCGTCACCCCGTAGCGTTCGTCGCGTAGCGCCGCGCCCGCCCGATAGGCTGCCGCGGCAACGACGCGCTGGCCCCGCGCTCTGGAGATGATGTTCGCGGTCAAGTGATAGATGGCCAAGCTTCTTCCCGGCTGCGCTCAGTGGCCGCGCGGTCGCGGAGCGGACCGCTGAATGACGCTACGCCGCTGCTCGGGACTCATCTGGCGCCACTGCTGGCGCAATTCGCTGCGCCGCTCCGGCGGCATCTGTCGAAAACGCTGAAACGACTCGCGCATCCGCTGTTGCCGTTCGGGCGGCAAGCTGTTGAATTGCTGCCAGCGCCGGCTCACGGCCTGGCGCTGTTCGGGCGGCATCGAGAGCCACTTTTGACTGCCCTCGGCGAGCGCCTGCTGACGGTCGGCGGGCAGGCTGTCCCACGTGCGCTGGTAGTTCTGCAGCAGTTGTTGCTGCTGCGGCGACAGTGATTGCCATTGCCGCGACACCGGCGCTTCCCGGACCGGCGCCGACGCCGTCTGGGCGCAGGCCCCATTCGCCGCTGCGAGGGTCAGGCTTACACAGAGAAACGCGGCCCTAATCATGCTTCAACCGGCCACCTGCGACCTCAAGCTGAGGGCCCGGGATTCGCCGCCTCGTCCGCGAAATCATAAAAATCGAGGTCGTTCTGCAACATCTCGATCGAGTCGGCCGAGTCGCCGGTCGAGGCCACCCTGTCCAAGTCCTCCAGGCTAGGCTGATCGGCCGCCATGCGACGGTTATCCGCCGGGAGCACGAACCAGAGCGCGGCACCGAGCAGCACGGCGGCGGCGACTCCCGCCGGCGTGCGCGCGCCCATGCGAAAAGACCAGGGTCGGGCGGATGCCGCGGCTGCGCCGAGCGCGGCATGTCGCGCCTGGGTAAGGCGTGAGCGCAGGCGCAAGTCCAGGCGATCGACGCTGACCTGGAACAGCTGACGGGTCCGGGCCTCGAACGCGCTTCGCGCCGCGTCTTGGTTCTGATCATTCATCGCCAAACTCCCCGAGTTGCACGCGCAGCGCATGCACGGCGCGAGAGTAATGCGTCTTGACGCTGCCTTGCGAGCAGCCCATGGCCTGGGCCGTCGCGGCGACGTCCAGACCCTCGAAATTGCGCAGCATGAACGCCTCGCGTTGTCGCGCCGGCAACCCGCGCAAGGACCCCTCCAATTTCACCATGGCCTGGTCTCGCATCAGCAGCTCCGGCACATCCGCCCCGGCGTCGGCAACATGATCGAGCGGGTCCTGCATTTCGTTGTCCGGATCTTGCTTGGGTCCGGGCAGCCACGCCATCAGTTTCTTTCGCACCGTTCTGCGCCGGTGCAGATCGCGGATGCTGTTTTTCAGGATTCGATAGAACAGCGGCCGCCATTCCACGCTGGGCCTGGAGGAGTAGCTGCGCGCGAGCTTCAGCATCGTGTCCTGCACCACGTCCATCGCGTCGTCGGGGTCACGCAGCGCGACCTGCGCCATGCGAAAGGCACGGCGCTCGATCTCGGCCAGAAATTTCTCGAGTTCTCGCGTCTGGGCCAGGATGGCTCCCTCGTGTGCTGAAGCCGGAACATCCCGGGCCGCCCAAGCGCTCGGCAGCGTATCAAAGCATGGCATACCCGTCCTTTGTTGCGTCGACGACCCTGACCGATCCCTGTATAAGCAAACGCTCCACCCGGGCCGAGGTTGACGCTGGCGGCGGCTCGGGTCCGCGCAAGATCAGGGACTTACACACATTGTCGCCGAGGTGCTTTGGAAGATTTGCAATCGACATCTCCGTGGCGCCTCCAGAGGCATCTATAAGTATTTGATTTTGAAGACTTCATTGCTATTTAGGACAGATTTTCGCCAATTTGAATGGGACCCGAAATAGAACGGGCACTTAGGGTCAATGATTCCCGCTTTTCAACAGACTTATCCACAGGATTTGTGGACAAAGGGATCGTCTTGATCCTGCAGATCGCACTCGATACACCGCTGCGCCGTGAATTCGATTACCTGTCGCCCGACTCCGTCATCGGGCCACCCAAGCTCGGCGTGCGGGTCCGCGTGCCGTTCGGTCGCAGGCGGCTGATCGGCGTGTTGGTGGGAATCGCGCGGCAATCCTCGCTCCAGGCCAATAAGCTGAAGACGGCCCTCGAAATCCTGGACGAAGCGCCGGTGTTCGATGCGGTCACGTTCGAACTGCTGCGCTGGGCAGCCGACTACTACCACCATCCGCTCGGCGAGGTCATGGCAGCGGCGCTGCCCGTTGCGCTGCGGTCGGGGGCAGCCGCGGACGTCGTCGTGGAACTATGGACCCTGAGCGAACTCGGGCTGCGGCAACTCGAACGGCCCGCCACGCGGCCTGCGCCGCGGCAGCGCGCGCTATTGGCATGGCTCGCCGAACATGGGCCGGTGGCGTTCGATGAGCTCGCGGCGGCGTTCAAGAGCACACAGTTACGGTCGTTCGCGGCGCGTGGCTGGGTCACTGCCCAGCGCGTTGCTGCGAGGCCGGAACCGTTCGAGCCACGCCCCAGCGAGGTCACGCTGACGGAGGCTCAAACCCGGGTGGTCGAGGCGATCACCGGCGCCTTGGGGAACTACGCCGGCTACCTCTTGCAAGGCGTGACCGGCAGCGGCAAGACGGAGGTCTATCTGCGGGCCATCGCCGCAGCCTTGGCCGACGGCGGCCAGGCACTGGTGCTGGTACCCGAGATTGCCCTCACGCCACAGCTGGTGGAGCGCTTCCGCAGCCGCTTCAGCGCGGGTGTCGTGGCCTTGCACTCAGGGCTATCCGGCACCGAGCGACGCGACGCCTGGCGGGCCGCCCATGCCGGCACGGCCCGCATCGTCATCGGCACTCGCTCGGCGGTGTTCACCTCGTTGCCGCGGCTCGCCCTCATCGTGGTCGACGAGGAACACGACGCGTCTTACAAGCAGCATGAGGGTTTTCGCTACTCGGCCCGCGATCTTGCCGTGTGGCGGGCGCAGCGGGCGCAGGTACCCATCGTGCTGGGTTCAGCCACGCCGTCCCTCGAGACGCTGGACAACGTGGCTCAGTCGCGGTACTCGAGATTGGTGCTGCCGCAACGACCCGGAGCCGCGCGGGCGCCGCAGCTGGCGCTGGTTGATTTGCGCAAACATGCCAGCGAGCAAGGTCTGTCGCAGCCGGCGATGCAAGCCATCGAGCGCCATCTGAGGGCCGGCGGTCAGACCATCGTGTTCTTGAACCGCCGCGGCTATGCGCCCTCCCTATTTTGCAATGCGTGCGGTTGGGTGGCGCCCTGCGCCCACTGCGATGCGCGCATGACACTGCATCGACGCGCCGGGCAGCTGCGGTGTCATCACTGCGGCGCGCATGCGCCCGTACCCGCCGCCTGCGGCAGCTGCTCGCAACCCTTGAACCCGGTTGGCCAGGGTACGGAGCGGGTCGAGGAAACCTTGGGCCGCTTGTTCCCCGATGCACCCTTGGCGCGCCTGGACCGGGACACGGCGGCGGGGCGCGGATCCGCGCAGGCCATACTCGACCGCGTCCACCGCGGCGAGGCGCGAATCCTGATCGGCACCCAAATGCTCACCAAGGGGCACCATTTTCCGGAGGTCAGCCTGGTGGTGATTCTGGACGCCGATCAAGGCTTGTTTGCCAGCGATTTTCGCGCCACCGAACGCCTGGCGCAAACCATCACCCAGGTTGCCGGCCGGGCAGGCCGCGCGGCCCGCCCCGGCGAAGTGATGATCCAAACGGCGTTTCCCGACCATCCGCTGCTGCGGCGCCTCATCACGGAGGGGTACGAGGGATTCGCCGCGAGCGCGCTGGAAGAGCGCCGCGAAGCCCTCTGGCCGCCGTATTCGCGCCTCGCTATGCTGCGCGCCGAGGCCAAGGATACCGGCGACTTGCATGCCTTCCTGCGCAGCGCCGCCGCGCTCGCGCCGCCGCTGGCCGACGCCTCCCTGAAGATATTGGGCCCCGCCACCGCGCTGATCGCACGGCGCGCCGATCATTTCCGCGCGCATCTGCTGATCGAATCCGCGGCCCGCCCGGCACTGCAGCGCTTTCTGGCCCGCTGGTTGCCGCAAGTCGATGCGCTGCGCCGGCCCTCCGCACTGCGCTGGTCCATCGACGTGGATCCGCTGGAAGTGGATTGAGCGAGGCTACCTGGGTCGGAGTCTGCGGCGGACGCGCGCTCTGCATGCATGCGGCCGCGCGCCGCGCGGCGCGCGGCGGTAAACTGCCGAGCGTCCGACACCACGCATGGATCATCCTTGAAGACCTTGATCGACTCCTTGTTGCGCCAAGCGCTGCGGCTTCTGCCCGAAGATCTGGTACCCGCGGCGCTGCGCGCTTCGAGCATCGAAGTTGAACGCACCCGCGACCCGCGGCATGGCGACTTCGCCGCCAACATTGCGATGCAGCTCGCAAAAGCCACGCGCCAGAATCCCCGCAAGCTCGCCTCGGCGCTGCTGGCCGCGCTGCCGGCACACCCCGCCATCGCGAGAGTCGAGATTGCCGGCGCCGGCTTCATCAATTTTTTCTTGAAGGAGGAGGCATACCACGCCGAACTTGCCCGCGTGCTCGAGCAAGATGCCGAGTACGGCAAGTCCTCGATCGGCGCGGGCCGTACGGTGCTGGTGGAATTCGTATCGGCCAACCCCACCGGGCCGCTGCACGTCGGGCATGGGCGTCACGCCGCCTTCGGCGACACCGTCGCCAACCTGCTCGAGGCAACCGGCCACCGCGTGGCGCGCGAGTACTACATCAACGACGCCGGACGCCAGATGGACATTTTGGCGGCGAGCACCTGGCTACGCTACCTCGAGCGCTGCGGCGAGCAGTTCTCCTTCCCCGCCAATGGCTATCGCGGCGAGTACATCATCGCCATCGCCCAGCGGCTGTATGACGCCGAGGGGCCCTCGCTGCGGCGCGGCGTCGGCGAGCTGTTCGAAGGCTTGCCGGCGGACGAGCCTCGAGGCGGCGACAAGGACGTCTACATCGATGCCGTGATAGCGCGCGCGCGCGCGCTGATCGGCGACGACGCCTTCCGTCGGGTGCTGGATACCGCTCTGGAGGGGATACTGAGCGACATCCGCGAAGATCTCGCGCAGTTCGGCGTGACCTTCGATTCCTGGTACTCGGAACGCAGTTTGACCGACAGCGGAGCGGTCGACCGGGCGATCGGCGCGCTGGAATCGACCGGTCACGCGTACCGCAAGGAGGGCGCCCTGTGGTTCAAGAGCACCGACTACGGTGATGAGAAGGATCGCGTGATGGTGCGCGACAACGGCATCAAGACCTATTTTGCTTCCGATATCGCCTTCGTGCTCAACAAGCGCGATCGCGGCTTCGAACACCTGTTGTACATCTGGGGCGCCGACCATCACGGCTATATCACTCGATTGCGCGCGGGCTTGACCGCGCTGGGCGGCCCACCGGAATGCTTCGAGGTGCGGCTGGTGCAATTCGTCTCCTTGTTTCGCGGCGGCGAAAAAGCCCAAATGTCGACCCGATCGGGAGACTTCGTCACGCTGCGCGATCTGCGCAAAGAGGTGGGCAACGATGCGGCGCGGCTTTTCTATGTCATGCGCAGCAACGATCAGCACTTGGATTTCGACTTGGAATTGGCCAAGGCTCGTTCCAACGATAATCCGGTGTATTACATTCAATACGCGCACGCGCGTGTCGCCAGCGTGAAGCGGCAGCTTGAGGAGCGTGGAATCGTCTATGACGGCGCACGCGGCTCGAACTCCCTCTCCCGGCTGACGGAGCCGCAGGAGCTGCAGCTGGTGAGGCGCCTAGCCTCGTTCCCGGAGCTCATCGAGCAATGTGCCGCGCAGCGCGCCCCGCATACGCTGGTGCACTACCTGCGCGACCTCGCCAACGACTTTCACACCTATTACAGCGCCCATCAATTCATCGTCGAGGATGCGGCCCTGCGTGATGGCCGATTGACGCTGGCGCTGGCGACTCAGATAGTCATTCGCAACGGCCTGACGCTGTTGGGCGTATCCGCGCCCGACACCATGTAGCCGCGCCCGTGGCACGGGACTACAAATCCAGGCGCAAGCCCGCGGGCGGCTCTTCGGGCTGGCTGGGCGCCGTGTGCGGTCTTAGCCTCGGGCTGGCCGTCGCTGCCGTGGTTTATTTCAAAGACCGCCATTCCGAGCCCCCCAGCGTGCAGGCCAGCAAGGCCAACAAGAAGCGCGCGCACGGCGGTGAACCGGCCGACGCCGAAGCCGGTGATTCGGGCGCCGCGGAGGAACCGGCGAACACCTATGATTTCTACAGCATGCTGCCCAAATTCGAAGTAGTCGTGCCGGAACGGGAAAAGGACGTGAAGCCCGATACCCGGGCCGTCCCCGAGACGCGCCGCGGCACCTACGTGCTCCAGGCGGGCTCGTACAAGAATTTTGCCGACGCCGACCGGGTCCGTGCGCAGCTCGCGCTGCAAGGCGTCGAGTCCAAGGTGCAGCAGGTCTCGGTCGACAACGACACCTGGCATCGCATCCGCATCGGACCCATCTCCAAGCTCGACGAACTCAACCGGCTGCGCACCCTCCTGCGCAAAGCGGACGTCGATGTGCTGGTGATCCGGGTGGGCGACTGATCCGGCTGACCCTGCCCCGGTGCCCCTACCGCGCGCGCCACGGCCCGTCCCTGCCGGCGTCCGCGCGGGCGTACCGTCCCGCATCGCACGGCCGCATCCCTCCCCAATCGACGCCCCCAACGCGCTCAGCCACGGCCCATCCCCGAAAAGCGCAGTGCACCGCCCCCGGGCTACGCTTCGTCGGCCAGCGGGCCTCCCTAGTCCTCTCCGAGCTGGCGAAAATCGACGCCCAGCGCCCGCAATTTCCGATACAAATGGGTGCGCTCCATGCCCACGCGTTTCGCCAGCTGGCCCACCTTGCCGTTACACAGCAGCAGTTGCTGCTGTAAATAGGCGCGCTCGAACTGTTCCCGCGCCTCGCGCAGCGGCAGCGCCAGCAAATCCTGCTTCACCAGCGGCTCATCGACGGCGAGCTTGACCGCCAGCTCCCGCTCGATCTCTTCCAGCCGGATCTCTTCGCCCGCGCCCAGGATGAGCACTCGCTGGACCAGATTCTTGAGCTCCCCCACATTGCCCGGCCAGGGGTAATTGCGCAGCCGGTTTTGCGCCGCCACGCTGAAGCGCCGCAGCGGCAGATGCTGGCTGTCCACCAACCGGTCGACATAGAAACGCAGCAAGTCCGGCACATCCTCGGGATACTCGCGCAGCGGGGGCACCCGCAAGGTGATGACGTTGAGGTGCGCGAGCAGGTCGCGCCGGAAAAGCTCCGGTGCGGCACGCAGATCGAAACCTTCCTGAGCCGAGCTGATCCACCGGACGTTGATCGGCAGCCGCTCGCGACCACCCACCCGGGTGTAACCGTTCTGCTCGATCGCGCCCACCAGCGCGCGCTGCGCGTCGCTGCTCAAATCCTCGAGCCCGGCCAAATACAGGCTGCCGCCCGCCGCCTGATCGAAGGCGCCCAGCTCGAGCTTGCCGTCGCGCTCGCTGCCGAACAGGGCCGCGGCGGGATCGCCGCTCAAGCTCGCCGCCACCGCCATGAAGAACGGTTTCGTTGAGCGTGCGCTGAGCGAGTGCAGGTACCGCGCATAGGCTTCGCGGCCGCAACCCAATTCTCCCACCAGCAGCACCGGCGAGCTGCTGGAGGCCGCGTTTTGTATTTGCTCGCGCAGTGCCTGGGTCACCTTACTCTTGCCGATGGGAACGGCCAGGCTCGAACCCTGCGTTCGCTCGGAAAGCCGCTTGCGCCGGCCCGCATCGAGCGCGCGTTCCACGGTGCGAAGCAGCTTGGTCAGCGACAGCGGCTTCTCCACGAAATCGAAGGCCCCCAGCCGAGTTGCCTCCACCGCCGTCTCCACCGTCCCGTGACCGGACATCATGACCACGGGACAATCATAGCCGGCGGTGGCCGACCATTCGCGCAGCAGCGTGATTCCATCCGTATCCGGCATCCAGATATCGAGCAGCACCAGGTCGGGCACCTGGGCGGCGCGCGACGATCGAGCCTGAGCGGCATCGGCGGCGATATCCACCTCGTACCCTTCCTCGGACAAGATCTCCTTCAACAGGCCGCGGATATCCGCCTCATCGTCCACCACCAGTATTCTCGAAGCGGTCATACGCGTTCTCTCCTGTGTTCGGCCTTTCGGGCTTCACGGCCGCCCGGCGTTCGTGCGGCCTCGCCCAACGGCAATAGAATCCGCACTCGGGCGCCGCCCGTGCGCTGATTATCCGCTTCGATGCGTCCGCCGTGCTCTTCCACGATCTTCTTGACGATGGCAAGCCCCAAGCCGGTCCCCTTTGGCTTGCTGGTGACGTAGGGATCGAAGACGGTGCCGATCAGATCCCGGTGAAAGCCGGGGCCGTTGTCGGTGACCACGATCGCCGCCGCTTGTTTGGCACCGTCGTCGATGACGTGCGTTTCGATCTCGACGCGGGCACCGGCCCTGCCATCCAGAGCCTCGAGCGAATTGGTCACCAGATTGTTCAGGATCTGGCGGATGCGGATGCGGTCCGCGGAAACAACCGGCAAACGGGGCTCGAGCGACAGCTTGAGTTCGGCGGCGCTCGCCTGCACGCGGTACAGATCCACGACCTCGGTGATGAGCTGATTGAGGTCGACGCGCGAAAAGTGCATATCCGGTGCGCGCGCATACTCGCTGAAGGCGTTGACCATCTGCTTCATCGCTTCCACCTGCGCGACGATGGTATGCGTGGCGCGCTCGAGCACCTGCGCGTCCTCCGGGTTCATGCTGCCCGAGAATTTGCGCTGTATGCGCTCGGCCGAGAGCTGGATGGGCGTCAACGGGTTCTTGATCTCATGCGCCAGCCGGCGTGCCACCTCGCCCCACGCGGCATCGCGCTGCGCCTGCAACAGGGTGGTTATATCGTCGAACACCAGCACCACCCCGGGAGGCGCGCCCCCGATATCGTTGGGCAGCGCCGTACAGGCACACATCAGCACATGCTTCCCGGAATCGGATATGAGTTCGATCTGCTCCCGCCAGTCGCACTGCTCGGCACCGAGACGCAGCCTGACGGTGGCGATGAATTGTCTGAACAGCGTGCCGTCGCTGACAGCCTCGTCGAATCGCTTGCCCACCGCCGCCTCCAGATCGACTCCCAGGATCGCGCTCGCCGCCTGGTTGGCGGTGCGCACCGTCAAATCCGGCTCCAGCGATACCACCCCCGTCGACAAGCGAGCCAAGATCACCGCGAGCCCCGCTCGCTCCGCTTCCACCGCCTGCTGGCTGCGCCGCGTCTCCTCGCGCGCCCTGCCCAGGCGTTTGGTCATATCGTTGAACGAAGTGACCAGAAAACCGAGCTCATCGCGCGAGGGCAACGGCACCTTGGTGTCATAGTTGCCTTTGGCCACCGCGCGCGTGCCTGCGATCAAGTCCTGCACCGGCTGCACCAAGCGCTGCGCGGCAAAGAAAGCTCCGTACACGGCGGCGATCAACGACATCAACACGACGAAGGACAGGATCAGCACGTAGGTGGATTTGAGCGGCTGACGCAGCTGCACCAGATTCGCATATTGGGTATAAGAGCGTTGCACGGTGTCGGCGAGCTGCGAGAGCTGCTGCGGCACCGGATAGAGCCCGATCAGGAGCCGCGCGGGCGCGCTGCCGTTGCCCTCCAGGGGCGAGGCCGCGCGTATCACATAGCCGCCGACCGAGTCCGTATCCAAGCTCACGTAGGGGCTGCCGCGGCGCACTTGCAGCATCATCTCGTCGGTGGCCGGGACCGGCAGCATATCCATCGGGCGGTCCGAACTGGTCGCGATGATGCGCGCCTGAGCGCCGATCACCGTGAACTCCAAGGCCGTGCTTTCGCGCCGCTCGCGATCCAATGTGCCGATGAGTTCGAAATCCGACAGGGGCGACAGCTCGTGCGCCACGCTTTGCGTGTGCTGCAGGAATTCCCGCACGCGCACCTCGAGCGCGGCGTGCGACAGCTCGCGCGTATCCTTGAGTCCTTGGCTGACCTCGATCTCGAACCAGCTGTCGATGCCGCGATTCAGGAACTGCAGGGAGAAATAGTAGACGATCAATATCGGCGCCACCGCCAAGGCACTGAAGATCGCGACGGTGCGGCCTTTGAGGCGCGATCCCGGTACGTGCCGGCGGTAATCGCCCACCAACCGGGTGAGTTTGGCCGCCAGCAAGACGAACAAGGTGATCAATCCGCAGATGTTGATGAGCAGGATCCACGGCAGCCATTTGTCGAACTCCGCCGAATTCTGTGCGGCGAAGCCCAGCAAGTAGAGCGCGACCAGCCATAGCGCGACACCGAGGGTGCCGAGCACGCTCGAGCCGTACTTGCGGGCTAAGGCTGGAACGTCCATGTATACCAATCGCTTTCGCGATGCCACTCGTTGACCCAGAACATCAATACCCGCAGCGAGAACGGCACCGACCCGTAGTCGATCTTCGCTCGGACATTGGCCTCATAGCGACGGTCCGCGACCAGTGACTTATCGAGTACCGGCAAGTTGTGAACTTCGGAGAGTTGCTCCAGGGCGGTGTCCACGGTTCCCAAGGATTCTTGCTGACCGCTGTTGACGTTGCGCAAGATGTAGCGCGCGCTGACGGCGTTGTACTGCAGATAATAGCGCTGGATGAGCTCGGCGATGCGCGCATTGGGCAGTAGCTGGCGCACGCGTTCGATATCGATGTCCAGTTCAAAGCTGAGCGGCACACCTTCGGCCAGACCTCGGCGCACCGCATCGCTCACCGGCAGATCCAGACGCGCGTTCAAGTGGTAGACGCCGTCCTTCAGCTCGAGATCCGCCGACCGGACTTCGAAGCGTCCCTCGAGGCCCTCGGCATGCGCCGGCCGCGTGCCTAGGTGGGCAATGAGCAAGCCCAACGCAAGCAGCGGCGCGGTGGTGCGCAACCCCGCCCGCCGCAGGGGACTGGATGGCGCAGAGTCAGCAGCCTGTCTGAATATTCCACCCGAGCCCCGTTGGCGAGAAGAACATTCCGACAGGCGCCTAAGCACGAGCGCTTTCATTGCTTTTGTACGGCGGCATAATAAAAGCCGTCGGCCCCCGCCTCGCCGGGGAGGATTTGTCGGCCAAAGCCATCCGCCTCCCCGAAACCGGGCCAGCCCGGCCAATTCTCGGACGAGACGATGCTCGCATCGGGCGTATTGGCCAGGAACGCCGCGACCACATCGCGGTTCTCGCTGCGCGTCACGGTGCAGGTGGCGTAGACCAAGCGGCCACCGGGCGCCAGCAGGCGCCACGCCGAGCTGAGCAATCGCCCCTGTAACGGCGGCAGCTTGTCGATCTCGGCGGGCGACTTGCGCAGACGGATATCCGGATGCCGCCGGATCACCCCCAAAGCGGAGCACGGCGCATCCAGCAGGATCCGGTCGAATGGCAGGCCGTCCCACCACGCGTCCGGATGGGCCGCATCGCCCACCTCGAATTGCGCGTGCAGAGCGCCGCGCCGCAGATTCTCCCGCGCCCGCGTGAGGCGTTGCGGGTCGACGTCCACCCCCACGAGATGAGAGAGCGCCGGCTCACGTTCCGCGATCAGCGCGGTCTTGCCGCCGGGCGCCGCGCACGCGTCGAGTACCCGCTGGCCGGCGGCCAGTTGCAAGGGAAAGGCGACGCACTGGGCGCCGAGGTCCTGCACGGAAACCATCCCCTCCTGAAACCCGGGAAGCTCTTGCACGTCGCAGGGTGAATCGAGAACCACGGCCAACGGCACCCGGGGCTCCGCGCGCGCGGCGAGCCCGGCTTCCCGCAACATCCCGACATAAGCCTCCGTCGTGGTGCGCCGTCCATTGACCCGCAGCCACATCGGCGCCTGGGTATCGCCGGCCGCCAGCAGCTGCGTCCAGCGTACCGGCCAGTCGGCTCGGTATCGGTCCGCCAGCCAGATTGGCGATGCGTGACGGGTCACCGGGTTGCGCGCGATTTCGCCATCCAAAGTCTTGCGCTCGCGCAGGTAGCGCCGCAGCACCGCATTGACCAGGCCGCTCGCGCGCCCCACATCCATGGCCTTGACGGTGTCCACGGCTGCATCCACCACGGCGTACTCAGGCGTGCGCGCATCCTCCAGTTCGAACAGCGCCACCGAGAGCAGCGCGCGCAGATGCAGATCCAACGAACGCACTGGCTGGGACAACAGTTTGCCGAGAAGGGCCTCGTGGCGGTAATAGCCACGCACCGCTCCGTAGCTCAGCGAGCGCACCGAGGGACCCAAGCCGGCCGCTGCCGCGGCCAATGCACCGTGCAAGGCCACGTCGAGCGTTACGCCCTCGCGCAAGATCCGCGCCACCGCGTAGGCGGCCAGCGAACGGGCACCCATGGCAGGATTATTCATGGTTTCCGAACCTGCCGCCCACGAGGCGTTGAGCCTTGATGAATTCCTGTGCCGCGAGCGGCTTACGGCCGGCGAGTTGCAGCCGCAGTATCCGCAATGCGCCGCTACCGCACGCGACATCGATGCCGTGGCTCGAAGCGGCAACGACCGTGCCCGGAGCCGAGTATCCCTCGGCGGCAGGCGCCAATTCGGCGTCCCACACCCGCAGCTGCGCAGCATCGAACGTCGTCTCGGCGACGGGCCACGGATTGAAGGCGCGCACCCGGCGCAGAATCCCGTCCGCATCGTCGCGCCAATCGATCACTGCTTCCGCCTTGTCGATTTTGTGCGCGTACGTAATCCCGTCCGTCGGTTGCGGCCGCTCCTGCGCGGCACCGCGTTCGGCCGCGTCGAGAGTTTCGACGAGGAGTTCTCCGCCGAGAAGCGCCAGGCGATCGTGCAGCGTTGCGGCCGTTTCGCGGTCGGCAATCGGCACTTCGCGAGCCGCCAGCACGGGACCGGTATCGAGGCCGGCCTCCATGCGCATGAGGGTGACACCGGTGGCGGCATCGCCGGCCAGCAACGCCCGCTGGATCGGGGCTGCGCCGCGCCACCGCGGCAATAACGAGGCGTGCACGTTGAAGCATCCGAGCCGCGGGATGGCGAGCACCGGCGGCGGCAGAATCAATCCATAGGCGACGACGATCAGCGCGTCCAGCTCGAGGCGCTGCAACATGAGTTCGGCATCATGACCCTTGAGAGTCGCCGGCTGGTACACCTCGAGCCCGCGCTCGAGCGCCCGCCGCTTGACCGGGCTGGGATTGACCGACAGGCCACGGCCCGACGGCCGATCCGGCCGAGTGAGCACGGCGGCGACCCGATGGCCGGACCGCAGCAATGCATCCAGCGAGGCAATGGCGAACTCCGGCGTGCCGGCAAAGCCCAGCCTCAGCGGTCTCTGAACGGTGTTCAAGGCTCTAGGCAGGACCGGACATGCCTGCGCGGGAGGGTCCCTCGCCGGGCGCCACTGCCTTGGAAGCCGCTTCGCCGGGCGCCGGAGCGCCGCGCCGCCGGGTCGCGCGATCGGCTGCGTCCGCGGACCGTTGTTTGCGCTCTTTTTCCAGGCGTCGGCGAATCAGCTGACGCTTCAGCTCCGACAGGTAGTCGACGAACAGCTTACCGTCGAGATGATCCATTTCGTGCTGAATGCAAATTCCCAGTAACCCTTCGGCGTCCATTTCGAAAGGCGCTCCATCGAGCCCCAAAGCCCGCACGCGGATGCGAGTGGCGCGCTGCACCTTCTCGTAGATGTCGGGCACCGACAGGCATCCCTCCTCGCCGGGACCTCGGCCCTGCGCGCTCAAAATTTCCGGGTTGACGAACACCATCGGTTGATTCCTTTCCTCGCTCACATCGAGCACGAGCACGCGCCGGTGAACATCCACCTGGGTGGCGGCAAGTCCCACGCCCTTGGCGGCGTACATGGTATCCAGCAGATCACGCGCCAGTTGACGCACCGCGTCATCGACGGCCTGCACCGGCTCCGCCGACTTCCTGAGGCGGGGATCCGGATACTCCAAAATTGCAAGCTTGGTCATGGAAGTTATGCGAGCGACGTCGTGTTTTTGGCCGAAGAATGTTGCTAAAGTTCCGCCGCTGCTTAACTTAATGCCCGTGATGGCGGCGCCCAACGCGCTGTTGAGCGGCAAAAACGGGCGATACGTCCCAGTCTTTGGCAGCAGGCCGGCAGTATAGCAGCCGGCCCGGCACCATAAGACCGGCGACAAGGGAGCGAACCAATGCAAGGCCATCAGTTAATTGCCCTAACCTTATCGGTGGTGCTCGTGGGGGGATGCCGCTCCGAACGGCCGCTTCCGGAGCCGACGCTGCTACCCACCCCGGATAACTCCGTGGAAGGCACGGTGGTGGGCGACGATCGAACCGCCATGGAAGCTGCCATCGACTCGGGCGCGGGCAGCTTGCCCGTCCCGGCCGCCGAACTGGCCCCTGGCGCCCCGGCGCTCGCGCCCAATGCCCCGGAGAGCTACGTGGTAAAGCGCGGCGATACGCTGTGGGGCATTGCCAAGGTTTTCTTGCGCGATCCCTGGTTCTGGCCCGAAATCTGGCAAGTGAACAGCCAGATCCAGAATCCGCATCTGATTTATCCGGGTGACACGTTGCGGCTGGTGTATATCGACGGCCAGCCGCGCGTTACCCTGCAGCGCGGCATCATGGAACGCGGAGATTCCGCACGTGTGCTGCCGCGCGTTCGCAGTCAGCCCCTCGAAGCGGCGGTGACCACCATTCCCTACGAAGCGGTGGCCGCATTCATGGCCAGGCCGTCGGTACTGTCCAACGAACAGGTCAAGACCGCGCCGTATGTGTTTGCCAACCGCGACAGTCATATCGTGCTGTCCAACGGCGACACTTTGTATGCGCGCGGCTTCTCGGGGCCCGTCGGATTGGGGGCCCGTTATAACATCGTCCGCGTCGGCGAGGCGCTGCGCGACCCGGATGACGACCACATCGTCGGCTACGACGGTATCTTCACGGGCGCGGGGCACGTGACTCGCAGCGGCGACCCTGCCACGCTCGTAATGACCGAATCGACCCGTGAAACGGTGCCCGGGGACAAGCTGTTCGCGGGCGGCTCCGATGTGGCGCTCGATTTCATTCCCAGCGCGCCGAAAGTCAAAATCGACGGCAGCATCATGGCGGTACGCGATGGGGTGACGGTGATCGGCCAATATCAGGTCGTGGTCATCAACCGGGGCGCGCGCGATGGGCTCGCGCCAGGCAACGTACTCGCCGTTTTCGAGCTTGGCGGCACGGTCCGCGACACCGTGAAGACGGGCTTTTTGAATGGTTTGTCCGGTCCGCTCGCCAAGCGCGTGCGGTTGCCGGACGAGCGCACCGGCACATTCATGGTTTTCAAGACCTTCGATCGGATCAGCTACGGCCTCATCATGGAAGCGAAGAACATCGTTCGTGTGGCCGACCGAGTCGGCAACCCGTAAGCGAGAGCGCTTTTCTCCAAGAAGCCGGTAGATTCACATCGCGGCGGCGGGCCTTTTTTAGCCATAATCGGGCCGATGGTGAACCGATCGGCGGAGCGAGAGACGGATGATCTGCTCGCTTGGGCGACGCTCGCTCGAACCCCCGGGCTCGACGCGGCGACCGTGGCGGCGGCGCTCGACCTGCAGGGGCGCGCCTCCGCCATCGTCCGCGGCTCCGATGCCGAATGGAGCCGGGCGGCGATGCCGGCGATTGCCCGCGCCTTTCTGGCGAGCCGTGCCGCCGCGCCGTGGGCGGCGGAGCGCGACTGGCTCGATTCGGCGCGTCACACACTAGTCCCGTTTACCGACCCGCATTATCCCCGTCTGTTACTGTCACGGCCCGATTGCCCGATCGCTCTATACGTCGCCGGCAATGTCGAGGCCCTGGCGAACCCGCAGCTCGCCATCGTCGGCAGCCGCAACGCCAGTTCCCAGGGTTGCGAAACGGCGCGCGCGTTCGCCGAAGCCTTGGGCGAGCGCGGCCTCGGGATCACCAGCGGCGCCGCCCAAGGCATCGACGCGGCGGCGCACCGCGGCGCGCTCGCGGCGCAAGGTATCACCCTGGGCGTACTGGGCACGGGCATCGACCTGGTTTACCCCCGCTGTAATCGAGCGCTGTACGCGGATATCGAGCGGCAGGGGGCCCTGCTGAGCGAGTTCGCGCTGGGCACACCGCCAAAGCGCGAGAATTTTCCACGGCGCAACCGCATCATCGCCGCCCTCAGTTTGGGTACGCTGGTGGTGGAAGCCGCACGCCGCAGCGGCTCCTTGATCACCGCACGGCTGGCCCTCAGCTACGGTCGCGAAGTCTTTGCCGTCCCGGGCTCGATCTACAATCCCCTCAGCCGCGGTTGCCATGAACTCATCAAAGCGGGTGCGGCCTTGGTGGAAACCGCGGCCGATATATTGCAGGAATTGAACTTTTCTACTTTTTTCAACAATGACTTACGGGCGCCGGCCGGCGCGCCGCCGCGGCTCCTCCCGACGCCGGGCATGGACAAGGATCACAAAATCTTGTTAGATGCGCTCGGCTTTGATCCTGTGGACCTCGATAGCTTGGTCGTGCGTACCGGATTCAAACCAGAAGCCGTGTCCTCGATGATGCTGATCCTCGAGCTCGAGGGTCACGTTCAGGCCGCCCCCGGGGGCCGCTACTCCCGAGTCGCCTACAGGAGAGCCGGAGGTGAAAGAT
>JALYHP010000095.1 GCA_030799355.1 Pseudomonadota bacterium
CGCCGAGCCAGCGCCGGCCGCGGCGCCGCCGAACCCGTAGGCCGAGCGTGCTGCCCGTCGTCGCGTTGATCGGCCGACCGAATGTAGGTAAGTCGACCTTGTTCAATGCGCTGACGGGCACGCGCGATGCCTTGGTGGCGGATTTGCCGGGGCTGACGCGCGACCGGCAGTACGGGTTCGCGCGACGCACCGAGGTTCCTTGCATCGTGGTCGACACCGGCGGTCTGGTGGAGGTCGCCGATGTCATCGAGAGCCTGATGATCGCGCAAACCGAGCGAGCCATCGCCGAGGCTGATCGACTGATCGTGCTGGTCGATGGCCGTGCCGGCGTGATGGCGCAGGATGAGTTCGTGGCCAGGCTGGCTCGGCGCAGCGGCAAACCGGTGTTGCTGGCGGTCAACAAGACCGAAGGTTTCGATCCTGATGTCGCGGTGGCGGATTTTCACCAGCTGGGGCTGGGCGAGCCGCATCCCATCGCGGCGGCCCACGACCAGGGCGTCATTTCGTTGCTCGAGGCGGCGCTCGCCGGACTCACGCCCGATCCGCACGACGGCCCGGAGATGACGGGAATCAAGGTCGCCGTGATCGGGCGCCCGAACGTCGGCAAGA
Source organism: Pseudomonadota bacterium (assembly GCA_030799355.1). Classification (GTDB taxonomy): domain Bacteria; phylum Pseudomonadota; class Gammaproteobacteria; order Steroidobacterales; family Steroidobacteraceae; genus Bog-1198. The sequence goes on from JALYHP010000095.1 coordinate 610, forward strand.
GCACGCTCATCAACCGGCTGCTGGGCGAGAACCGGATGGTGGCTTTCGATCAACCGGGCACCACGCGCGATGCGGTCCTTGTGCCGTTCGAGCGCGACGGCGAGCGGTTCACCCTGATCGATACCGCCGGCGTGCGGCGGCGCGCGCGGATCGAGGAAGCCGTCGAGAAATTCAGCGTGATCAAAACGCTGCAAGCCATCGAGACCGCGCATGTGGTGGTGGTGGTCATGGACGCGCACGACAACGTCGCCGAACAGGACGCGAGCTTGCTGGGCACGGTGATCGAGCAGGGCAGGGCGCTGGTACTCGCCGTCAACAAATGGGACAACATACCCACCGAACAGCGTGATCTGATTCGACAGCAGGTGGAACAGCGGTTGGAGTTCGCTTCGTTCGCACCGCTGCATTTCATTTCGGCACGGCATGGCAGCGGTGTGGGCGAACTGTTCGCGGCGGTACGCAAGGTATACGCCGCCGCCACCCGCAACATGGCGACGCCGGAATTGACCCGGGTGCTGGAGGCGGCAATCGAAAGTCATCAGCCTCCGCTGGTGAGCGGGCGCCGCATCAAGCTGCGGTACGCTCACCAAGGCGGCCAGAATCCGCCCATCATCGTGATTCACGGCAATCAAACCGATCATGTGCCCGATGCCTACCGCCGCTACCTGGTCAACGTGTATCGAAAGGCGTTCGATCTGATGGGTACGCCGGTGCGCGTCATCTTCCGGGGCGAGGAGAATCCCTTCGCCGGCAGGCGCAATCCGTTGACCCCCCGCCAGGTCCGCAAGCGCAAGCGCCTCATCCAGCGCAACAAGCGCTGAGCCGAGTTTTGCTAGGAGCCTGTATGAGTATTTCACGTGGCCGCGACCGCGGCAGATTTTTCCTCAGGCAAGGCGGAGCCGACGACGTTGGGTCGATACCCAATGAGGAGGCGACAACGCCGCATGAGGGAAAATCTGCCCGGTCCCGAAGGGTTGGCAAGGAGAGGGGCGTCTGCGGCGTTGCACGGCTTGCCCGTGGTACCCACCACGGCCTGCGCCGCGCGCCTTGCATCCGGGCACACGTCAGAACGGACGCGCGTATGACTCGCCACGCGGTTCTTTTGAGTGCCCTCTCCTTGACAACGCGGCTCACGGGAAATACTCATACAGGCTCCTAGGCGTACTGTCGCACCGGCAGCGGTGGGGATCCCCGTGCTGCGATTCTTCAAGACCAGGACCTTTCGCACGCTCGCGGTTCTCGCCGTGCTCGTCGCCGTGTATGCGCTCGCGGGATTCGTGTTCGCGCCGACCTGGCTGCGCGCGGCGCTGCTCGAGAACATCCCCAAGCGCATCGGAGTCACGCCGGCGGTGGGCCGGATCCGCGTCAACCCCTTTCTCCTGCAGGTCACCATCGACCAGTTCTCGCTGCCGGCCCGGGATGGCGGGAAACTGCTGGGATTCGAGCGGTTGTTCGTCGATTTCGAAATCTCCTCGGCATGGCACCGCGCTTACTCTTTCGCCGCCATCGAGGTGACTTCACCGTACGTCGGCGCGATCCTCGACCGCGACGGCTCGTTGAACCTGCTCGAACTGCAGCCGAAAGCGGCCACCGCCAAACCTTCAGAAGCCGCCGGCGCGATGCCGGCGATTCGCATCGGCTCGCTCAAGATCACCCAAGGCTCACTGAGTTACGAGGACCGCAGCCGGCCCGATGTATTCAGCGCACGGCTCGAACCGGTGAACATCGAGCTGCGCGATTTCACGACGGGAGCCGAGGGCGGGAAATTCACTTTGACGGGAGCTTCGAAGCTCGGCGAAAGGATCGAATGGCACGGGCACGTGTCCGTCCAGCCCGTCGAGTCGGACGGGGAGTTTCGCATTGACGGCCTGCGGGTCCACACGCTTTGGGAATACCTCGAAGATAAGTTGAATTTCGCCGTCGATTCCGGCACCGTCGACTTGGCGGCTACCTACCGCTTTTCGCTCGGCAACGATTCCGTGTCCGGCGGGGATGGCAGGGCCGCGGCCGGCGTGCGTAGTGCCCCCCTCGGCGGCCGCGCGGCTGGCCGCCCCGCGAACTTCCAACTCGAGGTCTCCAAGGCGGTGGTGAGCAATCTCGGCATCCGCCCCAAGGACTCCGATACGGACTGGATCACGGTGCCGGACCTGACCGCGACGGCGGCCACCTTGGATCTCGCCAAACGCCGCGTTCACGTCGACGAGGTGTCGGTGGCGGGACTCGGATTGCTGGGATGGCTCGAACCCGATGGATCGATCAACCTTCTGAAGCTGGCGGCCTCGCCATCGCCCGGCGTCGCGGCATCGAGCGTGATCCCGAGCGCGGGGGCGGCGCCCGGCGTGACTTCGAGCGCGGCGGCCCCAGCATCGGGCGTGACCCCGCGCGCGGGCGTGGCATCGGGCGCGACC
>JALYHP010000096.1 GCA_030799355.1 Pseudomonadota bacterium
AACGGGGAGCTTTCTCGGTTTGGCGGCGTACGGCCTCCTGCGCGGCGGCGAGGGCGGCGGGGTCGCCGAGGAACCGCCGCTTGGTCGGCTGAATCTGCTCGTCGAGTTCGTACAGCATCGGGATTCCGGTGGGAATGTTGAACTCCACGATGTCGCTCTCGGACATCATGTCGAGCATCTTGACCAGCGCACGCAACGAGTTGCCGTGTGCCACGATCAGAACATTCTTTCCGGCACGGAGCTCGGGAACGATTCGGCCTTCCCAGAAAGGTAGAACGCGTGCCAGGGTGTCCTTGAGCGACTCGGCCACGGGCAGCAGTGCGGGATCGAGATCGGCATACCGGGGATCGAAGCGCGGGTGGCGCGGGTCATCTGTGCCCAACGGAGGCGGGGGTATGTCGTAACTGCGGCGCCAGATCTTGACCTGGGCTTCGCCATGCTGGGCGACGGTTTGCGCTTTGTCGAGTCCCTGCAGCGCTCCATAATGGCGCTCATTCAGACGCCAGCTGCGCTCCACGGGAATCCACATGCGATCCGTGGTGTCGAGGATGAGCCATAGCGTGCGGATCGCGCGCTTGAGCACGGAGGTGAACGCAATTTGCGGCTCGAGCTTTTCGCCGAGCAATTCGTGGCCCGCTTGAACGGCTTCCCGACGCCCCAGGTCGCTCAAATCCACATCGTGCCAACCGGTGAACAAGTTCTCGACGTTCCAGACACTCTGTCCATGACGAACCAGGATCAATTTTCCGGTCATACCGACATTCTCCCGACATTTAACCCAACATGTAACGTACGGCCACGGCCGCCCAACTCAACTGCTCGCGCTTTACCTCGACTCCGGCAAATGCCTGTGCGGCACTCACCGCAGGGGCCGCGACGAAGGCCTGCGAAATACGCTCGCCAGCCTGTTGCCCTCGGATCGTACCTCGAGCCGAACGCGTCCCCGACCCGCACGCTGCAACATGTCGCGTGATTTTTCAATGCGGACGGCGCCGGCGGGTCCAAGGTCGCGTGCTAACGGGGCACTCACCGCAGGGGCCGCGACGAAGGCCTGCGAAATACGCTCGCCAGCCTGTTGCCCTCGGATCGTATCTCGAGCCGAACGCGTCCCCGACCCGCACGCTGCAACATGTCGCGTGATTTTTCAATGCGGACGGCGCCGGCGGGTCCAAGGTCGCGTGCTAACGGGGCACTCACCGCAGGGCCGCGGCGAATGCCTTCGAATACGCTCGCGAGCCTGTTGCCCTCGGATCGTACCTCGAGCCGAACGCGTCCCCGGACCCGCACGCTGCAACATGTCGCGTGATTTCTCAATGCGGACGGCGCCGGCGGGTCCAAGGTCGCGTGCTAGGGGGGCCCTCACCGCAGGGCCGCGACGAACACGCCTTCGAATACGCTCGCCAGCCTGTTGCCCTCGTGGATCCGTACCTCGAGCTGGATGCGTCCCCGACCCGCACGCCGCAACATGTTGCGAAATTTCTCAACGTGGGTGGCGGTCGGCGGAACCAGGGTGGCGCGCAGCTCGGCGTGAACCGGCACGAGATAGCGAATGGTGGATTCCTGGATCACGGCGTCCCCGCCCAACTGCGCCGCGTCGAGGTAGCGGGTGACCCAGGCCCAGCCGGCCAGAACGGCGACCGAGAACAGGCTGCCGCCGAACGCCGTGCCCTGGCCATTGGCATTGGCGCCGAGCGGTGCGCAAAGGACGATACCGTGTTCGTCGGCGCGCTCGACCACGATGCCGAGGTGGCGTGCGAGCGCGAATTCGGAGGTAATTCGATCCTGCAAATAGTGCTTGCCGAACGGCGGATCAAACATGGACACCGTCCTGCACCAACCGGCGCACCGCTTGCAAGGCGACCGACAGGGTCGCGAAGTCCGGCGCCGCACCGGTACGCAAGTCAGCCACGATTCGCTTCAGGGACAGGGCGGCGGCCGACTGGCTTTCGAGCCAGCGGTCGACCCGGCCGGCCGGCGTTGCGCCTCTGTTCGACAGCACGGCGGCGGTGATCTTACGTTGCAATTCATAGAGGTTATCGCTCAGGGTAGAGCGTGCCACCGCTTGCCAATGCCCCTCGGCCGGCAGCCCTTCGATCTGGTCGCGGATCCAGGTAAGGCCGAGCCGCTCGCCCACGTCGAAATATGCGGTGGCGGCAAATTTGACCTCGAGCCGGGATGCCGTGGCGACCTCGACGAGATCCAACGAGCAATGCAGCGACGCGAGCGATGCGATGCGGGTTGCGAGACCCTCCGGGACCTGTTGTTCGAGCAGCTGGGTCCGCAGCACCCGGAGCCGCGCTTGCGCCGTCGCGGACAGCACCTCGCCCAGCCCGTGGGCGAGTTGCGCGACAGGTCCCGCGTAGCGCCGTACCGCACGCTCGATGTCCAAGCCCTCGCGCCGGTTGACGAGCAGCCAATAGGTGGCGTGGCGCAGCAATCCGGTGGTCTGGAACATCGCCGTGTACTGCACGGCGGTCGGACTGACATTGTCGATGGCCTCGATTTGCGCCCAGATGTCGCGCACCGCGAATACCTCGCGCGCGATGCTGTAGGCCCGGGCGATGGCGGCCGGCTCGGCGCCGGTATCGTCTTGCGCGCGCACCGGGAAAACAGGCCCCATGCGGTTGATCAGGCTGTTGGTGACCGCGGTCGAAATGATTTCACGCCGCAGCCGATGGCGTTTGAGGCGCGCGGCGAAGCGCTTCTGGACGGGCGCGGGGAAGTAGCGCGCGAGCTCGGCCGACAGGTACGGGTCTTCCGCCACGTCGGAGTGGATCAATGCCTTATACAGCCAGATCTTGCCATAGCTCAGCGTGACGGCCAGCTCGGGACGGGTAAGGCCCTCGCCGGCCTTGCGGCGTTCGGCGATTTCCTCATCGGACGGCAGGAACTCCAGGGCGCGATTTAGATCCCCCGATCGTTCCAGCGCACGGATGACGTAGGCGCTTTCGCCGAGCCGCTCCTTGGCTTGGAATTCGCCGGTGCTGATCGCTTGACTCTGCAAGTAGTTATTGCGCAACACCAGCGCCGCGACCTCGTCCGTCATCCGCAGCAACAACCGGTCGCGCGCCGCCCGCGTCAGTTCCTTGGCGCGAACCGCGCCGTTCAACAAGATCTTCAAGTTCACTTCGACGTCCGAACAATTCACGCCCGCCGAGTTATCGATGAAGTCGGTATTGAGGCGCCCGCCGCGCCGCGCGAATTCGATGCGGCCGACCTGGGATAGACCGAGGTTGCCGCCCTCGCCGACCACCTTGCAGTTCAATTCGCGGCCGTCGATGCGTACCGCGTCATTGCTGCGGTCACCGACGTCGGTGTTGCTCTCGCCGGCGGCCTTGACGTAGGTGCCGATCCCGCCATTCCACAGCAGATCGACGTGCGATTTCAAAATGGCCTTGATGACTTCGTTCGGCGTTGCTTGCGCCGGCAGTTCGAGCAGTGCCTGAGCCTCGCGCGACAGGGCGATGGTCTTGGCGCCGCGCGAGTAAATGCCGCCGCCTTTCGATATCGCCGCCGCGGAATAATCTTCCCACGTGGACCGCGGCAGCTTGAACAAGCGCTCGCGCTCCTTGAAGGCGCGCGCCGCGTCGGGCTGCGGATCGATGAAGATATGCTGGTGATTGAAAGCGGCGATCAGCCGGATGTGCCGCGATTGCAGCATGCCGTTGCCGAACACGTCCCCGGCCATATCGCCGATGCCGGCGACCGAGAAGTCCTGGCTTTGAATGTCGATGCCGAGTTCGCGGAAATGGCGCTTCACGCATTCCCATGCGCCGCGCGCGGTGATGGCCATCTTCTTGTGGTCGTACCCGGCCGAACCGCCCGATGCAAACGCATCGCCCAGCCAAAACCCGTACTCCTGGGAGATCGTGTTGGCGATATCGGAGAATGTCGCGGTGCCCTTGTCGGCCGCGACCACCAGGTAGGCGTCGTCGCCGTCATGGCGCACCACATCGGCGGGAGGAACGATGGTGTCCTCGACGATATTGTCGGTGATGTCGAGCAACCCGCGAATCAGCGTTTGGTAGCAGGCGATGACCTCCGCCTGCTGCGCCTCGCGATCGCCGCCGCCGGGGCGCCTGACGACGAAGCCACCTTTCGCCCCAACCGGCACGATCACGGTGTTCTTCACCTGTTGGGCTTTCATCAGTCCGAGAATCTCGGTTCTGAAGTCTTCGCGGCGATCCGACCAGCGTATCCCGCCGCGGGCGACGTATCCCATGCGCAGATGCACGCCTTCCATGCGCGTCGAGAACACGAACATCTCGAACAGCGGCTTGGGTAAAGGCAATTCGCGCAGTTTCTGGCTTTCGATCTTGAACGAGAGATAGCTCTTGAATTCGCCCGATTCGGTGGTTTGAAACGCGTTGCTGCGGACCGTGGCCGACACGGTATTCCACAAGGCGCGCAGGATGCGATCCTCGTCGGAGCCCTTGACCTCATCGAGCGCGGCTCGAATGCTGCGGTCGAGGCGCGCCAGCGCGCTGCGTCGTCCGGCCGCGGACAGCCGCGGATCGAAGCGGGCGACGAACAGATCGGCGAATGCCCGGGCGAGGACCGCGTTGTTCACCAGCACCTGCGCGATGTAGCCATGACTGAACGGCAGACCGGCCTGCAGCAAGTAACGGCAATACGCGCGCAGCACCGTGACCAGCCGCCACGGCACGCCGGTGGTCAGCGTGAGCTGATTGAAGCCGTCGCTGTCCATGCGCCCGGTCCAGACGGCGGTGAAGGTACGCTTGATCTCGCGGTCCAGGGCGTCGAACTTGATCGGCGAGGGCGCCTGCATGATGAGTTCCAGATCTTGAATCCACGCGCGCCGGCCGCTGCCGAACTCCAGTTCGTAGGGCCGTTCGGCAATGACCTTCAGCCCCATGTTCTCGAGCATGGGCAGCAGGTCGGAAATCGGGATGGCGTCGTGGCCGCGAAAGATCTTGAGGAACAGCCGGTCCCTGCGCCGCGGCTCCGGCCGATAGATATCCAGATGCAGACGCGCCGGCTCTTTCTCGACCGCTTCGAGGAAGGACACGTCGAGGGCGGCGGCATCGCCTGCGAAATCTTCGGTGTACGCCGCGGGAAAGGCCTGCGCGTACGTGGCGTACAGCCGCAGCGCGGCGGCTTCGTCGAGACGCGCGAGCAGCGCGGACTTGAAAGCGTCCGCCCACGACCTCACCGCCGCCGCGATGCGCTGTTCGAGTCCATCCGTGTCGACGCGCTGCGCTTCGGCGGGCAGGGTACGGGCGACGATGTGGACGCGCGCAAGATTCGACTCGGCGATCTGCACCTGCGATTCCATGCTGAAGGCATCGAAGGCCTCGCGCACCACGCGCTCGATGCGCTCGCGGACCTGGGTGTTGTATTTTTCGCGCGGCACGAACACCAGGCAAGAATAGAATCGCCGGAACGGGTCGCGGCGCAGCAGCAAGCGCACGCGGGGTCGTTCCTGCAAGCCGAAGATGCCTGCGACCACCTTGTTGAGTTCCGCTACGCTCGACTGGAACAGCTCATCGCGGGGGAAGGATTGCAAAATATGCTGCAAGGCCTTGCCATCGTGGCTGTCGGGCGCCAGAGCGAAGTGCTGCACCACCTGGGCGACTTTATGCCGCACCAACGGGATATCCCGGGGGTGGGTGCCGTAGGCCGCCGAGGTCCACAGGCCGAGAAAGCGGCGCTCGCCGATCAATTTACCGGTGGGACCGAAGTGCTTGATCCCGACGTAATCGAGAAATCCCGGCCGGTGTACGGTGGAGCGAAAGTTCGCCTTGGTGACCAGCGCCAGTTCGCGCGAACGGCTCTGCCGGCGAATGTCGCTCGCCAGGATCCGGCCGTGGCCGCGCGGGGGGTGCTTGTGGCCGGGCCGCAGAATTCCGAGCCCGGTCGATTCCACGGGTTCGAGGGATTCGCTGCCCACCGCGCCGCGCAGCCGATACTCGCGGTAGCCCAAGAAGGTGAAATGGCGGTCTTGCATCCACGCGAGCAGCGCTTGGGTTTCGCTGACGTCGCGCGGATCGAACCGCGAATTGACCGCGTTCAAATCCTCGGCCGTCGATGCGGCGGCCTTGCGCATCTTCGCCCAATCGGCACAGGCGAGGCGCACATCGCGCATGCTGCGCTCGATTTCCACCCGCAGCTCGTCGAGGACGCCGGGATCGACGATGCGATCCACTTCGATGTGCTGGAACGACTCGAGCCGCTGGCGCTTGTCGGCGCCGTGACTGCGCTCGCGCACCGCCAGCAGCTTGCCGGTGCCGTCGCGGGTGACCGCGAACACCGGGTGCGCCAGGAAGTGCAGCGTGAGCGACCGCTGCGTCAGGGCGAGGCCGATCGAATCGACCAGGAAGGGCATGTCCTCGTTGACCATTTCGATGACGGTGTGCGCCGAGGTGTAGCCATCCGCGGGCAGCGTGGGGTTGAACACCCGCACCAGCGCGCGGCCGCGGCGCCGGCCTGCGAGGGAGAGGTGCGACAGGGCGATGCTCGCGAGTGCCTTCGGCTCGCGCCCGGCAAGATCCTCCGCTTCTACGTTGGCATAGTAGCCACGAAGGTATGCCCGCAGCGCCGGACCGCGCAGTGCGCCGCGCAGCGCCTTCGGTAATCTCGCGGCGGCGGCGGTGACGGCGGCGACGCTCCTGCGGTGCTTTTCGGGCGACGCTTGGTGCATGGCGCACTCCCCTCGATCAATTGTTTTTTTCCGCCGTCATTCCGGTTTTTCCAGATCGACGATGACGGCGGCCAGGAATCTGCAGGCTTCGCCGCCCGTGACGCAGCGATGGTCGAAGCTCAATGAGAGCGGCATGCGCCGATGTGCGACCACGGCGCCGCCGATCGCCACCGCATCCTCGCGCACCTTGCCCGCGCCCAGGATTGCAACCGCGGGGGGTACCACCAACGGGATGCCATAGCGGCCCGCGAGCGTGCCGAAATTCGACAGCATCAGCGTGAAATCGCGCAAATCCGCCGGCGACGTGCTGCGAAGATGCGCGGCTTCCTTCTGCGCGGCGAGAGCGGCGCGCAGCTGGTCCGGCGATTTGCCGCGCACGTCGCGCAGCACCGGCACGATCAATCCGCCCGCCGTGTCGACCGCGATCGCGAGGTCGATGTGTTCGAACACGATGCGCGAGTTGTTGGCGGCATCGTACCAGGCATTGAGCGCAGGCTCGGCGGCGACCGCGGCGCTCACGGCCCGTATCAGCCGCAGCATGTAGTCGCCGCGCCGAGTCCAACCATGGATGTCGGCATCGTCGCACACGGTGCTGGCCGAGACCTGGTCGCGCGAGACGGACATGCTGTGCGCCATCGCGCGCCGCGCGCCGCGCAGCGGCGAGAGCGACGCGCCCGCGGGCACGGCGAGGTTGGCGATGGCCGTGGCGCCCCTCGCCGTCCGCAATGCGCCGGTGCCGGCCTGAGCCAGCACGTCCTCCAATCTCACGATACCGTTCGAGCCGCTGCCCTTGACGCCGGTCAGGTCGAGCCCCAGACGCTGGGCAAGCGCGCGCGCCAGCGGCACGGCACGCGTTCTCGCTTCATCGCGGCGCGGCCGCGCGGCCATCGCCGGCTCCGCGAGGTCGTGGTCGCTGGTGCTCGGCATGCTGCCCACCACGGTGCCTGAATCGACACCGGCGTTCGGCGTGGTGATGTCGGCCGCGGCGGTGCCATTGGCGGAGCGACCGGTGACCGCGGCCGCGGCGGTGCCATCGGCGGAGGGGCCGGTGACTGCTGCCGCGGCGGTGCCATTGGCGGAGGGGCCGGCGATGGCCGCGCTGCGAGGATCCGCGGCCATGCCGGTGCCGGTCGGCGTGGGCTCGAGGTCGATGAGCCGTGCGCCGGTGGCGATGATGTCGCCCACCGCGCCGTGCAATGCCGCCACCCGGCCGCTGTAGGGCACGGGGACTTCGACCACCGCCTTGGCCGTCTCCACGGACACCATGGGCTGGTCGACCAGAACGTGGTCGCCCGGCTGCACGTGCCACTCGAGGATTTCCGCCTCGGCCAGTCCCTCACCCAGATCCGGAAGCTTGAATGTGCCCATGGGTTTGCTGAACAACCTGTCTAATCTAATCGGCGAAAGTTAACTGCACGGCATCGACGATGCGCTGCGTGCTCGGAATGTAGTCATGCTCCAACTTGTACAGCGGCATGATGGTGTCGTAACCGGCAACCCGCTGAATGGGCGCGCGCAGATCATAGAGGCCATGCTCGGCGACGAGGGCGGCGATCTCGGCGCCGACACCGAGGTTGCGCGCCGCTTCGTGAACGATCACCAGACGTCCGGTCTTGGCCACCGAGGCCAAAATGGTTTCGCTGTCGATCGGACTCAAGGTGGCCAGATCGATGACCTCGGCGCTGATGGCTCGGCCCTCGAGTTCGGCTGCCGCGCGCAAGGTGTCGAGCGTCATCGCGCCCCAGGTGACGAGGGTAACATCGCTGCCCTCGCGCAATAGGAAGCAGCGGTCGAGAGGCAGGGCTCGGCCATCGTCGGTCACTTCCTGGCGCATGGCGCGGTACAGCCGCACCGGCTCGAGGAATACCACCGGATCCGGATCGCGGATGGCGGCCAGCAGCAAACCGTAGGCGCGTGCCGGCGAGGAGGGACACACCACGCGCAGTCCCGGAATGTGGCAGAACAGGGTCTCGGTGCTCTCGGAGTGGTGCTCGGGCGCGTGGATCCCGCCGCCATGGGGCATGCGGATGACCACCGGACAGGACAGACGTCCGCGCGTTCGATAGCGCATGCGCGTCATGTGATTGACGATCTGGTCGAGTGCCGGGTACATGAAGCCCATGAATTGAATCTCGGCCACCGGCTTCAGGCCGTGGGTCGCCATGCCCACCGACATGCCCGCGATGGTCGCTTCGGCCAGCGGCGTGTCCTGCACGCGCTCGGCGCCGAACCGCGCCTGCAGCCCCGCGGTGGCGCGAAATACACCGCCGTTCGCGCCGACGTCCTGGCCGATCACGACGACGCAGTCGTCATGCTGCATCTCCCAGCCATGCGCCAGCGCTATGGCCTCGACCATGGTTATCTTCGGCAATTTCAGTGACCGCTGGGCTTCGAGCCGCCGGGCTCCGACGAGTAGGCACGCGCCATGTCGCGCTGTTCATGAAGATGCGCCGGCAATTCAGCGAACAGATGATCGAACATCGCATCGGTGGCCGGCTTGCCGCTGCCCAGGTATTCGCTCACCGCGGTGTCGACTTGCCGCGCGCAATCCTTCAGCAGGGATTGTTCGCGGGCATCGTTCCAAGCGCCCGCGTTGACCAGATACTGGCGAATGCGGATCATCGGCTCCAGGGACCACGCCTCCTCGAGTTCCGCGGCCGGGCGATAGCGGCTCGCGTCGTCGGCGGTGGTGTGATCGCTCAGCCGGTAGGTGAGTGCCTCGATCAAGCACGGTCCGCCCCCGTGCCGTGCCGCTGCCAACGCCTCGCTCACCACTTCGCGCACCGCGAACACGTCGTTGCCGTCGACTTGCACGCCGGGAATGCCGGCGGCCACGGCCTTTTGCGCCAGCGTAGCGGCGGCGGTCTGCGCCGCCACCGGTACGGAAATTGCCCAGCCGTTGTTGACGATCACGAATACCACTGGCAAGGCGCGCGCCCCGGCCAGATTGAGTGCCTCGTAGAACGCGCCTTCGGAGGTGCCGCCATCGCCGATGTAGGCGACGGCACAGCGCGGCTCCCGCCTCAGCTTGAACGCCATGGCGGCGCCGGCGGCATGCAGGGTCTGCGTGGCGATGGGTACGCACCACGCGAAGTCATGGCGCGGCCCGGCGAAATCATTGCCGCGCTCGTCCCCGCCCCAGTACATGAGAATTTCGGTCATGGTCACGCCGCGCCACAGCTGCGTGCCGTATTCGCGGTAGACGGGCGCCAGCACATCTTCGGGCCGCATGGCGGCGCCGATGCCCACATGAGTCGCCTCATGACCCAAGCACGGCGGATAGGTGCCGAGCTGGCCGGTGCGCTGCAGATTCACCGCCTTGGCGTCGAACACGCGCACGCGCGTCATCGCTTCGTACATCTTCACCACCTCGTCCAGGTCTTCGGCGAAACGCGGCAGCCGCGCCACCAGCCGTCCCTTGGGATCGAGGATTTGTCGGTAGTCGATTTTGAATTCGGCGACGATGGTCATGGGCGAATTATGCCACGAGCGGCCGGCCGGAAACGGGCCGGCCACTACGGTTCACCGCCACTGCACGGCGATGTCGGCCGGTGCCAGCCGGCGGCTCGGCAAAGCCGGGCCCCGGACCGGCACGCTGCGCCGTGGTGGATGGATGAAACGTCGGTGCACATGGCTTCGTGCGGTAGGTGCGACACATCGCGTGTGCGTCGGGCGCAATGCACGTCAGGGGCAGTGTTGACGTGCGAGGTAGTCATGGGTTTGCATCTCGATGAGCCGGCTGGCGGCGCGCTCGAACTCGAAATGCAGCCGTTCGCCGCGATACAGCGATGCGGGCGGCGCGGCGGCCGATACCACGATCTTGACGCCTCGATCGTAGAATTCGTCGATGAGCATGATGAGCCGCCGCGCCGCATCTTCGTCCGACGGGCCGAATACCGGGATGTTCTCGATGAAAATGGTGTGATACAGCCGGGCGAGTTCGATGTAGTCGTTCTGGCTACGCGGCCCCTCGCACAGCTCGCTGAAGCGAAAGCACACGGTGCCCTGGCCTTCGGCAAGGGCGTGCAGCTCGCGCCCTTCGATGGTGAGCGTGCGGGGCCCGCTAGCGGCGTTGCCGGTGAGCGCGGCGAAGCGCTGTCGCAGCGCGGCCGGCGTCTCGGGAAGGTTGGAATCGAGATAGGTGGGCGCCTGTTCGAGCTGGCGTAAGCGGTAGTCGATGCCGCCATCGAGATGCAGGACGCTCACATGGGCCTGTATGAGCGCGATGGCCGGCAAGAAGCGTTGGCGCTGCAAGCCGTCCCTGTATAGATCTTGGGGCGGCAGATTGGATGTGGCGACCAGGGTGACCCCGCGGCGGAACAGGCCGTCGAACAGTCCGGCGAGCATCATGGCGTCGGCGATGTCGGCGACGAAGAACTCGTCCAGGCAAATCACGCGGGCGCGGGCGGCCAGGCGTCGCGCGACGATGTCGAGCGGCTGGGCAGAGTGCTTGATGCTCGCGAGTTCCTCGTGCACGTTGCGCATGAAGTGGTAGAAATGACTGCGCTGCGCACCGGCGGTCGATGCGTGGAACATGTTCATGAGCAGCGTCTTGCCGCGGCCCACGCCGCCCCACAGGTACACACCGCGCGCCGGCATTTCGCCTGAGCCGCCGGGCAGCCAGGGGAGGGCAGCGTGGAGGCGCCGGAGAATCGTCGATGATTGCACCCGCAGCTCCTCGCTCAAGGCATCGAGGCGTTGGGCGGCTGAGAATTGGGCGCCATCGAATTGCAGGCGATGTGCCTCGACCTCGGCACGCAGGCGCGCGGTGACGGTCTGGAGCGGGCTCACGGCGTGGGCCTGGTACGCGAATCGGGAGCGATGCAGGAGCAGTGGTTACAGGGCTTCGTGGTCACGGTCTCGAGTGGGCTCACGGCGTGGGCTGGATACGAACGACGAAGCAGCGGGAGTTACGCGGAACGCAATTAGGGCGGCGTCACAGGCCTTGGTAGTTGGGACCGGAGCCGCCCTCGGGCGTGGTCCAGGTGATGATCTCGTAGGGGTCCTTGATGTCGCAGGCTTTGCAGTGGACGCAATTCGCGGCGTTGATCTGCAAGCGTCGACCGCCGGCGCCGTCCGCGACCATTTCATACACGCCCGCCGGACAGAAGTTCTCGCACGGGTTGCCGTACTCCTTCGTGCAGCGAGTCACGCAAATCGAGGTGTCGGCCACCTTGAGGTGGATGGGCTGCGATTCATCGTGCGTATTGCCGGCAAAGAAAACGAACGACACGCGATCGCGCGGCGGCAGCGTGCGTTCGACCCAGTGCCGGTCCGGCGATTCGAATTCATCGAGTCGTTGGAGCCGGGCGTAGTCGGCGGTGTTCTTCAGGGTCCAGGGGGATTTGCCATAGGTCAGCATCTCCCAGGCCGAATTGACGAGGCCGAACCACATGCCGCGTTTGAAGCCGGGCTTGAAGTTGCGCACTCGCTTCAACTCCTGCCCCCCTGCGGAGGCGCGCCATTTCGCATCGAAGCCGGCGCTCGATCCGGTTTCGGCGATGTGCTCGGCCGCCAGCGACCCTGAGCGGATGGCTTGGTGCACGCCCTTGATTTTGGCGAAGTTCAACGTGCCGCCGGCATCGCCGATGAGCAGGGCGCCGGGCATCTCCAGGGTGGGCGTCGATTGCCAGCCGCCGGCGGCCACCGTGCGCGCGCCGGCGGAGAGGATTTCGCCGCCTTCGAGTAGGCCCTTCACGGAGGGATGATTCTTGTACTGCTGGAACGCTTCGAAGGGCTTGAGGCGCGGGTCCTGGTAGTCGAGGCCGACGATGTAGCCCACATACACGCGGTCCTGATCGAGGTGGTACAGGAAACTGCCGGCGTAAGTCTTGGAGTCCACCGGCCAGCCGAGGGCGTGTTCGATGCGGCCGGGCTGCACGCGGCCGGGGGGTAGCTGCCACAGCTCTTTGTAGCCGAGCGCGAAGGTCTGCGGGCAATGGCCCTTGGCCAAGTCGAATTTGCGAATCAGCTCCTTGGAAATCGATCCGCGGCAGCCCTCGGCGAGCACGGTGAGGTTGGCGTGGATGTCGACCCCCGCCGCGTAGTGCGGACCGGGGGTGCCATCGCGGTTGAGTCCCATATCGCCGACGCGCACGCCCTTGACCTTGCCGTCATCGTCATACAACGCCCCGGCGGCAGCGAAGCCGGGAAATACATCGACGCCCAAGGCTTCGGCCTTGGCCGCAAGCCACGGGGTCAGCTGGCCTAGAGAGACGATGTAATTGCCGTGGTTATTGACCGGCGTGCCGGCGGTCATGGATCTGGGCAGCAGCTTGACCAGGAAATCGGGCACGGCCTTGAACGAGCCTGTCTGGGTCAGCACCCGAAAGTCATCGTCACCCGCGGGTACCTTCATCCCGGTGTATTCGGTGTTCCATTCGGGCAGCAGCTGCTGCAGCGGCCCGGGTTCGAGCACGGCCCCGGACAGGGAGTGTGCGCCGACGGATGCGGCCTTCTCCAGGAGGCAGATGGATGTCTCGGGGGAGAGCTGCTTCAGCCGGATGGCACAGGCGAGGCCTGCGGGCCCGGCACCGACGATCGCGACTTGGTAGTCCATGACATCGCGCTGACTTTCGCTCATCGAGTTCACTCAAGGGGGTGCAAGACGGCCAACGAATCGCCGATTTCGATAAAAAACGGCGGCGTAGTACACCACAAACGTCGCCCCAAGGCAGCAATGCTCCATCAGGTGGACAGTGAGTGAGGGTGTTGCCGCACAGACGTCGCTTTATACGATGGGATCACCATGTTGACAGGCCACGGATGCCGGCTACCAGGAAGGCCAATGGATTGGACATGGTCGGGCATGGACGCCCATTTACGCCCTGCGCAAGGGGACATACGGGGAGCATGCGAGGGCTGGGTATGTCCCCCAGCGCTGCGCGCGGGATCGGTATCGCGCGGTCTTGCTGGGTTTACGCGATACCCCCAGCCGCTGTGCGCAAAACCGAAGCCGCGACGACCCCGCCCGCACCGACAGCCAGGGCGGAGCGGAGCGGGAGTACAGCGGCTCTGGCGTTGGCGGTGGTTTCGCTACATCAATTCGATCGCGATGGCGGTGGCTTCGC
The DNA here is from genome assembly GCA_030799355.1 of Pseudomonadota bacterium. GTDB lineage: Bacteria > Pseudomonadota > Gammaproteobacteria > Steroidobacterales > Steroidobacteraceae > Bog-1198. The sequence continues at coordinate 13,732 of JALYHP010000096.1, forward strand.
CGCCGCCGATGCACAGGCTGGCGATGCCGCGCTGCTTCCCGCGGCTTCTCATCGCATGGATCAGGGTCGTGAGGATCCTTGCGCCGGTTGCCCCGATGGGATGGCCGAGCGCGCAAGCGCCGCCATTGACGTTCACCTTGGAGGGGTCCAGCCCGAGGTCCTTGATGGCGGCCATGGCGACCACGGCGAAAGCCTCGTTCACCTCGTAGAGATCGACATCCGAAGCACGCCAATCGAGCCGCTTCAGCAGCTTCTGGATGGCGCCCACGGGTGCGAGGGTGAACCACTCCGGCTCGCGGGCGAAACTGGTATAGCCCACGATCCGGGCGAGCGGCGTCAGCCCTCTGGCCTTGGCGAAGGATGCGCGGGCCAGCACCAGCGCCGCGGCGCCGTCGGAAATACTGGCCGAGCTGGCCGCCGTGACCGTGCCATCCTTGCGAAAAGCCGGCTTCAGCGACGGAATCTTTGTTTCGTCGAGCGTCGAGGGCGTCTCGTCCTTGCCGACCAGCGCTTCGCCCTTGCGAGTCTTGGTCGATACGGGCGCGACTTCCGCATCGAAGTTGCCGCCGCTCACCGCCGCTTTGGCGCGGCGCACCGACTCGGTTGCGAACTCGTCTTGGGATTGGCGGCTGAAATCGTATTTGCCGGCCGTGGCTTCGGCGAAGCAGCCCATCAGCTGGCCGTCCCAGGGACTTTGCAGACCGTCCAGGAACATATGGTCCAGGACTTCCTGGTGGCCCATGCGATAGCCCGACCGGGCCTTGGGGAGCAGATACGGCGCATTGGTCATGGACTCGAGTCCGCCGGCCACGATGACCTCGGCGGATCCCGCGAGGATCTGGTCCGCGGCCAGCATCACGGTGCGCATGGCGGAGCCGCACATTTTGTTGAGGGTGGTGGTGGGTATGTTCGCGGGTAGGCCCGCGCCCAGGGCTGCCTGGCGGGCGGGCGCCTGGCCGAGGCCGGCGGATAGCACGCAGCCCATGATCACCTCATCGATGTCGGTGGCCGCGAGACCCGAGTCGGCGAGGGCCGCTTTGATGGCAACCGCGCCCAACTGGGGGGCGGTGACGGAGGCTAAGGCGCCTTGGAATGCTCCGACGGGGGTGCGGCGCGCAGACAGAATGACGATGGAATCTGAGTTCATGAAGGGATATCCGAACGGGGTTAGGCGAGCAGTATAACCGCCGTGTCAAGCCCCCGAGGCGGGGCCGGCGCACCGTCGGAATATGTTGCTCGGACGCAACGAAGGAACGCCGCCCGGGGCGAGCGAGCGGACTGCGAACCGCGCCGGCGGGGCGGCTGGAGGCGGGGCGGCGGTAAGCGCGGAGGCGGGCAGCTGGCGCTGCTGTGGCGTAAACCCGGGCGGCGCCTGTGCGAGGGCCCGGCCGTTCATGGCACGAGCGTCTCGCCCACGGCCCGTGCAATCAGCTCGCGGCTTTGCCGGCGCGCGCCCTCGGCGTCGAGCACCGCCAGGATCTCGAAGCAGATGGGTCGGCGGTACATCATGAGCCTACCCGGAGGGAACACGTCGCGCGTGCCGTGGATCGCGGCGGCGACCACCGGCATGGCGGACCGTTGCGCCGTGGCGAACGCGCCGCCGAGGAATTTACGTATGCCGCGGTGCTCGTCGAAAGTGCCTTCGGGGAAGAACACCAGCGATTGCCCGGCCGCGGCCAGCCGCCACACCCGGCGCGCGTCGGATGCGCCCTTGTGGCGGTCGAAACGCTCGACGAACTCCGACCCCAAGCGCCGCAGCAGCAAGCCGGCCAGCGGCACGCGCACCATTTCTTTTTTGATGACGAAGGCGAAGTCCGCCGGCAACGCGGCGATGGCGATGATGCCATCGATATAGCTGGCATGGTTGGCCACGACCACGCACGGCACGGCGGGCAACAGCTCGGTGCCTTGAACCGTGAACGGGATGCCTGCCCCGAACAAGAAGCCCCGCGAGAATGCGCTGGCCACTCGCCGCCGGCGCCGGGGGCCCGGCAGGAATAGATTGATGATGAATGTGATGCTCCCCATCGCCAGGAACAGAAGCAGGCAATACAGGCCATAGAGGCGCTGCATCGGGGAGGTGGATGTGGTTGGCGCAGCCGCCCGTGGCGCGGCAGCCGGTGAGACTGGGGCCTGTGGCGCGGGAGTCGGTGACTGGGGAGGTGGTGAGGCGGGAGCCGGTGACCTGGGAGCCTGTGACCCGGGAGGCGGTGACGCTGCGGTGCGTGACTCTGCGGCTGCGGCCGGTGAGGCGGGAGCCTGTGAGCCGGCAGGCGGTGACCCGGGAGCTGACGACGCGGGAGCTGACGACATGGGAGGCGGTGACCGCGACTCTGCAGCCGGTGACTTGGGAGTAGACGGCGCGGGAGCCGGCGGCGCGGGTTCTGTGATCTGGTTCACCTTATGTTAATACTTAATAGTACTGTGAGACTGGTCACGCCGACCTGTGAGCACCGCTCGCATACTTCAGACCATAACGCGTACGGCACCATTTCGTGCGATTACCACGCGAGAACATATGGCGACGGCTCCCAAACGGTCGATTTATACACGTAGCTCGGGCAGCGGGGAATCGGTGCGCGAACTGGCAGACCCGGCATTGCAGCGCTTCCTCGACACGGTATGGATGGAGCGCGGGCTGTCGGCCAATACGCTCGCGGCCTATCGGGCCGACTTGACGGCGCTGGCCCGCTGGCTCGACGCGCGCGACAGCGCGCTGCTCAAGGCCACGCGCATGGAATTGCTGGGCTTCATCGCGGCTCGCGTCGAGGGGGGATCGCGTCCCCGGTCCACTGCGCGGCAGCTGTCGAGTTTCAGACGCTTTTTCCGTTTCATGATGCGCGAAGCCTTGATAGCGGTCGATCCGACGGCGCAGATCGCGATGCCGAAGATCGGCCGATCGCTACCCAAATCTTTGACCGAGGCCGAGGTCGATTCGCTGCTCGAGGCGCCGAGCGTATCGGACCCGTTGGGGCATCGTGATCGAACCATGCTCGAAGTCCTTTACGCCACCGGCCTGCGCGTTACGGAACTCGTCAGCTTGAAGCACAACCAGGTCAACTTGAATCAGGGCGTGATCCGCGTGCTCGGCAAGGGCAACCGCGAACGCTTGATCCCGCTGGGTGACGAGGCGGTCCGGTGGGTGGAGCAGTTCCTGCAGGGCCCGCGAGCGGAAATCTTGCTGGAACGGCAGACCGATTACCTATTCCCCACGCGCCGCGGTGACCGAATGACGCGCCAGGCGTTCTGGCACATCATCAAGCGCTATTCCAAGAAGGCTGGGGTCGACAAGGAGTTGTCGCCGCATACGTTGCGCCATGCCTTTGCCACGCACTTGCTGAATCACGGGGCGGATTTGCGTGTGGTGCAGATGCTTTTGGGTCACAGCGACCTGTCGACCACGCAAATTTATACCCATGTAGCCCGCGAACGGCTCAAAGAGCTGCATCAAGCGCATCACCCGCGCGGTTGACGCCGGGCCCGTGCATGGCCGAAAACACGATGCCGTGCCACTCATGAGTGTATCCGGAGAAGACTAGCCGGATGCGCCTCGGCGGGCAGCGAGCCCGGGCGCGGCCGGAGGGCATGCCATCCAGGCCGTTGAGTAGCCGCGAGGCTGTCGCCATCGCGCCGTGTCGCGGCGGCGAGTCCGGGCGCAATCGGAGAGCACGACGCAGGCCATTGAGCGTGAGCCGCGACCCTGTCGCCGCTGCGCCGTGTCGAGGCGTCGAGCCGGGCGCAGTCGGGAGCGCCGCCAGGGCGAATATCAGAGGCCGCCGCAGGGCTTGCCTGGTAGAATTCCGGTATGTCCCGCCCGCGGCGGGGTTGAATCGAGGCCGTCGGAGCATCAGCGTCATGTTGAAGATCATCGCCATTCTGCTCGCGGCCTGCTGCTGTACCCTGTCTTTGAGCGCCCGCGCCGACTCAGCGGATCCGCGCGTGGCACTCCTCAAGCTATTGCCGGCCGGATCGAAGCTCGAGGACTTGCGGCCTTCACCCATCGCGGGCATCTATGAATTTTCGCAGGGCGCGGACGTGAGCTACATGACCGCCGACGGCAAGTATTTTCTCGACGGCAACGTCTATGACATGGGCACACGCGAAAATCTGACCGAGCAGCTGCGCACCAAAGCGCGTCTGGCCATGATCAATGCCGTGCCCGAATCGCAGATGCTGATCTTCTCGCCGAAGAACCCGCAATACACCATCACGGTGTTCACCGACGTCGATTGCCAGTATTGCCGCAAGCTGCACAGCGAGATGGCCGAACTCAACAGACTGGGTGTGCGCGTGCGGTACATGTTTTATCCGCGAACCGGGCCCAATACCGAGAGCTGGCGCAAGGCCGAGGCGGTGTGGTGTTCAGCGGACCGCAACGAGGCGCTGACGCGTGCCAAGGCCGGCGGCGCTTTGGATACGAGCAAGAGTTGCGGCCCCAATCCGGTGGCTCGAGAATATGCGTTGGGACAGAGCATCGGCGTGCGCGGCACGCCGGCCATCCTCACGGAGAATGGCGACTACATCGCCGGCTACATGCCGCCCCACGATCTCGTCGAGGAAATCAAGCAACTACGCTCGGTAAAGGCGAAGAGCTAGCTGCCGCTCGGCGCCAGCCGCGGCGCGCTATCGCTCGAGCAGCTTGGCCTTGTCTTTGACCCCTTCCCATTGCTTGGCATCCGCCGGCGCATCTTTCTTCTCGCTGATGACGGGCCATTGCTTGGCGAGTTCGGCGTTGAGTTCCTTGAAGTTTTCCTGACCGGTGGGGATCTCCTCCTCGGAAAAAATCGCTTCGACCGGGCACTCGGGTTCGCACAGGGTGCAATCGATGCACTCATCCGGATCGATCACGAGAAAATTCGGCCCCTCGTGGAAGCAATCCACGGGGCAGACTTCCACGCAGTCCATATATTTGCACTTGATACAGCTTTCGGTGACCACGAACGCCATGAGTTACCCTTCTCTCGAACAGTTGAACCATCGGACAGCCAAACGCGGCGGATATTCTGCCACACCATAGAGCCGGTCTGGCTCCTATGATTTCAAGGGACGCGTCAGTTCCGTAATGTGATAGTCCTCGCGGCCGCCGGCGCGGTCCGCGAAGAACTTGCGCAGCGTGAACTCGCCGCTGGGAAACGCGAGTTCCGCCCAGGGGACTTCAGCTTCGGTGTACAGCCCGACTTCCAGGCTCTCGGGGCCGGGAGCGAATTCCGGAGCGAGCAAGCGGGCGCGGAACATGACGTGTACCTGGCCGGCGTGGGTGACGTTGGCGATGGCCAGGAGCGAGCCGATCTCGACCTTCGCCAGAGCCTCCTCGTAGCATTCCCGCGCCGCCGCGTGCTGCATGGTCTCGCCGTTCTCCATGAAGCCCGCCGGCACGGTCCAGAACCCCAACCGCGGCTGGATGGCGCGTTTGCACAACAGGATCTTGCCTTCCCATTGGGGTACGCATCCCAAGACCAGCAACGGGTTCTTGTAGTGGATGGTGTGGCAGTGCGTGCATACGAAGCGCGGCAGGTGGTCCCCGTCGGGAGTCTTCAAAATGACGGGTGAGCCGCAAGTGCTGCAGAAATTCAAAGCGCGTCCATAATTAAAAAGTTCTGGTGCCCGGAGAGGGAATCGAACCCACACGGTGTCACCACCACCGGATTTTGAGTCCGGCGCTATATACGATAAGTATCTGATTTTACGGGTAATTCCATCGAAATTTTCTCATATGTGTAACTCAATGTGTAAAATCTCATACCTTGCACTCGTACCCCTTCACGCCCGGAAATTGGCGCGCGTACCGCGTTTTTCGGCACCGCCCAGATATTTTACCTTGTTTCGCCCGGTGTGCTGGGTAGGTTGAACCACACGATCGTACATTCAACCCCAGACGAAGCCCGCGGGGAAGTAATGGTAAAGTGCAAGTGGACGGTCCTGCCGTATGTGATGAAACCTCTGCTATATTGTCCACCCAGCAGAGGAAACCTCACATTGGCCATGACTAGCACCCAGCGCGCCCAAGCCCTCAAACTGCTGGGCGCTCGTTCCATGATGCGGCTCAAAGACTTCGCCGCCCACCGTATCGGTCCGGAAACGCTGGCGCGTCTGGTTCGGGACGGGACAGTCGTGCGTCCCGCGCGGGGGCTCTACCAACTCGCCGAGGGGGCGGTTGATGCCCGCCGCACACTGGCTGAAGCGGCGACGCTCGTACCCAAAGGCATCATCTGCCTGGTGTCCGCGCTGCAGTTCCACGGGCTGACCCTGCAGATGCCGTCGAGCGTCTGGATGGCGATCGAGCGCACCGCTTGGCGCCCGCGGATCGACTATCCGTCGCTCCGTTTCGTGCGGTTCACGGGCTCGGCACTGAGCGAGGGTATCAAACGTCACCGCATCGAGGGTGTGGAGGTGGCGATCACCGATCCGGCACGGACCATCGTCGATTGCTTCCGGTATCGCGCCAAGGTCGGCATCGATGTGGCGATGGAAGGGCTGCGCGAGGGCCTGCGCCAGCGCAAGGCGACGAGCGATCAACTGTGGCGCTACGCGACGAAAGCCCGGATCTGGTCGACCATGAAACCCTATGTCGAAGCGACGGCGGCCGATGGCACGTGAACCCCTGAAAAACGTCGGCGCCTCGGTGCGTGCGCGACTACTGCAGCGATCGCGCGACCAGCGCACCGATTTCCAGATCCTGCTGACGCGCTATGCACTGGAAAGGTTGTTGTATCGGTTGAGCCGGTCGGAGCATCGCAACCGATTTGTCCTCAAGGGCGCAATACTGTTCGTGACCTGGGTGGAGGGGCCGTTTCGACCGACGCGCGACCTGGACCTGCTCGGCTATGGCGACAACAGTCCCGAGGCGATTGGTGATACCTTTCGCGCGATCCTGACCCAGCCGGTCGATGACGACGGCGTGGCCTTCGATGTCGATGGACTCGAAGCCGCGCCGATCCGCGAGGACCTTGAGTATGGCGGTGTGCGAGTACGTACCCAGGCCACGATCGCCGGCGCCCGCATCCCGATCCAGGTTGATGTGGGCTTTGGCGATGCGATCACCCCTGGTCCCATCGAGATCGACTATCCGGCGCTGCTCGATGCGCCGGCACCGCACCTGCGGGCTTATCCGATCGAAACGGTGGTCGCCGAGAAGTTCCATGCCCTTGCGGCCCGCGGCATCACCAACAGCCGGCTGAAGGACTACTACGATCTGTGGTTGATCGCCGAAACGTTCGAGCTGGACAGGGCGCCTCTGGCCGCTGCCGTCCGTCAAACTTTCGCGCGGCGCGAGACGGCGCTGCCGCAGGAAAAGCCGACCGGACTCAGTGAAGCCTATGTTGACACCTGGGGCGACCAATGGCGTACTTTCCTGAACCGCGAGCGGATGGCGGCAGCGCCCGAGAAACTGGCGACGGTGGTCGCTGACCTAGAGCGGTTCTTGCTGCCGCTGATCGAAGATGCGGAAGGGGATTGGCGCTGGAAGCCGGGCACAGGGTGGATTCAGGGGACGCCGACGGCGTGAAGAGTTCGCACCGACAGGAACTCGCATACGGATTCGCTGAACAGCGAATGGATGGAGGCTGACGAACTGCTGGAAAGTCGCGGGCCGCTGCTGCATCTCCATGCTGTCAGCTTCACTCCAGCTCTACTTCACGACTTGGGACCAAGAGCTGAGGTTGACCTGCTGGGCCGAATTCAAGGGCTCATTCGATGAAAAGGATGGTTGTATGGATACCGGCGCTGCTTCGCTGAACGGCAGGCATCGACTGGAGCCATGGTCCCCGCCATTGCCCGGCCGACCTCGCCGTCCGGCGGCGCCGGGGCACACCGCCGGCAAGCGAAACACTGTGGTTATTTATCGATCAATCAGAGCGGCCCAGCCGTCGCAATTGTCGCTCAAGATCGTCGAAATCGCGCTTCGACAGGCCGTCATCAGCGACCAGTGCGCCGAGTACCCCGAGGACCTCGGCTTGCGGCACGCGCTCGGACTCGGCCGCCTCGATGACGAGCCGCCCACGACTCACGTGCACCTTCACTGGGACGCCGATACCAAATCCGGCGCGCTCAAGCCACGCGCCCTGCAGGCGCAACATAGGAACGGACATCTCGCGTCCGTCTGGTCCGCGGACCTTATACATCCCGTAGTACACCGTGAGCCATCGGATCTGCGGGCTCTCGGTCGATATCTGAGTGAAATCGCAAGTAATGGAATCCTGTGCAGGCGCGGACGCCGGAATAGATTGCGTGTTAACCATGGTTTGCTACCTCATATAGTGACTATGGCCAGACACTGGACGGTGCTACCAACACCGTCCAGCGTCGCTTCAGTGGCCTGGGGCGGGATTGCCCGAGTCAAAAGCCCCGCGCCGCAGCGCAGCCGTCAAGGCCGCGCGAAGCGCGCTCGCGAGCACGGGCCGAAGGCCCGCGCGCAGGCCTTGACGGCGAGAACGGCGTGGCACAATGGGACGAGAGGCAAGCCCCTCCACCCCCGACACATGAGACATGCCTTGGTCAAGGCCGAGCAAAACTTGTGTCGAGAAGTTGATATTTCGCTATGCGCGCGCTCGAATTCGGAACGGAGACTACGAGGGTGATGGGGCGGTCGTTTGATGAGGTGGCGGGAGGGGAGGGATTCTGGGCAGCACAGAGTTTTCTACGCGCTCAAAGATAATTGCTAGCGCGTCCTATGCATGGCTCGATGCGAATGAGTCGCTTCGACCATTTCGACTAATTGCGTCTGAATGTGCCGGGCGATGAGGGGGCAAATCACCGAAACGCATAGGCCGCCGACCAATCCCACGTAGGCAACCATCCAAAACTGCCCCATCATGCGACGTTCCATGAACGATCCCGCCGCAACCAGCGCGAAAGCAAAAACGCATCCGTGAAGAAGTCTGGTCTGGTATTCCGCATCGATATACCTCCGCATCAGGTAGTCGTTTCCGGATCTCATCACGCGGGCAAACAATTCCGGCGTCAGCCGCGAAGGAACAAGCCTCTCAACGGCTAGCTCAGATCCCAAGCTGGACAGCAACCCGAAAACATAGGAGACAGTAAGCAATGGTGCTGTGACCAGGATGGCCCATGCACTTGTTGCGGCATACATTTGTATGAACGATAGGAAATTCAATGTCCCATCCAGAATAAAGAACACCCCAAGTAATTCGAGCGAGCCGACCCCCAAAAAGCCAGTGATACCTTCAAGCGGTGGTTTTTCTTCTGCCATACAGTGATTTCCACCATTGCCCGACGGTCCATTTTGTCATTAGAACAGACTCGACAACCATTGGGCCGATCGCCCTGGTAATTGTTCGAA
>JALYHP010000104.1 GCA_030799355.1 Pseudomonadota bacterium
TCGCGGAGGCGCCATCGTTTTGCTGCGGCATCGCGCAGGCGTGGTCGTTCTGCGCTAGGGCCGCGGAACTGCGATCGTTCTGCTCCGGCGTCGCGCGGAAACCATCGTTCTGTGCGCGCGCCGCGGCCATCTCAGTGGGGACTGTTGTGCTACGCATGTACGGGCCGTTAGGGCGCTTCCAAATACTTGGCTTCCAGATATCGCAGGTAAGCGGCCGCGGTCAACGGCTTACCCGTCGCCTGCTGCATGAGTTCCTGTATCGGCAGGCGCGCGCCGACGCCGTGCACGTTGTCCCGTAGCCACTCCATGACGCCCCCGAATTGGCCGGCCGCGATCTCTGCGTCCAGCGACGGCCGTTCGGCACGCAAGGCTTCGTTCAACTGGCCGGCGATGACGGCGCCCAGTGCATACGATGGAAAATAGCCGAAATGTCCCACCGCCCAATGGATGTCCTGCAGGCATCCGTCGACATCGTTGGTGGGCCGAATGTTCAGCCGCTGCTCCAAATTGGCATTCCAGGCTTCGGGCAAGTCCGCCACGGGCAACGCGCCGTCGAGAATTTTCTTTTCGAGCTCGTAGCGCAGCATGATGTGTGCCGGATAGGTAAGCTCATCGGCGTCCATGCGTATCAGGCTGCGCTTCACGCGGCTCAGATGCCGGTAGAGGTTGTCCTCGCTCCATTCCGAGCCGCTCACCTGCAGATATTTTTCCAGCAGCGGCTTCAGGTACTTGACGAACGAACGGCTGCGGCACAGGTTCATTTCGAACAGCAGCGATTGGCTCTCCTCCAGTGCCAACCCTCGGTCGCGACCCACCGGCTGATCGCGCCATTTCAGGGGCAGGCCTAGGTCGTACATGGCATGGCCGGTCTCATGCACCGCGCCCAGCAGGCCCGAAAACGGCTCATTCGTATCGAAGCGCGTGGTTACCCGGATGTCGCCCGGGACGCCTTCGGTGAAGGGGTGCTCGCTTTCATCGAGGCGGCCGCGATCGAACGGAAACCCCAACGCTTTGAGCACATCGACCGCCAACGAACGCTGCCGGGATACGCTGAATTTGCCCACCAATGGGATGGGTGCCCGGTCGGCCTGAACTTCGATGGCTTGGTTGATGAGCCCCGGTAACTTGCGCGACAACGCCTTGAAAATGGTATCGATATCGGCCGTGGAGATGCCCGGCGTAAACCCATCCACCAGAGCGTCGTAGGGCGCAAGCCCCCGCGCCTGGCCGAGCAAGGCAGCCTTGTCGCGCACCAGGCGCACGACCTCCTCCAGGTGCGGGGCAAAAATCTTGTAATCATTGGCCTTGCGCGCCTCCACCCAGAACACTTCCGCTCGGGCGGTCGCTTTGGCCAAGCGCGCGATCAGCGACGGGGGCGTCGCGATGGCATGGTCGCGTTGGCGGCGCATTTCCCGCAAGTTTGCCAGCGGCCAATCCTCCAGCTGCGAGGAGCCCGCTTCGGCTCGCTCGAGCAGCCGCGCCACCTTCGGAGTGGTGAGCAGGGCGTGGTGTTCGGTTTCGAGCGCCGCGAGCTGCTCGCCACGCACGTCAGCGCTGCCCCTCGGCATCATCACCGCAGCGTCCCAGCGCAGCAGCGATAGAGCACCGCGGAACGCATGCAGGCGGCGAAACTCTTGTTCCAGCTGTTCGTAGGGGGACAGTGCCATGGTGACCTTGAGATCGGCAGCGTGCAGCACGCCTCGTTATTCCAGCCGTTTAGCTTACCAGAGGGGCACGCATTTCACCCGGGTGAATAAGATAAAATTGTGTATTTTCAATCAGTTAAGAAGTTCGAATCGTACGTCGCCTCGTACCCGTCCACGAGATTGCAACCGTACCCACCCGCGAGGCCACGGGCAAGGCAACACGGGCCCGCGCACTGGCGCCGACGAAACTCGGCTCGGGCGCCATCGAGGGATTTCGTTTCGATTCACGGTTGCGGTGGCCGCGCGCCGTGTGTGCCAGGCTGCGCGGCCGGCCCATCCCGCGGCGGCCCATACAGCGACAATGAGCCGGTTTGGTGGAACGGCAATTCGCGCATGAAAGGCAAATCGATGCTGGCGCCGCCGGTGATATCGTAATCGATCGACCCGGAATGCCAGTCGTTCTTCTGACTGAGCGTCAACAGCGCCAGCACCGCGTTGGCTGTAATGCTCATGTCGAACTGGCTCTCGCCGCGGGCGGGCACCACGAAGGCACGATTGCTCACGCCGCTCGCGATTCGCTCTCCGAATACATTCAGCTCAGCATGCAAGCCGGCTACCGGCACGGCCCGATCGTTGGGATTTTGGATATTGAACCTCACCAGGAAATTCTGCTGCCGGAGGTTGCCGCCTAGCCTCTCGATGCCGATGACCGTCACGGTCGGCCGCGCGAATTTTGGCGTGACCAGAGCGCATGCCGCGGCCCATGCCGCAAAAGCGACCATGAACGACCGCGCCCGAATCACCCTACTCGTCCTGCACGTGGCACCATGGCCAGATGATACCGAGTCCCGACACCATGACCCGGATGATACGGGCAATGAACTGCGCCTCCTCTCGCAAACCGGGCGGGATTTGGCTCAGTCGATCATCTCCCCTCGTGATCGCGGCAATCCGCGCCGACGGAACGGGGCGGCATGGCCGAGCATCAGCGAAGGCATGGATGCTGGCGCTGATGACGTGCGTGATCGTCCACGCGGCCGCCGCGGACGCGACCGGGCCGCGGGAAAGCGAAGCGCCGCGAGGGCCCGCCACGCCGTCCTCGACCGCGGCACCAGCCCCATCGGTGGCCGCCGGCTGCCTCCCGTCCGGCGATGGCTACCTGCGCGCGCGGCTGGCGGGTGCCATCGATGCGCGGATCGATTGGCCGAACAGTGGGACGCGATGTCAGGGCGAATCGAAGAGCGAGCCGCCTGGCGTGCGTCTGAGCTTCCAGCGCGAATCCCAAGGCAAGCCGGATTTATTGTTCGTCTTCGGACTCACTGGGGTGCGCGAAGGATATCCCGCGCACGAAGCGGCCACCAATCTCACGATCATCGTGCAAGGCACGAGCAAGATATTCGGGACGCTCGGCGATTCGCGATGCACCGTGGACTCGCTGTCGCAGCAACCGCTGCGGCCCGAGCACGTCTTTCGGGTGGAAGCGCGTGGCTTCTGTACGCAACCGGCACATGCGGTGCGGGGCACTGAAGCCGTACTGGTCAGCACCTTCGAATTCGCGGGCTTGGTACGCTATGACGGCAACGGCCAAGCCGCAGGCAGTGCTCCCCGGAACGGCCCATCGGGCACGCTCCGGCCCGCGCCTCGCTAACCGCCGCGAGCAGGCCAGCCGACCCCTCGCTAATGCCCCCGAGCGCGCCCAGCCGTCGCCTCGCTGAAGCGCCGCGAGCACGTCCCAGCCGACCCCTCGCTAATGCCCCCGAGCACGCTTAGGCTGACCCCGCTGGCCGGCGCGAGCACGTCCCAACCAACCCCTCGCGAAACCGCCCGAGCACGCCCCAGCGGGGGCGTCGCCGTAGCGTCCATCGAGCACGCTTAGGCTGACCCTCGCTAAGCCGGCGCGAGCATGTCCCAGCCAACCCCTCGCTAATGGCTCGCCTCGGCGCGTTTGCGCAGTCGAATCTCAAACAGCCTGGGCCAGTTCTTGCCGGTGACGAACAATCGGTCGCCCTTGGCATCGTATGCGATGCCGTTGAGCACCCCGTCGGGTCCCGCCACGTGCTCGGCGGGACTCAGCAGCCCCTCGAGATCGACGAGGCCGACGATATTGCCGTTCTTCGGATCGATGCGGGCGATCCAATTCGTCTCCCACACGTTGGCGTAGATTTCTCCCTTGATCCATTCCAGCTCATTCAGATTCTGGACGGGCTTGCCTTCCAGGGTCACCTGGATGCGGTTCGTCTCGTGCAGCGTCTCGGGATTGAGGAATCGCAGCTGCGAGGTGCCATCGCTCATGATGAGCTGCCTGCCGTCCTGGGTCAGCGCCCATCCTTCGCCCTCGTACTCGAAACTCCTTTGCAACTTCAATGTCGCGAGGTCGAAGACAAATCCGCGGTGAGATTTCCAGGTCAGACTGATGAGGTGTCCCTGCCAGTTCACGATGCCTTCGCCGAAGTACGAAGGCGGAATATCGAGTCGCTGCAGCACCGCACCCGTATCGATTCGCACTTTGCGAATGGTCGACTGATGTTCGAGGCCCGTGCTCTCGTACAAAAAGCCATTCAGAAAAAAAAGCCCCTCGGTAAACGCGGATGGATCGTGGGGATAGGTGTGAACGATTTCAAAGTCATACAGCGGTACGGCAGCACGGCAGTTCAGCGCGCAGCCAACGCTCAGAACTGCCAGGAACTTCAGCAGTTGCATGTGACGGGAGCAACGTCGCGGGGTCGGGCGGTGTTCGCATGCGCGTTGGGTGTTCGCGGGGCATGTGGACGTGCACACGGGATCGGGCTGCCCTTGCGAGGGGGGGACGTTCGCCGGTGGCCGGGTCGGTGCCGGTGCAGAAGACGTCCGCGGGCGCGCCAAGTCAGGGTGTGAGCGTGGGATGGCATGAGATGGCTTCGCATGGGCTGCCGCTACATGGGTTGAGGGCCGCGGCAGGCTGAACCGCCGCAACCAAGAAAGGCGGAAAGTGTAGCGTTCGCGAGGCCTAGCGGCGATGCGAACCCGAGGCTAAACCCGCAGCCGACCCGGAAATCTGCTCCGCGAACCCTACCCGGACTCTTACAGCGCCTGACGCGTCGCACCTACAGACATCGCCACTCGCCGTTGCTTTAATGCAACACGAATTGATCCGGAATCGCCCTCCTGGGTCGTTTTCGATGTCAATCACGGCGGTCCCGTGCGCCAGATCAGTGCGTGGCTTGTTGTATTTTTGCCAATCACGTGGAGTCAACTTCATGAATCGAGTATTTATCCTGGGGTGCGCCGCTGCGGCCGGTATGGCGGGCAACGCCGCCTTCGCAACCGACGACGCCGGAGCCTTCTACATCAGCCCAATGGTGCAATACCACCTCTTGGACCAAGAACGCGTGTCCAAGGACAACTTCGGCGCCCAATTCGGCCTGGGCTTCAACCTGCTCCATGGTTTCGCCCTGGAAGCCGACGTCAATCGCGCCAATTTCAGCATCAGCGGATTGACCGCCGATCAGCGCTTGACCGGTTATTCGGTCGATGTCATCAAGAAGTTCTTGCCGGATTCTTTCTTTCGCCCTTATCTGCTCGCCGGCGGGGGCGAAATGGATGACACGCTGACCAAGTCCCCGCGCACCTTCCATACCGCCATGGCGGAAGCGGGCATCGGCGTGCTGACCGGACTCGGAAGCCAAACCGGCTCGACTCGAGTGCAGCTGCGCACCGAGGCCAAATACCGGTTGGAATTCGCCAACCCGGGTATCTATGGCCCGAAAGATCCCTCCGACGTCGTTTTCGGCGTCGGTGTGCAAATGATGTTCGGCGCACCGGAGCCGCCGCCGCCACCGCCGAAGATTGTCGAAGTGCAGGCGCCGACACCCCCGCCGCCCCCGCCGCCGCCACCGCCGCCAGGTCCGGTCGATACCGACGGGGACGGCGTGCCGGACTCCATCGATCAGTGCCCGGGTACACCGAAGGGCACGGCCGTCGATGCGGTGGGGTGTCCCATCAAAGATGAGATCAAGCTGCAAGGCGTCAACTTTGCCACCGGCTCGGCGGATCTGATCCCGACTTCGGACTTCGTACTGAGTTATGCGGTGCAAAGTCTGAAGAAGAATCCGTCATTGGTCATCGAAGTCGATGGACATACGGACAGTGTCGGCAGCACGAGTAAAAACCTGGCCCTGTCGCAGGCGCGCGCGGAGACCGTCCTGCACTATCTGCAGCAACATGGCGTAACCAATACCATGACCGCGAAGGGTTACGGCAAGGATCGCCCGATCGCCGACAATAAGACGTCCGAAGGACGTTTGCAGAATCGCCGCGTCACGCTGAAGATCGTCGGGGGCTATTGATGCGACGCTATCGCGCATAGTTGACCGGCAGCCACGTGGGGCTGCGCGACCCGGCGCCTCGCAGCGCCAGTCGCGCCCGCCCCACCACCGAGCCCCCAAACACCGACGTGTTTGGGGGCTTTTTGTTAGTCTCGCGACATGGACCGTCGAATTTTTCTCGCTACCGCCGCCGCCTTGGCGTCGCCAAAAATCGCTCTTGCCGAGAACCCCACTCTCAACGCGACATCGGGGCGCCGCGCAAAGGCCGGCCTCGCGGGGCAGCCAGGCTTTGCCGACGAACTGACGCTCGCGGATATCGAGGCAGCGTTCGCCGAGGGTCGTTTGACGTCGCGGCGCCTTACCCAACTGTATCTGGACCGCATCGAAGCGATCGATCGGCGCGGCCCGACCCTGCATGCGGTACTCGAGCTCAATCCCCGCGCTCTCGACATGGCAGCCGAACTCGACCGCGAGCGCCGCGCCCAAGGGCCGCGTGGACCGCTGCACGGCGTGCCGATCATGATCAAGGACAACGTGGAGACGGCGGATCGCATGATGACCACCGCCGGATCGCTCGCCCTCGAGGGATGGTATGCGCCCCAGGATGCACCGCTGGTGGCGCGCTTACGCGCGGCCGGCGCCGTGATCATGGGCAAGACCAATCTGAGCGAGTGGGCCAACTTCCGCTCCACTCATTCCTCCAGTGGCTGGAGCGGCCGCGGCGGCCAGACCCGTAACCCCTATGCGCTCGACCGGTCACCCTCCGGTTCGAGCTCGGGGTCCGCCGTTGCGGTGGCCGCCAACCTCTGCGCGCTGGCCGTGGGCAGCGAGACCAACGGCTCCATCGTGAGCCCCGCATCCATCAACGGCATCGTCGGTTTGAAGCCCACGGTAGGTCTCGTCAGCCGCACCGGTATCGTACCGATATCACACAGCCAGGACACGGCCGGCCCGCTGGCGCGAACCGTACGGGACGCCGCGGTGCTGCTGGGCGTAATGGCCGGTCCGGACCCCGCCGATCCGGCCAGCGTCGCGGTGGGCGATCGCTTCGACCCTGACTATGTGCGGTACCTCGACCCGCAGGGTCTACGCGGCGCGCGCTTAGGGATAGCACGCCGCTTCTTCGCCGACAACGCGCCGCTCGATCGCTTCCTCGACCACTGCATCGCGATACTGGAAGGAGCCGGCGCGGTCATTGTCGACCCGGCTGATTTGCCCATGCATGGCGTCGCGGAGGCGGCCGAGCTGGAAGTCTTGCTGTACGAGTTCAAAGCCGACCTCAATGCCTATCTCACGCGCCTGCCGACCGATTCGGCCGTTCGATCACTCGAAGATCTGATCCGCTTCAACGAAGCGAACTCCGCCGTTGAGCTCGCCTCGTTCGACCAGGAACTGCTGCGTCGCGCGAACACCAAAGGCGGCCTGGATGAGGCCGCATACAAGGAAGCCCGCGCGACCTGTCTCAACGCGACGCGCGCCGGCGGCATCGACGCGGTGCTCGCCGAACACCGTCTGGATGCCATCGTCACCCTGACCTCGGGAATGGCATGGCTGATCGATGCGCTGAACGGAGATTCGGATGTCGGCAGCTGTTCGTCGCCCGCCGCGATTGCCGGCTACCCGCACATTTCCGTGCCGGCGGGCCTGCATCGCGGCTTGCCGGTCGGGCTTTCCTTCTTCGGGACCGCCTTCAGCGAACCCACTCTGCTGCGGCTGGCGTCGGGATTCGAGCATGTCGCGAAGGGACGTACCGCGCCGAGATTCCTGGCCGGGGACTAGCTCGTGGGCGGACACGGGTAGCTCTCGGCCCAGCTAGCTCTCGGCCCAGCTAGCTCTCGGCCCAGTTAGCTCTCGGCCCGGGTAGCTCTCGGCCCAGTTAGCTCTTGGCCCCATTAGCTCTGGACCTTAGTAGCGCTTCGCCTCGTTACGCTTTCCCGAGCCACCAAGCGATGCCGACTTAAACCGCTTGCCCCACCGTTTTTCGTGGCTTTTATACTACATCTAAGGTCCGCAGCCGGGATTTACATTTTTTAACGCTAGTATTCTGGCTGAACAGGGTGTTATCGTCGGTTCACATGACGTGAACTTGTGTCTATGGCGCAACGTTCAGCTGGGATGGAAATTATTTATCAACAACGACGGGGTGATCGAAACCGCTTAGCGGATCGGTCAACAACCGCATTTATGCGGCTGCCTGACGTGAACAGGAGATAACATTATGTCGAGCAATCTTTCTATTAGGCGAGCGGTGGGCTTAGCTCTCGGCACCGCCGGAGCGGCTGCCGCTTCGCTTGGTTACACTTCGTCTGCTATGGGCGCGGAGGCCACGGGGCCCAATGCCTCCCCGGAGACGACCCTCGGCGAAGTGGTCGTCACCGGCTCGCGAATTCGGCGCGTCGATGCGGAGACCGCGAATCCGATCCAAGTCATCGATAGCACCATCATCCAGGAATCCGGCATCACCACCGTCGGTGATCTGATCCAGCGGATCCCCAGCGTGTCGGGACGAGGAACCAATCCCGGCGTGAATAACGGCGGTGGCTTCGGCGAATCGAACATCGAACTGCGTGGCCTGGATGCGAAGCGTACGTTGATTCTCGTGGACGGACACCGCGTCGGCATGGTCGGCTTCACGCAAGATGCCATCGACGTGAATCAGATCCCGATCAATATGATCGATCACATCGAGGTTCTGAAAGAAGGCGCGGGCGCGATCTACGGCTCGGACGCGATCGGCGGCGTGGTGAATTTCATCACCCGCAAGGACGTCGACGGATTGGAAATCAGCGGCGATTACGGCCGAACGGGACACAGCGACGGGGCGCATCATTCACTCAACGTAATGCTCGGCACGAACACGGACAAGTTCAATTTGATGATGGGCGCGACTTACCTGCAGCAAGACCAAGTGTCCGCCGGCAACCGTGATTATTCGAAATACGCCCTGTACCTCTACGGCGGCAGCGCCGGGGTTAACCGGGGCGGATCGAGCCGCGTCCCCACGGGGCGCATCTATACCAATCCGCTGGGCTTGAAGGGATCCAACGGCAAGGTGTGTTCGAGCGTAACGCGTATTGCGAGTACCGACGGCAGCACGGTGGCTGACTATACCTGTTTCAATTCGCCGGCCGACCTCTTCAACTACCAGCCCTACAATTTGATTCAGACACCCATCGAGCGCGCCTCGTTCTTCGCCAAAGGGAACTACAAGATCAACGACGATGTCGAGGCCTATGCGACGGTCACGGATACGCATACCCATTCCGGCTTCCTTGAAGCACCGCTCCCGTTCGATGCCCTTGCCGATAACGTCACCCTCTCGAAGGACAGCATCTATAACCCGTTCGGCATCGACTTCGGTGGGAATTCCGGTGCCAATCCGGATTTCACGCTGAGAACGTTCCTGTTCGGCCAACGCCGCAGCGACTCGACCGGGGATAGCGCAAATTTCAACGGCGGCGTCAGAGGCGATGTCCTGAAGACGGGTTGGAAGTGGGATCTGAACCTCACGTACAGCCGCTTGCATCAGCACGAACTGGTTGGCGGCTATTACTCGGCCAGCAAGCTGAACCAGGCCGTGGGACCCTCGTTCATTTCGGGAGACGGTACGCCGACCTGCGGTACGCCGACGGCGCCGATCAGCGGCTGTACCCCCATCAACCTGTTCGATCAATATTCGAACTCGGCGGCGGCCTTGGCCGGGGTCAGCGCCAACTACAACATCGATTACCTGTATACGTACAAGGCAGTCAATTTGGACTTCAATGGCACCCTCTGGACGCTGCCCGCCGGCGATCTGCAGGCGGCGGTGGGCGCGGAATACAACGATCGTATCGGCGCTGACATCGCCGATTCCATCGTTCAAGCCACGCCCCCGCTTTACTTGACCTGCGGATTGTCACAGGAAACCTGCACGGGCAATGCCGTCGGCAAATACGGCAGCAAGCAGGAGTATGTGGAATTCCTCGTGCCTATCTTGAAGGATCTGCCGCTGGTCCACTCCTTGACCGCCGACATCGGAGCGCGCCACAACAACTATTCGTTGTTCGGCAGTTCGACGAAAGCAGACTTCAAGGTGGAATACCGGCCGGTGAAGGACCTGTTGATCCGGGGCACGTTCTCCCAGGTGCTCCGCGTCCCGACCATCGTCGATCTCTACGCCTCGCCGGTCAATACCTCGGTAACCTTCAACGATCCCTGCAATGGCTTGACCGCCGCAAAGGCAGCCAGCAATCCGAACTATGCGGTGGCCTGTCAGGGAGTGCCGCTCGATGGCAGTTTCAAGGAACCCAACGGCCAGATTACGGGACTCAATGAGTCGAATCCGAATTTGAACCCCGAGACTGGAAAGGTCAAAACGGCTGGTTTCGTATTCGAACCCAGTTCGGTCCCGGGGCTCTCCTTCGAGGTCGACTACTGGGATTACCACATCGATGGCTTGATCAAGACGCTTGATGCCAACTATTCGATCAATCAATGCCTCCAGACGGGTGCGTCGCAGTTCTGCAGCCTCGTCAGCCGCTATGGCGCCAACACCGGCAGCAATGCGGGCCTGATCATAGCGTTCGTCAATCCTTCCTCCAATCTGGGCACGCTCGACACCAGCGGCACGGATATCGATCTGAAATACACGTTCAGAAATACGCCGATCGGCTCTTTCCAGGCCAGCCTGGATTGGTCGCATACCAACAACTACACCAGCACGGTGCCCGGCTCGGCGGCCCAGGAAATCGCCGGAACCTACAACAAGCAATTCGGCAATTACACGAAGAATCGTGGACAGGTGGCCGTGGGCTGGACCTGGTTCGGTGTCGATGCCTTGCTGAGCGGACGGTACATCGGTTCTTTGAGGGTGCCGAACCCGTCGGTGATCGGGGTGGATGCGTCCGGCAATACCTATCCGGATCTGCAGATCGGATCGACGCTGTATGAGGATTTGACCGTGGGCTACACGTTGGGGGCGACCAAAACCCATCTCCAAGTGGGAGTCCGAAACATATCCGACAAGCAGCCGCCGCTCTTCTATCAGAACAACGTCACCAACGCGAACACCGACGTGGAGACCTATGATTTGCTCGGCCGGCAATGGTTCGTAGGGTTCAGTCAGAAGCTCTGATCTCGGCAGTTTGGTAAACTGGGCCGTGCGAGCGATCGCACGGCCTTTTTTTTGGAGTGCACATCGCCATGGCGCATGGACCACACGACGCCGGCTTGATCGCGCGATCGGTAGAGGATTTGGATCGGGGCGAACCTTCCGCGGCGGAGAGCGCCGCACGAGCGGCCCTGTCGATCGATCCCGCCGACATCGAGGCGCTTGCCGCCCTGGGTGTCGCCCTGCACATGCAGGCGAAACACCGCGAATCGGAACAGGCTTATCTGCGAATGGCCGTCTTGCAGCCCTCGCAGCCCATGCATTGGATGAACGTGGGCACGGCTCGCCGCTGCGACGACCGCATCGAGGAAGCGCTCTATGCGTTCGCGAAGGCGGCGGCTTTGGGGGCCGACACGGCCGATTTTTTTTACAACGTGGCGCTGGCGCACATCGGCCGCGACGACTACGAAGCCGCGCGCGCGCTGCTCGAGAAGGCTCTGAAACTCGATCCCAACGATGCCGAGATTCGTTATCGATATGCTTTCTGCTGCTACGAAACTTTGCGTACCGAAGAGGCACTCGCGACACTCGAGGGCTGGGAACGAATGCCTCCCGCGGCGCCGGAGATCGCCGCGAGCGCCGGCCATCTGCTGATGAAGCTTGGCGATATCGGCCGAGCGGAGCCCGCCGTACGCGGAGCGGCCACACAGCGCGGTGGCGATCCGCAGGCCAAGTTGACCCTGATTCAATTGCTCGAACGCACCAACCGCACGGGCGAAGCCCGTGCCCTGCTGGAGGAGTTCAAGACCGATCCCGAGGCCGCCCATTTCAGCAGCGATATCAAGACGACGGAAGCGCAGCTCGCGCAACGCGAGTCGAAACACGAAATCGCAGTCGCACTGCTCGAAGAACTCGCGGCGGAACAACCGAAAATGCACCTTCGGCATTTTCAGCTCTATCCGCTCGCCAAATCCTTGGACGCGCTAGGCCGGTTCGAGGAGGCCTTCGAGGTGCTGACGCGAGCTCATGCCTCACAGGTGGGCTATCTCTCGTTGTCCTCTCCGCTCATCGCATCGCGGGCGGCGCCACCCCTTTCCATCGCGGATCAAAGCTGCGATCCGCAGGACATTGCGCGCTGGGATCACGATGGCGCGCCCGTGGCCGCCGCGAGCCCGATCTTCATCGTCGGCTTTCCGCGCTCCGGCACGACACTGCTGGAGCTCGTGCTCGATGCCCACCCGGAACTCCAGTCGATCGATGAGCAGCCGTTCCTGCAGAATGCGCTCGATGACGTGCTTGCGGAGGGGATTCGCTATCCGCAGGAACTTGCAAAGCTGACCGGTGCGCAGCTCGCCCGGGTTCGGGCCGCTTATTGGGCGCGCACGGCACAGAAGTTGAAAGCAGCCCCGCACGCGCGCGTGGTCGACAAAAATCCGCTCAATATTTTGCGCCTTCCGGTCATCAAGCGCTTGTTCCCGAATGCCAAAATCTTGCTCGCGATTCGCCATCCGTGCGATGTGATCTTGAGTTGCTACATGCAGCATTTCCGGGCACCCGATTTCGCCCTGTTGTGCAGGGACATACCGATGCTCGCGCAGGCCTATCGAAAGACCTTCGATTTTTGGTATTCGCAGCAAGGACTGCTGCATGCGGACGTCCATGAGTTGCGGTATGAACACTTCGTGAGCGACTTTCCTGCGCACGTGCGCCGAGTGTTCGAGTTCCTGGATGTCGGCTGGGACGAGGCGGTACTTGCCCCGGCAAAACGAGCCGCGCAAAAATTATTTATTAGCACGCCCAGCTATTCGCAAGTGGTCCGGCCCGTCAACAGCCAATCCGTGGGCCGCTGGAATAACTACCGCGCTCATTTCGCATCGAGCCTGCCGGTGCTCGCGCCCTATTTGCAGCGTTGGGACTACGATCGCTAGCCGGTTCGTTCGCCACCTGACTGGGCCACTTGCCACGAATCGATGAGCACCTGCCCCAGGGCGCTCACCGCCGAACGGTTCCCGTCCGATCGGTGCGCCGCGGATCGGATGGCCTCGCGCCGAATGGCTCGCGCCGCCGATGGCGCACGGCATTCTTCGGCCATACGTATCGCGATAAGCACATATTCTTCACGGGAAGAGGCGATCTGGTCGGTAATTCCGACCTGCCGCAACAGTCCGGCCGCCAGCCGCTGACGCAGAAATTCCCCTTCCAGGGTGACTATCGGCACGCCGCGATGAACAGCCTGCCATGCCGTCGTGTACCCGGAGAAGGACGGGCAATCCAAATACACATCCATTTCGTCCAGAAAGCCCAGAAATTGGTCCCGGGGCAACCAGGGGATGACCCGCAAATGCAATTCGGGCTCGAGGCCCGCCGCTCGAAAGCAGGCGGCGACTCGCTCGCGTAACCGCCGCGCCGTCCAATCGAGTTTTGCCGGAGAAGCGAACCAGAACTCGCTCGGTCCGACGGCCTTGGCGATGCGGGTCAACAGAACATCGTCCGCCGGATCGAACTTGATTGGTTGCTGGCACAGAACGAAGCGGACGACATTTTTCTCGCGGGCGGGGCCTTCCCAACGGGTGGCTTGATACGCCATCGTTTGGGTGCAAACCCCCGTCCCGGGCAGTCGAACCAGCTTCTCGCGATAGTGCCGCTCGGCTGACGGCCCCTCGAGTAGCTCGCCCGAGACGAACAGATCCAGCGTCGGCAGCCCGGTCGTCACCGGATGTCCCCAACCGGCGACCTGCAGCGGAGCCAAGCGCAGCGCAGCCAGTGTGCAGGTGGCCGCATCCATGCCCACTTCAGGGTAAAACATCACGTCGGGTTGATCTTGCTTGATCTGATCCAGCCATGCCTTGATGGGCTTGGGGCCCTGGACGAAGCGGTCGACGTGGGCCTTCGCCCACGCAGTTTCCGCATCGCAAACCGAATGCGTATGGTACAGACAGACCTCGAACTTGCGGCGGTCGAGGTGGGCGATGACTCCCTTCAATATCACCTCCCAGGCTGGATGTTGCCGCACCTGGCCGCTCACCACGGCCAGCCGGATGCGATCTCGTGGCGGGCGGGACATGCGGTCGCCGATGACATCGTGCCGCCAGTAGGCGGTTGCCGTCCTGTGCGCCAGATCGCCATAGCGGCATAGCGGCCGCGTGATATCGCTGGGCCTATAGGCCAGATAAAACGGCTGGTTGGCACCGAGCGCCCGTCCCAACTTTCCGGGATTGATGGCATTCCAGGCCGTCAGTTCTTCCAGCGATCGCGTGAACCGATCCGATGTTGCGCTACTTTCAGCCACGCTGTCCGTAAAGATAGGGATGGCCGTCATGGCGAGGCCAAGCCTCGCCTCGGCATACTCGGGATCGAGCGCCAGCACCCGGGTATAGGCGGCCACCGCGGCATTCGTCTGGCCGAGTTCCCGCAACACCACACCCAGATTGTAAAGCGCCGCCAAGTGTTCCGCCTTGTAGTGCAGCGCGCGCCGGAAGGAGGCCGCTGCATCGGTCAGCCTGCTCTGTTCCATGAACACGATGCCCAGGTTGCTATGGACTTCGGGATAATCCGGCTGCAGGGCCAACGCCCGTTCGTACGAAGCCACGGCTTCCGATAACTTACCTTGCCGGTTGAGCACGTTGCCCAGATTATTGTGCGCAGCGGCGTACTCAGGCCGGTGGAACACGGCGCGCTCGAGGGCCGCCGCCGCCGGCTCGAGCTCACCTCGCTCCAAGTGGATGATGCCCCGGTTGCAGTGCGCCTCGGCGTGGTTGGGGTTGTGGACTAACACGGCCGCGTACGCGCCCATCGCCTCCTCGAGAACGCCCCCTGCTTGCAGCGCCACGCCGAGATTGTAATGTGCCTCTACATAATCCGCCTTGATGGCCAGTGCCCGCCGATAGGAGGCCGCCGCCGCCTCGCGCTTGCCCTGCTCGAAGAGGACCATCCCCAGATTGTTGTGGAAGGCCGCGACTCTATCGTTCTGCGCGATGGCCTGGCCGATCAGCTGCACGGCGATGTCATGGCGGCCGCGCTGGTGAGAGAGGATACCCAGGAAATGCAGCGCGTCGGCATGGCGGGGGACGGCTCGCAGAACCTGGCGGTACAGCTGTTCCGCCTCCTCGAGGCGCCCGGCCTGATGATGTTGCAGAGCGGTGGCGAACAGGTTTTTACCCCCCGACGCCTTCTGCGGCTTCATCCCGTTACCGGCTGGGGCGCCGTGAGATCGTCCCGCCTCGCCATATCGAATAGCAGATACGTCGAGAGGATGTATTTCTCTCCCGAGGCCGGCGCGAGCCCCTGGTGTTGATACATCCAGTACGGCGGAAACATCAGCAGTCGGCCGCGCCGGGGCTTGACCGACAGACCGAGCTGCGGAAACGAGGTTTCGCCGCCGTCCGCGACGTCGTTGAGATACCAGATCAGCACGAGGTACCGATTGCTCACGAAGTTGATGGCGTCGAAATGCAGCTGGAAGCATTCGTCCTGGCCGGGCCGGTATCGCTTCATCACCAGTTCGGAGATCAGGGCTGTATTAGGAATCGGGATCGGCAGTCCGATATCATGGTTATAGCGTGCAACGGCCTTATCGATGATCTGGCGAAACATCCCGAGGAAATGAGCATCCGACAGAGCAGTGACATTCAATTCGGTCCAGGCGGACTCTTCGAGGCCCGCCCGAACGCCGCGGCCGTTCGGGCGCTGAAAGCGCGCAAGTCCCGTGAAAGACTCGATCATGCGGCCGCACAGGCTTTCCTCCACACCATGATCGTGGTCGTAAACGCGCACATAATGAGAGAGCTTATCCATGGGCATATCGCTGGGTACAACCTATGATTTCCGCCGAAGAAGCGCAACTATTATTGCATCAGGGCAAAGTGACCGACGCCGAACTGGCGTTTGCGGCGATACTCGAACGAGACCCCGACAACACCCAAGCCCTCAATGTGATGGCCTTGCGGGCTCTGCGCACGCGGGATCTGACAACGGCCCTGTTGCATATCGATCATGCGCTGCGGATGGAGGCGGAGAACCCGCTGACACTGTATAACCGGGGCCGCATTCTCGAAGCCGCCGAGCGCTACGCCGACGCCGCCGCATCGTACCGGGCGGCGCTGAGACTGGCTCCGAATCTTTCCGCGGCGAGGCTGTATCTGGGGCGGGCATTGGAACTTGCCGGTCGGCCGCATCAGGCCATCGTCGCCTATGCGCGCGCGCTGCAGGATGCACAAAACAATGGCCGCTGGCTGAATCAAGCCACGACGCCCGCCGTCTTTCGGTCTCTCGTCCAACATGCGGTGCTGCAAGTCAGACTGGGGCGGCGTGCGGCAATCGATGAATTATTGCGACCGGTGATCGCACGGTTCGGCCGGGATTCGCTGGCGCGCGTCGACAAGAGCTTGCGAATGTACTTCAAGGAGGAAGCACAGAGGAGTTCCGATCCGCGGCAGTGCTCGACTTTTTTACATTTCCCGGATATTCCCGCGAACCCCTATCTCGATTTGAAGCTCCTCCCCTGGATCGATCGGTTCGAGAGCGAAGCGCCTGCGATTCGCGATGAACTGCTATCCCTGCTTCCGAGCGGCACGGGGCGAGAGCCGGTCTTCGGCAACGCTGCGCTCGAAGCGGAGCATCTACGCGGCTTGGATCGCCCGCCGACATGGAACGGCTACTACTTCTACCGCCATGGTGAGCGGCGGGACGAGAACTGTGATCGCTGCCGCCGCACGGCTGCCGCGCTGGAAGCGCTGCCCTTGTGCAAGGTTCGCGAGCATGGCCCGGAGGTATTGTTTTCGGTCTTTACGCCCGGCACGCATTTATTGCCGCATCGTGGTGTCACCAACACACGCGTCGTCGGGCACCTGCCGTTGATGGTGCCTGAGGATTGCGCGCTGGTCGTGGGTGGCGAAGAGCACCGCTGGCGGGAAGGGAAGGTCGTCGTGTTCGACGATACCTACGAACACGAAGCGTGGAACCGCAGCGCCAAGACGCGCGTCGTGCTCATCTTCGATCTGTGGAACCCGTACTTGAGCGAAGCCGAACGCTCCGCGCTGGCTATCATAATCGGCGATATCAGCGATTTTCGCCACGAAGTGGAGGCCGAGAAGTAGATGCGTCTATCGGCTCCCTTCCATCGTCTAAGCGTGAAATTCGATGCGGCCCGTATGCGCGAGGAAGTCGCGCGCATTCCTGCATCGGCCTGGGCCGAGCATCCTAACGGTATCCCGGGCAATAGCTCGGTTCGGTTGATCAGCGTCGACGGCGCGGAGAACGATGACGTCAACGGCCCCATGGCAATGACGCCCCATCTTGCTCAATTGCCCTACCTGCGCCAAATCCTGGGTAGTTTCGGCGTGGTGTGGGGAAGGTCGCGCCTCATGCGGCTGGCACCCGGTGCCTCGGTGCCGCAGCACGCCGACATCAACTACCACTGGTTTACGCGCGCCCGACTGCACATTCCCATCATCACCCGGCCGGAAGTCCGGTTCTATTGCGGAGACGAGGCGGTCCATATGGCTGCCGGGGAAGCCTGGCTATTCGACAATTGGCGGCTGCATCGCGTGGAAAATCCGACCCCCGACGAGCGCATACATCTGGTCGCCGATACCTCGGGAAGTTCGAGCTTTTGGCAGTTCGTAACGAGCAGCCAATCACCCGCGGCGAAGGATACAAACTTTGCTTACGACCCGCAGCGTGTCACCCACCTGCTGACCGAACAGATCCGGCTGGCATCGGTAATGCCTCCTTCCGAAGTCGAGCTACTGATTCTCGACTTGCGGTCGGAACTCGCAGCACCGGTCAAATCGCAGGCGTCGGCCGCACAACTTTCGCATTATCACGCCTTGCTCGACAACTTCTGCAAGGACTGGCGGCAACTCTACGTGCTGCACGGGGAGTCGGAGGCCGGGCGCGGGGAGTTCTTGAATCTACGCGACGGCGTGCGTTCCGCCTCCAGGCAATTGGGCGGGGATCTGCTGATTCGTACCAATCGGGTCAAGGCGCATACCGTTCTCGATGCACGAGTGTTGCGCCCCATGGTCTGTTCGATAGTTCCGGTCGGACGGCCGGTATTCATCGTGGCCGCCCCGCGCTCGGGCAGCACGCTGCTCTTCGAGACGCTCGCGGCCCACCGCGGCTTGAGCAATCTTGGGGGCGAGGCTCACTGGCTGGTGGAAAGCATTGCGGAGCTGCAAATCGGCGCGCCCTCCGTCACATCCAACCGACTCACCGCCGATAACCTATCGAGCAACGTGGCTTCCCGGATCATCGAGGCCATCGCCGCTAATCTCGTCGATAGCGAGGGCCGCCCCGCGGCCCTCTCCCCCACGACGCGGTTGCTCGAGAAGACCCCGAAGAACTCATTGCGCATACCGTTTTTCGATCGCTTGTTCCCCGATGCTCAATTCATCTTCTTGTGGCGCGAACCCCGGGGCAACGTGAGTAGCATCATCGAGGCATGGCGTTCCGGCAACTGGAAGACGTACAACGGTCTGGACGGCTTCGATGGCCCCTGGTCGCTGATTCTTCCGCCCGACTGGCCGTCCATGAACGGCAAATCCGTCGAAGAAATCGCCGCGTTCCAGTGGGAGACGACCAATCGCATGGTGCTCGACGATTTGGCGCGGTTGCCGCAGCGGCGCTGGTCGAGCGTGAGCTATGCGGAGTTCCTTGCCGACCCCGCCGCCACCATCGAGCGGTTATGCGCGTTCATGGACCTCGATGTCGACGAAAACTTGCGCCGGAACTTAGCGTCACCGCTGCCGCTGTCACGCTACACGCTTACACCGCCGGCGCCGGACAAATGGCAAAAAAATGCCGAACAGGTCGAGCGCATCATGCCGCTGGTCGAGTCGACGTGGCATCGTCTCGAAGCACTGCGGCCCGTCAGGAATCCCCGAAGCGGTACTTATGACGCTCGATGACATCCGCATCGCGCCGCGCGACCAACTCGCGCAACGCGGCGCTGTAATAGTCGCGGTAGTCGCTATGACCCGAGGTATTGCGCGGCGCCTCTGTTTCTATGTAGGTGCGCATCTCGGCACTCACCGGTTGCGACACCTTCTCCAGCATCCGCGATAAGTCCTCGCGGAGGCTCTCCATGCGTCCGACCACCATCGGAGAACCGGTACCAGCATATAGGTACCGGTACAGATACGAGTAAAAACCGAGTTCGGTGTTGCGGATCGGCTCCAAGGCGAATGCCGGAAGATTCAGGCCCTGATTGCTGTAATCAGGCGGAAGCGCGCGAATCAGCATGTCCAAGCGCAGGCTGCCGGCACCGAGATTCAGCATGTTGCGCAAGGTCGCCTCGAAATCGAGGCGACCTTCGTCGCTCAGTATCCTGAACAGAAAATTGGGATGCGGCCGTTCGAGCTGAAACGTATACCAGGAAACGTAGTAGCTCCATGGGTTGCGCACGAATCCCAACACCGGCAGGCCGGCGTACTCGGCCGGAATCATGCTCCGCGGCAGGTGGTAGCCCACGTGCAGCGCATCCGCCACGAATTTGAACAGGCATTCGTTGACGAAGGTGCCGCCGGATTTATGAAGATGCAAAAAAACGAAACGCGGCGTGACGATCATCAATTCGCCAGGGTGGCCGAGAGTTCCGGCCGGCCGAGGCGCTTGGCAAGGTCTGCCTGCGGGAACCCCAGCCCACGTTCCGCGGCGCGAAGAAGTTCGAGCAGCGGCTCGCTCGGTAGATAATCGCAGATCAGGTGCATACGCGCTCGCAGCGTATCGGCATTGACGACTCCATGCGGGGCGCTATTGTTCAGCGCCCAAATCTCGCCGGGCACCATGACATAGGCGGATTTTCCGGACAGCATGAATACCGCAGGATTGCTCTCCACGGGTATGTGGATCCGCAACGTCTTCGCAAAATAGGGTGCCCGATCGACATGTACGGGTATGGATGTCGCGGCGGGCAGGCGGGCCAGTAGGCACCGCATACGGGGCGCATCAATGAGCGTCTCGACAACGGAACGCAGGTAGGGCAGCCGGTCGAATACCGGCCTGTCTTCGACCGGCTTTTCGCCTTCCGCAGGAGCAAAGCCTCTCAAGAAAACGGCCTCGGCGTGTCGATGGACACCGATCCGGCCTCCGGAACTGCCCCAGACCTCGGCCGGCAAACAGCCGACTTCTGCCCGCAGTCGTTCAGCATCGCAGCGCAAACCTAGGCGAACGCATTCCCCGACGATTCCCGCCTTGTCCACCGGTAGTCGACCCGGAATATCGAGCACACAATTTCTCCATACCACGCTGTGTAAAGCATACTGCACTTGACGCACGCCCACCATTCTCGGGACAACGGTGTTACGGCGGCTCACCCGAAGTTCCGCCAGTGTAGTAAAAGTAGACCGCCGAGGGTCTCGAAATCGTAAGTCACGAGGAGCTGTGAGAGTGAATTCAACTCTGATATTCGCGGCCGACGCCTTGGTGCGATTCAAAGGTGGCCGTATTTTGATCCATACGACCTCGAGCAAGCTGCCGGCCTTCGAGACCGACAATCCCGGGTTGGTGGGCTTTCTATGCCGGTTCGCAAAGCCGGTCCGGCCCGAAGCGGCCGTCGGCGCCCTGCAGGCTTCTGATCGGGCTGTTGCCATGGACATCATCGACTACTTGAGGCGCAGCGGCTCATTGGTCGAGGCCGACTCCCCGGCTGCGCAAGCGCCGGATGATGGCGAGGTCATGGTGCGAATCAAGAACCACCTACGTCTGCTGGCGCGCAGCTTCTACGATACGGCTTGTGACTTGCTAGCTTTCGGCCCCTATGCGGATAGTGAGCTGGCCAAGCGCAGCGCCGCCGGAGTGGAGCGGCGGCTGTTGGCCTTGCTCGCCGGCACCGACGGTCTACGCACGGAGCTCGAGGGTTTACGGCAAGTGTTTATCGCGCGTCAACTCGAGGCTTTGAAGGTGAATGCCACGGCGCGCGAACACAAGCTGCACATCGGTTGCGGTAAGGCCGAAATCGCCGGCTGGATCAATATCGACGTGCATCCCGCCCCCCTTGCAATGAACGTATTGTGGGGCTTGCCGTTTGCAGAGGGGAGCGTGCGCTATATTTTCGTATCCCACTTGCTCGAACATCTGTTCTTCCCACGCGATGTCCGACCCTTTTTGGCGCAGATCAGGCGCGTTCTCGCGCCGGAAGGGGTCGTACGCATCGTAGTACCGGACATCGAACAATGCATCGAGGCGTACGTCAACAATGACCGGGACTTTTTCGGCAATCGACGCGAAACCTGGACGTGGTGGCCGGAAAATCCAACGCGCCTCGAGGACTTCCTGGCGTATGCGGGCGCCGGCGCCGAACCTGCGTATCTTTTCGAATCGCATAAGTACGGCTATGATTTCGAAACATTATCCCGAGCACTATCCGATGCCGGATTCGAGGATATTACGCGTTCGGATTACATGGCCAGCGCTCACCCGGCCCTGCGAGTCGATGACTCGAGCGGCGTGGCCAGCGCGAAATACCGCAATCGATATTATTCGTTGTTCGTCGAGGCGAAGCGCCCGAAGACAGTGCCCGGATAGGTTCGTTCCGCCCGGAGCGGCTGACGGCCCACGGCGCAGCCTCTATTCGTCTCTGCCCCGCTTCAAGCGCGATTCAAGGTTCCGGCCGACAGCCATATTGTTCAAACGCCAAAATCCTTGGCGATGTGGGCATGAATGCGCCCGCGCGCTTCTCGAGAGACAGGCGTCTCGTCGAGCAACGCGAGCAACCGCTCGCGCGAGACGATTCCCCGCTTGGCGAGTTCACGCGTGAACACGATGTCCTTCGCGCGCCGCGCGACATATTTGGCGATGGCGAGGTCGTGAGGATCCAGGCACAACCCTTGAACACCTTCGGTATCGCCGGCGGGCAGCTTCACCAGCCGCCCTTCCCAGCCCTTGGGAAGTGTCGCGGTCTCCTGATCGACCGGATCGGCGTAGTAGCCGAAACTTTCATGAAACGGTGAGTACACGCCGATTACGTTCAACCATTCCGTTCGATCGGTATTCTGCGAGGCAATCAGATCAACCTCGAATGATTTGACGAAGCTGTCCGGCAGGTCAGGATACGTTCCGTGAAGAGACTGACTGCCTATGATTATGAATTGCTTCTCACCGGTAATCCTTCCCGCGGCACGCAGTACGTGATCAACTTCCCGCTTCTTCATGCAGTTTCCTCACATCCTGCTGCGGGATGAGCCCGACGAACGGCATGGATTGGCGCAACCTCACCGCATTCTCATCGCGTCCGAGCATCACGGAGAAAAGCAGACCGTCATCCTCGGATTGCGCAATGTCGTGCCACTCATCGTAGGCAGGACCCCAAGTACCCTGCTTCTTCCAGCGATGCAAATTCGCCAGCATTTGGGCCCGGATTTCTCTGGGAGTAAAGCCGCGTACGACAGCAAGTGCGATAGACCGTTTGAGTTCGTCCAACGCTTGATGCGCAAGACCACCGCGAGCCGGGGGTCGAATGCCGCGCTCGGTGAGTTCCAAACGATCGCCCTCGCCGATCGCCCACGCATCAAGCGCACTTTTCGGCAATATGACGCCGAGGGAGTTGCCGACACGTCGCACCGTTAATTTCATTCCTTAGTATAACAAGTTATAACGTGTGAATTCAACTGCCGTTATCGAGGGCGATTTCACCTCCTCCTCGTAAACCCTATTCCCGATGCCCTCTGTGCCAATGTGACGTGAGCCTCGCCCGGTGATGCTGGCGCCGCCGGCGCCAGTCTGATCGCAAATGCTCACTGCGCAGCGCTCCTTGCTGTCAGAACAAGCTCGAACGAGCTGGCACCTTTGCTAGCTATCATATTTAGGTACATAATATATGTACCTTTTTGGTTTTTGGTATCGAATATATGTACTTTTTTCTGGGCAAAAATTTGGGCTTGTTTTTATTGTGAAGACCCAAAAATCTGTAGCCGCCACGGAGTTCAAGGCGCACTGCCTAGCCTTGCTTGAGGAGGTGCGCCAGACCCGGCAACCTTTATTGGTCACGCGGCACGGCAAGCCGGTAGCGGAAATTTCCCCTTACATGTCCAGGGATGTGGAGGAGATGAATCCGTTGAAGGGGAGCGTTCTGTATGAAGGAGATGTCCTCTCTCCAATCCAGGAGAAGTGGGACAGCGCGCTGTGATGATCTTGGATACGCATACCTGGCTGGGGTATGCGACTGAGAGCCAGAAACTCTCTAAGCAAGCCAAAAGAAGGATCAATCGCGCCGATGCGCTCTGTGTTCATCCCGTTTCATGTTGGGAAATGGCGATGCTCTCCAGTAGTGGACGCATCAAGTTGAATGTGGATATCACTCGTTGGATCGGCCACGCATTGGAGCGGCCGAAGATCGAGCTATTGCCGTTCACTCCGGGTGCAGCAATTCGCGCGGCCGGGCTGGGTGGCTCTTTTCCCGGCGACCCCGCCGACCGGTTCATCGTCGCCACCGCACTCGAATTGGGGGCGCCGCTGATCACCAAGGATCAGCGCATTACAGATTGGGGACACGTGCAAACGATCTGGTAGCAGTAGGTCGACGTCTCCTTCCTGGATAACTCCAATCAGTGGCTGAACCCATAAGTCCCCCAACTCCGCCCGACGGACAGCGGGATACGTCGGACTGGGCTTCGCCTCTCACAGCACCCCCCCCATCTCCCCCAGCATTTCCTTGCGCAGCAGTGGAATCGGCGGACCGCCATAGGACAGGAACCTGTCATGGAACTCTTGCCACTTCGACTGATCGTCGGTGCCCGCCGGGGCGCTCGGGTCCGCAGTGCCTGCGTTGGGGGCCGCAGGGCCCGCACTCGGGGTTGCGCTCCCCGCCGCCATCTTGGCGATCCAGTCGGTGCGCAGCTTCCGTATCATCAACTTGCCCATCGTGTAACTCAGATACGCTGGATCATAGGTACCCCGAGCCGCCTGCTGACGAGCATTGCCGGGGTCCTGGAATCCCTGTTCCCTAAACATTTTCTCGGATTGCGCCACGGTCATGCCTTCGGTATGCAGGCCGATGGCGGACAGCAACCGCACGTCGCGCAGCAACGCTTCGACGATTTGGCCGACATGCTTTTCCGCATCGCCCTTGCCGAGCCCCCTCTCGTACATCATCTCTTCGGTATAGTGAGCCCAGCCCTCCGCAAAGGCATAACCCACCCACAGCGCCTCGAGCTTCGACGGGTTGGCGTTGCTGCGCAGGAACTGCAGAAAATGCCCGGGCCATACCTCGTGCACCGAGGTGAACAACAGCGTCGCTACGCTCGGCAGGTACGCGGCCTGCTCGGCCTTGGACCACTTCGGATCGGGCGGTGCAATGTTGTAGGTTGACGCGACGCCGTGATCGTACGGGCCGGGCACCTGAATGAAAGCAAAATTCGAACGATTGTAGGCGGGGGCCAGCGCGACCAAGGCGTCATCGTCGCTGGGGATGCTGACCACGTTGTGGTCCTGGACGAACTTCTTGAGGTCGGCCAACTGTGCGCGGGCGGCTTCGACGGGTGCCTGCGAAGGCTTGTCGGCCGACATTTTCGCGACGCAGGCACCGACTGCCGCCTTCGGCAGGTACGTGGCGCATTCCGCCCTGAGCGCCTGCATATTGCGCTCCAAGTCCGCGCGGCCGGCGGCCTCGATTTGCTCGATGGGAATATCGACCCTCTCCGTCTGCTTGACCATCTCGGCGAGCAGATCCTTGCCCAAGGGGAACTTGTCGTTGGCCGTTCTGCGCAGACCGATCATGTAATTCTTCAAGTTGGCCATCGCATTGGACGCGTTCGTGTCCGCGTCGGCGAGCTGCTTCTGCAATTCCGGATCGGTTACCGATGCAAACCGTGCGGCGACCTCCTTCCCATAGAAATCGGCGAAGCCGCCGAACTCGGTGATACCCAGTTCGACGTAGGTCTTGGGCAGCGGGCCCTGCAGATTCGTCTGGATATCCGTCACCATTTTCGGGATGGCGCGCGCATATTTGATATACGCCTTCATACGCACCTCGAGCGGCGCGTAATTGCGGTTCAAGTACATGTCCGGATCGATGTTGGTGATGTACCAGGCGGGATTGGTGAACGGAAAGCGCGCCTGCTCCAGCCAAAAGAGGTCTCTATCGACCACGCTGAGCAAGTATTCGCGGTCGAATCGTTCCCTCGGCTCCAGAGGAGCCGGATCCACCCCGGCAATCGTTTGGCGTGCGTCGTGTAATCGCGCGATTTCTCGTTTGAGGCCATGCGCGCTCAAGTCCGGCAGTTGTCCATCGAACTCGTGCCGGCCCGACTGCGCGGCAAAGGCCGGTTGAGCCCGCAAATAGTCCTCGATGAAGCCGTTCGCCGTGTTCGCCCACTGCACACTGGCTTGCGAGGGGGGCTTGTTGGCCGGCGCGATTGGTTGCGATGCTTGGTTGCATCCCCCCATGCCGGCCAACAACATCCCCGCCGCCGCCATCGCGCTCACTCTAGATGCTAAAGACATGACTCCTTCCCCTTATTTCCGAGCTTCGACACCGCCAGCTCGAGACTCGATTGGTAACGCCCGCCCCCGAAACCGGCCGCCTCGGCCATGCGCAACCCCCCGGCGGTAGCCTCGGCGGCTTCACGCGTGCCGCCGCGCCGCGCGGATCGGACCCGGCGGCGGCCGCCTCGCGACTGTCGGCACATAGAAAAATGTCCAACCGCCTGCGATTCAGGCGCCGGTTCGTGGCATTCTTCGGTTATGAACGCATCCACCAAAGCGACCCCCGAATCCGCCCGCGACGAAGTGCGGATCATGACGCTGCAGGCTCACATTCTCGAGCAGCAGACGCATTATCCACAAGCGTCCGGAACCTTTTCGTGGATATTGTCCGCCATGTCCATTTCCGCCAAGATCATCGCGGACAAGGTGCGGCGAGCCCGCTTGGAGAACGTGCTGGGCAGTGTCGGCACCGAGAATGTACAGGGCGAGGTACAACAAAAACTGGATGTGCTGGCCAACGATGTCCTCTTGGGCACTCTCGGCGGCCGCGAGGGCGTCGCCATCGTGGCATCGGAAGAAAACGAGGAACCGGTCATCCTGCGGGAGGACAACGAAGGCATCCCCCGCTACTGCGTGCTGTTCGATCCGCTGGACGGCTCGTCGAATCTCGACATTTGCGGCGGCGTCGGCACCATTTTCAGCATACTCCAGCACAACGGGCGCGCGACGCGGGCTGAGGATTCACTGTTGCAGCCCGGCGCGCGGCAAGTGGCGGCCGGGTACGTGCTCTATGGTTCCTCCACGGTGTTCGTTCTCACCATCGGCCAAGGTGTCGACATGTTCGTGCTCGATCCGGGCATCGGCGCGTTCATGCGCGTCGAACGCAACCTGCGCATTCCCGCCGGCAACAAGACCTATTCGGTGAACGAGGGCAATCGCAAGACTTTCCCGGAAGGCTATCAACGTTATTTGGACTGGGCGCAGAGCAATGACTACTCCAGCCGCTACGCCGGGGCCATGGTGGCCGACGTGCACCGGATTTTGTTGAAAGGCGGGGTCTTTCTGTACCCGCCGACCAAAAAGGCGCCCGATGGCAAGCTGCGGCTCATGTACGAGGCCAATCCCATGGCCATGATCATCGAGCAAGCGGGCGGCAAAGCCTTCGCCGGGCCCGGTCGGCGCGTCATGGACATCCAGCCGGCCGCCATTCACGAGCGCACGCCCGTGATCCTCGGCGCCACCGACCAGGTTGCGCTGGTGCTCGCCCACCTCGAGAAGCAATAGACCAAGACGCGGCTGCCGCCGCCCCGTGCTCATGCTGGCCATCCTTGCCGCTGCGCCGCCCTTCCGCTGGCGGCCACTTGAAGCTTAGCTTGTCGCAGCGCCATGCGCGGCACTGTTCGCCAGCCGTTGCGCCGACTAATACTAATGCCCGCCTTTGACCAGGAGACCCGCTGCCGCATACGCCTGCGCCAATTCACCTTCGATTCTCTCGGCCTCCGCTCGCTTGATGTGCTGCAAATGCAGCGTCGGTCCGGTGAGTACCTCGAGGCCCCGTTTCAGAACGCTCCCGGCAGCCCGTATGCCCGCCTTGTGTTGATCGAAACGCTGCGCCGGGCTGTAACGGCTCATGCCCACGTAAACACCGTGGACCCCGCCGGCCAGAGTTTTCGCACCATAATCGAGCAACACCAAGTAGATATTGGACCGCCCCTTGGCGGCCGCGCGAAAACCCAAGGCAATCTCATAGGCGGTCGGCAGCCATTCGATGTATTGCATGGGCAACCAGTCCGGGATGGAAGCCGCTGCTTTGGCCCACAATCGCTCGAGCGCACGCTCGATGTCGAGCGGCGTCCCGCCGGACAACCCGCCGCGCATCCACATCTCATGGATACAGTGCGCGCCGGAAAATCCGTCGGCATTCGCCAAGGCCCGCTCGAAGCGTTTGGCGAGCTCGGCGGCTGCCAATCGTTGCAGCGGCCGGCTGCCCGGGGGAAGCTTGGCGTCGACGGTATCCAACTGCGACGATAGTAGCTTTCTTTCGGGGATCGTCAATGCGGTACGCGGCGAGCGGCCGTGCCGCAACCGCAACCGCTACCGGTCCGAATCCCGGGAATGCTTCACTGCCGGCCGGGCCGCGCATCGCCGGTCATGGATTTCGATACGCATCGCCCGCCCGCCACCTGATCTCGCCCACGCACGGATCCAGCAATCGGTCGACCCCCTGCACCCAGCCCATTGTCCGCAATAGCGCGAACGCGCGGATGTCGGCGTCCGGAAGTGCTTCGTGCACGCGCGCAGCCGCCGCCAACAGCGTCCTGCCCTTGGTCACCACATCGTCGATGAGAACGAGCTGCTCCGGTAAGGAGCGCCGCCACGGCATCCCCGGCGCCTCATGCAGCTTCGGAATCCCAAGGACCCGCGGCATTGCCGGCGCTCCCTGCACTGCGGGTACCGCCGACGCTTCCGGCGCTGCCTGCACCCCAAGCAGTTCCGCTTCGAGCGCGCCGGCTGTTCCCCCCGGAGAACCAATACCCCGAATAGCGAAAGAGTCATAGTGATTTGCGACCGTCGGTCTCGACCCCGGCGGAGCCGTTGCTGACTTTTGCACCGCGCGGATGCGATGCAGCCCCCTCCAGATACCATACCCAAGACCTTCTTCGAGCAGCGCTCGCGCCAAATATTCGGCGATCGAGACCGAGCTTCCGTCGCTTCGCGCGCTTCCCGGGATGGGCACCAGCCAATTGCGGGCGCACAGGAACCCGGCGAGCGGCGATGTGCCCGCGACTTGTTGCCGGACGCGAACGGCATACTTGAGGATGAAATGCGCATCGCCGGATTTGAGCATTGCGCGAAGCTGTCGGGAGCGCGCCGAGGCGGCATTGACTCCTGCCGGCGAGTACACGTAACAGGATGCAAAGGTGACCTTGCGGATCGCCGCGTCCGCTCGGTCGACCCCGCGACCACTACCGCCGCGGATACCGCTACCGTTGCTGTTACCGCTACCGCGAGAACGAGTCGTCATCGGAGCGTTCCTGGCCGGCCGTGGTTTCTCGTATCTTGGCGGCGTGTTGGCTCGTGGCCTGCTGTGCGGCTTCCTGTCTCATCCGCAACCAATCTTCTCGCGCTTGACGTCTGATTTCCTCGAGCGTCGGTCGTTTCGCAGCTGCTTGAGATTCGTGCGAGGTCGGCAAGGTCGCCTCGGCGGAGGTGCGCCGGCCTGCATCCCGTTCCGTACGTGCCTGCACCGGCGCCTCCACTCGGCCCTCCTTCTGCTCCTGCACACGCGCCGCCACGCGCGCTTGATACTCCATTCGCATACGTTCCGCTTGCGCGCTTCGATAGCCATGACGTTCCATCTCGAAAGCGGCACGCGGGATATGAGGGTAAGGTTCTCGATCGATCCCCTGCGCGGCCAAACTTCGATGGTCGACCCTGGCTGCTACGTGCGCTTGGCGCAGCGCCTCATTGGTGACCGTCGCCCAGCGCTCACGCACGAAGTACAGTTCATGGATCACGGGCTGCAACCCGAGTTCGAGCCGTTTCGCATCGTTGAACTCCAGGGTGGTCTTGGACGCCAATCCATGAGGCGTCGGCTCCCGGGTCGTCGCGAGCAGGTGCGCATGGAAATTGCGTGGATCGCTTCCCGGATAGTCGCGCGGTGCATGCACCACGAGATCGAGAGCAAATCGGTACCGGTCCACCAGTTCTTGAGAAAAGTCACGGGCCAACTTCACACGCTGTTCCGGATCCAATTCGACCGGCAGCGCCACCAGGTATTCGCGTGCCACCCGCGCATTGCGGCGAGATTCGGCCGCTTCGGCCGCATTCCACAGCTGGGCGCGCTGTTTCGCCCAACTCATGTCGAAATCGGCAAGATCGCTCGGCAGCACGATCTCCTTGTGCAATACATCCTTGCGATCCGTGTGATCGTACGTTCTACCGGCCCGCTCATCATGGATCCGCTCACCCGCCCGATACGCGGCAGCGCTTATGGCACTGCTGCCGCCCGATCGGCCAAAAGTCTTCAAATTCAAGAAATACACCGCCATAGCGGCTCAGTCCTCCGCCATGGCGTCGAAGAACTGCGGCTCGAACGCATACCCCGCCGCGGCGGCCGCGAATTCCTCATCGATTTTCAGCAGATGAATGGCCGCCGCACTCGACTCGCTGGTCGGCAGGAAGGCCCCCTCGGGCTCGCAGAACAGCTCCTCGTCTTCCAGAAGAGAGCCGCATCGCTCGCAATGATTGGCCCAGAAGCCACTCGGTTCCGCGGCGCCGAACCCAAAGCGGTCGGACTGCGTGAGCTGTTGCAATAGACTCTGAAGGGCCATAGGCAGGAATTCGATGTGAAACAGAAATGCGGCACAGTCGGCCCGCACCCAGGACTCCACGGTAGGCGCCTCGGCCTCCCCGTGATCCGGCAGGTCCAACGTCAGGTGGCCCGGCGGTACGCCCAAGGCGAATAAGGACGTCGGCTTGCGGCAATGCCGACAGATAGCTACCGTCCGCGCGAGCAGAAAGCCGCGCGAGCGGATGTTGATGTCCCCGGGGCGAATGGGCTCAACCACGGGAGGTTGTCCCCGACGGTTCTCCGACCGGGCGCTCCACCGTGGGGTTGTCCCCGACCGAGCGTTCTACCGGACGATTGTCCTTGCCGGCTACAGCATTGATGGGCTTTTCCACCGAGGATTTCCTGCCGTTCCAAAGGTGACCTTTCGCCAGGCCGGCGACGAAGCCAACTTCAGGTATCCACAGAGGTCCGGAAGTTGTTCGATCTGCGAGGCCATGACGGCCGTCTCCGTCACGTGCTGCTCGCTGGTGCTCTTCGAGCGGCGTACTCCCCGCGCGGAGAATGCACCCTCACGATCGCTGCCGCGCGACGTCTGACGCCGGATGACTTCCCGCTCGCCGATCAGCCGCGACGCGAACTGCGACGTGCCGCCATTTTCGCTGCCCGAGCAGCGCAGGATCAGCGTATTGCCGCAATTTTCGACGATGGTCTGCGCCTCCGCCGCGCCATAGGTACCGGAGACCTGCGCGATGGACTGAAATCCCAACACGCATCGTCCGCCAAACTTGCGCAGCCGAGCGAGGGCATCCTTGAGACCATCAACGGCTCCCAACGCATCCAGCTCGTCGATGACGAACCACAATCGCCGGTCGCACGCCTCGCTGCCGTTCATGGTCTCGAAAATCGCAAGCCGCAGCCAAGTGGCGATCATCGAACGCAGCGCGGCGATCTGCCCCGCTCGGTAAGGGATGAATAGCGCACCGCCTGCGCCGCGCGCTCTTACCCACTCACGTATCGAAAAGGATGCCGCACGCTGCGTCTGGATATATTCGAGCGCGGCAATCGCCGACACGGCCACCGATCGTATGGAACCGAACATCCGCGCATTGTCGGCATCCAGAAAGGGCTGCGCCGGCGTATCGGCCAGGATTAGGCGCAGTTCCTCGCTGGATGCCACCGCGACGAGACGCCACAGCTCGGCGACGCTTCCATGGCCTCGCTCGTGGCCGCGGCGCAGCACCGCCGCCAGAAACGTTCTGGCATATCCCCGCCACTCATTCGAGGATGCATCATCGGTCGACGGGATCAAGGCGAACGACAACTGGTCGATGTCGTAGACATCGTTGAGCTCCGCGAAAGGATTCCACTTGACCGATTGCGGTTCAAACGGGTTCAGGACGACATCCCCTCGATAGCGGCTGAAAAACCGATCGCGATAGCCGCCGTCGGGGTCGGCGACGACCGCCCGATCGCCGCGCGCCAGCGCGCCTGCGAGCAAGCCGCGAATGGCGGTCGATTTGCCGGTACCCGTCGTGCCTATCATTTTGAAATGCTTGGTTTCGTCGAGGAAGGGCACCTTCGATCCCGCCAGGCTGATCCCTGCATGGCCGCCTTTCGATCCGGCTAGGAGGGATTGCCGCCGACCGCCGCGCAAGATCACTACGCCGCGCTTGTGTATCTCGCGCGCTCCGCGGCGCCACGCGCGGCAACCTGTTGCGACGACGAGCGTCGCGGCGATGACGACGTACAATGCCGGCGCGTCTCCCACGCTTCGCAGCAGTACGGCTTCGAACACGATCTCAGTATCCCCTGACGATGTAGTAATCCGCCTTCTCCCCGTAGGTGGGCGCTCGAGGATCGACGCGCACGCATAGCCGTGCGGCATCGCCACAGCTGCGCCAGTCGACCTTTCCACCGCGGCGTTCCAGGAGCGCTACGTTTTGTGCAAGCGAATCGCGCTGCGCGCGCAGCGTGCCGATCTGCGACGGCGAGGGCAGTACATAGTGCGCGATGGTGCTCGGGATGGCCGCACACAGAATGACGGCCCCCACGTTCCACAGCAGGCACCGCATGTTCGCGGCACGCTGCATATCGCGAAGCGCTCGGGCCGCGCGCTCGGTCTCCGCGGTCAGCGCCCGCAGCTCCGCGATCAGCGTGTGCCTGATCTCCTCGCGCACCACGCCATCGAGGCCCTGGGCATGGCTTCTCAACTTCTCCAGGTTTGTTTCGGCAAGTTTCTGATGGGCCTGGGCGCTCTCCATCAGCAATCCCCACTTCATCGTGTCGCCATCGATCTGTTCTCGGTCAATCACGCGCATTTCCCTCCGGCTCTCGAGTGATCTGCCGTCCGCGAAGCTCGATGGGCGCGCCGACCGTGGCGCTGCCTTTCCCGGCGGCCCGGCTTTCCTGCGAGGGGCACTCGTTCGGCCGGCTTTGGTTCCATCGGCGCACGGCATCCAGTCGCACCCGACGCCATTGCGGGTCCGAAGCATGCTTCGAATAGCCGGCCAGGTCGGGCAGCTGTTCGATCTGAGACGGCAGAACGGCAGGTTCGACGCTGATATGCTCGCTTCGCGACACCGAGCCAAAGAATTCCGAGGCTCGACGGCTCCTCGATACCGTGGTGCGCAGCACCTCGCGCTCGCCGATCAGCTGCGACGCGAATCGCGCCGTGCCGCCCCCTTCGCTGGCCGAACAGCGCAGTATCAGGGTATTTCCGCAATTTTCGACGATGGTGTGCGCGTCCCCTTGACCATAGGTGCTCGACACTTGAGCAATCGACTGGAACCCCAGAACGCACCGGCCGCCGAATTTCCTCAGGCGGGCGAGCGCATCTTTCAACCCGTCGATTTGGCCGAGAGCGTCCAGTTCATCGACGACGAACCACAACCGGGACTCCTTCGCCTCGCGCTCCTCCGGCTGTATTTCGAGGTTCATGGCTTCGAATATCGCGAGACGCATCCACGCCGAAATCGTCGACCGCAATGCAGCGATCTGGCCGGCCCGATACGGAATGAACAGCACCCCGGGGGTCTGGCGGCCCACCCAGTCGCGAACCGAGAGCCGCGGAGCGTCCTGGTGCGCAACGTACGCGAGGGCGCCTACCGCGGAGCTGGTCACCGATCGGATGGAATCGAACATGCGGCTGTTGTGCTCGTCCAGAAAGGGCTGCGCGGGGCTGCCTTTCACCAGCGTGCGCAGCTCCTTCGCATCCGCGGCCACGAGCAACCGGTATAGCTCGCTGACATCCGTTTCGCCGCATTCGTGCATCTGCCGGGTCACGGCGCTGAAGAAAGTTCGGGCATACCCGCGCCAGCTTCGATCGGCGCCCTCATGGTCGGGGATCAACGAGCGGGCGAGCTGCTCGACGTCGTAGTCGTTCTTGATTTCTGCGAACAGGTCCCACTTGACCGAGCGTTCGTCGAAGGGATTCAGGACGACATCGCCACGTCCCGAATCGTAAAAGCGGTTCAGGTAGCCGCCGTCCGGGTCGGCGATCACCGCGCGGTCGCCGCGCCGTAGCGCCGTCCCCAGGATCTCCTCGATCGCCGTGCTCTTGCCCGTGCCTGTCGTGCCGATCAGCTTGAA
This sequence comes from Pseudomonadota bacterium, assembly GCA_030799355.1. Lineage (GTDB taxonomy): Bacteria > Pseudomonadota > Gammaproteobacteria > Steroidobacterales > Steroidobacteraceae > Bog-1198. The sequence continues at coordinate 33,346 of JALYHP010000104.1, forward strand.
ATGTTTGGTTTCGTCGCGGAACGAAACGGCAGCGCCCGCCAACGTAATCTGTTTCGCATCCGTCATCGCCCTCGGCGAGCCGCTGCGTTTCGCACCGTCAACGACGATCGCACCTCGCTGGTGGCTGTCCGCAAGCGCATCGCTGCGCGCCTCGGCAAGGCCCCCCGCATAGCCCACCCCCATGCCCACCGCGGTACTCAAGGCCCATTGCAGCATCCCGTGTTGCGACGCCCCCAAACCCGCGAGCAGCGGATTGGCCACGCTCATGCCGATACCGACGGCCGCCGCCAGGGGTGCCGCGAGAACCGGGGCGGTGAGGTATCGATGAAATGCCGCCCGCCCACGCACCAATCCGGCCCACATCGGGGCCTGAACGGACGCGAAGCTGAACACCATGCCCGACCAGCCATGGGTCAGCGTGGCGAGGTCCATTAGCGCGCACCCGCGGCAGCGGCCGCATGCCTGCGTTCGGGGTCGTACCAGATTTCCTTGATGAACCGTTCATGGGACTCGACGCCGAATTGGATGACGACATCGATCAGCAGATACAACAGTGTCTTGATGTCCGCCCGTGCAAGGTCGCGGCCGGCTTGATTCTGTTTGACCAACAGCACCAACTGTTCGAAGGCCAACTCGGCGCTGGCGGCATGCACGCTGGTGATGGATCCCGGGTGGCCCGAATTGACATTGCGCAGGTAGTCGAATGCCTCTTCGGCGCGCAGTTCCGCGAGCAGAATACGGTCCGGCTTCATCCGCAGACAGGCCTCGAGCAGCTGCTTCGGAGTGATGTGGGCGACGCCCTGAGCGTCCTTCGAGTAGTACAGCCGGACGTGGTTGGCGTGTCGATCGAGCACCAGTTCCTTGGTATCCTCGATGCTGATCAACCGTTCGTGGCTTGGAATTTCGAGGATCAACGCCTTTGTCCACGTGGTCTTGCCGGAGCCCGTGGGGCCGGATACCAGGATGTTCTTCCTGCTGGTGACGGCAAGACGCATGAATGCTCGGTAGTCGGCGATCGACAACAGCCGCTTCAGCTCATGCTCCGTCTCATCCAGCGCGTGTTTGGCAAGGCGCGCCTTGCGGAAGACTCCGCGCCGCGCCAGCTCCTCGATGCTCCACACCTTGTCGGCCGGCCGTCTGATGGCGAATGCCACGCAGCCCGCTGCGGTCGCAGGCGGCATTACGATCTGCACGCGCTCACCGGTGGGCAGCGACGCGGACAGCAAAGGCGAGGCGGCATCGATACGTTGCTGGGCGGAATTGGCCACCAACTTTGCCAACCGCTTGCACCATTCGAAGTCGGCATAGGGCAACGATTCGCGGCGCCACCCGCTTGCGGTTTCGAGGAATGCCTCGTGCGGCCGATTGATGCACAGCTCCGTGACCTCGGGATTCGACAGCAGCGGCCGCAGGCTGCGCAGCGTCAAGCCCAGAGCTGACACGTCGGCGGGGCTAGCGCCCGGGAGCGGATCGCAGTTCATAGACCGACCTGAAGTCCAAATCACGAGCTACCAGGACCTGGATCCTATCGCCGTTGCGCTTGAGGACGGTTGGGGCGATGTTGACGGTATTTTTCAGTATCTCCGTCAAGACGCCCTGCGACTCCGACGGATTCACGACGACGGCGCCGCTGCCGCTGCCGCTGCGCGATGACTCGGATGCGGCCTGCACCGCGCCGTCGATGACCGACACCAGCATCGCCGCGCCGAAGCGTTGCCAGAAGTGACGACTCACTTCGCCGGGCAATCCGGACCGCCCCAATTCGTCGGCTCCCGGCGAATCCAAGGGGACGATGACCCCGCTGGGCGAACGCGCCTCGGTCCACAAGACGAATATTCGAGGAGTGCCCTGTTGTACCTGTCCTCGCGTTTCCCCGACCAACTTCGTTCCTCGCTCCAATAAGACCACCGTGCCGTCGGCACCGAATACATCTGTTGGGGTTACGCACGTCGTCATTCCCGGCAATGTCGAGTCGAGGGCCGTTTCCAAGGTGCAATCGATGAAAGCACCCTTCGGCAGCAGGAGGCGCTGCGTGGGCAGGATTCGCGCCCGCACGGCAGAGGTTACCCGGGCGCGCAGCAGCGTCCCGAGTTCGCCGCCATCGCCGGCAGGATTGGGACCCGCAGCCTCGCTCTCCACCGACCCTCCACCGAGGGCGTCGCTCGGCGCCGCACCGGGCAGCGGCGTTGCGCCGCGAGACGCGAATACCGTTCCGGACATCTGCCGCTCCAAGGCGAGCTGCGCCGGCGTCTTGGGCGCAGGCGCGCCGCCGATAGCGCCGATAGGGCGTTCCTGGAGCGGACTCTCGGTCACCATCGGCGCGGCCAGCGGCGCTCGATCCTGCGGTGCATCTTGTGCCGACACGGTCTCGAATACGCCCGATGCAGCCGGCGGATCGATACGGCCCAGACTGGGCAGGGGCATATCGCCCTGCGCGCGCTGGGACGACGCTGCTCGTGCGCTCTCCTTGGCGCGGCCCTGGCGCAGCATCGCGTTGGCGTAGTACCAGGTGAGCGATCCCAAGCCGAGGACACTCATGAGCCCGAAAGCCAATACGTTGCTCACGCGGGATTGGACCGACAGGACGCCGCCCACCGCATTCTCCCGCTCGCCCTGCACGTGATTCGTGTGGTCCTGTTCGTTCATGGCATGCCGCCTTGCACTCGACGCTCCACCTGCGGCGCGATGGTCCCCGACTCCAGCGACGTTCCGCTGCCGGCATAGCCTTTATTCACGATGCATCCCGACAGCGTGCCGCGCCGAATGATGAAGCGCCGCGCAATGCGATGCACGATCACATCGCCATTGTCCATGCTGTAGTTGAGGAGCGATTCGGTCTCGTCCTCATTGCGCATGAAAATCGCGGGAAGTTCCGCATTGGCTGCAAAGCGCAGTCGCGTGTGGATACCGTCATCCGACGCCAGCACCGGCCGCAGCGCTTTATCGCCGCAAAACCAGTAGTCGATGTTTTGGCGGCGCCGCGACGAGGCATGTTCGAGTTCGGAGTCGACGCGCCTGGCCGCCTCCTCCCGCGCCTCCTGTGACGCGACCGCCGGGTAGGTGAAGCGCAGTGCGAATATGACATCCGCATCCTCGCCGCTGGAGCGCTGCGATACCGCCGTATACTCGAATTGGTAGGGCCGCCGGTTCGTCAGCACCGTCAGGTTGGTCGCAACCTTCGGCGCCTTGGGCTTCAGAAACAAATGATTGTCCTGGCCGAAATACGATAGTCCCTCGATATCTCCCGCACCGAGCCCGGTGAACGACTCCCCTGGTTCGAATTGGACATCGATCTCATAGCCGACGAAGCCGTGCAGCCGATAGACCTGGTCGACATCGTAGGCGGTTGCGCGCACCCGGCTGTCCACCGTCCCTCGCGGCGGCACGATCTCGGCGTCGGAAGGCGAGCAATACAATGCGATTTGCAACGACCACGCCGCCGCCAAGCACGCGCGGCCGAACGCGGCACCCCCTACGGCGCGGCATGCCAGGTCGTTCTGCATCGCGCCACCCATGGCGTGCTCCATGTCGTCGGCGAAGCGTTCATTGTTCATGGTGAAGCTCCTTGACCGATGTCGTTTCGACCGCCACTTCGGGCTCCGACTTGAAATCGACGACCTTGAAACCCAGCGGATTCCATCGACGTGTCTTGGGATCCTTCGCCGGCTCCGCATAGCAAAATTGGATGGTGGCCACCCAGTGCGTGTATTTGTCATCGGTGCCGCCGGCCGACCTGACCGATTTGAGATAGCGCACCTGAGCGAGATCCGAAAGGCCGGTCGCACGTGTAAAAAAGCTCACCGATTTGACTTGCACACGCACCGAGCTGCCGTCTTTGTAAACGTTCAGCGGTGAGGCCGGATTGGTGGCCGTCCACAGCGCATACCAGGCTTGGTTGCGTTGCGCGGAGTGGAAGGCGCCGCATTCTTCGTAGTCGCTCTCCGCGGTGGCGAAGTTGAATCGTTCGCACACCATGACATAGTGTGTCAGGAAATAGCGGGTGACCGCTTCCTCCGGCGCCGTCGCTGCGGTATATACCGGCACGACATCGACGATGCCCGTACTGTTGTCGACTCGCACCACGAAAGGCTCGATTCGCTTCAACGGCATCAGAATCATCACGGCTGCGGCACACGCGACCGCGCATACCCATCCGGCCGCCGCGACCCGCCAAGCCACCGCTGCATTGCGCCGAAAGGCCGCGGACCGATCCGCGTCCCAGGTTTCGGCCTCGCGAAAATACTCCTGAAGTACCGGCGATGAGGTCACGGCAAGCTCCGCGGATGCGGCTTCAGGCCAACCGCCGCGCCGGCCTCGCCCGGTGGTCTGGCCGGGGTGCCGGGCGCGGTACCTGCAGATTCCGCGGCGGTGGCGGCGCCAGGCGCAATGCTTGCGGTCCCCGGCGCGGTTGCCGCGGGACCCGCAAGTGCGCGCCGCAGCGGCAGATTGATCGGTTGCAGCGGACCGTCGCAGGGTACGCGCGACGCACAGGCCGGCAACAGTAGAAACAAACAACAGATCACACGCATGTTCAACCCCTGGCCAAAAGATCAGCCACCGCTTCCTGTATCACCACCGCCCGAGGGCATCGGCGCCTGCCCAGCTCGACCGTTGCGGAACCACTGCACGTATCGGCGGCCGGCAAATGCCGCGGTCGGTGCAAGGGCGCCACCCGTAGCGCGCATGCCCATGGCGGCCGTACGGCTCGCCAGGCCGAACGTACTGAGCGCAAGACCGCCCGCCAGACCCGAGGCGATGGGCATCACCTGACGCAGGATGAGAAACACCAGCACGGCGACCAAAACCATGTGCAGCGCGTCCACCGTCACTATCGCGCTACCGCGCGCGGCGGTCTGGGCTGCGTAGGACTCGACCACGCGCAGCAGCAGCGCCGCCACCATCACCGTCAGGATCGTGACCAGCCCATAGTTGGCCAGTTGGGCTATCCAAGCGGAGAAGAATCGACGCGTGGCATCGAAGAACAACGCCGAGATGAACAGCGGGCCGAGCGCCAACAACACGGCCAAGGCGATGCTCGACAAGGCGATCAAAAACATCGCGTATACGCACAAGATACCGATGAGAAACCACACCACCGCGCCGGCCAGGTAGTAGCCGATGGACGACTTGCTCCACAGATTCCCGGCGACCGTCCCGCCCCGCTCCCATATCGTGTCGATGGTGCTCACCGGGTCGTTGCTGCCGATCACCGCCGCAGCCAGCTGCGCCGGTGCGGTGTAGAACGTGTCGACGATGATGGTGTTGTAGAGCCACAGACGCAGGCCCATCCCGAGGACCAGCGCCACCATGGCGATGCGCTTCAGACCGGCCATGAAGGGCTCATCGATTTTCCCGACGAGATGCAAGTAGCCCCACGCCATGACATAGACGGTTGCGAGGGTCACCACGGCCGGCTCGAGCGCACCCGCCAAGCGCGCTGTATTGTCGCCGATGTAGGTGGCCAGCTGACCGTTGAGCCAAGTCCAGAATGTCGCGAAAAATCCCATGTCGCATTCCTTTGCTAACTGCCTCCACTACCCAGCTCGCCGCTGCCGCGCGCTCGCGGCTCGACGCTTGGCGGCCGCGGCCCTACCGCTCGCCGCTGCCCCGCGCTCGCCGCCCCACGGCTCGTGCTACCCGTGCGCTCGTTGCTCCACCCTGCGCTCGCCGCCGTACCCTGCTCTGGCTGCCCTATCCGCCCGTTCTGTCGGGCACTCCGCGCTACGGCCACGTCGCTCGCCGCTGTCCCCCGCCTCCGCTACGGGACGGGCCGGAATCGATCCTCGAAACGTCCGTGCCCGGCGATGACCTGCTCCAGTTCCTGTTCACGGTTGACCGAGTCTTGCGCTTGCGTGGCTTGATGCAGGATCTCGAGTTTGGTCTGCTCGTTCTGCAGCATGCCGAGTTCCGCCGTAATCCGTGCCTGAAGGTCGAGGATGGCCTTCTGATCGGCGGCGGTTGCAATGGCGTCGACCAGGCTCTGAATGGCTGCGAAGCGATCGCTGGCATTGGCGAGCGCCTCCTGCGCCAATGCCTGCTGTAAGGCGCCCGACTGCCGAAGGGTAACGATGTGCTGCCGGTCGGACGACGAAAGCACCGCCAGCTGTTGCGACGTCAGCACGGCATTGGCATCGACCGCGCTACGAATGGAGTTAGACAGTCGCGTATATCCCGTGGATCCGCCGCGCATCGCGGCAACCACGTCCGGCCAAGTGGCTGGGAGATAGTTTCGCGAGGTGCCGCCGAGCAGCAGCTGCATGCCGCGGCCGCCCGTCATGGTCTGCAGTGCCTGCCTGGATTGCGTCAGCTGCTCTCGCGCCGTCTGCAGTGCCGCCTCCATGGTTTGTACTTCCTGAATCAGCTGGACGATGGCCGGTGCATCGATCACCGCCCACTGAGCGCGGGCCGGCACGATTGATGCGAGCCAAACGCAAAGGATGGCGACGAGACAGCGGGACGAGTGAGTGAACATCAGCATCTCCTTCCATGAGTACGCTCGATTCGACAGTCAGGCTGGCGGGCAGTCTCGGCCGAAAGACGGCAGCCACGCCGCCGGCTCCGGACCGCATGCCGCAATCGCTTCATTCATCCGCGTCACCGAGCTCGTTCTGCCGGATATCACCGCGAGTTCGACGTCGAAGCCCTTCAGATCGAGCTGACATACGACGCTGTGATGCGCTTGCTTCACCAAGAACATTCGGGATCCGGGTTCCAGCCGCTCCTTCAGCAGCTTGAATTCCTGCCGTGTGAGGCCGAAGCCTTCGGAGTACTCCGCGGCATTGGCATCGGCGTTTGGGAAGAAAATTTTGGTCGGCGTCTGCTCGATCAAGGTCCGGCTGATGGGACTGTCGAGCACATCTGCGGCACTCTGTGTCGCCAAACACATCACACCGTTCAGCTTGCGCCAGGTCTTCGGTCCGTCCTTCGCGAAGCTCGTGAAGGCGGAGTCGGCCAACAGCCTCCAGAACTCGTCCATCCAGCACACCAGGCGCCGTCCATCGAGCAGCTGACGAACGAGATGAAACAGGTATAACGTGGTCGGCGTGCGCGTCATCGGGTGATCGAGAAATTCGGTAACGTCGAACCCGACGACCGCGCGGCCGGACAGGCGAGGCACGATGCTGTCGGTCGCATTATCGAATACGCCGGCATACTCGCCGCCGCACGTTTCGCACCAGCGCGACAGCCGGGCGTGCACCCCTTCGGGGTCGGTCGGGTCGAGAAATTCCACCAGACGAGATAGGCGCCGCGAGGGCTGATCGAGAGCCAAGGTGCCGCGCAACGCCTGGTCCAGGTCGGCCTCCTCGCGAAGGGAATGCGCGCCGCTGATTCGGCTCGACGACTGCACCGCGCACAGCGCCCGGAGCCATACCTTGAAGAATTCGATGTTGGCCGGTGTGATCGGCAGCTGCAGCGGGTTGAACCCGGTCGGTACGCCGTTTTTCAGCGGGAAATATTCACCGCCCAGGGCACGCACCAGAATTTCCAGGCCGCGGTCTTTGTCGAAGATCACTTGCGTGGCTCCCTGCCGGACCAGCATGGCGACCAGAAATCCGATGAATACGGTTTTCCCGGACCCCGTCGGCCCGCAGATGAGGGTGTGGCCCGTATCCTTGCGGCTGCCCCCCTCGGGATCCGTGGGATCGCTCGCATGCAGCGAAAAATGATAAGGGGAGCGGGCGCTCGTTATCAGCAAGGTCAGCGCATCACCCCAATGATTACCGCGGGCACGGCCCAGCGGGTAGTTATGAAACGGCACCATTGCAGCGAAATTCCGCGACGTTATCGGCGATTTACGCGGCCGCACCGGGAAATTGCCCGGAAGCTGCGCCCAGAACGCCGCCTCCAGAGCGAGGTCCTCCCGCGCGACCAGCATGCCGGTATCGGCGAGCAGGCTGCGCGCCGAGGCAACGCGGTCGTTGAGCGCCTGCAGCCGCCTCGAAGAGCCGCCTGCGCTCAGGGGTTCGGGGTCGATGTCCGCCATGACTTGCAGACTGAAATGATGATCGCCCATGACGAACTCGTTACTGGTCAGCCCGTCGAGCGCGCTCTTGAGTTCATCCGCCTGCGACACGGCGAAATCGCCGGCATTGATCATGCGATTGAACTGCCGCTGCAACAGCGCCTGACCGGCCGCCTTCGTGAGAAACGTGAACGATTGAGTCAGGACGAACGAGAAGGGCGCCGACAACAGTCGGCTGAACATACCGACCGTCGTGGGCGTCGGGTATTCCTTGATTCCCAGCATGGCGCCCACCCGGGACTCGGTCGCGGACCGGTACTCGATGGTCTCCTTGCCAAAAAGCAGCCGCCCGCTGGCGAGCACGTGATTGAGCGCCGTGCGCCGCAACGGGATGCGCTGCCACTCGCCATTGACCAGCAATCCAAGGTATTCGAGCAACGAGGAAAACCACCTGTTCTCATGTTGGTAGCAGCCCAGCAGTTCCGGTTCGTACCGCAGCAGGGATGCGCGCAGGGTCTGGGATAACTTCTCGCAGGCATCCAGAGCTTCGGCGAGTTCCCAGCGCGAGCCGCCGCGGGGGTTTCGGGCGAGCGCTCGCGCGACCAACCCGGCCGCCGTACCGACCGTGGGCCTGTAGAGCACGCTCAGGTATATTTCGTTCTGCATCAGCGTTTCGGCGCAAACGTGCCGTTGATATCGGGTGTGCAGCTGCTCCGCGAAATGGCGGTCGCCACCGGCCGGGGACGCGCGCTCGGCCGAACGCGAGGCCGGTGCGGCGCGCCGGACGATGTGCGTCCACAGAGCGACGCTCGGAGCGGCAATATTTCGCCATAGCACGTTCAGCCGCTCATGCCAGTTATTGAGCTCGCCATCGTCGTTCGTCTCGAAGCTGGCTCCGCCGAGCCGAAAGGCCTGCAGATAATCGCCGAAGGCGGTGCGCACCACGTGCGGCGCCACGTGAGCGTGATACGGTATCCGGTCGGCCGCGGGGAACTCGCGCCGCAACGCCGAATTGCGACTCAAGGCGCGCATGCGGTCCTCACCGGACATGAGAGCGGGCCGCACGCCTCGATCTCTTGGCGCCGCCGCCCGCGCGCGTCGGGAAGATCGAGGACCAGCGGGCAATAGCTGCTGGCATTCCACACGCGGTAGTTGGCGAATAGCGCCGGCAGCCGGGTGCGGGCCCAGAGCAAGATCAGATCGAAGAACCGGGCATCGCGGGCGCAGAGCAACATGCAGACCCCATGGATGGGAGCGCTCAACAGCAGCGTTAGCAGATTTTTTGTGAGCAAGAACGCTTCCATGGTGAACACCATGTTGAAGAGAAGCGCCGAATAGGTGACACCCCAGCGCATCGGCGGGCGCGTGGCTCCCACGAACAGCGGATCGACCGATAGGCCCATGGTCTGCTCGCTCACGAATACCTCCTAGACCCCGAACATACCGCGAACCCAGGTGACGATCTGCGGCGCACCGAAGGCGATCGCGATGCCCAGAATCGCGCCGATGCACCACCCCCACGACATCCGGTTCGCCATGGCCATGCCGCCCAGAACCATCACCAGGATGATTGCGACGGGAGTCAACCACGCCAGGATATTGGTCTGGATGGCCGTGGCTCCCGTCATGAAGGGCGAGGTTTGAGCGAGCACCGCATCGGGAGCGAACGCGACCAGCGTAACGAATAGGCAGGTCAGTGCAACGTCGATGTGCCGTCTGTAGGGGTGATGCATGGCGGAATTCCTTTTCCGTTTGGACGAGAGAGCGGTGGTCGTTGACCGCCGGGTTAGACTTCGGCTTCCAGTTCGTCGGCGTCCATCGCCTCGCGCTGCGCCAGCTCCTCTCGTTTCGCCTTGCCCGGCGCACCGAATCTGAAGTTTTGCACCACGAAGGAATAGTCGTATTGTTTCTCGCCGTCCTTGTCGGTCCAGTTGTTGGAACGGATCTGCGCTTGGAGGATGAGCTGATCGCCCTTGCGGGCATTCTTGGCGATGGCCTCGCCGAGATTTTCGAACGCGACGAACCAAAGGCTGGTTACGGCCTCGCGCGGGTTCCCCCGATCGTCCTTGCCCGCGTAGTCATTGCCGACCAGACAGATGCGCGTATAGGTGGTATCTCCTTTGACCGCCAGTTCCGGGTTCCTGGCGAGATTGCCGACCGCCGTGACAGTGAAACTATTCATGCTGACTCCTTGACTGTGTGATGCGCGAAGGACAGTCCCTGACGCGTGAATCCAGTCTGCAAGAGCCCGATGAAATCCGAAACCGAACAATCTGGCGCGTTTGCCGAGAAAGGACGCGGCATGCGCAATCCTGTGATGCCCCACCGACGAGGCGCATCGGCGCGGTTACGTGCCGTTCTGCGTCGGTAAAACGAAGCTTGGCGAATTTGTCCTGCGCCTAGACCCCCGCCTTGGCGATCTCGGCAAAGGCATTCCTCAGCCAAACCTTGACGCGTTGCCGTTCGAGCAGACCGAGGCCGCTGGTATCGGCGTCGCTCTTGTTGGCCACCGCCCAAAAACTCACGCTGCTCGCATCGATTTTCATCATGGATGCCTCGTGCAGGCGCTTTATGCGGATCAGGCCCGCACCCATGCCGAGGGCACGTTCCTTCTCGCCGGATTTGTCGAGGATGCGAAAATCATCGCCGCGAACTTCGTTGAGGACCAACGTGAAATTCAACCGATTGCCGTGGCGGTCCAGCAAGCGCTTCAGCAGATCCACCGAATCCTTGCCGGCATCCATGACATGCCAGTAGCGAATGTGCATCCCTAGTTCGGGCGCGACTTCGAGCAGTTGCGAATCGTCCATCCATTGCGTCAGGCGTTCTTGCGTCTGGGCGGCAAGATCGACGAGGATCCTGCGCTCGGGAACTTCGGCGGCCGCTTCGACGATGGCGTCCATACTCTCGTAGCTGTCCACCAGGACCGGCGATGCATAACCGGCATAGAAGCGCAACAAGGCGCCGTGCGATCGGTCGGAGTCGAACCCCAGGAAGGGTATGTTGTTGTCGATCATGTACTGCGCGACGAGCCTCGCGACCAGGGACTTGCCCACACCGCCCTTCTCGCCGCCAATCAAGTGAATATTTGTCATGCTGCTCCGGCCTACGTCGCCAAGTTACTTCGAGGGCGCTAATTTAGCATGGCGCCGGGCCAGGTACCGCGTGACCGGCGTCCTGAATCATGGTCGGAGCGATAAATCGCGAAAGTGCGGTTGCGAGGCGAGACGCAAGGAGCGCCTCCGTGCGGTACGCGATGCGAATTTCGGCTTTGGGCCACGGACCTCTTGGGGCGCGCGCAAACGTGGCGGACAACCCGGCGCGCCATTGCTCCGACGCCGAACGGGCCGCGCCTCTCGGTCAACGAAAGCGCTTTGGAATGGCCTCCGCAAAAGGATAGAGCGCAAAGTACGGCTTGGCTTCTTCGAATACCCGTCGAACCGAGGGTCTGTCCATCAGCCTGTCAAAATATTTCCGCAGGTGGCCGTACCGTTGCGGGACGGGTTCGATGGTGCTGCCGAAAAACAGCGCCGGGGCCGCGGCGCAGTCGGCCATGCTGAAGCCTTGGCCCGCCATCCACTCTCGACCCGCCATTTGCCCATCGATCATGGCAAACGCGGTTCGCAGCATCGCCCGCTGCTGGCTCATATCTGCTTTGGCGCCGCGCAGATGGTCGCCGACGATCTGCTGCACCGGTCCTTGTACGTAATGATCACAGAATCTGTCCCACTGACGCACCGATAAGGCATCCTCCCACTCGCCGGGAATCAACGGCCGCTTCCCCGGAAAGAAGCGATCCAGATACTCGATGATGATGCTCGTCTCCGCCACATCACGCCGGCGCTCCGAATCGCGAATGACGGGAAACTTGCCGATCGGCCAGACGGCCGCCAGCTCCGCCCTGTCCTTGTCATCCGCCAGATCGATGAACCGCCGATCGAAGGCAGTGTCGTTCTCGTAGAGCGCTATCAGCACTTTGTGACAAAACGATGCCAGCGGGTGGTAGTAAAGGGTCAATGACATATCGCATCCTCAAAATAAAGTCCGGACGGTGCTCGCCGATTGACGAAGGACTCGATCACGCCTCCGTCATGTTCATGATATAGGGAGTCGCTCATGTCGGACCGATATCACGGCATAACCAGCTGATGGTTGGTATCGGCCGCGAGAAGAGGTAATGTATTCCCAGGGCGCCGCGGACCACGAATGAACCGGTTGACCGATCTCCCTCGTCCCGTTATCCATTCGTTCGTGTCCGCGGATGCCCACCATCTCCGCGGAATCCTAGGTCTCGATGCGCCGGCTCGACGCTTGGCCTAGGGTTCTTCCCGACCCTTCTGGTCTCGAATGCTCGAGTGTCCCGCCCTCGATTGTTCGACGGTACTTCGCACTCGGCCTTAGTCTCGAATGTTCCTCTAGGGAATCTCGTCTCTCGGGTGTTCCTGCTCTCGGGTGTTCCTCTCTCGAGTGCTTCTGTCGCGGGTCTCCTGCCGCGAGTGCTTTCCTGGTCTCGCCTGCACGTGACCCGCGCTGCAAGTACTCGTAGCTCACGTTGAGTCGCGGATTCGCGACATGTGCCGCGTGATCCAACACGATCGGACCGCTCCGCTTGACGTGATCAATCTTGGCGTGATGTGATCACACCTGCAAAGCAAGGAACCTTCATGGCATCGCCACCTCGCACCGAGCGCTTCGCCGCCGACCCTCGCTGGACAATTTGGAATCGCGCGGCAGCATGGACGCCTCGTCGTAGACTTCGCGGTATCCCCGAGCAACGCGCTAGGCCGGCGCCGCCGCTCGGCTCGCGCAATCTCGCTTGGCTACGAACCGGTATATGACCATTGGAACCGGGCAGGACCCCACGCCTGCCGTCGAAGCGGCCCTCCTGCTCGCCGAGCAGGCCTATACCGCCGCCAACCCACTGAGTCGAATGCGGCATGAGCGCGCGTGCACCGTCCTGCCGGGCGGACATTCCCGCGACATCCTGTCTTACACACCGTTCCCGCTGACCATGGCCGCGGGCGACCACGCCCACATCACCGATCTCGACGGCCACGACTATCTCGATATGGTGGGCGACTATGCGGCCGGCATCTACGGACACACGTGCGCGCCCATCGAGCGAGCGGTCGCCGAGACGTTGGACGGCGGCGTTTGCCTGAGCAGTCCGAACACCCAGGAATTGGAATTGGCCGAGCTCATCTCGCGGCGCATCCCGTCGATGGAGCAGCTTAGATTCTGCAACTCAGGTTCCGAGGCTTGCCTTTTCGCCGTGCAGGCAGCTCTGCACGCCACCAATCGCGCGAAGCTGTTGGTATTCGACGGCTGTTGCCACGGCGCCTTCATGGATTACAGATCCGGGACGGCGATGAATGTCTCCTTCGATGTCATCAAGGCGACTTACAACGACATCGCCGGCACCCGCGCCGTTCTGCGGGCGGAGCGCAACCACCTCGCCGCCGTCATCGTCGAGCCGATGTTGACCCACGGCGTCATTCCGGCGAAGCGCGAATTCCTCGCCATGCTGCGCGAAGAGACCCGTCGGCTCGGAATCGTACTGGTATTCGATGAAGTGATGACCTCGCTGCTCGCCCCCGGCGGCGTGCAAGGGCTGCGTGGTATCGATCCGGACCTCACGACGCTCGGCAAGTCATGGGGTGGCGGCTTCGCGTTCGGCGCCTTCGGCGGCTCGCGCACGCTGATGCGTCATTTCGACACGGCCAAGGGCGGACGGCTGTGGCAAGGCGGAACTTTCAGCGGCAACGTCATCGCCATGAGCGCCGGGTTGGTGGGGGCGCGCGATGTATACACGCCCGAGGCATGCATCAAATTGAATTCCCTCGGCGACAGTCTACGCCTGCAATTGAACGCACTCGGCCGCTCGGTGGGGCTGAGCTTTCATGCCACGGGGCTCGGCAGCGTGCTCAGCACGCACTGGAACGAGTCGGGGATGACCGAGCCCTCGCGGGTCGAACCCGGCACGGCATCGGTGCGCCGCCTGTTTCAACTGGAGATGATCGCGCGCGGCTATTTCGTCTCCCCGCGCGGCATGATCGCTTTGTCCCTGCCGATGACGGCGCGCGACGTCAAAGCCTTCGTCGCCGAAGTCCGTGCATACCTCACCCGCCATGCCGACATCCTGCCGCGGTCGAGCAAGTAAGCGGCAGAAGAGTGTGTGGGCGTGCCGCCAGTCTCCTCCTAACCCGGGCTGATCTCCAAGCTTTCCCAATAGCCCGGTATCTTCGTCAGACCCAAAAGATCGCGCTGCATGGCCTTCTCCGCCCCCGCCGGGTCGCGCGCCTGGAATGCCGCGAGCAGACGTTCGTGATTTTCGCGGCCGGCACGCCGGAAAGTCTTCGCATGACGAGTCAACAGCGACACCGTGCTGGCGGACAACGGCGCCATGCGCAGCCACAGCGTCTGGATCAACGGGAGGAGGAACGGGTTGTCGGCAATGCGGTAGATCTCGAAGTGGAAGGCCATGTTGAGCGCGGCGGGCATTCGCGCGTCGCCGGCGTCGAAGCTTCTTTCGATTCCGTCCTGAAGGAACCGCAGATGCTCGATCTGCACCAGCGTGATATTGCGGGCGGCATATGCCGCCGCCTTGCCCTCGAGATAGCCACGCAGTTCGAGGATTTGCTCCACCTGGCGACGGTTGAGCGCCGGGACCCGTGCCGAGCGATTCGGCAGCGCCTCGAACGCGCCTTCGGACGTGAGGCGCCTGAGCGCCTCGCGCACCGGCATCTCGCCCACCGCGAGCTGTTTCGCGAGCGAGCGTAAAGTGACCACGTCGCCGGGCCGAAATTTCCCTGCGAGCACCGCTTCCTTCAAATCCGCATAGGCACGGCTATGCGCCGCCTCGGCGGGCGCCGCCCCCTTCCGGACGGCGGTGGCCCGCTCCCCGGCGGATCGTACCCGCTGTCGGCTTCGGGTCTGACGCGCTTCGGATCTGCGTGGAACGGTAGCGGGAAAGGCCATTCGCGGGGCGGCTTCGACCTTCGGCTTGCGCTTGACCATTCGGCAGTTCCATTGCAGTGAATGCACGGACATTATGCAGTTAGGGTGGCAGCGCGCAAGTTTTAAGGGCGCCCCCGGCGTGGCCGCCGCCGCTTGCCAGCACCGTACCTCGAGCGCTACGCTCGAGAAGAGGGTTCGCGCCATGAATGTGTTCGTCAAGTCAGCCCGGTGCGCGGCATGGTCGGCAGCATGCGCAGCGGCGGCGACCGTCGCATACGCCGCGACGCCGGCTGCCAGCGCAACCATGGGGGAATCGATGGTCGGCGCGAGCGCCGAGGCGCCTCACCATCATGTCCGGATCGAGGGCGCGGGTCCTAGGACCATCGTGCTCGAATCGGGGTTCGGCGACACGCTGGACGTTTGGCAGGCCATCCAGCCGCGCATTGCCGCGAACTGCGCACGCACCTTCTCGTACAATCGAGCCGGATATCTCGACAGCGATCCGGCCGTCGCCGCGCGCGATGCCGCGTCCATCGTCGGCGAATTGCGCGCCGAATTGCAGCGCAGAAATCTGCATCCGCCGTATGTGCTCGTCGGGCACTCGTTGGGCGGGCTGTACATGCAGTATTTCGCTCGCAATTTCCCCGGCGAAGTCGCTGGGTTGGTGCTCATCGACTCGACGCACTGGCAGCAAGGGCTCAAGGTCGATGCGACTGCGGATACTCCCTACCGGGCACGCACGGCGGTTACGCTGTACATGCCGCTGGTGATGCGGCGCGAGCTCAGCGACAGCACCGAGGCGGGGCTCGAGGTCAAGGACAGCCCCAGCGCCGCGGCGATTCCCACCATCGTGCTGTCGAGTACCCGCATTGGCGTCGACGAGACTGCGGACCAGCGCGCAACGGCCGTCACCTTGCAGAACAATATCGCCGCGGATTTCCCCGGTGCCCGTCATACGTTCGTCGAGCACAGCGGCCACTACATACAGCGCGACAGTCCCGCCGTGGTCATCGATGCTATACGCGATCTCGCGGGTTGCCCGTCGCATGCGACCGCACAGTAAGCCTTCGCCAGGCGGCGTTCAGTTCCGCGCGGCAGTCGGCTCGACGAATTCGTTCACCTCGGCGCGCGGCCGCATGGCCTTGTGAATGCATGCCGCGATGTCTTGCTGAGTGCACGGTTTGGTCAGTTTGAGCAACCCCATCTTCGCGGGATCGAGCGGCAGCTCGGCGTAGCCGGTGGCCAGAATGATGGGTAGTCCGGGAAAGCGGTCTTGAATGCATTGCGCGAGCTGTAGGCCCGTCATGGTCGGCATCGCGTAATCGGTGATCACGAGATCGATGCCGGCATCGGCTGCGAGCTTCGCCAGGGCTTCCGCGGCCGAGTGCGCCTCGATGGCGGTGTGGCCCAAATCCTCGATCAACGCCGCCGTCCCCGTCAATACCAAAAGATCGTCATCGACGATCAATATCTTGCAAGGGGCGGTCCGCGGCGCGAGTTCAACGGGCTTCGGCGCCCGTAGTACCGAGATGGCGGACGTGGTCGCCCTCGGCAACCATAGCTCGATGTGCGTGCCCACGTTCGGCTTGCTACGGATGTGCAACAAGCCGCCGGACTGGGCTGCCAGCCCATGCACCATGGATAAGCCGAGACCGGTGCCCTTGCCGGGCCCTTTGGTGGTAAAGAACGGCTCGGTTGCCTTGGCCAGAGTCATCTCGTCCATACCGACGCCGGTGTCGGCGACGAAGATACGCACATAGTCCCCCGGCGCAAGCGCCCGCTCGGCGCCGGCGCAGGGGGCGAATTCGGACCGGATCTCGGCCGTCGCGCCGACCGTCAGTTGTCCGCCATTGGGCATGGCATCGCGCGCGTTCAAAGCGAGATTGAGGAGCGCCAGCTCCAGCTGATTGGCATCGGCGAGCACGGGCGGCATGGCGCTCGGGAAGCTCAGCTGCAACTCGATGCCGTGGCCCAAGGCGCGCTTCAGCAGATCTACCATTCCTCCCACGAGGTGTTCGACGTCGACCGATTCCGGCTTCAGCTCCTGACGGCGGGAGAAGGCCAACAGCCGTTGTGTCAAGGCAGCGCCGCGCTGCGCCCCCTGGATGGCGTTCTGCGCCAAACGTCGGTTGGCGTGCTCGCCGGGCGGCAAGCGCTTCTCGAGCAGCGTGAGGCTGCCCAGCACCGCCATCAGCAAGTTGTTGAAATCGTGCGCGACGCCGCCGGTCAACTGACCGATGGTGTCCATTTTTTGCGCCTCGAACAGTTGCGCCAACGCGGTTTCGCGCTCGCGCGTGCGCTCTTCGATGCGCTGTTCGAGTTCCTCGTTGAAGCGCTGCAGCTCGGCGGTGCGCTCCGCGACGCGCTGTTCCAGCTCGGCATTGAAGCGCTCCAGTTGGCGCGTCTTGCGATACAGATCGACGAAGACTTTCACCTTGGCGCGCAGCAGCTCCGGCACCACCGGTACGGGTACGTAGTCGACGCCGCCCAGCTGGTAGCCGCGCAGCTGATCCGGTTTGGTCATCATCACCGCCGAGACGAAAATGATGGCGGTGGTCTGGAATCGGGGGTGCTGGCGGATCATCGCCGCGAGCTCGAAGCCGTCCAGATCGGGCATGCACACGTCGATGAGGATCAAGGCCACTTCGTTCTTGAGCAGCACCTCGAAGGCCTGGCGCGCGGAGGTCGCCTTGATGAGGTTCTCGCCGATCCCGGCCAAGATAGCCTCGTGGCTCAGCAGCTTGGCGTGTTGATCGTCGACCAGCAGGATATTGACCTTATCCGCTTGGCTCATGGGCTGGTCGTTCATGGGCGTGATGTTCAACGATGCAGCCACATGCGCAGGGCGGAGAGCAATTGCTCGATATTCACGGGTTTCGCGAGGTAATCCGAAGCGCCCGCCTCGAGGCACTTCTCGCGGTCGCCCTTCATGGCCTTCGCCGTCAGGGCGAGAATGGGCAAGCGGCGAAAGCCGGGCTTCGCGCGAATGGCCTGAATGGTCTCGTAGCCGTCCATGCCGGGCATCATGATGTCCATCAGCACGATGGCGACATCCTTACGCGAGGCCAGCACGGCGATGGCTTCGCTGCCGGTGGTGGCGGTCAGCACCTCCATGCCGCGCCGCTCGAGCACGCTCGACAGCGCGAAAATGTTGCGCGCGTCGTCATCGACCAGCAGCACCGTGCGGTGCATGAGATCTTCGTCGGAACTGTGCAAAGTCTGCAGCATGCGTTGCTTCGCGGGGGGCAGGTCGGCAACCACGCGATGCAGGAACAAAGCCGTCTCGTCCAGCAGCCGTTCCGGGGACTCGACGCCCTTCACCACCACGCTGCGCGCCATGGTATGCAGCATCGCGTCCTCCTCGGCGGACAGCTCGCGGCCGGTGAAAACCACCACGGGCACGTCGCACAGCGCCGCGTCGTCGCGAATGTGCTCCAGCACGTCGAAGCCGGACATGTCGGGCAGCTTCAAGTCCAGCACCACGCAATCCACCGCACCCTCGTGCAACTGCGCGAGCGCGGCCGCGCCGGTGCCGGCGGCGACGATCTCGATGTCCTGGTGGCTCAGCAATTCGGCGACGCCGGTGCGCTCCGCTTCGTTGTCCTCCACCAGCAGCAGGCGCTTGCGCCGCGGCGTCGAGTAGTCCTTGATGCGCGCGAAGGCGCTCTCCAGGCCTTCGGCCGTGGCCGGCTTCTGTACGAACGAGAATGCGCCGCGCGCCAACCCATGGTGGCGGTCCTCGTCCAAGGTGACGATCTGCACGGGAATGTGCCGAGTCGACGGGTCCTGTTTGAGCTGGCTCAACACGGTCCACCCCAGCATATCGGGCAGGAATATATCGAGCGATATGGCGGTCGGATGATGCTCGCGCGCCAGCGCCAGCGCCTCCGCGCCGCGATGCACGACCAGCACCTTGAAGCCCTCGGCCTGAGCGGCGCCCATCATGATGCGAGCGTAGTGCGGATCATCCTCGATGATGAGCACGATGGGATCGCCGGGCGCGATTTCGTCGCGATCATCGAGAATGGGCTCCGGCGGCCGTTCGACGGAACGCAATGATGCGGCGGGGCTGGGCGCGAGTTCGCGCGGCGGAGCCGCCACCTTGGCCGAACTGCTGCCCGCATAGGTGAGGGGCAGGTACAGCGTGAACACGCTGCCCACGCCCGGCGAGCTGCGCAGCTGGATTTCCCCGCCGAGCAAATTTGCCAGTTCGCGGCTGATGGCTAGTCCGAGTCCCGTGCCGCCGTACTTGCGGCTGGTGCCGGCATCGGCCTGCTGGAATGCTTCGAAGATGATGCGCTGCTTCTCCAGCGGGATGCCGATGCCGGTATCGGTTACTTCGAACGACACCACCGAGGGGGCGAGCCGCAGGGTGGGATGATCCGCATTCCAACCGCTCGCCGCCGGCGCCACGCTCAGTTTCACGCCGCCCTCGGCGGTGAATTTGAACGCGTTGGACAGCAGGTTCTTGAGTACTTGCTGCAGGCGCTTCGAATCGGTGATGATGCTGCGATCGAGGTTCGGGGAAATCGCCACCTCGAATTGCAACCGCCGGTTCTCGGCTTCATGCCGAAACGGCCGGGCGATCATTTCCAGCAGGTTGCTGAAGTAAACCTCCTCGGCATCCACCGACACCGTGCCGGATTCGATCTTGGAAAGATCCAGGATATCGCTGATGAGATTCAAAAGGTCGGTGCCGGCGCCATGGATGGTGCGCGCGAACTCGACTTGCTTGTTGCTGAGATTGCCGTCCGGATTCTCGGTCAGCTGCTGACCCAGGATGAGAATGCTGTTGAGCGGCGTCCGCAGTTCGTGCGACATGTTGGCCAGGAACTCGGACTTGTATTTGGACGTGAGCGCAAGCTCGGTCGCCTTGTCTTCCACGGCACGGCGCGCCTCTTCGATTTCCTGGTTCTTGGCTTCGACCTCGACGTTGCGGTCGGCCAGCTGCTGCGCTTTCTGTTCCAGCTTCTCGTTGGTCTGCTGCAGCTCGCGCTGCTGGGTCTGCAGCTCGGTGGCCAGCTGCTGCGATTGCTTGAGCAGTCCTTCGGTTTGCATGGTGGCTTCGATGGAGTTGAGCACGATGCCAATGGAGGTGGTCAACTGTTCCAGGAACGACATTTGCAAATCCGTGAAGGCGCCGAGGGAAGCGAGTTCGATGACCGCCTTGACCTCGCCCTCGAACAACACGGGCAGCACGATGACGTGCTGCGGCGGCGCGCTGAACAGGCCCGAACTGATCGGCACGACGTCCTTCGGTATTTCTGTAATGAGCATGCGCCGCGCATCGCGCGCGCACTGGCCGATGAGCCCCTCGCCGAGTTGCAGCCGCTGGGCGTGGCCGTTGGTTGCGCTGTCCGCGTAGGCGGAGAGCAACTGCAGCCCTTCCGCGCCGATACCCGTCTCCACTTGATAGATGACCCCGTGCTGCGCGTCCACCAGCGGCGCCAACTCGGTGAGCAGCATGCGGCCCACGGTGGTCAGGTCGCGCTGACCCTGCAGCATGTTGGTGAAGCGCGCCAGATTGGTCTTGAGCCAGTCCTGTTCGGTGTTGCGATCCGTCGTGAGTCGCAGGTTGCCGATCATCGTATTGATGTTGTCCTTGAGCTCCGCGACTTCGCCGCGCGCTTCCACCTGCACCGAGCGGGTCAGGTCGCCCTTGGTCACGGCGGTCGCCACCTCGGCGATGGCGCGCACCTGGGTGGTGAGGTTGGCCGCCAGAAGATTCACGTTGCCGGTCAGATCCTTCCAGGTTCCGGCCGCGCCGGGCACGTTGGCTTGTCCGCCCAAGCGGCCTTCGACGCCTACTTCGCGCGCCACCGTGGTCACCTGGTCGGCGAAGGTCGCGAGCGTGTTGGTCATGTTGTTGATGGTCACGGCCAGCGCCGCCACCTCGCCCTTGGACGCCACCGTGAGGTTCTGTTTCAGATCGCCGTCGGCCACCGCAGTCACCACCTTGACGATGCCGCGAACCTGTTCGGTGAGGTTGGCCGCCATCACGTTGACGGTGTCGGTGAGATCCTTCCAGGTGCCGGCGACGCCCGGCACTTGCGCCTGGCCGCCCAAGCGCCCCTCGGTACCCACCTCGCGCGCCACGCGGGTCACCTCGCCCGCGAAGCCGTTCAACTGATCGACCATCGTATTGATGGTGTTCTTGAGTTCGAGGATTTCGCCCTTCACGTCCACCGTGATCTTGCGCGACAGATCGCCGCGCGCCACCGCCGTGGTGACCTCGGCGATGTTGCGCACCTGGGTGGTAAGGTTCGCCGCGAGCAGGTTCACGTTGTCGGTCAAATCCTTCCACGTGCCCGCGACGCCCGGCACCACGGCCTGGCCGCCCAGGCGCCCGTCGGTGCCCACTTCGCGCGCCACGCGCGTCACTTCGCCGGCGAAGGAACGCAGCTGGTCCACCATGGTGTTCAGCGTTTCCTTCAACAGCAGGATTTCGCCGCGGACGTCCACCGTGATCTTGCGGGAGAGGTCGCCGGTGGCGATGGCGGTGGCCACTTCCGCGATGTTGCGCACCTGCGCCGTGAGATTGCCCGCCATGGAATTGACGTTGTCGGTGAGGTCCGCCCAGGTGCCGGCCACCCCGGGCACCTGGGCCTGGCCGCCCAACTTGCCTTCGGTGCCCACTTCGCGCGCCACTCGCGTCACTTCGCCGGCGAAGGCGTTCAATTGGTCCACCATGGTATTGATGGTGTTCTTGAGCTCGAGGATTTCACCTTTCACGTCCACGGTGATCTTGCGCGACAGGTCGCCGCGGGCCACCGCCGTGGTGACTTCGGCGATGTTGCGCACCTGGCCGGTGAGGTTCGAGGCCATGGAATTCACGTTCTCGGTCAAGTCCTTCCACGTACCCGCCACGCCGGGAACGTTCGCCTGGCCGCCCAACTTGCCCTCGGTGCCCACCTCGCGCGCCACGCGGGTCACCTCGGACGCGAAGCGATTGAGCTGGTCCACCATGGTGTTCAAGGTTTCTTTCAATTGCAGAATTTCGCCGCGCACGTCCACCGTGATCTTGCGCGACAGATCGCCGTTGGCGATGGCGGTCGACACCTCGGCGATGTTGCGCACCTGAGCGGTCAGGTTGCCGGCCATGGAGTTCACCGAGTCGGTGAGATCCTTCCAGGTGCCCGCGACGCCCGGCACCTGCGCCTGGCCGCCCAAGCGGCCTTCGGTGCCCACCTCGCGCGCCACGCGGGTCACTTCGCCCGCGAACGAGCGCAGCTGGTCCACCATGGTGTTCAAGGTTTCCTTGAGCAGCAGAATTTCGCCCGACACCGTCACGGTGATCTTCTTCGACAAGTCGCCCTGGGCCACGGCGGTGGCCACCTCGGCGATGTTGCGCACCTGACCGGTCAGATTCGAAGCCATGGAATTCACCGAGTCGGTGAGATCCTTCCAGGTGCCGGCCACGCCCTTGAGCTGCGCTTGGCCGCCCAGCTTGCCCTCGGTGCCCACTTCGCGCGCCACGCGCGTCACTTCGCCGGCGAAGGCGTTCAACTGGTCCACCATGGTGTTGATGGTGTCCTTCAGTTCCAGAATTTCACCCTTCACATCGACGGTGATCTTCTTGGACAAGTCGCCGTTCGCCACGGCGGTGGTCACTTCGGCGATGTTGCGCACCTGGCCGGTGAGATTCGAGGCCATGGAATTGACGTTCTCGGTCAGATCCTTCCACGTGCCCGCGACGCCGCGCACGTTCGCCTGACCGCCCAGCCGTCCTTCGCTGCCCACTTCGCGCGCCACGCGCGTCACCTCGGAGGCGAAGGCGTTCAGCTGGTCCACCATGGTGTTGATGGTTTCCTTGAGCTCCAAGATTTCGCCCGACACCGTCACCGTGATCTTCTTCGCGAGATTGCCGCTGGCGATCGCCGTCGACACTTCGGCGATGTTGCGCACCTGTGCGGTGAGGTTGGAGGCCATCGAATTGACGTTGTCCGTCAAATCCTTCCACGTGCCGGCGACGCCCGGCACCTGCGCCTGGCCGCCCAGGCGGCCTTCGGTACCCACCTCGCGGGCCACGCGGGTGACTTC
Source organism: Pseudomonadota bacterium (assembly GCA_030799355.1). Taxonomy (GTDB): domain Bacteria; phylum Pseudomonadota; class Gammaproteobacteria; order Steroidobacterales; family Steroidobacteraceae; genus Bog-1198. The sequence goes on from JALYHP010000104.1 coordinate 56,306, forward strand.
GCCCGCGAACGCGTTCAGCTGGTCGACCATGGTGTTCATGGTCTGCTTGAGTTCGAGGATTTCGCCCGACACGTCCACCGTGATCTTGCGCGACAGATCGCCGCGCGCGACGGCGGTGGTCACCTGCGCGATGTTGCGCACCTGCGCGGTGAGGTTGCCGCACATGGCGTTCACCGAGTCGGTGAGATCCTTCCAGGTGCCGGCGACGCCCGGCACCAGGGCCTGTCCGCCCAGCTTGCCCTCGGTGCCCACTTCGCGCGCCACGCGCGTCACTTCGGAGGCGAAGGAGCGCAATTGGTCCACCATGGTGTTGATGGCTTCCTTCAATTGCAGGATTTCACCGCGGACGTCCACGGTGATCTTCTTCGACAGGTCGCCGTTGGCGACGGCGATGGTCACCTCCGCGATGTTGCGCACCTGCGCGGTCAAGTTCGATGCCATGGAATTCACGCTTTCGGTGAGATCCTTCCAGACACCGGTGACTTCTTGGACCTGGGCCTGGCCGCCCAGTTTGCCGTCGGTGCCCACTTCGCGCGCCACTCGCGTCACTTCGGAGGTGAACACGCTCAATTGCTTGATCATGGTGTTGACGATGTTGGCCGAACGCAGGAACTCGCCCTTGAGCGCGCGTCCGTCGACATCGAGCGGCACGGTCTGCAGCAGATCGCCGCGCGCCACCGCGGTGACGGTGCGGGTCACCGCCGTGGTGGGCCAGAGAAGATCGTCGATCAAATCGTTGACCGAGGCTTCCATGTCGGCCCAGGCGCCGTCGGACAGACCGAAACGCACGCGCGTCCGGGTTTTCCCCTGGCGCCCCACGACGTCGCCGACATGCTCGAGCTGCTGCGCGATGCGCTGATTGGCGGCGACGATGGTATTGAAGGTGTCGCAGATCTTGCCGGCCACGCCGGTTTGCGACCCGGACAGGCGCACCGAAAAATTACCGGCTTGCATGGCATGCAGCGCGGCGAGCAGCTCGTGCAGATCGAGGTCGGGTGCGCCGCCGGCCTGCTTCGCCGCGCTACCGGGCTTCGCCCGAGCCGCAACGCTGCCGTTGCTTTTGGTTTTGGCGGCGGCCCTGCCGGTGCTTTCGGTTTTGGCGGCGACGCTCGGCTTCGATTCCATTGCTAGGACTCCATGCCGCGCCCAACGCCTTCACGTGGGCTGCGGCATCGCTCAAAACGAAACACAACCCACGGGCTGATGCAGGGTCAACAAAGCGGTTACGCATTTGTCGGATTGGTTCTCCAGCGTCGCCACGACCCCCTCCGTAAATCTTGGCAAATGACCGGTCAAAAGTCCAATTGACGTGGATTACGATTCGGCGGCGCAACTACCACGAATTCATGGCGTTAGCAGCGGCTCACCGCACGCACCCGCGGCCACGGCGTCTGCGGAATGCCCGGCAGCGCAAGGCCGCCCTGGTCTCGCCAGCGAACCTGCAAGGCTTCGGTACGTCCCCGCCCCCCCCGGGTTGTCGCGTGCCCCGCGTACCGCGCCGAGTTGCGACCGCGCCTGATGACCACTGGGTGGCCGCCCTCGTTTGAGTTCCCTTGCGTCAGGGGCGCGCACGCCGCCGGCTAGCGGCCACCGGCCCGGTGCGAAACGCGCCCCAGGTTTGCGCGCCACATGCGAAAGCCGCCAAGAAACGCGAAGTCGTTGTTGCCGAGCCGCGCACCCTGCGGAAGTTTTTTGAGCTTGCGGGGGTTGCCGCCGCCCAAGACGACGTAATCCGCTTCCAGCCCGGTGCGCAACTTACCGACGACATCTTTGACGGCGTGCCGCCATCGCTTGTTGCCGAGGCGCTGACGGCCGTGTTCGCCGACGTATTCCTCGTAGGTCTTGCCCCTCTTGTAGCTCATATGGGCAAGTTCCATCGCCTGAACCACGCCATCGACGATCATGGCGGCTCCCAGCCCCGTACCGAGTCCGAGAAACAGCATGCGGCCGCCCTGATAGCTGCCGATCGCCTGCATGGCGGCGTCGTTGATGAGGCGCACCGGCCGCCCGAACGCGGCTTTGAAATCGAAACCCACCCAGCCACTGCCGAGATTGTGCGGCTCGGTGGCGATCTTGCCGTGGATCACCACCCCCGGATAGCCGATCGAGACCGCGTCGTAGCTCCAATCGCCGGTGAGCTCGTGCACGCTCGCCACCATACGCCGTGCGGTGAGTTGGGGCCCCGACACGAACTGGCGCTCTTCGCGGCGGTTGGACACCCGCATCTTGACGTGACTGCCGCCCACATCGATGGCGAGCACGCGGATGCGCTTGGTCTTCTGTTTCATGGGCGATGTCCCCCGCCTCGAGCGATGTTCACCGCTTCGAGCGACTGGCGACTTCTTCCGCTTCGGCAGCGGCGGTATCTGCTTGGCCATAGTTGCACCATACCTTAACTGCGCCGCCGGCCGCATTGCAACGCCGCGGCTCGGCCACGCGGCGCGCAGCGGCGCTCCTATTGAAACCTACCGGTGCTGTGCAGGCTCCTAAAAGCGAATTGTTGCCTCCTCCGCCCGGCTTTTGGTCGTCTGCCGGTGCGGGTGGCGGCCGCCGGATCGAGCGGCAAGCCAGCCTTGTCTGCGCCTGCGTTAGGACTAGACTGGCGGGTGGCTCCATTCATTCCCGATCGGAGATACGCCATGCACGCAACGCTCATATCCCATGAGGTTCCGAATTTACATCTGGAGGTTTTACGGGTTCCGGCGTTGCGACCATTCGCATGGCTGCGCCGCGGGTGGCTCGACATGCGCAAGCCGGCCAGCCTGGGCTACGGGGCGCTGTTCGTCGCCATGGGGTGGACGCTGCTGGTGTTTTGCGGCACGCATCCTTATTTCATCGCCGCCGCGATTTCCGGATTTCTGCTGGTCGGACCGGTGATGTCGGCCGGCCTTTGCGAGATGTCCCGGCGTTACGCCGCGGGTGAGGCGGCGACCTTCGACGAATCATTGGAAGGCTTCGCCCGTAACCGGCATGCGCTGTTCGAGTACGGCGCGATCCTCGCGGTGTGCGCCATCGTGTGGTTCGCCGTCTCGGCGCTCATGCTCGGAACCGTGTTCCACATCGCCGCGCCCGATGTGGGCGAGACGTTATACCAAGGCTTTTTTGCGGCGACCAATCGGCCGCAGGTCTTGGCCTACATCGCCGTGGGAGGACTGTTGGCGGCCGGGGTTTTCGCCGTTTCCGTGGTTGCCGTGCCGCTCATCATCGATCGGCACGCCACCGCGGCGCACGCCATGCGAGCGAGCGCGACCGTCGTGTTCAGCAATCTGCCCGCCATGATCGTGTGGAGCGCGCTCATTCTGGTCCTGACCATCATCGGCTACGCAACGCTGCTGATCGGCTTGCTGTTCGTCACGCCGCTGTTGGGGCATGCGACCTGGCATGTCTACAAAGACTTGATCCGCTAAGCCCGCCGCGCATGGCAGGTGGCATGCTAGCGGGGGCGGCTTCGCTGGCCATGGCCGCCGGGCGATTCGCGAAGCGTGGCTTGCGACGGCGCAAGCCTACACGCGTGTATTGCTTCGCTCTGCGGCGCACCCTATTGCGTGTGCTTCGCGCTGACCGCGCCGGTTGCCGCGCCGGCCCGCCACGAGATGATGCTCGCCGGACTTCGCCGGCTACACCGAGACGCTGCTGTCGGGGTGAGTCGCGCTGCCCGCCGCGCCGATGACTTTGAGCACAGCGGCGGACACCCGCTCGTCGATGTCGGCAGCATGCTCCAGATGCACGGCGTAGCGGATCAGCGCCTGCATGCGCCCATCGGTGAGATGCATCTGGACCTGCGGCGCGGCGTCGGTCACCGCGAACGTCGCCGTGGTTCTCTGGATTTCCTCCCTCTGGCGCGCGATCTCGTCTTGGTACTCGCTGGTGACATCGTGCACGGCCGCCAACAGCGCCTGTTTCAAGGCCGCGTAATCATCGACCGCCGGCAGCGTCAACGTCATCTCGTGCCAGGATAGATTCACGCCGGGAATTTGCTTGAACAAACCTCCCGATGCCTGGAATACGATCAGATTGGCGAACGCAACCACTCTGCCCGTGGGCCCGAGCGGCCCTTGCGTGTTGAGCTCCATCAGATGCATGCGCACCAGGCCGATGTCGATCACCTCGCCGACGACCGTGCCGATTTGAATCTTGTCGCCCACCCGGATGCCATATTTGCCTATCAGGAAAAAATACCCGACAACCGATACCAGCACGCTTTGCATGGCGACGGCGACGCCGGCCGTGAGCAGGCCGGCAAAGGTGGCGAACGAACTCAGTTCGGTGGTGAAGCTAAGACCGAGGATGATGGCGGCCGCCACCCACATGACGATCCGTCGGACCAGCAGCAATTGGTAGCGCCGGCGCGGCTCGTGCGCGTAGCGGAGCACGCCGCGCCGCCAGATTTCCGCGACCACGAAGAGCACCGCCAGCATGCCGGCGAGAATTCCCAAGCGCACGCCGAGCGCTGCCAGCGCTTCGTGATATTGCCGGCTGGAGGCGTCGCGCCAATTGCGTAAACTGTGCCGGTACTGCTGCAGCAGCACCTGTTCCTTGCTCAACGGAATCAGGATGGCCGAGGTTTGTTTGAACAGCCACGCGAGCGTATCGAATTTGCCGCGCAGGCTCTTCAACACCGCGCCGTCAGCATTGTCCGCCTGGGAGGCCAGGGCATCGCTGCGCGCCGAATAGGCTCGCAACTGATTGAGCGGCGGCGCACTGATTTTCTGAAAAGTCGCCGCTAGCCGCGCCGTATGCTGGTCGACGACGTCGATGGTTTTGATCTTGCCGCGCAGGCGCAGCGCGTCGCGGCCGAGCTCCCATAGTCCGTAACGCGCCGGAGCGGCGGCGGCGCTGGCTGCCGGCAAGGCGTTGCCGGCCGAACCGGCTGAGGACGAGCCGCCCGGCGCCGGCGTGGTGCCGCCGTATTCGGTGGGTATGGTCGCTGCGATGGCGTCTATATGGGCTTTCAGCGCGTTCGCGCCCGCACCCTTCGGATCGCTCTCATTGACGAACTCCGCCATGGTATCGAGCAGGTTCTTGCGTGCATCCACCATCGCCAGTTCGCCCTGCAACTCGGGCAACTTCGCTTCGATCTGGCTTCTCGCTTTGCCGGATGCCGCGGCGCGCCGCCGGTCCGCGTCGAGCTCGTCCTGAATGGACTGGCGCTGCGCGTCGATTTGCTTTTTTTGCTGGTCGAGTACCTGCTGCGATGACGGAGCGGCGTCGCTCTGGGCGGCGTTGGCCTCGCTGCTGAGCAGCTCTGCGTTCGCTCGGGCGATCTCGAAAGCCAGCGCGACGACCTTTTCGGCAGTCTGCCGATTGCCGTACAGGATCAGCAAGTCACTCGGCTGCGTGGCGTTCTGCTGCTGCGTGCCGAGCGTCCGATACCAGTCCACCGTATCGTCCAGGATCTGGATGACCTGCTCCGCGGTCAATACGGACACCCGTGAATCGGGAAGCGGGGAGGCCGGAGCGGCGCCTGCGGGGGCAGCGCCCGCTGGAACGGCGACCGCGGGCGCAGCG
>JALYHP010000117.1 GCA_030799355.1 Pseudomonadota bacterium
GCACTGCACCGGCCGGTACGCCACCCGCTGCCGCGGCGGCAGCACCGGCCGCCGCGCCATCCGCCAACGCGTCGGCCAGCCCGAAGAGGCCGCGGCAGGCGCCCGCCGAGCGCTCGTTCTCGGCCGATCGGCCCGGCACGAACGCCTGTAGAACATCGTTCCACGCGAGCTTGCCGCGCGACTGGGAGAACAGATGCACACTCGGCGTGAAGCCGCCCGACATCAGCACCGCATCGCAGTCGAGCGACCGCGCCGCGCGCACCGTGCCGCCGTCCACCCGTCCCAGCCTGATGCGGCTGACGCGCCGATTCCCCTCGGTACCGAGCACCGTCGCGCCCGCAATGATGTTCAGGCCCGCGCGCCGCGCCGCGTCGGGCAGCGCTCCGGCCGGTGCCTGCCGCACATCGGCGATGGCCGCGACCCCCACCCCGGCGGCGTGCAGATCGAGCGCCGCTTGGTAGGCGCCGTCGGCGGCGGTGACGATGGCCACCCGATCGCCCACGCGCACGCCATAGCGATTGAGATACGTTTGGCCGGCGCCGGCCAGCATGATGCCCGGGCGGTCGTTGCCCGGAAACACCAGCGGCCGTTCGATGGCGCCGGTCGCCAGCACCACCGAGCGGGCGCGCACCTGCCACAGCCGCTCGCGCGGCTGGCCGGCCATCGGGCGCGCCAGGTGATCGCTCAGGCGTTGGTTGAGCCCCAGAAAATTGTGCGGAAAATAACCGAAGGCGGTGGTGCGGGGGAGGAGGGTGACGCGCGGGTTCGCCCTCAAGGACGCGATGGCTTTCGCCATCCACGCGAGGGCGGTATCCGCATCGATGCGCGCCGCGGTATCCCCCAACAGACTGCCGCCGAATTCTGCCTGCTCGTCGCATAGCATGACGCGCACGCCACCCTCGGCCGCGGCCAGCGCCGCCGCGATGCCGGCGGGTCCCGCACCCACCACCAGCACATCGCAGTGTGCGTAGCGTTGTGCATAGCGGTCCGGGTCGGGGAGTGTCGGAGCTTGGCCCAGTCCGGCGGCGCGGCGAATCACCGGTTCGTACACGGCTTTCCACGCCGTGCGCGGCCACATGAACGTCTTGTAGTAGAAGCCCGCCGGAAAGAACGGCGACAACCAATCGTTCATCCGACCGACATCGTGGCGCAGACTGGGCCAGCGATTTTGACTGACCGCCGTCAGCCCGTCGTACAGTTCGACCTGCGTGGCGCGCAGATTCGGTGTGCAGCGCGCCGCGTCCCGGCTGATGGTCACCAAGGCGTTCGGTTCCTCGGCGCCTGCCGCCAGGATTCCCCGGGGCCGGTGGTACTTGAACGAGCGTGCGACCAGGTGCACGCCGTTGGCCAGCAGACCCGAGGCCAGGGTATCGCCCGCGTAGCCCTCATAGTTCTTGCCATCGAAGCTGAAGCGCAGCGGCCGCGAGCGGTCGATGCGCCCGCCGCTCGGCGTACGCGCGCTCACGTGCGGTCCTCGGCGGCGCGTCCCGTGGCGGCCGCGGGCGCTGGGGCGGTGATTTCGGGAGGCGGCTTGCCCGTCTCGTAGGTGCACAGGAAATGATCGGTGGTGGTGTCGCGCAAGGCGTTGAAGAACCGCCCGCAGCCGCGCGCATGCCGCCAGCGTTCGGCGTACACGCCCTTCACGTTGCTGCGCATGTAGAGAAAATCCGTCCACGCTCGATCGTCGATGTCGGCGGGATTGGCGGGCCGCACTAGGTGCGCCTGTCCGCCATAGGTGAATTCGAGTTCGGGCCGCTTGCCGCAGTAGGGACAGACGATGAGCAACATGCAGGTTCAGTGGGCCACGGCGGCCGCCGCGGCCTCATCGATCAAGTATCCGTCACGAAACCGTTCCAGGGTGAACGGCGCGTTGATGGGGTGCGGCTCGTCGCGCGCGATGGTCCACGCGAACACGTGCGCCGAGCCGGGCGTGGCCTTGAAGCCGCCCGTACCCCAGCCGCAATTGACGTACAAGCCCGGCACCGGCGTTTTGGCGATGATGGGCGAGCGGTCGGGGGTCACATCGACGATGCCTGCCCAATTGCGCAGCATGCGCATGCGCCGGAAATTGGGGAACAATTCGCACACCGCATCGAGCGTGTGGGTATTGACGTGCAGCGCGCCGCGCTGCGTGTACGAGGTGTACGCGTCGGTTCCCGCGCCGATGACCAGTTCGCCTTTGTCGGATTGGCTGATGTAGGCGTGTATGGTGTTGGACATGACCACGCACGGGAAGATCGGCTTGACCGGTTCGGATACGAGGGCCTGCAGCGGATAACTTTCGAGCGGCAGGCGCACGCCGGCCAGGCTCAACACCACGCTGCTGTTGCCGGCCGCCGAAACGCCCACCTTGGTGCTGCGGATCACGCCGCGCGAGGTTTCCACGGCCTCGACCGCGCCGCTCGCGTCGCGCTGGATCCCGGTCACTTCGCAATTCTCGATGATGTCGACGCCGAGCGCGTCGGCGGCGCGCGCGTAGCCCCAGGCCACCGCATCATGGCGCGCCGTGCCGCCGCGGCGCTGCAGAGCCGCGCCGAGCACCGGGTAGCGTATGTTGTCCTCGATGTTGAGCAGCGGGCAAAACTCTTTGGCTTCGGCCGGTTCGAGCCACTCGTTGTCGACGCCGTTGCAGCGGTTGGCATGCACGTGACGCTTGATCACCTGAATGTCGTGAACCGTGTGCGCCAGCATCATGACGCCGCGCGGCGAGAACATCACGTTGTAGTTGAGCTCCTGGGACAGCGTCTCCCACAGCTTCACCGAGTGATCGTAAAGGGCCGCGCTTTCGTCGAACAGATAATTGGAGCGAATGATGGTGGTGTTGCGGCCGGTGTTGCCGCCGCCGATCCAACCCTTCTCGAGCACCGCGATATTCGCAAGGCCGTGCTCCTTGGCCAAATAATAGGCGGTGCCCAAGCCATGCCCGCCGCCGCCGACGATAATGGCATCGTAAGCGGGTTTAGGGTCGGGCTTGCGCCATTGGTTCCGCCAGCCCGCATGGCCGGTCAGGCCGCGCCGCAGCAGCGCCAGCGCGGAAAATGGTTGCCGGGTCGGTGGGTGCCGCACTTAAGCCCGAAGTTCCTGGTTGTCCGGATCGTACGGCGAATCGACGAGCACGGTGGCGCGCTTGCGCTCGCCCAAGATCTCGATCAGCAGCTCGCCGCCGACCGCGCCGAATTCGGGTTTGACGTACCCCAAGCCCAAGCTCTTGCCGAGCGTATGGCCGTAATAACCGGCGGTGGCGCGGCCGACGAGATCCCCGGCGGTATCGAACAGCGGCTCGTTGCCGAGGGCGTCGGCATCGGTCACATCGTGGACTTCGAAGGTGACGAAACGGTGCGGCACGCCGCTCGCGAGCTGTGCCTCGAGCGCCTGTTTGCCGATGAATGCGCCCTTGCTCAGGCGCACGAACCGTTCGAGCCCCGCCTCGTAGGGGGTGTAGTCGGGGCTCAGGTCCGTGCCCCACATGCGATAGGATTTTTCCAGCCGCAGCGATTCCATGGCGCGCATGCCGGCCATGCGGATGCCGTGTTGCGCGCCGGCGGCGAACAGGGCATCGAACAGATGGTGCGCGTATTCGATGGGAAAATGCAGCTCCCACCCCAGCGCACCGACGAAATTCACGCGCAGCAGATACACATCCACCGCGAGTCCCACTTCGGCGACCTGACCGGTGAGCCACGGAAAGGCCGTATTGTCGAGCGCCACGTCGGTGAGTTGCGCCAGCACCTCGCGCGAGCGCGGGCCGGCGAGCACGAAGCAGCCGCGGCTCATGGTGATGTTCTTCAGGGACACGCTGCCCGCCGGCGGGGCGCCGGATTGCCCCCGCGGCAGCTGCTGTTGCAGGTAATCGCTGTCGTAGCGCTCGGCCGCGCCGGCGCTCACCACGTAGTAGTGCTGATCGGCAATTTTGGTGATGGTGAATTCCGAGCGGATCCCGCCGCGACGCGTGAGCGCGTGGCACAGCGCGATGCGCCCGATCTTGGTCGGCACCTTGTTGGCGACCAGGCCGTCGAGCCAGGCTTCCGCGCCGGGACCGGTGACTTCGTGCTTGGTGAAGGGCGTGAGATCGATCATGCCGACATGCTTGCGCAGGTGCAGCGCCTCGGCGCCCACGTGCTCGAAGTAATTCGAGCGGCGAAAACTCCACGTATCCCGGGGCGCAACGCCTGGAGGAGCGAACCAGTTGGCGCGTTCCCAGCCATAGCGCTGGCCGAACACTGCGCCCATGCGGGCGAGCTTGTCGTACACCGGGCTGGTCTTGGCGGGCCGGGCATCGGCGCGCTCTTCGTCCGGGTAGTGAATGACGAATACATTCCGGTACGTCTCTTCGTTCTTCTGCACGACGTAGCGTTTGCCGGTGTAAGGACCGTAGCGGCGCGGGTCGACGGCCAGCATATCGATGCCGGGCTCGCCCTCGACGATCCACTCGGCCAGCTGCCAGCCCGCACCGCCCCCGGCGGTGATGCCGAAGCTGTGGCCCTCGTTGAGCCACAGATTCCGGGCATTCCACGCGGGCCCCACCAACGGGCTGCCATCGGGCGTGTAGGCGATGGGACCGTTGACGATATCCTTGATGCCGCAATTGGCGAGCGACGGTACGCGCCGCTGAGCAGCTTCGACGTGCGGCAGCAGCCGGTCGAGATCGCCCTCGAACAGGCTCTTGCCGAACCACTCCGGTACGCCGTCGGCGAATCGCGCCGGTGCGCCGGCTTCGTAGGGGCCGAGGATCCAGCCCATGCGCTCTTCGCGCAAATAATAGGACTGATCCGATTCGCGCAACACCGCAAGCTCGCGGCCGCCCTGCTGGCGATAGGCTTTGAGCTCGGGCGATTCGTCGTACACGATGTATTGGTGCTCGACGGGAATCGAGGGCACGTTGAGGCCGAACAGGCGGCCGGTCTGGCGCGCGTAGTTGCCCGTGGCGCATACCACGTGTTCGGCGACGATGTCGCCCTGGTTGGTGGTGAGATGCCACTCGCCCGACGGCGTGCGTTTGACGGCCGTGACTTCGGTGTGCTCGTGGATCTCGGCGCCGCGGCTGCGCGCACCCTTGCGCAGAGCCATGGTGAGGTCAGCCGGAGCGATGTGCCCATCGTCCGGGTGATATAGCGCGCCGATGATCTTCGGCGGTTGGCCGTTGCCCGCGCCGCCGAGGTCGACCAGCGGCCACAGATCGCGCACGTCGGCGGGCCCGATGACCTGGAACGGCACGCCGATGGTGTTGGCGGTACCGCAGTACTTTTGATACTCGTCCATGCGGTCGCGGGTAGTGGCGAGGCGCAAGTTGCCGGTGACGTGAAAGCTCACCTCTTGACCGGTCTCGGCGGGCAGGCGCTTGTACAGGTCCACCGAATATTTGTGCAGTTGCCCAACGGTGTAGCTCATGTTGAACAGCGGCAGTAATCCCGCCGCGTGCCAGGTCGAGCCGGCGGTCAATTCCGCCCGCTCCAACAGCACCACGTCCGACCATCCCTTCAAGGCCAAGTGATACAGCGTGCTCACGCCGACCACACCGCCGCCGATCACCACGACGCGGGCATGAGTTTTCACGTAGCTAGGTCTCTCAACACGGGATTCTCCCAACGCAGCGTAAATTCGGTCTCCAACGCTGCGCCAGGCAGTGTAACCAGCAATGGGATGAGCAATATGCTGATTGCGACAGCCCCTTATTCAATTGCGCCAAAGTCACCCCACGGTGCGCATCCGTGGGTACATATCAAAAAACGACATTTTCTTGTCCGAATGAGGCACCGGGCGAGGCGCGGTGGCATAATGACCTTCCGATCCTCGTTCAGACTCGGAGGCCCTTCTTGGACGCGCCGGCGGTCGTGCGCAAGTGCAAGTACGCGTTTCTCACCTTGCCGAACTACTCGTTGATTGCCGTGGCCAACGCTCTCGAGCCGCTGCGCATGGCCAATCGCTTGACCGGCCGAGAAGTGTACGAGTGGTCGGTCATCAGCCTCGACGGGCAGGCCGCGAATGCCAGCAGCGGTCTGAACTTATCGCCCACCGAGGCGCTCGACAAGCTGGGCGCGGTCGATATCGTGTTCGTCTGCGGCGGCATCAATGTTCGGGAGGCCGTATCCGCGCCGCTGCTGGCCGCGTTGCGCCGATTGGCCGAGCGGCGGGTTCCTCTGGGGGCGCTCTGTACGGGAGGCTACGCGCTCGCCCGCGCAGGACTTCTCGATAATTTTCGCGCCACCATTCATTGGGAAAACCTTTCGTCGCTGCGCGAGGAGTTTCCACGCGTGCGCATCAGCGATCAATTGTTCACCATCGATCGCGACCGATACACGTGCTCCGGCGGCACCGCACCGCTCGACCTCATGCTCCATCTCATTCAATCGAGGCTTGGGCCGCGCATCTCGCAATTGGTCTCCGAGCAGTTCATCGTCGACCGCGTGCGCAAGGACACCGATCGGCAATACGTGCCGCTGCGCGCGCAGCTCGGCATTTCGCATCGCGGACTCATCCGGGTGGCGCAGCTCATGGAGGAGAATATCGAGAAACCGCTGTCGCTCGACAAGATCGCGAAGGCGACTGGGCTGTCGCGGCGTCAAATCGAGCGGCTGTTCAAGCGCGACCTCGACTGCGTGCCGAAGCGCTACTATTTGGAAATGCGGCTGAAGCGCGCGCGTGAATTGTTGCTGCAAACGGCCATGCCCATCATGGACATCACCGCCGCCTGCGGCTTCCAGTCGCCGCCGCATTTTTCCAAGTGTTACCGCAGTCAATTCGGTTACCCGCCGAGCGCCGAGCGCAAGCCGGGGACGCCGGTGCCCGCGGTACTCGAATACGGCCGCGCCGGGCTCGAGGATGGCGCTTAGGGTTCCAGCCCGACCGTGCGGGCGGGGCAGGGTCGATGTTGCGGGCGATTGATCGGCCGTTCGGTGCAGGTGAGCGACCGATACAGCACGATGCCGCGTGAAATATTACCCGGCGCGGTTGCGAGTGCCGTCGTTCGTTGCGCGCGCGGCGCAAGCGGCCTCGGCCCGGGTAGGGGTCGGTAATTGTCTCGATCGTGTGGGTGGCGGTGCGAGCAGTCCTGCATGACCTGCAGGCCGAATGCGTACTGCCGGACAGCCATCCTCTGGAACGGCGGGGACGCTGTCGTTTATGTTGTGGAACACGTCGCTTCGGGGCCATGTCCCATCGGGGTTTGTTGGTATCGTATAAGCATCTGAAATATCGGTGAAAACCAGGAAGCAGCCATGAACGCTCGCCTAAGCCCGACCGCTCGACCTGCCATGACCACCCGCGAGAATATGTTGGATCGTTTGCGGCGCCGCAAACCCGCGACCGCCCTGGAACGGGATTTCTATACCAGCCCCGAAGACTTCCAGATCGATCTGGAAATGATCTGGTATCGAGATTGGTTATTTGCCGGCCACGACTGCGAGGTGCCGAGTCCCGGCAATTACATGACGGTGCAGGTGGGCGCGTATCCGGTGCTGATCGTGCGCGACCGGGAAGGCGCGGTGCGGGCATTCCACAATACGTGCCGTCACCGCGGTTCGAGAATCTGTTCCGCCGAACACGGCACCGCGGCCCGATTGGTGTGCCCGTACCACCAGTGGACCTATGGTCTCGACGGACGCCTGCTCGCGGCGCGCGACATGGGCAGCTCGTTCGACAAGAGCCTATATGGCCTGAAGCCCGTGCACTGCACCAGCGTGGGCGGCTATGTCTGGATCTGCCTGGCCGAGGCGGCGCCCGATTTCGAGCCGGTCCGTCGGCAGCTCGAACCGTATTTCCTGCCGCACAAGCTGCACCAGACCAAGGTGGCGTTCGAATACACCATCGTCGAGAACGCCAATTGGAAACTCGTCTGGGAGAACAACCGCGAGTGTTATCACTGCGCGGCCAATCACCCCGAATTGATTCGCACGTTTCCCGAAGACCCGACCATTACCGGCGTCGATGGCGGGTACAGCAATCCACGCATCGCGGCCAAGTGGACATACTGGGAGTCCATCGGCTTGCCGAGCAAGTTCCAGATCTCAGCCGACGGACAATACCGCACCACGCGATTCCCGCTGATCGAGGGCATGACCTGTTACACCATGGATGGGCAGGCCGCGGTGAACCGGCCATTGACCGATACCATCACGGAGCGCGATATCGGCACGCTGCTGCTGTTCCATTTCCCGACCACGTGGAATCACGTGATGGCCGATCATGCCACGACGTTCCGGCTGCTGCCCTTGACGCCCACCACGACGCAGCTGACCACGAAATGGCTGGTGCACAAGGATGCCGTCGAAGGCCGCGACTACGACTTGAAACGCCTCACCGAAGTCTGGATGGCCACCAATGATTCGGACCGTCGCGTCTGCCAGGAAAACCAGATCGGCGTGAACTCACCGGCGTACGAGCCGGCCCCGTATTCCCCCGTGCATGAAGGCGGGGTGACGCAATTCGTCGACTGGTACTGCTCGCACCTCGAGGCACGGCTGACCGAAGACGCGACGTAGCGCCGCTCGACCGACCCGCTCCTCTCGCCGGCCTTCCTGAACTCCGGCCGGGAACAGCCCGCGAAACTACGTTCTGCGTGGCGCGCAATGAGCCGCCGGCAAAACCGTGTAGCATATTATTTCCCGTCCAGTTGGAGTTGAGGACTTCATATGCCAACCGAGGCAGATTTCATCGCGGCTCTCGATAATCACGTGCTCGAGGGCTGGTTTCCTCGATCGATCGATACTGAATTTGGGGGATTTCTTTGCGATTTCGACCGTGCTTGGCGGTCGTGCGGACCTCACTGCAAGCTATTGGAGTTTCAGGCGCGCCAGACTTTGTTCGCTGCCGAAGCAACGGCGATTGCGCAGTATTCCGAACGTACCCGACGCGCAGCAGAGCATGGGTTTCATTGCCTCAAAAACATCATGTGGGACGAACAGTACGGCGGCTGGTTTCATCGAATGGATCGCCAGGGCAATCCCCTCGAAGCATCCACCAAGCATACTCACGGAATGGCCTATGCGATTCAGGCCTGCGCCGTCATGTATGAATCGACCGGCGAACCAGCGGCGCTGGAATTGGCGCAGCAGGCGTTCAACTGGATCGACGATCATGCGCACGATCATCGGCAGGGGGGGTATTTTGGCTTTTTGCGTCGCGAAGGAATACCCATCCATACGGTCGAGGAGTGTCCCTGGCCGATGCTGGCGGACACCATCGACACGCCGATAGGCTACAAGGACCTCAATACCAGTTCGGATTTGCTCGAAGCCTTTACCGTTCTTTACCGTGTTGCGCCCACGGAAGCGCTCAAGGCGCGTCTCGAGGAGTTGGTGGAGATCATTTCAACGAAACTGCTGTCGCCGAGCGGCTCGCTGGCGTTCGTCGCCTGCCACGATTGGACGCCGGTCTCACATTTATCGCGGTTCGGAACCGAATGTCAGACGGTTCATCGCCTCTTGGCTGCCGCCCCGTTGCTGCAATCGGAGGAGAAAACGCAGACCATCGCGAAGCGAATCATGGAACATGTTTTGGCCGTGGGCTGGGATCACCGCAACGGCGGCATATTCTATGCGGGCCCAACATCGGGTTCCACCACCATAGAGGGCTACTCCATTGTCGTGCCGGCGAAGGCCTATTGGGTTCAAGTGGAAGGTCTACGCGCCTTGCTTGCGCTGGGCGAGATCGATCCGATCGACGATTATTCCGATCACGCCGAGCGCCTGTGGGAATACATTGCGAAATATTATTTCGATTCTCGCCACGGCGGCATGTATCCCTTCGGGATGGATCAGCAGCCGGGCTGGCGAGGCCCCTGTCGGGCCGCGTTGGCCCCGTCGACGGCCACGCGTAAAGGCAGCGAATGGAAGGACGCGTCGCATGATGGCCGAGTGTGGCTCTATGGTGCGTTTTATCGTGGGAAGAACTGACTGGTTTTTTGGTATAGCGATTGAAAGGGAGCGCATTTCAGGCCGTGTCTGTCAGCGGCGAAGTTGTGCAGCCATCCACCGAAGTCCAGGGTTCCTGGCCTCGGCTTGTGCCGTAAACTCGATCATCTCCTCGAGATGCTGAAGCCGCTGCGCCGGCGTTAACGCAAGCCCGCGTGCCAGTTGAAATAGCGCCGCTTCCTCGAAGCTGCCGATTGCAGGCGTGGGGCTTGAATTGGTCATCGTTCGTCTCGGGCCGCGATGAGTTGCTTGATTTTTTCGAGCATGGCGATATCGGTCATATCCTGGGGACGATTCGCCTGCCGCTTCATCAAAATCAAGTGATCGATCGAGGCAATTCGAGGCGAGGCTCCGGGCAAATCCACCGCGACGGAATTGCTCCACAGCAATTCGAAATCGAGCGGATAGCTCGTGAAAATATCGACGGTTTGATGGATCTGGTCGTTATACATTTGGAAGACCATCATGCCCTTGTCGCGGATCCAGCTATCACGTACGGCCGGATTGACGAAATCAGCCAGTTTCACCGGAAGCCGCGGTAAATATCCAATGTTTCGAAGCGCCTCCAATGCGCGCAGCGCTTGCTCGGGCAGCAGTTCGAGAACGACATCGACGTCCTTCGTAAATCGCTGGTAACCATGTAGATTCACCGCTACGCCGCCGACGATGACGTAGCGTACCCCGGTAGCGTGCAGCGCACGAAAAATCGCATCGAATCCGCCCATCCGGCGAATATACAGCCATCGGTCGTTGGTGTCGCCAATGACAGCTATCTCGCAAATGCCGCGCAACCATGGTCAGGATGAAATTGAATGGAGTAATTGGGAACGCCAACGGAAGCCGCTTGCCGAGCCTCGGCGCCCCGGGCATGAGTACATCCACTACCTCTTGCCGAGCACTCTCGCGTGCAGACCCTGGAGCGTCTCGCGGCCCTGGGCCATCAACATGCGCTCCAGCTCCTTTGACGGTACCGCCTCGCTGAACAGGAATCCCTGGAATTGATCGCAGCGACAGCTCCGCAGGATGGCCAATTGCGTTGCGGATTCGACGCCCTCCGCGACCACCGTCAAACCCATTGAGTGGCCGAGCGCGATGATGGCCTTGGTGATGGCCAGATCGTTGTGGTCCGCGGCGATATCGCGTATGAACGTGTAATCGATCTTGACGCTATCGACCGGGAATCGCTTCAGATAGGCGAGCGAGGAGTGCCCGGTTCCGAAGTCATCGATCGCGACGGTGATCCCCAGCTCCTTGATCTGTTGGAGCAACAGCAACGCTTTGTCCGGCCTCGTCATGACGACGCTTTCGGTTATCTCGAACTCCAGGGCATACGGATCGCAGCCGGTCTCGCGCAGAATGCTGTCCAGATCGGCGAGCAGGCGGGAGTCGGCGAATTGTTGGGCGGACAAATTGACCGCGACTCGAATCGGAATCAGCCCTTGATCGCGCCACCGCTTGGCGTCGGCACATACCGTATCGAGAACCAGCCGGCCTATCGAGCCGATGAGGCCGACCTCCTCGGCCACGAAGATGAATTCGGCCGGGAGCAGCATTCCCCGCTGCGGATGCCGCCATCTGACGAGGGCCTCGGCGCCTGAGATGCGGCCGGTCTGGATATCGATCTTCGGTTGGTAATGGACCTCGAACTCGCGCCGCGCCACGGCGTGGCGCAGCTGGTTCTCGAGGGAGAGTCGCTCGACGGTATGCACGTTGATGTCGCTCGAGTAGAACTCATACTTATTCCTACCCGAGGCTTTCGCCCGATACATCGCGATGTCGGCGTTCTTGAGCA
Organism: Pseudomonadota bacterium; assembly: GCA_030799355.1. Lineage (GTDB taxonomy): Bacteria > Pseudomonadota > Gammaproteobacteria > Steroidobacterales > Steroidobacteraceae > Bog-1198. The sequence continues at coordinate 11,701 of JALYHP010000117.1, forward strand.
ACGAGCCGCTGTCCGCGCCGTCCTTGGGATAGATCGCGATGCCGATGCTGCCCGAGAGATGATATTCCTGGTCATTGATGGTGAGGGTTCTGGCGGCTGCCGCGAGCAGCTTGTGCGCGATATCGGCGAGATCCTGAGGAGTCTCGAACTGCTCCACCAGTACCGTGAACTCATCGCCCCCGACCCGCGCCAAGGTGTCCGCTGCGCGCAGGCATTCGCGCAGATGCTCGGAAACCTGGCAGAGCACGGCATCGCCCGCCGCATGTCCCAAGGTATCGTTGATGACCTTGAAGCGATCGAGGTCGAGGAACAGCACGCCCACCGCGCCGCCGCCGCGTTGCACTCGCGCCAGCGCGCGCGGCAGATGATGGTTGAACAACAAGCGATTCGGCAATCCAGTCAGGTCATCGTGGTGCGCCAGATGCTGGATACGGTCGGCCGCCCAGCGGCTCTCGATGGCAATACCGGCAAGATCCGTACAAATGCCGATCAGATGGGCATCCAGCCGGTGCGGATTGTCGTTTCGCCGGTTGTAGAGCGCGAGGGCCCCCAACATCTGATCTTTGCCCCCGATGATGGGCCACACGTTGACCGACTGTAGACCGGCCTCGTTCACGACGTCACGCAGCGAGGCGGCGAGAGGATAGCCCGCCAGATCCTCGATCACCAACGCCGTGCGTTTGGCAATGGCCTCGGCACAGGGTCCCGAACGCTCCTCGTGAAAAGCATGGACCATAGCGCGGCCGAACCCGTCGGGCAACGAAGGCGCGATGCTCAGGGAGTAGTGCGATCCGGTTTGGTCGAGCGCCACCAGCGAACAGAAGCCGCCGCCGGACTGCGCCTCCAGGAACTGCGCCAGGGTCGTGAAGATCATCGCGAGATCGGCCCCCGAGGCAACCAGATTCAAAATGCGATTCTGGTCCGCCAGAATCGTCGCCTGGTAGCGGCGCTCCGCCTCGCGCTGAAGGCTGGCCAAAGCGAAGGAGGCCTCCATCGCCATTTGCTCCATGAGATCGATGATGTCTTTCTGGAAGAATTGTTCCTCCTCAGAGAATACGCATAGCACGCCGATGGCCTCGCCCTGGCAGCGAAGCGGGAATGACGCCGATGCCCGGAACATGCCGCCGGTCGATATCTGTACGCCTTTGAACGGCCGCACCCGGGCGCTGCGCAGCGAAGCCGCGGCCGGCTCGAATCGGTCGGAAGGACCCGGCGCCGCGCGGACGACCAGCCTCTCCAGATGCCGCTGGTGAATGCCATGCGATGCGATGAATCGTATGCCGTCGCCCTCGAGCAGGCCGACCGCGGCAAGACTCAAGCCGCTGGTGCCGACGCATATGCGGCACAGTTCATCGAACAACCGGCCGCGGTCGCTCACGCGCAAGATGAGCTGGCTGGTCCGGCTCAAAGCCGCATAGAGCCCAGTCAAGCGCGCCAGTCTGCGCTCTTCGACATGACGTTCCCGCACGCGTGCCTGCGTCACCCGAATGCATAAAAATCCGGTCAACAGAGTACCGAGCGTCAACCCCAGCATCAAACCTGTACGCGTCAGGCGCGCGGCCTCGCCCAACGTCGAGGAGAATCGAGCCGCCAACGGCGTCAGCTCGCGATTGATGAGATTCAACTCGGACCGAATTGCCGCGTCTGCTTCGCGCGCCGTCGCGGTGGCGGGCGCTTGGCGCATGCGGCTGGCCACTGCACAGATGCGCTCCGTGTAACCATCACCCTCGGTCCAGATCGCGATCGCTTGGCGCACCGGCCCGACCCGTCCAAACAATCGAAACAGCAAGATGATGCTGGGGATGTCGGCCGGATCGTTGCCGCCCGCCAGGAAGCCATCGCGGGCGGCCTGCAGGTCGACGGGGATGCGTTGCAGGGCGAGACGCGCTTGCCGATCACCGAGCGGAAACGCGATGGCGGTCGAGTAGCGCTGAAAGTCCTCCTGCGAATGCGAGACCGAGTATTGCGCCAGGTAGTAGGTGGCGTCCTTCTGTCCCTTCGAATACAGGCCCTCGCCGCCGACGTAGGCGCGGATGGTCGACAACAACTCGAGACTGATCACGGCGGCAATCAGCATCACGCTGAGCGACACGAGAACGGGGGCTACGAATCGAACCGCAGATCGCGACATCACGCTCGACCTCGGGCTTGCGGTGCGCGCCTTCATCATACGCCTTGCTGAACGTCGCGTGCCGCCGCGGCTGCGTAGGGTTAACCCTTAGCGTCGAGCGTGTTCGGACCGTTGCGAGCCTTTATTTGCGCCTAAAAGCTCGCGCACTGCAGGTTCAGAGTCACTACAGCGGGCTCAGGTTGCTGAGAATCAAAAGGACCCGTAGACTCGACTGAACATAATATCTCTACGGTCTTTCATGATGAGACGCGCGCCAGGCGAAGAGCATGGTGAGATGAGCCGACGACGTGCCCGCGTATCCTGACGATAAGGAGTATCGATGGAACTCGAGCACGAGCCACACGCCGATGTGGAATGGATCGAAACTTTCAAAAGGTTTATTCAGCCCGATTGGCACAACTTGGTCGCCGGCGAGTGGGCGAGCAAGGTCGCCGATGGCTCATGGTCCACGGATGCCATGCGGGGTTGGTTCCTGCAGCTCTATCCGTTCATCCATACCTTTCCAAAGTTTCTGGCCGAAGCGCTCATCAAGGTGGAAGACGACTATTCGCGGTCGTTCCTGATCGACAATATCCGGGTCGAAAAGGCGCATGCCGAACACTGGCTGTGGATGGGCGAGGGCTTCGGTATCCCACGCAGCGACATGATGGCGCTGGCCGAGGGCGATCGCCCGCTGTTGCGCGACGTGCAATCGTTGACCGACTGGATTTGGTACATCAACGCCAAGGGGTCGCTCGCGGAGGCGGTTGCGGCGACCAGCTTCGCGATCGAAGGAGCAACCGGCGATCTTACTCGGGCGCTGTTGTCCGGCTTCGAGGCTTATGGTTCGCGCGAAGGTGTGACCATGAATCCGCGAACCACGAAGTGGTTCCGCAACCATGCCAAGTACGATGACGATCATCCGCGTATCGCGCTGCAGATCGTGGCGCGATACGCGCGGACCGAGCGAACGCAAATGAAGGTGATGGCCGCGGCACGCCGCAGCCTGCAATTGCTCAACCTCGCCTTACTGACCTCGAGTCGTGCGTATTCTGTCGAGGGAGCCGCCGCGGTTTCGTTCGAGCGCGAGCGGCGCGCGGGCGATCGGCGGACGGCACAGCAGCCCCTAGACTTCGCCGATCGGCGCGTGGTCGACCGTCGCGGCGCCGCCATGCCGCAGGCGGCTTGAGTAGGGGTGTGAGGAAATGGACGTCGCAAGCGCGCCGCCATGCCGCAGGCAGCGTGAGCAGGCGGCGTGAGCAAGCGGCGTGAGCAAGCGACGTGAGCAAGCTATGGCAGGCGGCGTGAGCAGGCGGTTTGAGCAGGCGACGTGAGCCAGCGGCCTGAGCAGACCCCGTGAGCAAGCGTCGCTAAAGCATAGCGAGTCATCGTCGTGATCATGGCTCACGAGCAAGCGGCGTACCCCGTTGAGGGCGGATACGCCACCCCGGCGAATCGGTATCGCGGTGCGCGCCGCCATCGGGGGCTGGTCTCAGAACATAGGCTCTCCGTGCACGGTCTCAGCGCTTCGTCTCAGGGTATGAGCTAGCTGCATGGGTAGAGGGTGCGCCCCAGAGGCGGCCCGGAGAATGCGCCGAGGCTGCGCTAGAGAATGGGGTGAACGGGACTGAACACCGGGACGAAGAAGTAGCGGCGGGCCAACTGACCATACCCCTTGTAGACGAAATTCGCGTTGCTGCTCAGCAGTTCGGCGCGGTGGGTGCGGTAGTAGCGGGGAATGTCGTACCACGGCATGGTGGGCTTCAGATGATGGGCGACATGCAAGTTGTTGTACAAATAAAGAAGCCCGAACACGACATTCGATTCCACCGAGGCGGTGCGTTCCTGGGAGTCTTCCGCCGCGCGATGTTCGGTGAACGCGCGCAATAGCGTGAGGCTCAAGCCGGGATATCCCACCAGCAAACAGTATTGCCACCACGGGAAGCCGCACACGCCGGAGATGAACCAAAACAGCAGCGCGACGGCGACCGCATGCACGGCCCAGTGCGGCAAGTGGCTATAGTCGCCTCGCCGTACGCGGGCGGTCTCCCGGGTCACCAAGATCCACAGCCGCAGTGCGGGGCCCACCAATAACCGGCCGGCCATGGTTTGATTGAAGGTCAATAAGCCGCGCATGACACGGCTCATGCACTCCCAGTCGGCTCGCAGCACGTAATAGGATTCGGTGTCCACGCCCGGTACCGTCAAATGGATGTCGCGGTGATGAGTGCTGTGGCTCTTGCGGTACAGCGGGTACGGAAACCACAGGCCCAGAGGGGGGAACACCACGGCGAATCGCAACCATGCCGGTACGCCGCGGAAGGCGTGGATGGCTTCGTGCTGCAAGGAGAAATGCCAGGCGAGCAGGTATGCACCCACCGGCATGATGACCCACCACGGCAGCAGCGCGTGGAACCACATGAGAAGAGCCCACGACGAATACAGCACCGCGGCCACCACCCAGGTCGGGCCGTCGAATCGGCGGAATGTCTGTCGCAGGGTTTGCATACTGGGGGCTATTTTACCGGTATCGGGCTTGCGAGGGGAGCCCGAGCCAGCGGCGTGCCCTGGTGCGCGCGCTGCAGCAGGATCTGCGACGCACCCGGGATCGGCAGTGGTTGCTGGTGTTTCACGTCGCTGGGTATACGACCATCAATTGATTTTTCACGCATGAGCGAGCGCTGGGCTCGATCATGGTGACTGCCACCCGACGGTACGAAGCGAGTTTAGCCAGGGGCATTCATGCGGGGATTGACAGTGGCCTTCTGGAGCGTTGGCAGCAGGCGCTGGTGACGCCGCGTGAGGCGGGACTCTTGTAGCAGAGTTGGTTGTGGGCGGCGCCGGCCAAACATTCAACGCGGCAATTGAGGAACTGCTGGAGCGTATCGAGGCGCTGTACGACGATTGAGTTGCCCTTCGCCAAGAGCTTGGCCGGGTCACTCATGGCTAAAATAATACATTAGGGCCGGCCTAATATTTATTGACTTTAAACCCGCGATAATGACAGTTATCCGGACTTATGGTAGGGTACTGAAAATGGAATTGACCAACCAGACGCCTGAATCTGTTGCCACGGCCGCCGCCGTGCTGCCCCCCCAAAACGCCCCAACACCGGCGGAGAACGTCCGTGCCTGGTGGAAAAAGGCTCGGCGCGTGTACCCAGAAGCTACCCTCCGAGCCTGGCGCTTCGACTGGGCGGCGTTTCTTAGCTTTTGCAAGCCTCGAGGGCTCCTGCCGCTGCCGGCGTCGTCCTCGACCGTCGCCGCGTTCATCGAGGCCTGCGGCGAGGCGGGCAAAAAGCCCGCCACCGTCCGGCGGTACTTGGCGACCATCGCCTGCGCGCATCGGGCCGCCAAGATCTTGAATCCGAATGACGACGAGGACGTCAAAATGGCCGTCAAGGGCCTCTACAATAGGAGTCCAAAGCGTCAACGGCAAGCGAAAGCGTTGGGGTGGCACGAGATCAAGCGGTTCCTAATCACCGCTGGCGACAATATCCGGGCCGATCGCGAGCGGGCGCTGATTGCGGTGGCCTACGACACGATGGCGCGGCGCAGCGAGCTCGTCGAGATGGATGTCGAGGATTTTGGGTTCATGGAGGATGGGTCGGGCCGGGTCATCATCCGGCGCTCGAAGACGGACCAAGCGGGGGAGGGGAGTCTCGCGTACTTGTCGCCGGACACGGTGGAGTACCTGCAGGCGTGGCTCAAGGTCTCGCGGATCAGTTCGGGGGCGGTGTTTCGGAGGCTGATTGGTCGCGGAAGGATCGGCCCACGGCTCCAAGTCGATGCGATTGCGCAGACATTCAAGCGGGTGGCGGAATTTGTGGGGATGACGGAAGAGGAAATGCGGCAGGTCAGCGGGCATTCGATTCGGGTCGGGGCGACGCAAGATATGCTGGCGCTCAACATTGATCTAGCGTCCGTGATGCAGGCGGGGCGGTGGAAGACCACGGTGATGCCGATGCGGTATGGCGAGGAGGTACAGGCCGGACGTGGTGGAATGGCGCGCACCGCGAAGGCGCAGGGGCGAGGATAATTTGTGTGCTGCTTGGCGTAGCTTTATGGCCGATTTCGTTCGAATGTTCACCTCTTGCGCACTAGCAGTGAAGGATGGAATCAGTTGCTTTCTCCGGAGTGAAACCATTGCCCCAATACGATGATAGCGCCTGCTCGTGTCCGCGAGTCACTTACATAGAATTTGATTCGATTTGTCGACAAGAGATACAAGGCTCCATTTGCGCCGATGCCATTATAAACAGGAGCACGTTCTGTACGGCCTTTCAACTTGACATGCTTCCGGACCCGGATTCAATGATGCTAAGAGATCATCTATACGGTCTAAATAAAAGGGTCGGGCTCTACCAGGTCTGGGCGGAGGAGGCGTACTGCTATGAGCACGACCGCTATTCGATGCTCGGAGTTTATGTAGGCAAAGGTGAGGCTCTTGGCCGTGTTCTGGAACACGCGAAAAGTCGACTTCCGGGCGACGAGTTCCTTTCAGTGTCGTTTTTCGAATGCGAAAACCGCATCGCCAAGTATCTTGAGCAACTCTTTTTGGACATTTATCAGTTCGAACTCAATAAAAACGAGAATCCTGGCGATCAATACCTGTATGCGTGCTGGGATTCGGAAAGGCGAACCAACGGAACTGAGTTGCATAGTATCGCCAATAGGGTCAACGACAACAGGAAGGACTGAGGGTCGCGCTCGCCGGTCATGTCCGATCTGCTCGAAGAATTACGCCAGAGTGTCCGAAAGCTGCCACCGGAGGGCGACGATGGCTTTGAAGGCCTCATGGCCGCTGTGCTGAGCGATTTGACCAAGCGCACCTTTGCGCTAGCAAGCGCGGGTTCTCAACATGGAAAGGACGGTCAATCCGCGCTGGATGGGGGAACTATAGCGTTTGAGGCGAAGCGCTACGACGATCCGATCCCCAAGGACCAGATTTATACAAAGATTTTTGAGATCGCAGCGAATAAGACCAGCACACCAGAGCTTTACATCCTTGGCGCCACGTGCCCCATTTCATCGCAGCACATCAGCACTCTGACTGAGGGCGCGCGACGGCTCGCGATGGCGCTGGTGGTGCTGGCATGGCCGGCAACGGACTTGCCCGAGCTCGCCGCCCTTCTGGCGATGACCCCGGACGTGTCCGCGAAATTCATCGCTCAGCATACTTCTGTTAATGAATCCGAACTTGCCAAGCAATTGGCCGCAGTGCGGGCACACCCGCAATTCCAGATTCGCTCGGAAGAACTTCTGGCAACCCTGAGGCAGCCCAGCGTCGCGCCGGCCTTTGCACTTAAGGACAACATCGCCTGGCTGTCGGACGCATTCTCCGACAAAAGGCGCGCGCGCAGCGTCTTCGGCCAACCCCTCAGTCCTGACGATATCTCGATGCCGGGCACAATCGATCGGACAGATTTAAGGACGAAAGTTGCGAATGAAGTCTTCGCGAAACCAAATGGCATCGTGATCGCCATTCTCGGGGCCGACGGTAACGGCAAGTCCTGGATTTTCGCGCAAGGCTGGAGCTCTCAACCCACTCGGCCACTAACCGTGATCATTGTTCCCGACGATATCAACGCTCCGCCATCGCCCGAATATTGCCAAGACCTTCTGATTTCAAAGCTCCTCACACAGACAGGCGAGATGCGAAAGGCGGAGGCAAAGGAACGTTGGTTGAGACACTTTGAACGCTGGCAGCATAACGCTGACACCAACGCACTTCGACTCGTTGTCTTTATGGATGGAGTCAATCAGCGCGAAAGCGTCGAATGGCTGCGTTTCATAGACGCCATGAGTAGCGTGGTGGCTCAGCTGGGCGGTAGGCTCGTCTTTAGCAGTCGCCGCCTGTTTTTTCGGGACAACCTTGAGAACCGACTAGTCAGCAAGGTTATTGCTATCGACGTGCCCGAGTGGACTGATGCGGAATTAGATGGACTACTGAAAGCACGGGGAACGTCGATCGCAGCCCTTGATCCAGGAATCGTTCGCGGCCTGCGCAACCCACGAATTTTCGGGGTCGCCGCCACCCTCTTCAAGAATGAGGAGATTGCTGCGTTTGGGGAGCTCAGTGTCAGCCGTCTGCTTTTCGAACATATTCGCAGCGGCAGTGCAGTGGAGGGCAGTGCCGTCTCGCCCAAGCAGTTCGCGGCGGACATCTGCACCCATGCCGAAAGCATAGTCCAGCGCCTCCAGCAACAGCAACGTAACGACATCAACGAATTCGAGATGCCGGCAGTCATAGCAGTCGGACGCTCTAATCACACTATCTCAGAGCAGTTCGTCATCACCTCGGCCGGGCGCTTCTTCGAGGTACTGGAGGAAAATCCCAATAAATATGTCTTGAAAGACGAAGGCTTACCGCTTGCTCTAGGCCTCGCGCTGGTCAGGACTGCACGGGAGGCGCTGCGCAAGCAGAAGAGGGTCGATGACGCCCTTTCCATGATTCTCGATCCGATCGCAGCGTTGGACCGGACCGGTGACATCCTCCTCGGGGCCATTATCTCCGCCGTGCTGGAACAGGCGCCGAAGGAGATCGTGGCACCGCTAGTGCGGTCTTTTGTAATGCTGCAGAACCTTGATTCCACGCGCTATCCAGAATTCCGAAGCTTGTTCGGACGCGATCCAGGCGCTTTCCTTGCTGCGCTGGAGGACTGCGCCCTTACTCAGGACATCGCTTCAAACTTGTCGTGGCTGACCGACGCCGCAAACGATCTGCGACGCAACGAGGCTTTTGAGGCGGCCCTCGCAGAAGCTATCCGCCGCTGGCTCAACATGTATTCGATGGCTCCAGACCGCACATTGTTGATTCCCAACAATCAAGAGCACGCGGCAGAGCGCGAAAGAAAGCGGGCTGAGTCCGAACAGCTGCTTTCTGCAGCCCTCTCGTCCCTATCCGAGCCGGAACGAGACCTACTCGCGGGGATGAATCTGGAAAATCGCGGCGATTACAGCCAGCTGAGCCTGTTGGCCTTTCAAGCCTTAGCGAGTCGCCCCATAGCGCCGTTCGCTGAGAGCCTGAGGAACTGGTGCTTCGCGTCTGCGCTCAATGGCGGCTATCGCTATCACCATGACGATTTCGACCATCTGCTGCATTTCAACGTAGCCGACTGGGCAGCCACGAAGGACGCGCTGCAGGACGCGGCGGAGCTACTGCGCCAGCCCAGCGTGTCACGCACCGGTCAATGGGCGCTTGTCTACGTTCTGCGGGGCACGGGCGACAGCGGCGATGCACAAGAGGCCGACCGTATGGCCGAAGAGTTGACCAAGGACCGTGAGCGATTGAAAGGTTGGCGCCGTATTGAAGATTACTGCGCCACCGATCCCTGTGATCCTGCGTCGGACGCGCCAGAGAATATCAACAAGACGGCCACGGCCTATCGAGCGATCAATCCGGCTGAACTGTGCCGTTTCATGAGCAGCACTCGCGACGATCTTTTTTTCAGGACGGCTCAACCCGGTCTTGCACGTTTCCGTCCCGAAGTGGCGGTCGCGGTCTTGCAAGCGCTGGCTGACCAGGCTGTCATGCGTCCCCACGCGGAGTTTCGCCAGGCGGTCTTTCTGCTTCAAAGCCACACCGTCGGTTTGGATGATCGCGTTTCGACACCGTATGTCCACAAGGCACGAGAGATTGCCCAGCAGGCACTCGAAGCGGGTGAGGACAAGCACAACGAAGCTTGGGTCGCTGCACAACACTCTCTCAGTGTGGCGTTCCCGCATATGTCTGGCGATGCACAATTCGACGCGCTGATCAATCATCCGAAGGACAGAACCATCCTCGTGGACCTTGGCTACCTCTTTCAACCTATCGACGAAAATAAATTGGAGCGCGCGCTCGATGGGGCGGTGCAGGAGGGCAACCACGTTTCCCAGTTCCGCATCATCTGCTTTGCGGAATATTCGCGCACGCCTATGACCGCGCGTACCAAGCAGCTGGTGCTGAGCCTTCTGGCCTCAGAGGATGATCACGTCCGCCTGTCCGCGCTAGGACTCATCCAGGCCACGGCCGATCCTGTGCTCCTCGCGGGAGTGGTGGAATCTGGCTGGAGTGCTGCAACCCTCGACGCAGTCTCCCAAAAGGTTGAAATACTTCACGGGTCGCAGGCGCTGGTCCTGGCGGCGGAGCAGGGCATGCTCACGCTAGAGGCATGCCTCGATCGGATTGCACTCTCCGCTTATGAGGCCCTGGCCGAACGGCTTGGGTCTGAGGCCGCGCTCGCTATCGCAGACCGTCTCAATTCGGCCATCCACAAGGCCGCCGAATTTCAAGTCTCCGGTAACCTGCCGGACATTGAGCAGAGTTTCGAAGGACGCCACTGGTCTATGGTCTTTGAGGTCTCTGAAAAGCCGCCAGAAGAGAAAACTCCACACGAACAGCTCCGGCGCCTCGCCGAAACGGGGGACGCCTGGTACGAACGCCAAAAGCAGAATCAGACCGCCGCCGACCGCTTCGAGCGCGACCTCACCAAGGCCGGTGCGCAGCTCATAATCCAATCTCTGACGATCGGCCTCGTCGATCAGATCGACGAGGTGGCACCCGCCCTTGTCGATAGTTGGCACGCGCTCTTCCTAAAACTGGACAACAAAGCCCTCAACAATGTGCACAACATCGCGTCGGTCGTCGCAGAGGCAATCTCCAAGAGAAATGCCGCGGCGGGTCTGACCCTTTTCGAGCGGCTGAAGACTAGTTCTCCGCATGTGCGGGTTACCTTTGGCCTAGACAAGATCGGTCTCGACGCGGTCACCGTTTGGGGTGCGCCCGACAGTGATGAAATCAACAATCTCCGCTTCCGCCGTCTCGACGGCCTCGGCAACGATCACGACCTCGCCCTAGAAGTATTGGCGGCAATTAGGGCTAAGCGTGTTGATGTCTTGCGCGCTTACATCGTCGACCGGCGACAACGCCGGGAACCTGCGCATCGCGCTCGTGCCGCGATGGTGGCTGGTCTTTCACCGGATGAATCTTGGGCCGTCGAGACCGTCAACATGCTGAAAGGTGAGTACGGATTTCTGCGGGAGGCTTATCAGGGTGCCAAGTATGCAATGGAGCGCCATAAATGGTCTCGCCACTGGGCTGCCCAGATGCGCACGGCAACCGATCCTATAGAACTTTGGCGTTATACCGCGCTACTTTCGAAAATAGTTGATGGGCGCTTCAAGCCCTCAGAGGTTGAAGGGCCGATGCCCAGTCCACTCATCAGGCGCTTCGGTAGCACGCTCAACGGCCGGATCCGCAATCGGATTTTCAGGTGGAAGAATAAGCGGAACTCAAAGCTCTTCGGGATGAGTAGTCCCGACAAGATCTTTCTGCGGGGCGACTAGAATGCAAAGCGCCGCCACTGTTATCGCGTTCGATGCGGAGGATTTTACGTACATGGCGGACTGGTGTCGGCGGGTGAGAGGTCATTCGGTCCCGGTCACCCAGCATATGCTGGCGCTTAACATTGAGCTCGCGTCCGTGATGCAGGCGTGGCCAAATGGCGTGCGCGGCCAAGGCGCAATACGGCCTCGCCGTACATTCGTTGCAGAAAATGCCGTTTTGATGACGCGAGACAGCATGGCTTTCGAGCCGATTGAGTCACCTCAAGAAACGGATTTTTTAGCACGGTAAGGGCCGCTTAACCGACAGTACGCAGGCCCTGACAGCGGAGCGTTGAGTCGCAGTTGCGTAGCCTCCAATTAGGGATCTAAGCTATCCGATAGCATTTTCCGTGCGCGCTCGTAATCAGTTTGCTGGCGAACAAAAATATGGTGAGCCAATTCGCGCAACCGCTTCATATTTTCTCGTGACGTATTATCCATGTCATCGCTTGCTGTTTCCAAATCACCTTGAAATCGGAAATAGTGGCCGAGATGCAAATCGGCACTAAAGATAACTTTGAGCTGATGATCGACGTTGTCACTCACTCCGTCGAATACAACATCTAGAATGGGGCGTGCCCAATCTAATAGGCCCCATTCTTTCGTCTCGTCGTAATTGTATCGGCGTTTGAGCGAGCCTGTACCTAACGAGATAATTACGTACTCCTTTGCGCGTGCCGGGTCGCCTGCCGCGGCTAGATGGCTGGCAGCCTCTACGAACCCGCGAGCCGCAGGGTTGTTTGCAAATACGCCTCCATCTACAAGATGATAATCAGCGTTTCCAGCCGCATCCCTTATATACGCTGGTGGAAAATAGGTTGGTGCGGCGCTGCTCGCCCGAGCCACGTCTCGCATGTAAAAATTGTCACCTGGGAAAGCTCTCGCAGTCCAGCCGCAAAACACTTTGGGCGCCCTGTTTGACATGTCATAGGCCGTGACAACAATATTAGCGACGGCATCGCGCAAAGTGTGGTCCGCGAACTTTTTCTCGAGAATTTCCTCTAATGCAGTTGGGTTGTACCGGGGTCTACGAAATGGCAGCACTATTCCACGCTTTCGTCCGAAAATCTTAGGGCCATCTTGCTCGTAGAAATCGACCATGTCGGAAGCCGAGTGGGCGGGTTCTCCCCTAGCCCCGAACGGGAACCATCCCGAGGCTTAGTAAGGCCTAAAGCAAGAATTGCTCCAGTAGAAGTACCTACGATGTAGTCGAAAATCCGGCACGTCGGCTTACCAAGATCGTTTTCCAGTCGCCTTAGGAATAGTGATGGCACGACACCCCGGATTCCGCCGCCGTCTATTGAGAGTATGTGAATGCGCTTTCGCATCGACTATCCTTGTCATCAAAATAAATGCACGTGAGTGTACGCCTCGATTTACGGTTAACTGTATATGCCTGCACTTCTTCTTGGCAAATATAAATTTCTCTTGATTTGTCGTGACAGAAGAATTGCTCGGAAGCTACATATGCTCGCGGGACTGAGATTCGCTCCAAGGCTTACAATCCCGTCACCGCAGAGCCATGCGCACCGAGTGATACGAGGACACATCAGGAAGCTCGTGAACACACTTAAAGCAAATCCACAGCAGCAATGGCAATCGGCCATAGCGCAAGGGTCGTCGCCATCAGCTCATTGTGTGCCCGCGCCCAGGGAGATGCCGATCCAGGGTTTGCCTTGATATTGGAAGCCACTGTGTTTTCCCTGCGTATCGACACCCACAAGAAGCCCGACCTTGAAGACCCCGGCGATGGATCCGACGATTCCGGTCGCGACCGAGAAGGTGGCTTTGGCGCCCGTGGATTGCCCGGGCGTAGTGGACGCCTGATTGGACGACGTTGCGGTCCCGACGCCTGCGGCCAACACGAGGGCGCCGGCGATACCGGGTCCCCACGCTTCATAGCCTACGTACGGCAGAACGGAAGAGGATGAAATGAAGGAGCGGTCCGCAATGATGACTTTGTTGGGTACCACCACGACGCCGTAGGCGAGTCCGAAACGATTGGTGCTGTAGCCCTCCAGGTCGCTGGGTTTGAATGAGTAGGTCGTGCCTTGCAGCACCGTGGCATTCATGCCAGCGGGGACTTGGCGGCAGCCCGGCACCATGATGTCTTTGCCTGCAGCGTCCTTTTTTCCGGAGGCGACTTCGTAGGGCGCGCCTTCGATGCCTAACCAGGAATCGATCTTGCGTCGTAGTTTGCTAGGGCCGACCCGTACGATTCTTGCGGTAGCGGTAACTGCTGTAGTGGTGTTTGTCGTGACTGTATCGCCCGCCGAGGCGGCCCTGGCTTCAGTCGTGGTCACCGCATCGCTGACGGTTGTCTTGGTTGCGGCGGGCGCGCCAGACTGCGATTTGGCTGTGGTAGTCGTCGTGGTGATGGGAGTGGTTTCGATTTCGATCTGGGTGCGCCATGGTGCGCAGGCCCTAGTAGTGCCGCCTTTTTCATCGGCGTTCGGATCAAGCTGGAATATGGGAACATCGGTGTTGAGTATGATGCGATCGCCTTTGGCGATGGCGTCGCCGCGACTTGGCGTGGTGGTTGCTGAATCCGCTTGAACGGTGTTGCCAATCAGAATGAGCAGAAGTGGCGCGAACCGATGGAACCTTTGAGAGTACATGAGTCATTCCTTCCATGAGTGACGGTTAACGAATCGGCGTGTGATTTATGGACAATTCACCGATTGTGGAGCGGCGCTGCAGTCCATGTCGTAGAGGTCCAGCAACCAATTGGCCAGATAGGGTTTGGGTGGCTCGTGCTTGACGATCCGTGAAAACAGGAAGCCATCGTGGCCGTGCACGATGTCGTCGGACGCGGTCACCACCCAGACAGGAGTTTCGAAGGGGATGGACTGCTTGTGCCCCGTTACCAGGGTGGCCGCCGCTTTTTTGCCCGGCGATCTCGGGTCCGTCGGGTTCGTTGGCGTCAAGTCCAGGTGATGGGTTTCATAGGATTTGACGAAGCCGATCGCGTGCAGGTTGGAGGTCCGCTCACGCCGGGTGGCCGAATCGCTGGTACGGTCATAGGCTTCAAACAAGGTCGACAAGGATCGGCCCACGGTGAACACAGGGCCGGTCCAGCGATCGGTCTGCGACGTCACGACGATGACATGGGGCACCACGAGTCGATGCGTGGAGTGGACAGGTGGTATGCACGCGGGCAGTGTTTCACGTGCCTTCATCAAGCGGTCAAATGGCTGATAGCGGGTGGCTTCGAAAGCGGGATTGATCAGAATGGTGGCGTCGGGCCAGACCGACTTCCTGCCGCCAGGAATTCTGGGGTCGCTCGGATCGCAATAGCGGGGGCTTTGGTCTTGAGATTCGGTTAGATCATTGAGCGTCGCTTGTGAGACGGCGCTGAAGGCGATCAGTCCGCCGAAGCTATGCCCCATGACCACCGTGCGCATTTTTGCCGGATTCGGTTTGCCGTCCACCAGTTTTTGTTGGGCGGAGCGCTGTGCCTGGCGCAGGTCGGCAAACAGCTGGCGGACTGATCCTTTGGCGACGCGCTCGGCGGCGTCGCGTCGATCGACGACAGTGAAGTAGCGCAGGAGAGCGGCATTGACGGATTCACCACGCCAGCCGACATAGATGCCGATGACGCGACGGTGGGTTTTGAGAAAGCCGTTGTCGATACCGGTTTCCAGTCCGTTGGCAGCGATTTGCACCATCTGCCGAAATTCCTGGACATTGCAGTCGTTGTCGTGTGCATTGTGATGCCAGCCGTGAACGAAGACGAGAACGAGAAAATCCTTGTCCTTGTTGGTGTCTGCGTTTACTTCGGCGTCGATGCGGTCTTTGATCACGCGGAGATGTTGATCCTGGTCGTATGCCCAGCCTTGATCGTCGAATTCGGCAAAGCCGATCAGGTAGGTACCATAGTCCTCGATGATCTGATGATTTTCGATTGAGGCGGGATGCCCGGTTTTGCAATCGAGGAAGGTGGTCGGGTCGGTGTCCGGTGCTGGCAGCGGTATGGCTGAAGACGTCGTGCTTGATGGCATTTCCGTGCGAATGGGCTTGACATCGGTGCAGGCGGCCAGCGTCGTGGCTGCGGCACAGCAACATAGCAGATGGGTAAACGTCCCTGTCATAGCCGGCCCTCTATACACCCCATTCAAGAGGTAAAGTCTGCAACGGTTTTCGGCAACCAGTATCCTGTGATGAAACTAGCGTAAAACAGGTGAGCGCGCAACTTCGATATGCCAAGTGAAGCCGCTACGGTATGGCAAGGTTGGCCGCCTTTTTGAGCGCAATATACGTATCCACGATGTGCAGCCCCAAGCGTCGGTAGCTTTCGAACTGGGACTCATCGAAGAATTGGTCGGCGGTGGTTTGATGCGGAAAGGTGTGCTCGCGCTTTGAGTAGGACAAAACGTCGTCGGGCTCGCCCAACCCCTGGCAAAGCGTCGGCTTGATATAGATAATTCTGCCGGGTGCACTGCTGGTTCCGTAGTCGATGGTTCCCTCAGCATGGCCCGCATGAGGCAGCAGCGCCGGCGGGTTGGTGGTAATGTTCATCAGCGGCAGGTCGATTTCGACGCCGAAATCCACGCGGCACTGGCGGATTGCCCTGCCGAGGTCTTCGCAGGCGCGGCGGGGATCAGCTGAGGCATCGATGAGCCAGATGGTTGAGCAGCGGCGGCGGATCAGCTCATAAAGTCCCAGGTTGTCGAAGTGGCCACCGTCGGACAGGTAGACGAAATTTCGGTCTTCATTTGACCAACCGAACAGTTCCTGCAGGAAACACACCAGGCCGAATTTGGGGCCGACCTTGTCCCATTTCTTCTTCGACGGGTTTGAACACCAGCGTCCCAAGCGCGCGTTGAAGAGGGTGAGCACGAAAGCCAGAGCTGGACGGGTCATGGCGCCCATGTTGGGACTGGCGGCCGCACCGGAGACTGCCATGGCGGTACCGAGCGTGATTGCATGATTCGATTCATCTTCTGCGTACTTGGCTGTGAGCTGGTAGCCAGGAATGGAATCGTACGAGGGCATGGCGGCCGTCACGCCCGTCGAAGTGTCGGGTTGTTCGCTCGAGTCACCCTGCGACTTTGCCAGAGAAAATCCGCAGTAGAGGGGTGTAAACACAAAGGATGCGCCCTTGCGCTCCTGCCAGGCGAGATTCTTTCCCTGTGAGATATTCAACGTGGTGTTGATGATGTGGAATGGACGCTGATCACCGAGCGTGGTCATTGGTAGGTCGTCATCCTCATCGAAGCCATCGAACGGTTGCGGTCTGCGGGTCCGGCTCGCGCCCAGATAGGCGCGAATCAGCCGATTTTTGTACATGTTGTGCAGGGAGAATTTGTTGACGTCTACGCGCCAGCCAAATGCCAGCAAAACGACAAGGCTCGCGAAGAAGGCCAAGACCGGAATGGGCCAGCCGTCGAAAAGCGACGCTTCCAGAAGCTTGAGATGAGTTGCGCTCGATTGAAAGAACTGCACGAACGTGATGTCGCCGCCGGGCCGCTCGTGCTGCGTGGCGCCGACGACCTTGTCAACCAGCTGATTCAGGGTGAAGTCGGTGCCGAAAGCGATGGCGATTACAAATTCGGAGATGACGATATAGGCCGCGAAGTTGAGAAATACGAACAGGTAGACCTGAACTACGTTCGAGAGATTTTTGGTGCGCGAGCCCAGCAACGCGGTAATCAGTCCGCCCGCCCACGTACATCCGGCCAGGGTCGTGAACCAGGATTTATATGACGCGTGAGCCCACTCGGTCAGTGGCGCGGCGTAGAAAGACGTGGCCATGTAGAAGAACCAGGCCGTGCCGATCAAGATAAACCAGGCATTCAACCGGCTCCACCATTCACGACTGCGTTCAAAATAGGCGCGCCCCGCGAGTCCGACAAAGATGAAACCGCCAAGACCGAAGGTAACCAGGAAAGCGGGCGGGCCCAGCACCAACAACCTGACGTAGTCGAAGTATTCGGAGGCACCTTGCGGGAAGAAGACGCCACGCTCTGAATAGAGCAGCGCCAGCATCAAGGCCGCGGTTGCCAGTGCAGCGCATACAAAGGTCAGAGTTTCGGCAGCGATGGGCTTGGTCGATTCCCAGAAGGTTGTCTTCGGTGAGCGCCGTTTGATCTTGAGCAGTATGAACAGTATCGCCACCAGTCCCAACATGATTCCCGGCAAGGGCTGCCACGAGTACCAAGGTTCCTCGTGTTTGGGAACCCGTCCAAAGAATGAGAAGCTGCCCAGTATCGCGGCGGTCAGTCCAGGAAAGATGACGGTGAGCACGACACCCCTCACTTTCATGAGCCATTGACCAATGCTGAAGCGCTGAATCTGGCTGGTGACGTTGGTGAGGTTGATGCAGATCATCATCGGTAATATCAGAAGACCAAAAACATCGGCAACGAACATTAGACCGCGGGCATCGACGAGCGACGGAACATACCTCAGAATGAGTCTGGGGATGAGCAGCATGGTGACGATAAAAGAAATGACGATGGTCATGTTCAGCAGCACATTGCGAACCCAGATCGATATCAGCGTAAGTGAATCGATCGACAGCAGACCCACGCGAGGTGCCAGGTAGTTGCTGTACTTTCGTAGCCAGGTGACCGGAGGAGACTCGCCCGAGACCGGTTGCGAGTTTCCGGCGCTACTACAGTTACCGAGCGCTGCTTCGACGCGCGGCAGCCCCTCGCGTGATATCCAAGCGCTCAGCCAGGAACCTATATACCCACCGCCCGAGACCGTGGATAGATAGTCGAACTTGCTTAGCTGCTGGTGTTTGGCAAGTGATTGCAGCACGCCCAGGGAGAAAGTTGCACTGCGTATGCCTCCGCCGGATAGTGCGATGCCTTTTGTGGCGCAGGGTTGAGGGGCGCGGGTTACGGGCTGCGAAGTCGGCACCGTGGGCGCACTCGGCACCGTCAAATTGCCCTCTGCGTCGCCGGCAATCGCGACTATTTCGCCGGCGATATCACCCAGTGCGGCGGCTACTTCGGGCGCGGTGAAAGGGGGTGCCGGCGGCGTTTTGGCTGGCTGTGGATGCACTGGAAGGGGCGGCGTGCCGAGCGCGGTTCGCGACGGTTCGGCCTCGACGACTTTGTCGAATCCCACGGCACTGCTGACGAGAGGTTGCTTTCGCCATCTGAACATAACTCACTTCCTTGTTGATGCCGTGAAGCAGTTCAGGTACTAGAAGATACGGGAGATTTATCACGGGCGCAAGAATGTAGCCATAAATCCGCCGCACGCCTCACACTGGCTGTTGATCGTGAACAGCGCGCCACGGGGCACCCAAACTGTTCACCATCCCGTGGAAACCTGTTCACGTTGCCGTGGAATCCGTGTTCACGATCCTGTGGAAACACTGTTCACCATCGCGTGGAATAAGCAGCCGGCCGAGTACTCGATTTTTGGGTCGACCAGAGTGGTCGTTCCAGTTTTTTGATATTGTGCGGGGTGGGGAGGCTGGGTCCGGACGGGGTGGTCGGGTGGCTTGAATTTCCTATCCGCGGCCGTCTACTTGGTGTCCTGGCTCTGCGGCCCCCAAACAACTTGCATATTGGAATTCTGCGGAAAGATCGAGATGTATATCGTGCTACGGTAGACGACACTGGCGAACGCTGAATCCAGCCCTTTGGCCTCAACGATAAGCGGTATGGGAACGGAGGTGCGGACGTCGGAATTCGGATGCCCGCGAAAGTTAAAGAAGATGCTCGAAGGTGCGCTGCTGGCCATGATGGTCAGGGTGATGTGGTCGCTATACGGGCCATACGTGCATCGAATCACGGTGTCGTTCACGTTCCGGCGGTTTGCCAAGTTTGCCGACGCGGGGAAACTTATCCTGGAGATCGCCGCTCCGGAATAAGGAGTGCCCGGGCCGAACTGCGACTGAGCCGGTCCCGGCCCGACATTGGGTCCCGGGGCACCAGAGCTCTAGTTCAAGGTGCTACGAAAAAGGAACCGACCTCATTTGCATTCGTGCACTTCGCATGGGTTTTGCGGAAAACAGGGGCAACCGCATTCTCAATTAGATTTCAACCATTTCACGATTTGGCAGTCCACCCTGACATGGCTGTGGCCGATTGGGATGATCGTGTTCGCGATGCTCAATTGGGACAGGATTCGGGCGGAGCGGCGGCCTAAGTAGCTCCACGGGATGGGCCCGCGCACGGGCATTAGGTAAAGCCGTGGAATTCCGCGACGGTGGTCACCGATGTGAGCCATCCAGCGTGGCAGAGTACTGCGGCTACCACGAGCACGGACGGGCCGGATAGATGTATGTTCAATAGGAATACCGCTACCCAACGATCGGTAGGCGACACCGCGGCGGATCCCCGGTGGCCGGTATCCGCGCGCAACCTGCTGACCAATCGTGAGCGTTTTCTCTATGATCTGCTGCTCTGCATGTACCCGGACCATAAGATTTTTGTTCAGGTGGCGATATCGCAGTTGATTGACGTGGTGGAGTGTCATCCGGAGCGGCAGTCCATACGTAATCGCTTTTCGCAATTAGTTGCGGATTTTGTGCTGTGCCGCCCCGATCTCAGCATCGCGGCGGTCATAGAGCTGGACGATCGCAGCCATGAGCGAGCGGATCGTCGGGCCGCTGATGCGCGCAAGACCAAGGCGTTGGCCGATGCCGGCCTCAAACTCGTGAGAGTGCCGGCGGGACCGTTGCCGACGAGCGAGAGGTTGCGGCAAATGATTGAGGAGCAGGGGTCTACGGCCAATCACTCCGGGAGTTTAGCGGCGCACGCGCTAACGAGTCTGGCGGATGGGTGGGGTCGGGTTGAGACCGATCCGGGCCGAGAGGATCGTGAACGAATCCTCTCGCGAGCCGTTCGGTTGGCCGCCCTCAAGCTGGTGTTCATTGGCGTGGTCCTTGTTGGCGGTATCTTTATCGTCAAAGTAGTTATACCGATGGCGTTCCAGCAAGCCCTGCAGCCGCTGGCTGCTCGTTCGGCTCCGCCGGCCATTCCAAAGGCCGTCTCGTCATCGAGGCCTGCGATGACGGCCGCCCCGGTAGCCATGCTCGTAACGCCGGCGGCCGCGGCGCCGACGTCACAGGAATTGGCGGAGCAGCGACGCACCGCGTTCCTGGCCTCAGCAGAGCTGCAGCGGGAGAAAAGTCGAGCGTGGCTTGCCTACTATGCGGCGCCGGCGTCCTGCGAACATCCGGTCGACTGGACTGCGCAGGTGGGGTGCGGGAATCAGTATATGCGGGCGAAGCAGGTGTTCGAGGTGCAGTGGTCGAAAAAGCATGATCCAGGAAAGCCGGTCGCGCCGGTGGTGGTGCTGGGGAATGGCTCTGTCGCTGGGAGCGGCCAGTAGAATGCCCGCGATGAAGCCGCCATTCAGGGTCGACGCTAGAATTATGTTTTGCGCCTGAGTTAGACATTTCTGGCACCCGACATATAGGCGTTACAGAACTGGGATTGGAGCGGCGACGCTCAGTACGGAACGTGTCAATGGGTTTGAGACACCTTTGTTCATTAGTTTAACGAGCAATGGGGTGTGATGGTCGGTTGTGCGGTCTCCGTTTTTGGTGGATTGATCCAGACAGCGATTGGAACGGTCGCCGGTCGTGGTGCAATGCCTTTGAAGCGAGCCGGGTGCGCCGCGAAGGCGGCACCGAGCGTGACGCCGCGTTGCGTGATGAGCGCGGCGGAGCGCCCATAATGGACCGTGTCGGGCGGCATCAACGCGATTCCGGAATGACGATGTTCCGTGTTGTACCAGCGGAAGAACTCTTGGCAATGTGCCCGTGCATCCTCGATTGAGCCGAAGCGCGCCGGGAAGTCGGGTCGGTATTTGAGGGTTTTGAAGTGAGCCTCGGAGTACGGATTGTCGTTCGAGACGTGCGGCCGGCTGTGAGTTTTGGTGACGTCGAGATCGACGAGCAGTTGAGCAACAGACTTGGAGCGCATGCTGGTGCCACGGTCGGCGTGCAAGGTCAGCGTGCCAGGTACGATCTCCTGCTTGTCGATGGTATCGGCAATGAACTGCTCGGCGAGCTCCGCGCTCTCGCGGTGAGCGATCATCCAGCCGACGACGTAGCGACTAAAAATATCGATCACGACATACAAGTGGAAGCAGGTCCATTTGGCCGGACCCTTCAACTTCGAGATATCCCAACTCCAGACCTCGTTCGGCCGGATCGCCAGCAGTTCGGGCTTGATGTACACGGGGTGGCGTCGCTGACGACGCCGATCGCCGACCTGGCCGTGCGTGGCCAATAGTCGATACATTGTGCGTACGGAGCCGTGATGATGGCCTTCATCGAGCAACGTGGCATACACCGCGGCCGGTGCCGTGTCGGCAAATCGCTCGCTGTCGAGCACACCAAGCAGACGGCTCTGCTCGGCGACCGAGAAGGCCAATGGTGGCCGCGGCCGTACCGTGACGGGATGTCGGGAGAAGCCTCCCCGGCGGCGTGCGCGATCGCGGTACACGTATCCGGGGTTGAAGGCGAAAGCCCGGCAGGCAGCCTCCATGCCAACGTGTGAGGCCAAGTCGTTGACGGCGAGCATCACTCGTCCTCGCTCGTCTCGTCCGCGGTCGGCAGGCCGAGAGCCACGCACAGTTTTTTTTGGGCGTCGATAATAATCTCCGCCCGTTCGAGCTTGCGGCGCAGGCGGACAATATCGCGGTTCAGATGCTTGATCTGCCGAGCCGCCACATCGGGCTTTGGTCCACGCTTCTGCGGCGCCAGGGCGGCACTATCCGCAGCTCCGAGCTGTTTGCGCCAACTGGACAGCATCGAGGAATAAATGTGTTTGCGGCGCAGAAAAGCACCGAGCTCACCGCGCTCCTTGCAGCGATCAGCCTCGGCCAACAGCATCCGCTTTTCGCTCGCAGAGAATTGACGACGCGTCGCGATCTCGATCACCTCAGGGTCTGCGCTTCGATCCTCTGATGAATGCGCTATGGTAGATCGTAATACGTTTGAACTGACGGAATCGCTTGCAGAAGCAGAAAGATCGTTCATAGAAGACTTCGATACTTGGGACATGACTGGATACTACCTGTACTCTAAATATTGGAGGGCAGGTGTCTCAGCTCACATTGGCACATGGGGGAGTGAGACAGTAGTTGATCAAGGACTCGTTCACAAACTCGCTGCCGTTATCGACATCCAGCGCCCGAAGTGCGAAGGGCAATCCCAGGCGAACGCGTTCGAGCGTCTCAACGAGCAGGCCGCTCTCTCGAACCACCAGCGGCGCCGCTTCCGTCCAGCCGCTCGCGATGTCGGTCAGGACCAAACTGTTGACGTAGCTACCGCGGTTGGCGTCCCCGCAATGCGCGACACAGTCCATCTCCATGCTTCCCGGCGGCGGCTCGTTCCAGTCCGCGAAGGTGCGCACCGGCACACGCCGTCGTGCCGCGGGCATCGCGCGGCGGGCCTTCCTCAGGCGTGTGGCGCTGCGCGGCTCTCGCAGCAATCGGTCGATGGTCGAGGCGCTCATGGCCAGGATCTTTTGGCGCATCGGATCAGCAAGATGCAAGTGTCCGTTGCGCTCCAAGGCCGGCAGCAGGATCGGCAACAGCGCCCGCAGGCGTTTGCCGCATACCCGGTCGGAGGCCTCCCAGAGCACGATCAGTGCGGCCCGCGCTGCCTCGTCGTACAGCGAGGGGCGTACACGGGTCTGCCGCTTCCTGACGGTCGGTTTAGAGTTGAGGGCTCGAATCGCCGACTTCTCGTGATAACCGGTCACCGCGATGAACTCATCGAGGATTTTGCGCTTCTCAGCACCGGTTGCAACGCTATAGCGTCGCCGGATTGCGTCGGTCAGTTCGGCCCGCGCCGAAAGTGTCATCTTGGTGCCCATAGCCCCTCCGAGGTAGTGGAGGCGCAATGGTGGCAGGCGCGATCGCCGGTAACATCTCAGCTGAGGCAACTACCCCAATCGGTAACACTTTTGCTAAAGCAATGCGGGGGCCATTCTTGAGGCGAGGTATTTCAGCTCGTTAGTTGACCTCGCGAGCCAGCCTTTGAGAGGCGATATGGCGCGCCTGTTGGTGCAGTCGCACGAGCAGGTGACAAGGCGTGGAGCCGAAAGGAACACCTTCCCCAAGGCGGTATTCACCCGTCGTAGTTTCCAGTCCTTGATCTTGAGTCGTTTGGGGCAACGAGGGCATTGCCTGTGCATTTCCACAATTTCCGCCGCTTGAGCGGCAACAAACTCATCCTGGACGGCGCTGACTAGACTCTTGGCTTCCTCGAGGCTCAAACCGATGTTCCCGGA
>JALYHP010000001.1 GCA_030799355.1 Pseudomonadota bacterium
GCGGTCAAAGCTCGCGCCTGGCGCGCTCCAACCATTGCGCTTGGGCCTTTCGATAGTGCGGCGGGGCCAATCGCGCACTATCCAACAGGTCCTCGAGGATCCGCCGCGCCTCGTCGAGTTTGCCGCGCCGCTTGAGCAACATCGCGTAGCGCAATCGCGCTTCCGCACCGGGATATTCCGGCGACACCGCCGCGTACTCGTGTTCGGCCTCGTCGAGCGCGCCTTGTGCCTCCAGAGTACGGGCATACAGCAGATGACCCGTGGTCGATTTGAAATCCGGGTTGTGCTCGATGAGTCGCTCCAGCGTGGCGCGTGCCGCCGCAAAATCGTCCGCCGCGAATTGCGCCTGCGCCAACCCCAGCAGGAGGCTCGGATCGTGTTCGAAGATTCCTCGCAAGCCGCCTTGGATTGTCGCCATGGCCTCGGCGTATTGCCCGCGTTCGTGGAATTCTTGCGCGAGGCGGCGGCGGGCATCGACATTGCCGGAAATTTCCACGGCCGCCGCCGCTTGCCGCAAATCACGGTCCGGATCGATGATGCGCCGCATGCCCGCGCGGGTACGCCGCGCGGTTCGGCCCCGGAATAGTTCGGGCAGGATCTCCACCGCGACGTAGGCCAGCGAGCCGGCCGCGGGCAGCAGCGCGATGGCCCAGATCCATAAAGTGTTTCTGCCCGTCTTGATGACATGGACGATGAGGCCGGCTTGTACGGCAAGGGTCAGGATGAAGATCAGCGACACGAACGAACTCCGGGAGTGCCGCGGCCTGAGCGGCTGCTCGGATGCGGCTGAATCATGTCGAGTACTCTACCGTTTCCGCCCGTTGCCGGTGTAGATGCAATGCCCGGGTCATCCCGCGGGGCAGATCTTCCGGATGGTGGGCCGCGATGACGAGCGTGACGTGCTGCTTCATCAGACGCTCGAGCAGCCGCTTCATGGCCGCACGCTGCCGCGGATCGAGTCCGGTCAGCGGTTCGTCCAGCAGCAGAATGCGCGCCCCGGCCGTCAGAGCGCGCGCGAACAGCGCGCGGCGCATCTGCCCGTACGACAATTCGCCGGGACGGCGGCCGGCCATGGATGACAGGCGGAAGAATTCGAGCCAGTGTTGCGTGTATTTCTTGTCGAGCGCCGTCGGCGCATCGCACAGGCCGATGCTGGCGTACCGGCCGCTCGCCACCAAGTCGAACACCGTGACATTCACGGCATAGTCGGTCTGCAATTCCGGGGAGAGATAGCCGACCTGCCGTTTCCACGCTTCGATGGCCGTGCCGCGGGGGAATCCCTCACGGTCGATCCGGCCGCCCAGCGCCGGGGAGAGCTCGCCATAGAGCAGCTTGAGAAAACTGGACTTGCCGGCGCCATTGGCCCCGAACACGGCCCAATGCTCGCCCGCGCGCAGATCCCAATGGATGTCGCGCAGTACCAGTCGGTAATCGACATACAGATCCGCCCCGGTGATTCGCAGCAGCGGCACGCCGGTGCGCGCCGGCGCAAGCACCGTCCCCCGCGCCGTCCCCGCCGTTCCCGGTGCGGACATACGTGCCGTTCGCCGCGCCCGGTCGGCGGCAGGCCGCGCGGCCAAAACCGGCGGTGGCTCCGCCGCGTCCGCCCGCAGACGCGCAAGATCCGCGGCGCGCAGTTGTGTGACGGCGTGCAGACGACCGTGGCGCAGTTCGATCAAGCCCTGCGTGCCCGGCGGTACATCCGCGGCCCGGTGAGCCGAGATGATCCAGGATTGTCCGCGTGCCCGCGCGCCGGCGAGCAGCCGATCGATGCGGCCTCGATACGGCCCATCCAAGCCGTTGTAGAACTCATCCAGCAGCAGCCAATCCGGACGCTGGAGCAAGCCGCGGGCCAGCAAGGCCAGCCGCTTTTGCCCATACGACAATGACGAGAATCCGCGATTTTGCAGGTGCGTGAGACCGCAGAGTTCGAGCATTGCCCTGACCCGGCGACGTTCCCCCGGCGCGATGGGCCGTTGCAACAGATCGGTGCGGTGCAAGCCGGTGCCCAGCAAATCGAAAACCGTCGGATTCCAGCCGTACCGCGCGTATTTGTCTTGCAGTTCCGCTCCGATGTAGGTGATGCGCCGTTTCGCCTCGATCACATCGACGGCGCGTCGGCCCACCCGGTAGGCACGCACCTCGAGGCCCGTCGGAGTCGGCCACACATCGGTGCCGATCAGCTTGAGCAGCTGAGTCTTGCCGGCGCCGTTGCCGCCGATCAGCGCCCAGCGCTCGCCAGGCTCGAGACGCAGCGAGATGTTGCGCAGCGCCCAATGCTCACCGCGTCGCACGCTGACCGCATGCAGCGATACGCTGAGGCGAGAGGTCATGCGTGGCTGGTTCTCCAGCGGCCTTCGCGTTCGGCGACGCGGCCGTCGCGGACGAGCTTGATGAGGTGCGCCTGCAAGGTCAGCTTCGCCCACGAGTGGCGCTCGGGGGGCACGTCGTCATAGACCGCGGCCGTCAGCTGTTCGAGAGTTACCAGGTCGCATCCCAGCTTTGCCATGACTTTGTCCTCGCGCGCCAGGCGATGGGCGCGCAAGGCTGCGAGCACCTCCTTGCCGCGTTCCATGACGCCGCCGTGGCCCGGTGCGATGTGCCCGAAATCGACAGCGTGCAGCTTCGCGAGCGACTCCATGTAGGCCGACATCTCGCCGTCCGGCGGAAGGATCACGGGCGAGACGCCTTCCAGCACGTGATCCCCGGTGAACAGTAGCCGTCGGCTCTCGAGCAAATAACAAACGCAATTGGACGCATGCCCGGGAGTATGGATGGCCGTCAATGCGATGCCGCCCAACTGCAGCCGCTCGCCGTCGCATGGAGCATGATCGGGCCGGAAAGTTTCGTCTTGGCGCCCGTCGTCGGGCGCCCGCAAACCGATGAGACGAGCCCCCGTCCGTTCGGCGAGCACCGCAGCCAGCGGCGAATGGTCGCGATGCGTATGCGTCACCACCACCCATCGTATCGATCCCGCGGCGGCCAGGATGGCCTGCAGGTGCCCGGGGTGGTCGGGACCCGGGTCGAGCACGGCAATCTCTTGCCCGCCCAGCAGGTAGGTGTTGGTTCCGGGTCCCGTCATCAGCCCGGCATTGGGCGCCACGATACGCCGCACCTGAGGACCCAGTGAGGAGACGGTACCCGGGACCAAGGTCGATCGAGATGGCAGAGGATTCCGCCCTACCGTGCGGCGCCGGGCGCGGGCATCGGGGTACCGCGGGCCACCACGCGGTCGGTGGGTAACACCGTATCGGGCGACAGCGGCGGTGTATCGCGAAAGGCGCGATACAGTGGCGCGAAATCCGCGCCGTAACTGTCGCGGAACAGCTGCTCGAAGCTGTCCACCACGAAGTAGGTTTTTTGATACGCATCGATCATATAGGCGGTGCGCATGACGCGCTCGAGATCGAACTTCAGGCGATGCGGCTGAGCACTGTCGATGCTGTACACCGTCTCGCCGGCCGAGGACAAGATACCGGCCCCATAGGTGCGCAGCTCGCCGCCGCTCTGAATGAGTCCGAACTCGACGCTGTACCAATACAGCCGCGCCAGCATGTCGACACCGCCCTCCGCCGCCGCTTTGCGACCCGCCACGCCATACGCCTGCACGAAGTCCGCGAACACCGGATCGCACAGCAGCGGGACGTGGCCGAAGAAATCGTGGAACACGTCTGGCTCCGCGAGGTAGTCGATTTCTTCGGGCTTGCGCAGCCAAACGGTGACCGGAAACCGGCGGCCCGCCAGATGTTCGAAAAAATGTCGCTCCGGGATCAAGCCGGGCACGGCCACGATTTCCCAGCCGGTCGCGCGGCGTAGGATCCGGCTCGCCGCATCGAAATGCGGAATCCGCGGCTCCATGTTCAGCGCGGCCAGCCCCGACAGGAATTGCGGCGCGCCGTAGCGTCTGACCAAGGCCAGTTGCCGCTCGAGCAGCGACGCCCAGAGCCGGTGTTGTTCAGGCGTATAGCTCGCCCATGATTGCTCGACCGCATAGTCGGCGCCGGCGGCCGAATAATCACCGCGAAGCTTCACCGCGCCGGCCGAAGGTGCGCTGGGTAATTCCATACCTCCATTATCCCAGTTCGATGTATTGCGGGTCGACAAATTTGGATCGAGTGCGCCGGCGTCCACGCTGGGGCCCGGGTGCAGTGCCTGTATGTCCGGGCATGCCCTGTTCGGTACCTGCTGATGCCCCAGCACACCAAGCCGCGGCGCGAGGCGCAGGTTTCGTGCAGACGCAGGTCCCGGTAAACGCACGTCCCGGCGCCAAGCCGGTCCGAGGAGGCCTCGGCTGCGGGTGCAAGACACCTCCGGATCGAAAAAAAATTCCATCGACCATTGGGCCCGCGCGACCCGAAAGGGCTTTTTTCCCGCTCTGCGCGCGTGTCTATGACGCCAATCTCATTTTGACATAGTTGCGATGGTCGCCGGAGCCGCTACACTGGGGGTCATGTCTAAGTCTCCGAATACCAGGCGACTCGGGGGCCCGCTAAGCTGGGAAGAATTGTCACGGCCGGACGCGGACCAAAACCAACGTTTTTTGGCTGAATCGTTATCGCTGTTGCTGGGGGACTTGCTGCGCTCGGTTCTAGCCGATGCCGGCCCAGCCTTGCCGGCCGACGAGGCCGCGGTCGAGCGATACCGCAACTTGGCCGACTCGCTGGCGGAGGGTGAGTCGCGCCGCCGCACCAGCCTCGGAATTACCCGAGCGGGGCTTGCCAAGCGCTGTGTAACCTGGCTCAAGCTGCTGCTGACCCCGGCGCCAAATGCGGCAGCCGCGGCCCCGATGCGTGAGTTCGTCGATGCATTGGCGCTATTTCCGGCGCTGTTCGATAGCGAGCCCTCGGCGCGCTCCCGGCGCGCACGGCTCACGTGGTTGCTGACCCATGACCGCCGCCTGGACGCGAGTACCCGGGAAGCCGCCACCGCCCTGATCGAGGCCTGCGAGCACCTGGGGGTCCTCCTCTGGCCGGATGCCGAGACGGCTTGATTCCATGTCTGGATCCAATTCCGACGGGCGCCCGGCGCAAGCGTATAATGACCGGTTTACCATGGCGTCCGGCCGGAGTTTTTGATGCAAATAACCTCGCCACCCGAATCGCAGACCGTCCCGGCGGCCGCGGCGGCTGCGGATAAATCCCGCTTCAAGTTTCAGAAGCTGCTGCAGCCGTTCACGGTCGATCGCGCCATCGCGACGCCGATAGTGTGGTTCTTTCTGGACTGGCTGGTTCTGGGCGTGGCGATCGGCAGTTTGCTGGTGGTAGAGGCCGCTTGGGTGAAAGTGTTCGCCTCGCTGGTCGCTGCGCTGTGGATCGCGAGGCTGTTCGTCATCGGCCACGATGCTTGCCATGGGTCGTATACGCCCAACAAGACGCTCAACCAATGGATCGGGCGGATCGCGTTTCTGCCCTCGTTGACCCCCTACAGCCTGTGGGAGGTCGGACACAATCTGGCGCACCACGGCTTCACGAACTTGAAGGGCCGCGATTACGTATGGACGCCGTATTCGCCGCACGAGTTTGCGCAGCTCTCCTGGGTACGCCGGCAGCTCGAGCATATCTATCGCAGCGGCGTCGGCCAGGGCGTCTACTACATGATCGAGATGTGGTGGAAGAAGCTGTTCTTCCCGGGCCGCAAGCACGTCACGACTCGCCGCACCAGCCACTTCCTCGATAGCTGCCTGGTCGCGGGATTCGCGACGCTGTGGATCGGCGGCTTGACGGCATGGGGGTTGTACAGCGGCAAGTCGGTCTGCTCGCTGCTGATCTTCGGTTTTGCGGTGCCGTTCTTTTTGTGGAATTGCTTGATGGGATTCGTGATCTACGTACAGCACACGCATCCTCGCGTGGCCTGGTACGAGCGGCGCGACGAGTGGAGCGCCAACGCGGGCTATGCCACGACGACGGTACACGTCAAGCTCATGCGCCCCCTCGATGGTCTGATTCACTACATCCTCGAGCATGGCGCGCATCACGTGAACATGGGTATTCCGCTGTATCGCCTCAAGGAAGCTCAGGCGCGACTCAGCGCCACGCTCGACGAGCGGCTGAATTCGGAAGTCTTCACCTGGCGCTATTACTGGAACACGGTGCGACGCTGCAAGTTGTATGATTTCGCGCAGCATGTGTGGACCGACTTCGACGGGCGGATCACTTCGCAACCGCTGATTCAGGGCCGCTGACCCGGAGCGAGAGCCGGGGTCGTCCCGAGAATTCGTAGCTCACCCCGGGCTTCGCTGACGCCCCTGCAATCGTCTTCACCCGCGCGTCTCAAACCGCAACCGCAGGTCCTTCCGTCAACGGCTCGCGCCCCTGCGGTTGCCGCGTTTTTTCCCGCTCCGCCGCGTAGGCTCGCGCGCGCGGGGGCGGGCAAATCGCAACCGAGCATTCCTGACCGGCCATGGCGGCTCGCTCAGCGAAAACCATACCGAACCGCAATCGACGCGGCGCGTCCGGCCGTGTTGTACCCATTGGCAAGTTCATAACGACGATCGAGTGCGTTATCGAGCCGCGCGGTCACGGACCAGGCCGGCGCCAGCGACAGCTTCCCGTAGAGGGTCGTCAGCACGTAGCCGCCATTGCTGACCGACGCGCCGCTCACGATGCCAACATCGCGTCGCGCGCCCGATTGCAGGAGGTCGATGCCGATTTCACCGCGCCCGATGCGGCGCGAGCCGCTGACGGTGACGCTGTGTTTGGTACGCCGGTACAGCTGCGTGTCGGTGGCGCCGGTGGAGAGGTTGCGCGGATCCTGCACGCTGCCCTCCGCCCGCACCGACCACGGGTCCCACCGCAACTCCCAACTCGCTTCGAGCCCGCGGATCCGAGCGCGAGCGACGTTCTCGTTCTCGCCGAAGTACACGTGATTGGTCGGGTCGGAGACGAACATGATCAAATCGTCGATGGTGTCTTGAAAGACCGCGAGAGTGACTTGCTGGTGCTCACCGAAGCGTGACTTGACGCCGAGCTCGAGGTTGCGTGAACTCTCGGGTTTGAGCTTCGGCGTGCCCCCATAGCCGAATCGATCCGTCGCCGACGGCGCGCGGAATGCCGTGCCGGCGGCCGCCGTCAGCAGAATATCCGAGGTTACCGCATAGCCGTATTCGGCATTCCAGGTTTCATGCGCACCGAACGCCGGGTGATGGTAATAACCCCCCGCCAGCAGCAAACGATGGGGACCGGCCTCGAACTGGTCCTGCAGGTAGTAGGTGCCGGTGCGCGTTTCGATCGAATAAGGCGTTCCATAGGACAGCGAGTTGGTTCGTTCCCTCGTCAAGAGGGTGCCGAACGTGACCCGCTGGTTGACCTGGGCACCATCGATTCGCACGTCATTCTGAAGGTCGGCGGTGTCCCGCGAGGTGTAGTCGAAATCGCCCGCGGGCGGCGAGTTGAACAGGTCTGTCTGTTGTTGGCGCAGATCCTCGATGACCCGGCTCAACGCCATGCGCACGTGCCAAACGCCGGTCACATCGACGCTTGCATGCGCGGCGAGAGCGCTGTTCGAGAAGCGCTCGCTCAGCGGGGTGAAGGATGCAAACGCCGTAAAGTCATCGTTGTAGTTGCCGTTGGCGTAATCGGTGGTGCCGCTCGATCGCCAGTAGAAGGCGCCCAGGTCGATGCCGGCGACGGTGGTGGAGGCCGTGGCGGTGCCGGAGAGATTCTGGTAGCCGCTGTCCCGCGTGTCGCCGACGATGGACGGAAAGCCGCTCGAGCGCTGCCCGGCGAGGGCTGCGCGAAGACTGGTGTCGCCCTGCGTATAGTTACCATCGACCGCGAGCTCACCCGTGCCGTAGCGGCCGTAGCCGAGCATCGCATCGGCTCCGGAGGGCCCGCCGCTGCGCGACCTCAAATTGACGATCCCGCCGATTGCGTCGGTGCCGTAAATAGCCGAGCGCGGCCCTTTGACGATCTCGATCCGTTCGAACAGCTCCGGAGCGAGGTTCTGCAGCGGTGCGCCACCGATCGTACCGGCATTGATGCGCACGCCATCGATCATGATGATGGATTGCGCGCTGTTGGCGCCGCGAATGAACAACGACAGCGGCTGGCCGGGGCCCCCGCTGCGGCCCAGATCCAAGCCGGCATGAAAACGCAGCACATCGCCCACGTCGACGGCAAGCGAATCTTCGAGCGCGGCGCGCTCGATGAGAATGACGGATTCCAGAGCTTGGCCTGCCGGCTGAGGGCTGCGCGTCGCGCTGACCACGATTTCGCTCGAGGGATCATCGGCAGCGCTCGGGGATGAGTACGCTTGCGTGATCGGCAGGCACAGAAAAATCCAGGCGGCAAATGCGCCCGATCGGACAAGGCTGGTCATCGGCAGTTCTCCCGGCCATGCTCGCCCGCATGGCCACGTTCAGATCGCGTGGCTGCGGTGAGAGAACGGATGGGCGTTGCCGCGTGCTCGCAAGGGCACGGGCGCCGCCCAGTGCCCTCCGCACCGCGGGTTTACGCCAGGCCGGTCTCCGGACTCGTGAGTGGGATGGGTCCCGACCAAGTCGCCTTCCCGTGCGCATGCACAGTGGCCTCATGACTCGGCTTTTCTCACTTACCGTTGCGGGGGCAGTACCGGGCTTGCCTTTCGGCTTCACCGGTTTCCCGTTTCACTCGACGACGATGTCGTTCGAGCACCTGAGCGCGGGCGTAGTTTGCCGAGCGAATCCGCGCAGGTCAATCCTCGCTGCACTCCGTGGCGGAAATCGAAGCGGCGGGCGCCGCTCACCGGGTGACGATGCGCGAGCCGCCGCGCTCAGCCCTTCAAGTGCTTGGCGTGGTGGCGCAGATGATCGGCCATGAAGGTTTGGATGAAGTAGTAGCCGTGATCGTAGCCCTGCTGCATACGCAGCGTGAACCGCTGGCCCGACTTGGATGCGGCCGCCGAAAATTTCTCCGGCGACAACTGCTGGTCCGCCAGAAACGGGTCGGCGGTGCCTTGATCGATCAAGATGGGGGCCGGAAACGGCTTTCGCGCCACGAGTTCGCTCGCGTCGTATTCGCGCCATGTCTCCCGGTCGGGTCCGAGGTAGTTACCGAACGCCTTCTGGCCCCAAGGGCATTGCATCGGCGCGCAGATCGGGGCGAACGCCGAAAGCGACCGGTACTGGGCGGGGTTGCGCAGCGCGATGGTCAGGGCCCCGTGTCCGCCCATGGAATGTCCGAAAATGCCGGCCGCACCCGGCAGCGCCGGTAGGCTTGCCGCCACGGCCTGCGGCAGTTCGCGCGCCAGGTAGCTGTACATCCGATAGTTGGCCGACCAAGGCGCTTGACTCGCATCGACGTAAAAACCGGCGCCTTGCCCGAAATCCCAGCTGTCCGCATCGCCCGGGATGCGCGGCGTGCGCGGGCTGGTATCGGGAGCAACCAGCATCAGCCCCAATTCCGAGGCAACGGCCTGCGCGTGAGCTTTGATGGGAAAGGTCTCCTCGGTGCAGGTCAATCCCGCCAGGTAGTACAGCACCGGCACCTTTCCCGACGTCGCCTGCGGCGGCTGGTAGACGGAGAACTTCATGGGTCCCGCCGTCTCACGCGAATCGTGCTTGTAAAATTGTTGTATTCCGCCAAAGCAGGCATGTTGGGAAACTAGCTCGATCGTGCTCATGAGTACCCCCGCCAAAGTGGTTTACAGGATATCTTAGGGGTTACCGGACGGACGGTACAGCGTCGGCCGGGAAGAGTGCCCAAAAGCTGTCGTCTGGAATGAACCCGGAGTGGCGCAGTCGTGAATGCGATGAGCAGCGACCTGGGGCGAGGGTTGGGCCACACGACTTGGAAGCGCATCATGAACGTTGAGTGTCCTGCATGAATATCGAGCTTTCCGCCGGTGAG
Source organism: Pseudomonadota bacterium (assembly GCA_030799355.1). Taxonomy (GTDB): domain Bacteria; phylum Pseudomonadota; class Gammaproteobacteria; order Steroidobacterales; family Steroidobacteraceae; genus Bog-1198. The sequence continues at coordinate 9,825 of JALYHP010000001.1, forward strand.
GCGCGAGTGATCGGCTGCCTGATCGAAAAGGAGATCACCACCCCGGATCAGTATCCGTTATCGGTCAATGCGCTCACCAACGCGTGCAATCAAAAGACCAACCGCGAACCCGTCCTCGAGCTCACCGAGGCCGCGGTGCAGCAGCTGGTCGACTCGCTCATGCGAAAACATCTGGTTAGCGACCGCTCGGCGGGCTACGGCGGCCGCGTCACCAAGTACAAGCATCGCTTCTGCAACACGGAGTTCGGTTCGCTCAAGTTCTCGAAGCAAGAACTCGGCATCCTCTGTGTGTTGCTGCTGCGCGGTCCTCAGACGCCCGGCGAGCTGCGCTCCAGAACCAACCGACTATGTGAATTTGGCGACGCCGCCGAGGTCGAGGGCGCGCTCAGAACGTTGATGGAGCGCGAGGATGGGCCATTCATAGCACGCCTGCCGCGAGCCGCGGGAGCGCGCGAGTCGCGCTACGCCCACCTATTCTCCGGGGTCATCGAGTCCGCGCCGGAAAGCGAGGATCCTGAGGACCCCACCGCGGTCGGAATAACCTCCCCCTTGAGTCAACGCCTCGCGCACCTCGAAAACGAGGTCGCGGCAATGCGCGCCGAACTCGATGTGCTGAAGGGCACGGTCGCGACGCAACCTCGGCCCGCGGCCGCCCGAGAAGCCGGCATGCCGCCGGACACCGGAGCGCGGCGCGAAGATCAGTGACGCCGGACGCGGAGTTCGGCGCAAAAGGTCAGTGACGCGCACACCGGAGCGCAGCGCAAAGTCGGTGACGCGGACACCGCAGCCCGGCGCGAAATCAATGCGGCAGCGCCGCCGTCTGTTTCGCAATGCCGTCCTGTTCCTGCAACCACTTGTCGAAAGCATCGACATCCGAGGCGCGCATGCCGGCGAGATTGGTCCGATGCAATGTCATCCAGCGCTGCATCGCCGGCATCAACTGGTCCGCCAGGGGGCGCGCGTGTGAGAAAAGATCCATGTACGCGCTCTTGGCGCCGTCCAATCGATCGAGCGCGAGATACGCTTCGGCGCGATGTTCGATGGCCTCGGGTAAGTCCGGGCGCAGCGCGAGCGCATGGTCGTAATCATCGACCGCCTCGCCGTACGCGCCCAGACGCAGATGCACGTAGCCGACTTGGTCCCAGGCCTCGTACATGTCGCCCTTGTTGCGCAACGCTTCGGTGAATTGATCCAAGGCGCGCCCGTAGGCGTCATTCATCTTTTCCAGGGCGGCGTTTTTCTTGTCCTCGTTCGGCGCGTGGGCCGCCACGGCCTCCTGATCTCTCGCCTTGGTCAATGACTTCACGCCGGCGGCATATGCCTTTTTCGCCGCCGCATCCGGCTTGTCGGGGACGGGCGTGGATCGGATTTCCTCGCCCGGCTGATCCATGGTCGAAGGGCGCCCCATACCGCCTTGGCCGCCGGGCATTATCTGCGCGAGCGCGGCGTTCGACGTCATCGCGGCCATGATCAGCATCGCTGCCAGGCGGTTGCGAGAATTCGACTGGAACCGACGCGCCCAGCGAGGCATTCCCGAACCGTTTGATACCGACTTCATGGGCGTAATCTTATGTTTTTGCCGTTTTGAACGCTGGCTTTTTTTTGCCCGCTCAGCGCTGGCTTTTTTGACCCGCCGCATCGGCGTCGGTATTGCCGATGCGCAGGTTCGCGGTCGCAATGCGTACCTCGACCAAGAAGGCCAGCAATGCCGCTGCCAGCGCCGACATCGAGATGATGAACATGCAGGCGATGAAGATCGACAAGTCCCAGCGCAGGAACGCATTCACGAACAGCATCACCACCACTAACGCGATGAACAAGGCGGACAACGTGATGAGCGTGATCGCAGCACTGATCCAGCGCGCTCGACGCGCCAGGATGTTCAGCGGGGGGTGCAGCCGGCCGCTGTTGGGGGTCTCCGGCCGCAGCAGCCGCTCCTCCATGGCGCGAGCCCGGTCGACGATGCGGGCGAGGCGGCTGGTGAGCACATTGAGCGTCACGCCAATCGCCGAAATGAGAAATATGGGCGTCAGCGCGATCTGGATCAGATGCGCGATGTCGACCGATTGGGCGGTAGAGGACACGGTCCCGATAGGATCACCACTTTACCCAGCCTGCATACCAGGTACCCAGTATCACAAATCCAAAGGCAATCCGATACCAGGCGAACACGGTGAAGTTGTGGTTGCTCACGAAGCGAATCAACGCGCGCACGGCGAACGCCGCGCTCACGAATGAGGCTGCGGAGCCCACGCCGATCACGGCCAAATCGTCGAGGCGGAGCAGATGGCGCGCCTTGAACAACTCGAATGCGGTGGCGGCAAACATGGTGGGAATGGCCAAGAAAAACGAAAATTCCGTGGCTGCCTTGCGTGACATCCCGCGCAGCAGACCTCCCATGATGGTGGCTCCGGAGCGGGATGTGCCGGGTATCAATGCCAGAGCTTGTGCAGCACCGATCCAAATCGCATCGGCCGGTTTGATCTCCTCGACCGTCGCCACCCGCTCGCTGCGCTTGCGGCTCTCGATCCACAGAATCAGGACCCCACCGATGATGAAAGCCAATGCCACCGGAACGGCCGCGAACAGATAACGCTTGATGGTGCCGGAGAAGGCAACACCGATGAGCGCCGCGGGCAGAAACGCGAGCGCGATGTTCACCGCGAAGCGTTGCGATATCGGATCACTCGGCAGCGTCGCGAGGATATGTCCCAGTCGGCGCCGATATTGCCAGCAGACCGCCAAGATCGCCGCCAGCTGAATCACGATCTCGAATAGCTTGCCCTTCTCATCGTTCCAGTCGAGCAGACTGCCGACGACGATCAGGTGACCGGTACTCGAGACCGGCAAAAATTCCGTCAGACCTTCGACGATGCCGAGGATCACCGCCTTTAAGGCAACTATAGGATCCATCTAACCGCCAAGCGAACCCCCAAGGTGACCCATAACGAACCCGCAACGAACCGCCAAAACCCCGGGCCCCCGACATAGAAACGCCTCGGCGGCCGTGAGGCCACCGAGGCGCACAACCGAATCAATATTACTTGGTTGTCGTCGGCGCAGCGGCCTTCTTCTTCTTGCTGTGCTTCTTCTTGGCGGGCTTGGCCGTATCCGCCGTCTTTACGGTAGCGGCAGGAGCATCAGCGGCCATCGGCGCCGCGGTCTTCGGCATATCGGCAGCCATCGCACCGGCGGCGAGGCCCAACGTCAGCAAAGCAGAGACGATCAAGGTTCCAGACTTATTCATAGCGACTCCAGCGGGTGGGTATTACATCCGGGGGCAAGAATACGCCGGATCGCGAAAATTCAGCCGAGATGAAGATCATTTCACAAAGCAGGCGCCCGTTTGCCATCGTCCAAAGGTGCCCCTGGACCTGCGCCATTATTTCACCCGTGCCGAGCGATAGCCGAGCAAGGCGAAGCAGGCGTGGGCCGAAGCCGGCTAGGGCGGCGTGCGTTCGATCTCGATACGTTCGAGCGATTCGCGTCGTCCCTTGGCGCGGACGTGCCAAACCAGGTACGCGACGATGACGGCATTGGCGATTACGACGGCGGCCTTGCCGACATTGGGTCGGTGGATGAATTCCCAGCCTTCGAGCGGAATCAACGATGCGGTGACGATGACGGTCAGCCACTCGGCCCACCGCTTTTGCATCCACAGGCCGATCCCCTCGACGGCAAACACGGCCGCATAGGTGAGAGTCACGAATCGCAGCGCGTGGATCTTCTTTTCGCTCAGACCGCTCAACCACTCCAATACCGAGGCCACCACGTCGTGCTCGAGCCCGGAGGGCCGCGCCGCCACCCAGGTGTCGAGCTTCGCCGCCAGGTAGGCGTCGTGCAAACGCAATTCTCCGTACGCCGCGAGCAACAACAGCAATACTTTCAATAGTTTGTAAAGCGCGATGGTACGCAGCATACCAAAGCGCGGCGCAGGCGCTTGGCGGTCGGCGGTGCTCATGGGAATCCTCGGAACCTTAAGCCTGACCGGCGGGCGGTTGGAACTCGAGAGTTGCGTCGAGCAGCGCGGGAATGTCGAACACCGCCCGCTCGTTATCGATGACCAGCGGCGCGATTCCGGCAGCCGCCACCAGGGCGGCCGGCACCTGGATTCGGTCCCGTTCGCGAGTGACCGTCCAAGTTTCGAGGCGTTTGTCCTGAAAGGCGAGATTGAGCGCACCCCATCTCAACAACGCCGCTCGGGCCAGCGGCGTATCGCCTCCCCACTGCTGCCGCGCCAGAATCATCGCCGAACTGGCCGCTATCTCGCCGTGAGGCAGCGTCATGAGATCTTGAATGTATTTCACCATCTCGTCCGGAGGGACGTGCAAATTCAGGTAGGCGGAGGCCGAGTCGCTCATGGGGCTATTTTAAGTCGGATTCTCTAGGCTGAACATGGCATTCTCGTCGTCGTAAGCAAACGCCTCCGCGTACCGGGCCCAGCGGACCACGGCACGCAAGGTCTGATCGGCCGCCTCCTCGCTCATGAAATCCTCGAGTTCATCGATGAAGCGGCTCTTGCGGGCTGAATGCGAAGCCCGTTCATCCAGTACTCTACGGATATGCGCGGCCAATGGCACGTAGGCCAAAAGATGACGTAGAAATATGCGTTTGCGCTCATCGACTGCGGCGTGGGCGAATGCCAGGCCGTCGTCGGTCAGCTTGATGTCGCCGCCTTCGACTTCGGCGAAGCGCAACAATTGCAGCGTTTCGGCGACCGGAAACAGCTCGTCGATCTCCATCTGAAGGTCCGACGCGATTTTCGGCAAATCGGCCGTGCCGTTGAAGGGTGAAGCCGCGACCGCCTCCATCAAGCCGGAGAGCAAGTTGGTGGACACTTGCGGCAATATGCTGCCTATCCCTAAGCCGGGAAATCGCTCTTGACGCCCCCCGGCGGCGGCGTTGGGCCGGGCCGTCATCTCCACGTAGATGCTCTCCACCAACTCGCGGAAACTTGGATCGAGCCGGTTGCGCGGTTGCGGCAAGGACACCTTGATTTCACTGAGGATTCTTCCCGGATTGCTGCCGAAAACCAGAATCCGATCGCACATCAGCACGGCTTCTTCGATGTTGTGCGTCACCAAAATGACGCTCTTGATGGGCATGCGGCCTTCAGCCCACAGATCCAGGAAGTCGGTGCGCAGGGTCTCGGCGGTCAAGACATCGAGCGCCGAGAATGGCTCGTCCATCAACAGAATATTCGGATGCACCACCAAGGCGCGCGCAAAGCCGACACGCTGGCGCATGCCGCCCGACAGCTCGCGCGGGTAAGCGGACTCGAAGCCGTCCAAGCCGATGAGGTCGATGGCCGCCAGCGAGCGCTTGCGAATCTCGGCCCGCGGCATGCGCAGCGCCTCCAGACCCAGGGCGACGTTTTCGAATACGGTGAGCCAGGGAAACAGTGCAAAGCTCTGGAACACCATGGCGATGCCGGGCGCGGGCCCGGCGATGGGCTGACCTAGGTAGATCACCTTGCCGGACGTGGGCTCCGAGAGACCCGCGATCAACCGCAACAAGGTGGACTTTCCCGAGCCGGAACGCCCGAGCAGCCCGACAATCTGACCTTCGCGCAGCTCCAGGTTCATGCCCTCGAGCACCAGCAGCTCCGCGCCATCCGGCTTGGCAAAGGCCTTACCGATGTCGACGCACTGAAGTATGGGGAAGTCATTCATCGCGCAATCCGTCAGGTCAGCCGATACTTGCGCTCGGCATAGTAGTACAGCGGCCGCCACAGAAGCCGATTGACCGCGACGACGAACACACACATGGTGGCGGTACCCAGCACGATACGATGAAAATCGCCCGCGGTCGTGGCTTCCGCGATATAGGCGCCGAGTCCGCGTGCCTGCACCCGCGTGTCGCCCCACGACGCCAGCTCGGCCACGATGGCGGCATTCCATGACCCTCCGGAAGCGGTGATGGCGCCGGTGACGTAAAACGGCAACACGGCCGGGAGCGCGACTTTGCGCCACCACAGCCAGCCGGTAATCCCGAAATTGGCGGCCACATAACGCATTTCGGCGGGAATCGCCGAGGCACCAGCGATGACATTGAACAATATGTACCACTGCGTGCCCAAAATCATCAGCGGGCTCAAATAAATGTCCGGATTGAGCTTCCAGGCCACGATTCCATAGACGGCTAAGGGGAACAGCAAGTTGGCGGGAAACGCCGCCATGAATTGGGCCACGGGCTGGACGAGTTGCGCCGCCTGCGGACGCATGCCCACCCAGACGCCGATCGGCACCCACACCAGGCTTGCGAGCGCGATCAGTACCCCAACGCGGAGCATCGTCAGAGCACCCAAGGCGCACACTTGCAGCATCTCGTGGATCGGTGTGTTGACGATCAAGACAGCGACGATGTGCCACAGGCCGGCCACGGCCGCGGCGATGATGAGCGATACCCAGAGCAAATCCAGACTGCGCCGCGGCCGAATGCGGGATTCGGCCTGCGGCGGGTCGGTGCGCGGCACGGCCCGACTGGTCCACAAGACGCCCGCATGGAAGGCCACCGTCGCCGCCTGCACCAGGCGCGACCGGCGCATCATGGTGAGCGCCCACGAGTCCGGGACCCGCACGCCGGGCTCCTGTTCCACGCGGAAGCGGTCCACCCAGGCCACCAATGGACGGAACATCACCTGGTCATACAACAGGATGACGATCAGCATGGTGAAAATGGCCCAAAAGATCGCGTGAAGGTTTTTTTGCGCGATGGCGAAGGCGATGTACGAACCGATCCCCGGCAGGGCGACGGTGGTATGCCCCACGCTGATCGATTCGGACGCCACGACGAAGAACCACCCCCCCGACATGGACATCATCATGTTCCAGATGAGCGCCGGCATGCCGAAAGGCACCTCCAACTGCCAGAAGCGCATCCAGGGTGACAGCCGAAAGGACTCGGCGGCTTCCGTGAGTTCGGCGGGCACCGTGCGCAGCGACTGGTAGAAGCTGAACGCCATATTCCACGCTTGGCTGGTGAATATCGCGAATATGGCCGCGAATTCCGCTCCAAGTACCCGGCCGGGCGCCAGCGACAGGAAAAATACCACCGTAATGGAAATGAAACTTAAAATGGGCACCGACTGTAATATGTCGAGGATGGGCACCAAGATTTTCCCGGCCCGCTCGCTTTTCGCGGCCCAGGTTGCATAGGTCAATGTGAATAACAGCGACAGGGCGAGGCCGGCCAGCATGCGAAACGTGGTACGCGCGGCATACTCGGGTAAGTGTCTCGGATCGAGCGACAAGGGTACCAGCTCGAGTTGCGACAGCGGCGCGAACAGTCCTCGCGAGGTTTCGCCGAGAAACACGATGAGGCCGAGGACGACGATGAAAGCCAATGCATCCCAACGTGTGGCGAGTTCACGCAGGAACACATAGGGCTCGAATCGTTTCATCGGCGCATTCTCGCAGGACAGACGACGAACTTACTAGTAGGGTGCGCTTCTCCACGCAGCCCGGCATTGCGGAGCACGACATGGAAAACAGCATTGGTACCGGATCCCGCGCCGCGAACCGCGCCGACGCAACCCGCTTCGAGGTGCTCGGAGCGATCAGCTTCTCACATTTTCTCAACGACATGATTCAGTCGCTGATCATCGCCATCTACCCGCTCCTGAAAGGCGAGTTCGGTCTGAGTTTCATGCAGATCGGCGCGATCACGCTCACGTATCAGATCTGCGCCTCCGTATTGCAACCGGTCATCGGCATCTACACCGACAGGCACCCGAAACCGTACTCGTTGAGCATCGGCATGGGATGCACGCTGTTGGGCCTCGTCACGTTATCGCTGGCGCCGAACTATGGGAGCGTGCTGATCGCCGCCGCGCTGGTCGGAATGGGCTCGTCTATTTTTCACCCCGAGTCCTCGCGGATCGCCCGGTTGGCATCGGGAGGCCGCCACGGGCTCGCCCAGTCCATATTTCAGGTCGGCGGCAATACCGGCAGCGCCACGGGCCCGCTGCTCGCCGCTTGGATCGTCATACCTCACGGACAATCGAGCGTCGGCTGGTTCGCCCTCGCCGCGATTCTCGCCATCGCCGTGTTGTGGCACGTGGGCACCTGGTACCGTCGGCATCTGGAGGGTTCGGTTCGATCGGCACGGCGGACCGCGCCGAAGAATCCGCTCTCCGCGCGCCGGGTTGCCTGGTCGGTGGGGCTCTTGCTGATCCTGATCTTTTCGAAGTATTTCTACCTGGCCAGCATCACGAACTATTACAGCTTCTACCTCATCGAAAAATTTCATCTGTCCATACAATCGGCGCAGCTGTACTTGTTCGCGTTTTTGCTGGCGGTCGCTCTCGGTACACTCCTCGGCGGACCGATCGGCGACCGCGTGGGGCGCAAACGCGTCATCTGGTTTTCCATTCTCGGTGTCGCTCCGTTCACTTTGGTGTTGCCGTACGTCGGCCTGACGTGGACCGTCATCCTCAGTTTCATCATCGGATTGATATTGGCCTCCGCTTTCTCGGCCATTCTGGTGTTCGCACAGGAACTCATGCCCGGCAAGGTCGGCGCCGTATCCGGATTATTTTTTGGTTTCGCGTTCGGCATGGGCGGCATCGGTGCAGCCGTGCTCGGCGGACTGGCCGACCGGCTCGGCGTCGAGTTCGTCTATCGGCTTTGCGCCTTCCTGCCGTTGCTCGGCATCGTCGCCGCATTCCTGCCGGACATCCACCACTCCAGGGCGGTGGAGCGCGATGGCACCGCATCGTGAATGCGCAAGGCGCGGCCGCACGGGCGGCCCTTTGGTAACCGTGGCGGCCCTTGGTGAAGCGCGGAGCAGGGATTGACCGACCCGGCGCCACACCACGTGGTCATCGCCGGCGCCGGCTTTGGCGGATTGGCCGTCTGTCATGGACTCGCCGGCGCCGCGGCCCGTCATGGCGTGCGCATCACCATCGTCGATCAGCGCAACCACCACCTGTTCCAGCCATTGCTCTATCAAGTCGGCACCGCGGTTCTCGCCACGTCCGAAATCGCCTGGCCGATCCGGCACCTCGTCCGCAAACGCAAGGAAGTGACCACGCTGCTGGCGGTCATCGGCGGCGTCGATACCGTCAATCGCCGCGTGCTGCTCGAGGACGGTGCTGCGATCGGTTTCGACACGCTGGTTCTCGCCACCGGCGCGCGCCACGCTTACTTCGGTCATGACGAGTGGGAGCCGTATGCGCCGGGGCTCAAGACGTTGGAGGACGCAACCTCGATTCGGCGTCGAATTCTACTGTCGTTGGAACGCGCCGAACGCGAGACCGATCCGCAGCGCCGTGCCGCGCTTCTTACCTTCGTGATCGTCGGCGGCGGCCCGACGGGCGTCGAATTGGCGGGCGCGATCGCCGAACTGACGCATCAGAACTTATGCGAGGATTTCAGACGGATCGATACGCGCCGAGCGCGGGTATTGTTGATCGAGGCAGGCCCGCGCCTGCTGCCGAGCTTTACACCGGACCTTTCCGCCTACGCACACGCAGCGCTGGAACGTCTGGGCGTGGAAATCCGCTTGGGATCGGCGGTCAGCGAGTGCAACGCTCGCGGCGTCGTTCACGGAGGCCACACGGTGTTCGCCGACGTCGTTCTATGGGCCGCCGGCGTGCGCGCATCGCCGGCTGCCACCTGGCTCGACTTGCCGGCGGACGGGGCCGGCCGCGTGAAAGTCGAACCGGACCTGAGCATACCCGGGCATGGCGAGATCTTCGTGATCGGCGACACGGCGACCATCGACGCATGGCACGGCAAGCCGGTGCCCGGCATCGCCCCGGCGGCCAAGCAACAGGGACGGCACGTCGCCGATACCATCGAGCGGCGGTTGTCCGGGGACACCCGGCCGCGTGCGTTCCGCTATGTGCATTCCGGTAATCTCGCGACCATCGGCAAACGATCCGCGGTCATCGATTTCGGATGGATCAAGATCCGCGGCCGCCTAGCTTGGTGGATCTGGGGCCTTGCGCATATCTATTTCTTGATCGGATTACGCAATCGCTTGGCCGTTGCCTTGAGCTGGCTGTGGATTTACGCCACCGGCAACCGCAGCGCCTGTCTCATCACCCAGGTCGACCACCGCGCCGAACCGCGGTGAGCTACGAGAATGCCTGGATGCCCGTCTGAGCCCGGCCCAGGATGAGCGCATGGATGTCGTGAGTCCCTTCGTAGGTGTTCACCACCTCGAGATTGACCAGATGCCGGATCACGCCGTATTCGTCGGAAATGCCGTTGCCGCCCAACATGTCCCGCGCCATCCGCGCCACATCGAGTGCCTTGCCGGAGGAATTGCGCTTGAGCATGGAGGTGATCTCGACCGCGGCGCGACCCTCGTCCTTCATGCGCCCCAGTCGCAGGCAGGCCTGCAACGCCAACGTGATCTCGGTCTGCATGTCCACCAATTTTTTCTGGATGAGCTGATTGGCCGCGAGCGGCCGGCCGAATTGCTTGCGATCGAGCACATACTGCCGAGCGGTATGCCAGCAGCTCTCGGCAGCGCCCAGCGCACCCCATGAAATGCCGTACCGTGCCGAATCCAAACAGGTAAACGGCCCCTTCAGCCCGGCGACGCCGGGGAGCAGATTGGCTTCCGGTACGAACACGTGGTCCATGACGATCTGCCCGGTGGTCGAGGCCCGCAGTCCAACCTTGCCATGCAATGCCGGAGCCGACAGGCCCTTCCAGCCCTTTTCGAGGATGAAGCCTCGAATCACGTCTTCGTCGGTCTTCGCCCATACGATGAAGACATCGGCGAACGGGCTATTGGATATCCAGCTTTTCGATCCCGTCAGACGGTACCCGCCGGGGGCGGCGCGCGCCCGGGTGATCATGCTGCCCGGATCGGAACCGTGATCGGGCTCCGTCAGACCGAAACAGCCGATCGAATCGCCGCGCGCCAGCGCCGGCAGATACTGACTCCGCTGAGCGTCGGTGCCGAAGCGATGGATGGGCAGCATCACCAGGGACGATTGCACGCTCATCATGGAACGATAGCCCGAGTCGACGCGCTCGATCTCGCGGGCGATGAGGCCATAACTCACGTGGTTCAATCCCGCTCCGCCGAAATCTTCCGGGAGGGTGGCGCCGAGAAGCCCGATGTCGCCCATCTCACGAAAGATGGACGGGTCGGCTCGCTCGTCGCGAAATGCCTGCAGAACTCGCGGCGCCAGGCGTTCCTGGGCGTACTGCCGTGCCGCATCGCGAACCATGATTTCTTCCGGCGTGAGCTGCGCTTCGAGCAGCAGCGGATCGTCCCAGTGAAAGCTCGCTCGCGGCATAGGCGGTCATGATACCCGTGCGCGGCGGCATCCGACAATTCTTACGCAGTGCGCGGGTGGCTTTCTTACAGCGCGCAGCCACCAACCGGGCCAAAATATAAAGAAACTTTCTCCGTAACGGAATTGCGGGAAAACATCCATGCATATTCTCTCGGTCCTGCTCATCGTGGGCGCCCTCATTTTTTTTCGCATTCGGTCTCGCCAGTGTGCTGCGCGATCTCCTGGAACGAAGTCCCTACCCCGCGCCTCTGGGAGACGAAGGGCAGCGTGCGCTGCGCGATAACGGGACGGTCGCTCCGGCCCCCTCCACCGAGTTGCTTGCAAACACCCAAGCCTTTGCGGCATCGTCCGTTTGCCCCGGCAAGCACGAAAGCTGCCGAATCTGAACCTGCTCTGCGGCCTTCGGCACTAAATTTCGATCTGCCGCGCGATTTCGATCACCTTCTCGGGTTGCAGGTTGAACCGATCGACCATTTTCACCGAGTTGCGGTAGAGGAAAGCGAAAAGGGTCATGCGCCACCCCTTGAGCGCGGGGCGCACCGCTTTGCACACCACCAGATCCCGCGTACCCACAAACCAGGCATCGCCGAGATCGATGGCCTTATCGAGCCCCTGTGCATGACTCAGCGCCGATCTCAAGTCCGGGATTTCGAAAAATCCGAATCTCGCCACGACATGCCAAAGGCCTTCGCCCGTATTCTCAACGAGCGAGCATTTGGGTCCCACGATGCGCGGCGTGTGTTCGAATACGACGCTGAGGGCAATGGCGTGGTGTGGTAGAGCCCCGACGAAGCGTGCGTGATCCATGATGAGCCGCGACACCTTCTGCGTGCTCCTGGTCAGGAACACCGTGGTGCCCGGCACCCGCGGTATCTTGCGCGAGTTCAAATCCGACAAGAATTGCTGTGCCGTTTCGGGCATCTGCAACAGCGACGCGCGCACCGCCTCCACGCCGCTGCGCCACGTGATCATGATGGAGAAGAGAATCGCGGCGAAAGTCAGGGGAAGCCATCCGCCTTCCGCGACTTTCCACAGATTGGCGAGAAAGAAGCTGCCATCGACCATGAGAAAGAATCCCGCCACGGCGATGGCCGCGGGCAGCGGCCATCGCCACAGATCCCGCATAGCCCTGAACAGCAGCACGGTGGTCAGCAGCATGGTGGTGGCCACGGCGGTGCCATAGGCACCCGCCAATCGATCGGAGCTGCCGAAGGCGATCGTCGTGGCGACCGTCGCGATCATCAGCAGCCAATTGACGACGGGCACGTAGATTTGCCCATACACGCGATCCGAAGTCTGCTTGATGGAGACTCCGGGCAACCACCCGAGTTGCATGGCCTGGCGGGTCATCGAGAAGGATCCGGTGATGATGGCCTGGCTTGCAATGATGGTGGCGATGGTGGCCAGTGCAACCAGGGGGTAGATCGACCACGACGGTGCGATCCGAAAGAATGGATTTCCCGTCACCGGTCCGTTGTCCATCAAATAGGCGGTTTGACCCGCATAACTCAGCAGCAGCGCCGGCAACACGATGGCATACCAGGAACGGCGTATGGAAGCCTTGCCGAAATGTCCCATGTCGGCATAGAGAGCCTCGCCGCCGGTGATGCACAAGAACACGCCGCCGAGCACCAGGAACCCCGTAGCGCCCGAGTGGCGCAAAAAGCCCACGGCTTGGCGCGGGTCGAGCGCCGCCACGACGGAAGGATGACGAGCGAGCGAGGCGACGCCCAGAGAGGCAATGACGAAAAACCACACGAGCATGATGGGTCCGAAGGCGCGGCCGATCCTCGCGGTGCCGAAGCGCTGGGCAGCGCCTAGGCCGATCAAGATCGCCACCGCCATCGGCATCACGAACGGCTTGAATTCGTCGGTTACCACATTGAGGCCTTCCAGCGCGCTGAGGACCGAGATGGCCGGCGTGATGACGCCGTCGCCATAGATCAACGCGGCGCCGAGAAGGCCCATGCCGGTCAATACTCTGAAGCCCGGTTTGAACCCATTCGCCCCGATCAACGACATCAGGGCCAGGATGCCGCCCTCGCCATGGTTGTCGGCGCGCATCACGAATGCGCAGTACTTGATGGAAATGGTGATCACCAAAGTCCATATGATCGCCGACAAAATCCCGAGCGCGCTTTGCGGGCTGAACTGCCCACCGGTCGCCTGGACGACCGTCTGCAGCGTGTACAGCGGGCTGGTTCCCAAATCGCCGAACACCACACCGAGCGCCGCAAGACCGCTCCAGCCCACCGCCTGCGCGGGACGCAAACTTCGCGACGTGTCATCCGCGGTGCCATTACCGTGCATAGAATTACCCGTGAAAAATCGATTGTGCTACCGGCTCACAACATTACTGGGTTTCGACGCAGCGCGTAAAAGGCAAGGGCGCGCGCCCGACTCACGCGCCCTCCAACGTGCGTGCTCTCGCCGTGGGCGGACCGGCCCGCCCACCGACAGGGCATCGCGTTTGCGTCCTACAGCCCCGAGCGCGACGTCCAAGCCAGACTTCAAGCATGACAGGCACGCATAAGAAGGCCAAGTGGGCAGGCATCATCGTCTTGGGCCTGTTGTTGATCTTCATCGTGTTTGTATCGCTGTTCGACTGGAATGCTTTGCGTCCGATGGTGGCGCGCCGGATAACAGCGGCGACCGGCAGGCCCACTTCCATCGACGGCGACCTGAAGGTTCATCTGTGGTCCTGGAATCCCAGCGCCGAGGTGAACGGTCTGAAGCTCGAAAATCCCAAATGGGCGGACCGCGATCTGATGTTCGGCGCCCAGCGGATCACCGTCAGCGTGAGCCTGGGCTGGCTGCTTCGCGGCCAGATCGTGGTGCCGCAGATCACGTTGGTGGCGCCTACGATCAACCTCGAACGCGATTCCAAGGGCCGCGCCAGCTGGGAGTTAGGTACCCAGGAAGGCAGGCCGAACGGCAACACCCAGCCCGCCAAGCTACCGACCGTGCGCCGCGTGATCATCCAAGACGGCAAGCTGCATGTCGTCGATCAGATCCGTAAACTCACTTTCAGCGGATCTTTGGTCGCTGCGGAGCAGGCCGGCAAGGACGATCCCGCGGCGCTCAAGATTCGCTGCTCGGGCTCGCTCAACGCCAAGCCGTTTCGGCTGGAGGCGAACGGCGGCCCGTTGCTCGCCCTGGAGCCGCACACACCCTACTCCTTTTCGGCGCACATCACGGCGTCGGACATCAACCTGGAAAGCCGGGTGACGATTCCGAAGCCGTTCGATCTCAGCGACCTGCAAATCAAATTCGTGCTCACCGGCGACGACCTAGCGGACGGCTTTTACTTGACGGGCCTGGCATTGCCGAACACACCGAAGTATCGGCTGGCGGCGACGGTAAAAATAGCCGGCACCCGATTCATCGTGGATGATCTGAAAGGCACCGTCGGCTCGAGCGACCTCAGCGGCAACGGTCAGGTGGAAACGGCGACCGGCAAACCCAAGCTCACGGCAGCGCTGTCGTCGGTCAACCTCAAGATCGCGGATCTGGCACCGGCCCTGGGCCAGCCGCCTCCCAAGCCTACTTCGCTGTCGAACGCTGCCGCGGGCGCACAGCCGCGCACCGCGAAGGCAAAGCCAAAAAAGGCGCCAGGCTCTGCGGACATCGACACGAAAACCGCCTCGTACGCCCATCCCGGAGACCGCCTGCTGCCGGACGCGGATTTACAAGTCGATCGCGTGCGGGGCATGGATGCGGACGTTACCTACAAAGCCCAAACGGTCAACGCGGCGAAAGTGCCCATGAAGGAATTGAGCTTTCACTTGGTACTCGACAACGGCCTGTTGACGCTCGACCCCCTGGCCTTCACGTTGGATCAAGGCAAATTTGCGGGTAAGGTGCAAATCGACGCGCGAAAGGACGTCCCGACGTCGGCCATCGACATGCATATCCAGGACATCGACCTCAGCCAATTCAAGTCGGCGACCATGAAGCAGGCGCCCCTCCAGGGCATCATGTCGGGTCGCTTCGAGCTGCGCGGCACCGGCGGCTCGATCCACAAGTTTGCCTCGACGTCGAACGGTGCGGTGAGCGTGGTGATTCCGCATGGCCAGATAAGCGATGTGCTCGCGGAGCTCACCGGCATCAACGTGCTGCGCGGCTTGGGCTTGCTGCTTTCCGGCAAGCAAGGCCAAACCGAAATCCGCTGCGGAATCGTCGACTTCAGGGATCAGCAAGGCAAGCTCAACACCTCCACCGTGTTCGTGGACACCACTCAGGTCGTCGTTACCGGGCGCGGCAGCATCGACTTGAACAGTGAAAACATCGATTTGGCGCTGCAGGGCGATCCCAAGAAATTACGCCTGCTGCGAGTACGTTCGCCGATCACCTTGCACGGCACGATGTTGCATCCGGCGGTGGGCGTCAAAGCCGACAAACTGGTCGCGCAAGGAGCGGTGGCGGTCGCCCTCGGCGCGTTGCTCACGCCGGTCGGCGCGGCCCTGGCCTTCATCGACCCGGGGTTGGCCAAAGACAAGGATTGCTCGAATCTCCTGGCTCAGGCCTCTGCGGGGGTACGCGGCGCCGGCTCCGGACCGTAAGCCGCGGCGTGCGGCCGCTGCACGGTGCACGCGAGCGGCTTCCCGTCTGGCATACGCGCGGCCTCCGTGCGATCCTATGCCGCGAGTGCGCATCAAGGTGACCCGGCGCGAAGTTCTCGCTGCGATCAGCGGCGCTACCGCAGCGCTCGCCACGGCCGTTCCGCTATCGGCATGGCGCGGGGACGCCGCGCGCTTGGGGGCGAACTCACCCGTGCGCGACTCGAGTCCACCATCCACAATCGCGCATTCGTATGTTTTTTTCGACGCCGCCGAGGCCCGTTTCATCGAGGCTGCCTGCCAGCGTCTGATACCGGCCGGCTCGGTGGGAAACGGGGCTCTCGGCGCGGATGTCCCCCAGTATCTGGATGCGCAGCTTGCCGGTGCCTGGGGCGCCGGCACACGACCGTATCGCGACGGACCATGGCAGCCGGGAACGCCGTCGGACGCTCGATCGCTGATGTTCGAGCCCGCGGCGCTGTTTCGCTCCGCGATCCGGGCCCTGACGCGGGACTCTCGGGTGCCGTTCGAGCAGTTGCCGGCCGATGCACAGGATGACTATCTCCGATCGCTGGAGTCCGGTAGGCGGGAACTCGAGGGGGTGCCGTCCGCGGCGTTCTTCGCCATGCTGCTCGCGATGACGGTGGAAGGATTCTTAAGCCATCCCCTTCACGGCAGTACCCGCGACAAGGTAGCCTGGCGGGTACAGGGGTTCGCGGGCGCCCATGCCGCCGTCCCATCGAGGTCCGCGAGCAGTGGGCTACCTCGCGAGGAAGCTGCCGGCGATGTTTCCTAGCAGGCGCTGTTCCGCAGGCGCTCGGCCGATGCGGCAGCGATTCCACCCGGGGACTCGACAGGCCGCCGCTGCGCCCGGTAATCATTGACAACGAACCCGATCGGCGAGGGCATATGCAGTCACAGAAGGAACCTCTCACCGGTTCCGGTCTCGGCGTCGGTTCCAGGCGAGCCCCCGCGATGTTGCGTTTCACCCGTGCGCCGTTCGGTTTCAGAGGGCGTTGCATCCTGGGGGTTGCAGCGGCAGCGGCATCCGCGGTTCCCATGGCCCACGCCGCCGCCCCGCTCGCCGCGGAATCCACCGATGGGATGGTCGTCAGCGCGCAGCATGTCGCTTCGGATGTCGGTGCGGCCATCCTTCGGCAGGGCGGCAATGCCATCGATGCGGCAGTCGCCGTGGGCTACGCGCTTGCCGTGACCCATCCGTGTTGCGGCAACGTGGGGGGCGGTGGATTCATGACCATCCACCTGGCCGACGGAAAAAATACCTTCATCAATTTCCGCGAGAAAGCACCGCTGGCCGCGACGGCGGACATGTATCTCGACCGGCGAGGCAAGCCCATTCCCGGCAAGAGCCTGGCGGGATACCTGGCCGTCGGCGTACCGGGAACGGTGCTCGGACTCGAGGCCGCACGCGAGCACTACGGTACGCTGCCCCGGGCGGCGTTGTTGAGTCCGGCGATTCGCCTCGCGGAAGATGGCTTCATCCTGACGCGCGGCGACGTCGATATCCTCGCCGCGGCTACGGATGAATTTCGCAGTGAAGCCAACGTCGCCGCGGTGTTTCTCAACCACGGCATCCCGTTCAAGCCGGGCGAGCGCCTGAGGCAGCCGGCACTCGCCGCGACCTTGAGAACCATCAGCGACGGCGGCGCGCAGGCGTTCTATCACGGGCCGATCGCCGCGGCGGTGGCCGCCGCGAGCAAAGCTCGGGGCGGCTTGCTGACGGCCGAGGATTTCGCCGCTTACACGGTGACCGAATCCTCACCGGTGATGTGTCCGTATCGCGACTACACCATCGTTTCCGCACCCCCGCCGAGCTCGGGGGGCGTCACCCTCTGCGAGATGCTGCGCATAGTGGCGGGCTATCCATTGGGCGCGCTCGGCTATCATTCGAGCCAATCCGTGCACTACCTGATCGAAGCCATGCGTTACGGCTATTTCGACCGCAATCGCTACTTGGGAGATCCGGCGTTCGTCGTCAATCCCGTCGAGCGTCTGCTATCCGAGGCCAACGCGGCGGCGATCCGATCGCGCATCGCCGCGAATCACGCGACCCCCTCGGTGTCGCTCGGCGGCGGCGCGGGCCCCGCGGAACACGCGATGACCACGCACTATTCGGTCATCGATCGCGCGGGGAACGCCGTCTCGGTCACCTACACCATCAATGACGACTTCGGTGCCAAGGTCATTGCCGGGAACACCGGTTTTTTCCTCAATGACGAGATGGACGATTTCACGTCCAAACCCGGAACTCCCAATGTGTTCGGTCTGATCCAGGGCAAAACGAACGGTATCGCACCCGGAAAGCGACCCTTGAGTTCCATGACGCCCACCATCGTGCTCAGGGACGGCAAACCCGTGCTGGTGGTGGGCGCGCCCGGCGGCTCGCGCATCATCACCACGGTGCTCGAGATCATCGTCAATATGATCGACCACGGCATGACGTTGCAGGAAGCCATCGACGCCCCGCGGATACATCATCAATGGCTGCCCGATACCGTGGCCGCGGAGCCCTTCGCCTTGTCCGCCGACACCTCCAGCGCGTTGAGCCGCATGGGCTATCACCTCGTTCCGCTGGAAGTCTGGGGGGCCGGCAATGCCGCGGAAGCCATCGGTATCGCTCCGGCCGACGCGACACTCGGGAAGAAGCTGGGATTCCCGCGCCCGGGTGTCCTCTATGGCGCCGCCGACTCCAGAGCTCCGGCCGGGGCGGCGGCCTCGCCGTGAGCTGAGGACCGAATAGGCATCTTCCTACGATTATTCGCGGTAGGCGCGCGCCACGTCCCGGCTCGCCCTCGAGTAGAATGCAGCCGTGGATACCGCAGCCGACAAGTTGGACGATCTAATCAGTGGCGCCGAAGAGCTGCTGACGAGACTCGCCGACGCCGACAATCCGGAAATCCAAAAACTGCGCGACCGCGTCGATCATGCCATCGGCGACACGCGGCGCGCCATTGCACGGCGCGACGGCGCAGCCTCGATTCGCCTGCGCGACATTGCGAACACCATCGATGACTATATTCGCGACTATCCGTGGCTCGCGGTCGCGACCGGCGTCCTGGTCGCGGGGGCGTTCGGCTTCATAGCCGGCTCGGTGACCGGCGAGAAAAAACACGTCCCGGACGTCTGAGATCGGCCGCTCGTTCCCAACGGCGCAGGCGTGGGCTAGTCTGCGCGGATGGCCCTACGAACGCTGTTTCCCACCTTCCTCTATAGCGCCGCGCTGCAGCGGCGTGGCTCGGAAGATCTCAACCGGCAGCTGCTGAAGGAAGGCAGGCAGCTGCGCGCCGACGACTTGGCGGGTCGCCGCTGGTCGATGAAAAACTATCCGGGCGGCTACACCTCCTATGGTTCAGCTCATAAGCTGCAACGGATTTCTCCGACCTTCGAGGCTTTGCAGCGCAGATTATCGCGTCATGTGAAGGCCTTCGCGAAGGCGCTCGACTGGGATCTCGCGGGCCGCGAGCTGGCGATGACGGACTGCTGGATCAACATCATGTCCCGGCGGACGGTGCACGGCTTGCATTTGCATCCGTTGTCGGCCTTGAGCGGCACCTACTATGTCCGCGCGCCGGCCGGTTGCGCCGGCATCAAATTCGAGGATCCGCGGCTGGATCGGTTCATGGCGGCGCCGCCCCGCACGGCGGGCGCCCGCGAGGAGAATCGGCCCTGGGTTACGGTCCCGGCGGTGGCGGGGCACCTCGTCCTATTCGAAAGCTGGCTGCGCCATGAGGTCGCTCCCAATCCTTGCGCGGCCGAGCGGGTCAGCATCAGCTTCAATTACAGCTGGTTCTAGCCCTGAATCCAGGCCGAGCGATGAGGCGCGAGGCAGGGCGCGGGCAGAAACCGAGGCGCGCCGTGACCTGTTACACCGCAGCGCGAGCCTGCCGCGTGGGAAACAGAGCGTATTGATAATTTAGGGCCCTGCATGCGGCTGGCTGACGTACGGCTGTTAGAATCCCATGCATGAACGACCGCAACAGCCGCACCTCCGATTCCACCATGGCCGTGTTCCTCGATTTGGAGAACATCGCGCTTGGCGCCCGCGATGCCAAGTACCCCAGCTTCGATATCGAGAAAGTGTTGGAGCGGCTGCTGCTCAAGGGGCATATCGTCGTCAAAAAAGCCTACTGCGACTTCGAGCGGTACAAGGAATTCAAGCGCGGCCTACACGAGGCTGCCTTCGAACTCATCGAGATTCCCCATGTACGGCAATCCGGCAAGAACTCGGCGGACATACGCATGGTGGTGGATGCACTCGACCTGTGCTACACGAAAGGACACGTCGACAGCTTCGTGATTATCAGCGGTGACTCCGACTTCTCGCCCCTCGTCAGCAAGCTGCGCGAAAACGCCAAAACGGTGATCGGCGTGGGCGTGAAGAACTCCACTTCGGACCTGTTTCTCAACAATTGCGACGAGTTCATTTATTACGATGATCTGGTCCGCAAGGAACCATCGAAGGTACGGCGCCGCAGCGCATCTCCGGCCGCGCGCTCCGGTGCATCAGTCGCCGACAGCGTGCCCGCCGAGAACAAGGGCCCCGAACTCAGCGATGCGCTCGACCTGGTGGTCGAGACCTTGGAGGCGGTCATCGAGGAGCGGGGCGAGAATGAACCTATCTGGGGCTCCATGATCAAACAGGCCATCAAACGCCGTCATCCCGGTTTCAACGAACGCGCCCACGGTTTTCGATCCTTCAACGATCTGTTGGCGGAGGCGCAAAAACGCGGGCTGTTGACCTTGCGTGCGGACGAGAAATCCGGCGGGTATACCGTTCGTGTCGTGGAGCGACCCCCGCCCCGCTAACCTTTGAACTCGAGCCGGTCCGCCCTCACACATTCATGTCCAGGCGGCAGCGGAAGCTCGAGACGCGGATCGAAGCCTACAAGGAAGCCGCGGTGCTCGACCGCGAAGTGGAAGCGCGCGGCCTCACCCTGCGTGGGCGGAAACGATGGAAGATGTTCTCGCCCACGCCCTCGAGGATATACCGGTACGGCGCGCGGCGGCCTGATCGGCGCCGCAGCGGCGCGCCCCGAGCGCGTGGCGAATCGCCGCGACTAGGAGCCTCCTAACGTGTCGCCAGCGCCTGTAATCGCGTGATGCGTTCGAGCGCCGGCGGATGAGAGTCGTAGAACGCCGAATGCAACCGATCCGGCGTGAGAGTCGTGGCGTTGTCGCGATACAGCTTGACGAGGGCGCTCACCAAGTCAGCGGCATGAGCGTATTTCGCGGCAAACGCATCGGCGGCGAGTTCCTGGCGGCGCGACCACCAAGACTCGATCGGCGTCAGGAAAAACGTGAAGGTGGGTATCGTCATCGCGAACAAGAGCAGCGCCATGGATGCGGATTCCGGAACGCCGAACGCACGATAGAATGCCGGCTCGCGTGCAAGCAAGCCGAGCATCGCCAGCCCGCCCAGCGCCGCCACCATGGACGTGACCCATCGGTGGCGGACGTGATGCAGCCGAAAGTGGCCGAGTTCATGAGCAAGGACGGCCTCGATCTCGTCGAGTTCGATGCGCGATAGCAGCGTGTCGAAGAACACGATGCGCTTGTTGCGGCCGATGCCGGTGAAATAGGCGTTACCGTGGGCGGAACGCTTCGATCCATCCATGACGAACACTCCGCCGCTGGCCGCGAATCCACAGCGTTCCAGCAGCGCCTCCACGCGTTGCCGAAGGGCGGCGTCGTTTATCGCGGTGAATCGATTGAAGAGGGGCGCGATGAATCGCGGCGCGGCCCATGTCAACACCAGGCTGGCGGCCAACCAGCCGATCCATGCCCACACCCACCACCGGACGCCCGCCCTTTCCATGAGCCACACGGCAGCCAAAGTCATGGGGGCCCCGAGCACGAGTCCCAACGCCAGGCGCTTGCCCAGATCGACCGCGAAAAGCGCGGGTGATATGCGATTGAAGCCGAAGCGTGCCTCGATGCGGAATGTGCGCCACAGCGCGATCGGCAGTCCGAGCAGCTGCAGCAGCACGAACACCAGGAGGACGACGAGAGTGCCATGCCAGGGCTCGGGCCATGTCGAGGATTCCGTCAGCGCGGCGACGGCGGCCAGTCCGCCGCCCACCGTGAAACCCAGCTTGACGAGGACATCCAGGAGGGCCGCCCAGCGCCCGAGGCGCACCCGAGCGACGGTGTAATCCGCCGCCTTCCGTTGGTCCTCCGGCTGTATCTGTCCCCGAAAAGCCTCCGGAACGCGGTCTCGATGCGCGGTCACGGCAGCGGCTTGGCGCGAGGCCAGCCACAGGCGCACCGCGGTTTCCGCCGCTACGGCGGCTATGAATAGCCAAGTCAACCCGTTCATCGGTCGCGGCGCTCGTTCAGGGGACGGAAAACAGCCTAGCGGAATTGGCGGGCGAACGGAATACCAGAGGTTTCTCGGCGGCATTTGCCGAATTCGATTCCTGGGGGACGCTCGAGTGCTGTTCCGCAAGCGCGACCGCGTCGGTCACCAAGTGATGATGCGGTGACAAATCGCACACCGGATCGGCATTTGCCGCATCGCCGGTCATCAGATAGGCCTGGCAACGGCAGCCGCCGAAATCGCGCGCCTTCTCGGGGCAACTGCGGCAGGGCTCCTTCATCCAGGCATCGCCGCGAAAGTGCGTGAAGCCGGAGGACTCGAACCAGATGTGTTCCACGCTCGACTCACGGACATTCGGAAAGTCGAGGCCGGGCAGCATCCGCGCCGCATGGCACGGCAATGCGGTACCGTCCGGCGTCACCGTCAAGAAAATGGAACCCAAGCCGTTCATGCATGGCTTGGGACGACGCTCGAAATAATCGGGCACCACGAAATACACCTGCATGGGCCGGCCGTCGCGCTCGCGGAAGCGCTTCGTGGCAGCTTCGGCCCGTTCGACCTGGTCCCGGCTCGGCATGAGCTGATCCCGGTTGTGCCATGCCCAACCATAGTACTGGGTGTTGGCGAGTTCGACGTATTCGGCGCCCAGGTCATCCGCCATTTGAAGAATCTGCTCCACGTGATCGATATTGTGCCGGTGCAAGACCACATTGAGCACCATGGGATAGTCGTATTTCTTGATGAGTGCCGCTACTTTGGATTTCAACTCGAAGGTACGCGTGCTGCTCAGGAAATCGTTCATCTGCCGTGAGCTGTCCTGGAACGACAATTGAATATGATCCAAGCCCGCCCTCTTCAAGTCGGCGATGCGTGCTTCGTTGAGCCCGACTCCGGAGGTGATGAGGTTGATGTAGAAGCCCAGCCCATGGGCCTCGGCGACGATGACCTCGAGATCCTCGCGGGCGAGCGGCTCGCCGCCGGAAAGGCCCAACTGTACGGCCCCCAGCGCGCGCGCTTCGCGCAGTACGCGCAGCCAATCCTCCGTGCCGAGTTCCGCTGCGATGCCGGCAAAATTCGTCGGGTTGTAGCAGAACACGCAGTGCAGCGGACAGCGGTAGGTCAACTCCAGCAGCAGCCAGAGCGGCGGTCCCGGCTTCGCGGTCGAGGGGGTCATCCGAGTATCACCCAATTTTTTTCCACGGCCATGACGATAAATGCATCCACATCGCCGGCCAAGCCGGTGGTCGCGAACGCCTGCTCCAGGTTTGCGGTGATGGCGGCGATCGTGGTACGGCCGTCGCAGCGTTTCAGGATCTCGCCGGCACTGCCGTTCAACTTGATCATCCCCTCCGGATACAGAAGTACGTGCGCGTTTTGCGCAGGCTCCCACTGCAGCCGAAACCGGCGGTCGATTTGCGGTGTCGCGGCCGGATCGATCGAAGTCGGCGCGCCCGGCATCATGTCGACTCGCCGGCGCGCCCAGCCGGCGCCATGTAGCGCTGCGCCATGGCATCGCTCATCTGCCACAGCACGTCCAGCTTGAATTTGAGAATCTCGATGGCCCGCTCCTGCAGCGCCCGCGTATCGAAGTAATCCAACGTGAAGGCTAGCCCGAATTCCACGTCGCGCCGCGCGAGGCTGACTCGGCTCTGGAAGTACTGCAGGCCCGACGGGTCGATCCACGGATAGTGCTCGGGCCAGTTGGCCAGGCGTTGTTTGTGGATCTCCGGCGCGAACAACTCCGTCAGCGAGGAACATACGGCCTCCTGCCACGGTGCACGGCGGGCGAAATTCACATAGGCATCCACGGCGAACCGCACTCCCGGCAGCACGTGGGACAGATCTTCCAGTGATTCTCGGGACAATCCCACTGCCTGCCCGAGGCGCAGCCACGATTCGATGCCGCCCGGATCATCGCCGTAACCGTCGTGGTCGAGAATGCGCTGAATCCAATTGCGCCGCACGCTGCGATCGGGGCAGTTGGCGAGAATGGCCGCATCCTTGATGGGGATATTGATCTGATAATAGAAACGATTGGCCACCCAGCCGCGAATTTGCTCCGGGTTTGCCGCGCCGGTATTGAGCATGACGTTGTAGGGATGATGAATGTGATAGGCGCGGCCCTGCGCGCGCAGCTGTGCCTCGAATTGTGCACGGCTCCAAGACGGCGCCGGGCTTACGGCCTGCGCGACGATCGAGGCATTCACGGCGCGATTTCCATGCCATCCCATGCCACCTCGACCCGGCGTCGCCGCAGCTCTGCCGCCGGCGCCGACGATTCGTCGAGAATCGGGTTGGTATTATTGATATGGATCAATATTTTGCGCGTTTCCGGCGGAAGGCGGTCCAGCCACTCCAGCATGCCCTGCGCGCCGCTCTGCGGCAGATGGCCGATATCGCGTGCGCGCTTGCGCGACAGACCCAGGGACAGCATTTCGTCGTCCGTCCAAAAGGTGCCATCCACCATCACGCAGGATGCACGCCGCATGGCACTCCATAACCGCTCATCGATTTCGGACAATCCCGGCGCGTAGACGATGGAGCGGCCGCTGTCCGCCTCGGTGATGACCAGCGCCAAGTTATCTCCGCTGAGGGGCGCTTCGCGATTGGGTGAATAGGGCGCCGGCTTGCTGGCCACCGGCAATGCCCGCCACAGGACTCCCTCGACCGTCTCGATCGTGAACTCATGGTCGAGCTCGATGCGGCGCCGATCGACGCCGCAAAAATGCGCCAGCACACCGAGAATGGGATTTCCCACGGTCAAATCCGCGTAGGCGCTGTCGGTGCACCAAATGGGCAAGGGCCGCACCGACTCGCGCAACATATAGAGTCCCGTCGTGTGGTCCACTTGTCCATCGACGAGCAGGATGGCGGCGATGGCGCTGTCGCGTAGGGAGCGCGCGGGTTGTAGATCGGGAGTCATCTGCAGCTGCGCGAGGATATCCGGGGACGCGTTGACCAGGACCGCGGCCGTCCGATCGGTACCCGTCACTGCAATCGAGGATTGGGTGCGCGCGCGGCCATGAAAGGTGCCGGCCCGAACGGCCGCGCAGTTTCGGCAGTTGCAATTCCATTGAGGGAAACCGCCCCCCGCGGCCGACCCCAGTACACGTATCTTCACGTCAAAATGGGCGCGCCCGCGCCAGCGGCCGGCGCGCCCCCTAGTCCCCTACCGATTGGCAATGTACATCGTGATTTCCATACCGAAGCGGAAATCGATGGCTTGCGGGGTTTCCCATTTCATGGATTGCATCTCCTGAGTGTTGACGCCCCCCATCCTCCGCCGTCGCCGCCGCCGCCGGATCCGCAGCATCATGAAACTAGCCTCATGATTTTCATGAGACCACCCCGCCCAGGCACTTTTCAGTCATTCCGGCGCCCCTCCGGCACCCTCGCCGGATACTTCCGCCACTCCGCACCCTACCAGCCCCGTCCATTCGAGCCCTGATCCATTCCAGCCCTCCGTTCGAGGCTTCAAGGCCCCCAGGGGTATCTCCTCCAGCCGCTCCAACCACACCCCAGCCATGCGCCAAACCGCTCAGCCATCCCACCCAATCGCGACCCACCCCACCCGCCAGCCGCCCCCGGCGGGCAAAGCCGCTCACCCCCGAGTTCAGGCGGCGCGGCGTGTGCAGGGGCGCCCTGGTACGATGCCCTCATGAGACTGCGGACCCGTTTGAATCTCGTGGTAGCCGGACTCAGCGCCACCTTCTTGGTCGTCCTGATCGTGGCGGAAATCCAGAGCAATCGCAGCTCGGTGCGCGAGGAGATCGAGGCGGCCAACCGTGTCGCCTCGCAGTTGTTGGGTCAGCTGGCATCGATCTACTCCAACGTGGGGGGACCCGATTTGGTGCTGCAATTCCTGATCCAAACCGGCAGGGTTCGGGCCAATGAAGTGAGCCTGCTATCGCCGGCCGGCGCGGTGCTGTACCGGTCGCCGCGGGCCACCTACAAAGCCGGGCGCCAAGCGCCTGCGTGGTTTGCGCACCTGCTGGCGCCGCATGTGGCAAAGGTGACCTTTCCGCTGCGGGGCGGCGTGCTCCTGGTGATCGAACCCCAGGCCTCGCGTGCCGTGCTCGATGCCTGGGACGATGTGCTGCGTCTCGCGGCCATTGGTACCGGAATGTTCGTCCTCGTCAACGGCGTGGCGTTCTGGAGCGTTGCGCGCGCGCTCGAGCCATTTCCCATCATCGCCGGCGGATTGGAGCGTATCCAACGCGGCGATCTGTCCTATCGGTTACCCGCGCTCGCGGGGCACGAAGCCAACGTCATCGGGACCGCATTCAACCGCATGGCACAAGCGGTCGAAGACAAGGTCGGTGCCGAAAGGCAGGCACGCGACGCGGAGACGCGGCTGGAAGAGCGCCGCGAAATGGCCTCCCTGGCCGATCAGCGGGTCGAAGAAGAGCGGCGCTTGATCGCGCATGAACTGCACGATGAATTCGGTCAATCGGTGACCGCCATCCGCAGTCTGGCCCTCGCCATCGCGACCCAAGCGGGCACACGAGATACCCCCACCGCTGAGGTGGCTCGTCTCATTTCCGACGAAGCGGCACGCCTCTATGATGCGATGCATGGGCTGATCCCCAGACTCGCACCGCTGTCGCTGGATACGCTGGGTCTGACCGCCACTCTGGAGAATCTGGCCCGGGAGTGGCAGCGCCGGCACCCATCGGTCGCCTTGTCGCTGCATCATGAATTGCCGCCGGAACTGGGCTCGAGCACCACGCTCGCCATCTATCGGGTGGTTCAGGAGGGTGTCGTCAATGCGTTGCGCCACGCCCACCCGTCGCGCGTCGATGTCGAGGTACGCAGCGACCCCCAGCGCATCGTCGTGACGGTGACGGACGACGGCGTCGGTTTGCCGGCCGAAGGGGCCAAACCCGGCCACTACGGTCTGCGCGGATTGACCGATCGGGTCTCCCGGTTGGGCGGCTCGCTCAGCATCGATAACGGCGCCGGCGGCGGCGCCCGCCTCATCGCCATGATTCCACTCGGCGCCTCCGCGCCATCGACGGAGACCGTATGATCCGCGTGCTACTGGTGGATGATCATGCCGTGGTGCGCATGGGCTTTCGGTTGCTGCTCCAGTCGAACGCGGATATCGTGGTGGTCGGCGAGGCGGAATCCGGTGAGGCCGCCTGCCAGCGCTACCCGGAACTTACGCCGGATGTGGTGGTGATGGATCTGGCCATGCCGGGCATGGGAGGTCTCGAGGCCTTGCGGCGCATCCGCGCTCGGCACCCGCAGGCGAAGGTGCTCGCACTGTCGGCACACGATGACCTGATGCACGCGCGGCGCGTGTTGCAAGAAGGCGCGTTCGGATTTCTGTCGAAACGCAGCGCGCCGGAAACGTTGCTCCAGGCCGTCTCCACGGTCGCCGCAGGCAGGCGTTACATCGAGCCGGACGTGGCGCAAAGGCTCGCGCTCGCCGAATTCGATGGCGGCGACCGCTCCCCGATCGAGCAACTCTCGGAACGAGAATTCGAAGTATTCGTCCGCCTCGCGAGCGGTGCGACCGTGCAACGCATCGCACAGGATCTCAAGATTTCAGCATCCACCGCCGGCACCCATCTCTACAACATCAAACAGAAGCTCAATGTGGCCAACCAGTCGGAATTGACGCTGATTGCCATACGGCATGGCCTCATCGAGGCGTGACATCAGGCTGCATGCGAAGTACTTGCTCGAGCCGAACCATGCTTCGCTCCAACCGCCCGCCCCACCGGCTTCATCGCCGGGCAATGCCTCGTGGTCGGCGGTCTTTTCGGTCGCGGCCTTTCGGCCGTCGGTGCACGGACGGTCCCGCCTACTCGGTCCGGCAGCGCGCAGGGTAGGCGTGTCGCATGCTCGCGGCCGTTCCATTTCGCTCCCAGCTGCTGAAGTGGGTGGGCTTTAGATTACACGAGGTGAGGCTCGCCTCCTGCTCACATACCGACAGGCAACGACCTGCCGATATGTCAAGCCCATACCGGCTGGCGGGCGTGGGTTCGGCACTGGTCCACAACTTCGAAAACAATACCGGCCGCCTGCCCCCATGTCGGCATTCGACGACGGAGATCCGCTTGTACCCATCGATCGATCGGGCACACTGACCGGCATCGATTGAGGCCGCTGCACCGGCTGGGCGCTTCGCAGCGGCATTTTTTGGCGGCATTTTTCGCGACTCTCATAAATAAGGATTCTCAAATGCGTCTCATATCAGCCGTGTTCGTATTGCTCGTCGGCACCGGCATATCCCGGGCGGATGTCGGCATCAACGTCCTCTTGTCGGGCCAAGTCGCGCCCGGCGTGTATGGTCAAGTTCGACTCGGTAACGAGGCCCCCCCGCCGTTGGTGTATGCGCGGCCGATGTTGATCGACGCCATGCCGGCGCCCCCGCCCCCCATCTATCTACACGTGCCGCCCGGGCACGCGAGGAACTGGCGCAGGCACTGCCGTGAATACGACGCCTGCAATCGCCCTGTGTATTTCATCCGCTCGGAGGAGTACGAGCCCGGCTTCGATCGCCGTCGTTACGAGCGCGAACACGGACATGATCAGGGGCGCTGGCACGAAGGCGATCAGCGTGGGTATCGCGAGGGCGATCAGCGCGGGTATCGCGACGGCCCCCGCGAGGGCGATCAGCGCGGGTATCGCGAGGGCCCCCGCGGAGGCGACGACAGCCGGGACCGCGAGCGTCCCCGCGACGATCGTGAGCACGGCGGCGGTCGTGAGCGCGGCGGCGACGGGCACGACACTGAACCGCATGACAATCATTGAGCCGGTTTCGCCGCCAGCAGGGTGCGCGCCGCGCGCTCCCGATGCGCGCCTGCGAGGTAGCGTGTAGCGCATCACGCTTCGTCTGACGTACCCATACGCGGCGGGAGCGCAGTCGGCGGCTCCGGCCGGCGCGGAAGCCTTGGACATGTGGGGAAGGCCTGCCTTAGAGCCTGCCACGCGTGCAGGCGCTAGCCGGCCGCTTCGTCATCCGCGCCGTCGGGCAAACCCCATTCATCCGAATCGCGTGGAGGCATGGCTAAATCCTTTCCGAACCCTTGGTATACAGGGATTGGATCTCGGGGCCCTTGGGAAGTTCGACCCCTCGAAACTTTACATTGGACCTTAGCCAGCCCAGACCGCCACCGCCCCTGGTTGAGCTATATCGTTAATTTTTTCAGATACTTATGGGCGATATGCGGGCATCGGGAGCGCTCCGGCGCGACCGCAGGCAGCGTTTAGGACCGCAATCCGCCTTAGCTTTCAAGGCCTTAACCCGTTCGTAGCAGTGAAATTGGTGCGCCCGGACGGATTCGAACCGCCGACCACTGCGTTCGAAGCGCAGTGCTCTATCCAGCTGAGCTACGGGCGCGCGGGCGTGCAGTGTAGCTTTAAGAAAGCCACTCGGAAACCTCAGTTTGTCGCATGAGGCACGTACCGCGACTGGATCATTGTCATTGTGCCGGCCTGAGCGCTCATTCCAGCCTCCCGATCAACCGATAGACCGCAATCATTCGTTTCCCCAACAGGAGAATGACCGCCGCAACGAGACCGGTGAACGAGGCACCGATGCCGGCCGCAACCTTCAGCGTTCTATATCTTGGACATTGGGTCATTCGAATCAGTGCTTCGCTCATGATCGAGGCGCCGGCGAATGACGGACGCCTGCGTTTCGCGCTAAGCCGTTGCTATCCGAACTACTCGGGTCGTCGAGCGAACATTCGTCCAGCAAAGCACCATGAGCAATCCCGTCAAGGGAAACCACGATGTCCACGCCCGAATCGATACGCTCGCCGCAATGTCGCTCAGGGTGTCGTCAAAACTCAACTCGATCGGCCCTTTGCGCAATTGCGCGGCAGGACAATCCAGGATCAAATTCCGGTTTACACCGGCATGGGTCGTGCAGCCAGGGGCATTCCACAGCGGATGATATGCCTGGCGTAAGCTGAATCGAATCCGCGAGCCCTGCCCGCCTTCGCAAGGATAGGAATTGCCGCCCGACGTGCAGGCGACACCCAGACGTATGTGATTCCACGTTGCAAACCGCGCGCTCAAGGTCGGTGGCGTTGCCAATCGCTCGCCGTTTTGCGTGACCTCCTCGATGAGCGCAGTCGCGGATCCCACATCCGGTCGATTGAAGTCGTCCATATCATAACAGTCGCTCACACCTCTGGTCGGCGCGATGATTTCCCCTTGGAGTTGATTGTCTCCAGTGGCGACGTACTCGATCGTCTCGGGCCCTCTTTGGAAGTCTTGCGAGCCCACTGAAGACCGGTAGGGCGGCGAGTGCTGCCAATGCGCGGTCAGCGTTTCCGTTTGGAACCCCATCTGCAGCGCCACTGCAACACCGAGCCAGGTGTGAAGGCGCCACCCCGGCGCAGTCTCCGCTGCAAACTTCCACAGAGCCGCCGCGCCAAGCAAGCTCAAAGGCAGCGCGAGGAAACCCCAATAGCGGCCGGTTACTCCGATGGACCGGAATCCGGGCAACGTGCGCAGCGCATCGAAAGGACTCAACCAGATGGGTACGTGCAACATCTTCAGGCTTCCCATGCCGAGCACGAGACTGGCGATGCTGACGATCATCAGTGGGCGCCGCATTGCCGCGGGAAGG
This sequence comes from Pseudomonadota bacterium, assembly GCA_030799355.1. Lineage (GTDB taxonomy): Bacteria > Pseudomonadota > Gammaproteobacteria > Steroidobacterales > Steroidobacteraceae > Bog-1198. Next base: position 40,571 of record JALYHP010000001.1, read on the forward strand.
CTCGGCAAGATCGAATGCCGATATCGCCACAACAGAAACGTGATGACGGGGCCGATGAATACACTGAGTTCATGTCCGTTGCCGTTGGCGGGTAGCACCTTGCCGCGCATCGGCAAGATGGCGAACCATAGAAATGACAACACGCTGGTGAAGCGGTCCGGCGTCAATCGCGGATAGGTCCTCTGCGCTTGGAGCATGGGCCACAGGTATCCGGCGTCCAACACTGCCGCAACGCACAGCGCCGAGCCAAAGATGATGACGGGCACCACAGAACGTACGGTGACGGTGAGAACGACAGCGTACAAGCCGATCCAAAACAGCAAGTGAATGATCGCCACCGGGGAACCGTCTATCCCCAACGATATGGCGGCACCCATCAGCATGGCCCACAAGCCGACGCGGTTGATGGTCGACCACGAATTCGAGCCGGTCGGCGCCGCGGTGCCGACATGCAGGCCCCACAGCATGATCGGTAATATCAGAAAGGGTATGAAATCAAAATGGCCAAACCCCAGCCTACAAATGAAGAACCCGTTGCCGATGAACAGCGCCGCTGCCAAGGTGCGTTGCGCGGAGGTTTTCAGCCAAAGTCCCGCATAGAGGTACGCACCGATCCAGCCAAGTACCAGATAGATCGCCGTCGCGAGTCTTACTCCCCAAAGAGGTCCCAACGCGTAGCTCATTGCCATGCTCAGCGACATGAACGGAACCTGCGGTTCTCCGGCCATCGACAAGCCGGCACACATCACCGGAGTCCATTGTTTTGCGATCCCAAACAGCGAAGCGTTCCAATATTGAAGGCTGTGAAATACTAGGAACTGATCACCGTCGCGCGGACCTGATCTGCCGAAATACAAAATGAAGTTTATTGCGTATACCGTGGGAATACCCACGGACATCACGCTCAGCCAGCGTCTGCTCGAAGCACTTATGGAGGGTATCGAAAACGCCGCCGGACCCACTATGGAACTACCGCTCACCTCGCTCTTGGACATCAGGGCGTATTGGGTACTTCGGGAGCGACTGGCGAGGTCGAACAGGAGTGCGCAAACGTCAATCGATTCAAATCCATGATTTGGTTCCAGCCAAGCTGTTGCCCTCACAGCGCCGCGAAAATAATGAACAAAATCGTGCCGCTGCGCACAACTCCCGCATCCTACCTGACTTGGGGACGCACGCGAAGCCCAGCTGGGCCTGCCGGTACGGCCATGCGCTGATCGAAGGCCGGGGCGAGGCGCTCATTGCGATGTGTACCGGCGGTGGACAAGGTGCGACGATGAATACATGAAAGGGGCGGCGCTCCGGTTTGCATCCGACGCCGGAAAGCACATCACGGGCCAGATCCTGGCGATGCCCAATCGAGGGCAGTGGGTGGCCGTTTGAGTGCTACCACTACCTCGCGCCCGCCTGAACTTTCCCCGGTCGAGGCCGTCCAAATTTATTACGGGGCCCGCGCCGGGACCTCTAACCGCTAAAATACTCTTCATTATCAGGCACTTAGGCGAATGCCGCGGAATGCTGGCGGCCCGTGGGACTTGGCCGTAAGATCGTACGCCACTCGATCACCGTACCAATAACATAACCGTACCGCACAGAGGACTCCCGATGAAGGCTTGGATACCGTTCTTGATTCTCGCGCTGGGCTCGGCCGCCCACGCGCAGGCGGCCTGCACCTACCCCCATTCGCCCGACGCGCCGCCCGATGGCGCCACCGCGACCAAGGATCAGATGATTGCCGCGAAGCATGACTTCGACCGGTACAACGGCGAGATGAACGCGTACCTCGACTGCCTGAAGCTCGAGATCGATTCCGCGGTGCCGAAAGACCCAAAGAAGCTGACCGTCGAGGAACAGAAGAAAGCCGACGAGCAGCAGAAGATGTTGGTGCAGAAGAACAACGCCGCGGTGGACGAGTTGCAGGCCAACGTGGGCCGCTTCAACGAGCAGCTGAAAATCTTCAAGGCCAAGAACAACCATTAAGTGACATGAATGAGCGCGGCGGCATCGCCGCGCCGCTTTCGAGCGACTATGCAGGCTAGTACGGTCATCACACCGCGTCTGGCCGAAGAGGCGATCAACTCTCGGCTGACGTGTTTGCCGATCGAATCACTGCCGTTGACGCAGTGTGTCGGGGGTACGCTGCGGGAAAACATCTATGCCGAGCGGGACACGCCTCCGTATGACCGCGTCACCATGGACGGCATTGCCGTGGACAGCGAGCAGCTGCGCCGCGGATCGCGACGCTTTTACCTACAAGCGACTCAGGCCGCCGGATCGCCGGCGCTCAGACTGGCCCGCGGCGAGAATGCCATCGAGGTGATGACCGGGGCGGTTCTACCGCTCGCCTCGGACTGCGTGATCCCCCTCGAGCAGTACGATGTCGCGGACGGCGTCGTGTCGTTGAAGTCCGCCACCACCGGATCGCCCTACCATAACGTGCATCGGCGCGGCAGCGACAGTCGCCAGGGCGCGCTGCTGCTCGCGAGCGGCACGACGTTGCGTGCCCCCGAAATCGCGGTGGCCGCCTCGGCCGGCATGGCCCGGGTGCGGGTGAGCAGCCAGCCGGCCATCATGATCGTCTCGACCGGCGACGAGCTCATCGAGCCGGGGGAACCCATCGCCGACTACCAGGTGCGCCGCTCCAATGCATACGCCGTCGCCGCCACGCTGCGCAAGCGGCGCTTCGGGCGGGTGGGCGACGATCATGTGCCCGATGACGAAGTCATGCTGCGCGAGCGGTTGGCATTGCATTTGACCACTCACGAAGTTTTGATCCTCAGCGGCGGCGTCTCCATGGGCAGGTTCGATCTGGTACCCAAGGTGCTGCTGCACTTGGGGGTCGAAGAAGTCTTCCACACCATCGCTCAGCGGCCCGGCAGGCCCATGTGGTTCGGTATCGGTCCTCAGGGCCAAGCGGTGTTCGGCTTGCCGGGAAATCCGGTTTCCACGCTCGTATGCCTGGTGCGCTACGTGATTCCGGCCATTGCCGAGGCCATGGGAACCCGTCGCGTACCGCCCGAACGGCTGGCCCTCGCAAGTGCGGTGACGTTCAAGCCCGCCCTGACCTATTTCCTGCCCGTGGCCATCGAGCATGACGATTGGGGGCGCACCTGGGCACATCCGCGTCCCCCCAACGGCTCCGGCGACTTTCTGAGCTTGGCCGGCACGGACGGCTTCGTGGAACTTCCGCCCGGACCGAACACCTATCCCAAGGGTTTCGTCACCAGCGTTTACCGCTGGTAAGCTGGACCGGCCATGCGCTCGACCATCCACGATATTCGCTCGCCCCATCAGCCGCTCGATCGTCTTGCGCGGCCGCTGCACGACCTGCGAATTTCGGTCATGGATCGATGCAATTTCCGCTGTCCGTATTGCATGCCCAAGGACCAGTATCATGACAACTACCGTTTCCTGAAATCCCAGGAACGGCTGTCTTTCGAGGAAATCGTGCGCCTCTCGCGCTTGTTCGCGTCCCTCGGAGTGCGCAAATTGCGGCTCACCGGCGGCGAGCCCCTGTTGCGCACCAATCTGGCGGATCTGGTCGGCGATCTGACGGCGATCCCCGGCATCGAGGACATCGCGCTGACCACCAACGGCGTACTGCTGGGGCAGCATGCGGTCGATTTGCAGGCCAACGGTCTGCGCCGCGTCACGGTGAGCCTCGACACGTTGGACAGGGCGGTATTCGCGCGCATGAGCGGCGGCTTCGCGGCCCTCGACCAAGTCCTGCAGGGAATCGACGCGGCCATCGCTGCCGGGCTCACGCCGGTGAAGGTCAACACGGTGGTGGAACGCGGCGTAAACGACGCGGTGCTGGATCTGGTCGAGCATTTCCGCGGCAAGCCGGTGATCGTACGCTTCATCGAGTTCATGGACGTGGGCAATCGCAATGCCTGGCGGCCGGACATGGTCGTGCCCTCGCGTGAACTCGTGGCGCGCATCGGTGCCCGCTGGCCCATGCACCCGCTATCCGAAAATTACCGCGGCGAGGTCGCGCAGCGCTGGCGCTTCGATGACGGCGCGGGCGAGGTGGGCTTCATTTCCTCGGTCTCGCAGCCCTTCTGCGGCGCCTGCAGCCGTGCGCGCCTGTCCTCGGAGGGCAAGTTCTACACCTGTCTGTTCGCCACGCAGGGGCTCGACCTGCGCGCAGCGCTGCGCGCCGGAGCGGGCGATGCGGAGCTATTGGAGCTGATCCGCGCGACCTGGGTGGGGCGCACCGATCGCTATAGCGAGCAGCGGGAGGAGTTGCGCCGCATCGAACCCACGCCCAAGAAGATCGAGATGTACTACATCGGCGGTTGACATGACATTTTCGCATCTGGACAGCGAACAGCGGCCGACCATGGTCGATGTTGCCGATAAGACGCCCACCAAGCGCACCGCGGTTGCCGAGGCATGCGTGCGTTTTCCCGCCGCGGTCGCCGCGGCGCTGCGCGACAGCGGCCTGCGCTCGCCCAAGGGGCCGATATTCGACACCGCCATCATCGCCGGCGTGATGGGCGCCAAGCGCACCCATGAGCTCATCCCGTTTTGCCACCCGCTGGGGCTGGAGAGCTGTCACATCGCCGTGGAGATGGAGGGAAACTCAGCCTTGATTCGTTGCACCGTGAGCGTGCATCACAAGACCGGCGTCGAAATGGAAGCGCTCACCGGTGCCAGCATCGCCGCGCTGACCATCTATGACATGTGTAAGGCGCTGTCGCACGACATCGTCATCGGCGACACGCGCCTGATCTCCAAGGACGGCGGCAAGAGTTCCTATACGCTGCAGGAGGTCCCTTGAACGGCGCCCCGCCTGCGGCGCCGGTGTATGGCTTGATCCTCGCCGGCGGCCTCAGCTCGAGAATGCACCGCGACAAGGCGGTCTTGCTCTACCGAGGCAAGAGCCAGCTCGACCGCGCCTTCGAACTGGCGTCCCGCCACCTGCCGCGCGTGTTCGTGTCCGTACGCCCGGCCCAAGTCACCGAACCCACCCGCGCGAGCAAGCCGCTGATCGTCGACTCGGTGGCCGGCGCGGGCCCCATCGTCGGCATCCGCTCGGCCTTGGCCGCTCATCCCGAGGCAGCCTGGCTGGTGCTCGCCTGCGATCTCCCGTTCCTCTCGGACGCTGCGCTCGCACGGCTGTTGGCCGAGCGCGATCCGAGCATGCTGGCCACCGCGTACGTGAGCGCGCACGATGGCTTGCCCGAGCCGCTGTGCGCGGTGTGGGAACCGGCCGCAGGGCCGGCGTTGGCCGCCTATCAGAGCGGCGGCGGGCCCTGTCCGCGGAAATTCTTGAGGAGCCACCCCACCCGGCTGCTCGAACCGCACGACCGGCGGGCGCTCGACAACATCAATACGCCGGAGGAGTATTCCACGGCCCGGGGCGCGCTCGAGTCCTCCATGGAATCCTGAAGGCCATGCAACTCAAGATCCAGTACTTCGCCTTGTTGCGCGAACAGGCGGGCCGCTCCGAAGAGATTCTGGAAACCCTCGCCGCCACGCCCGCCGATGTGTTTACGGAGCTGAACGCACGTTACGGCTTCAGCCTGTCGCGCGAACAGCTGAAGGTGGCGGTGAACAGCGAATTCTCCGACTGGTCGCGCCCTTTGGGCGCAGGCGATGCCGTGGTGTTCATTCCACCGGTGGCGGGCGGCTGATGCGGTTCCGATTCACCGAGACGGCCATCGATACCCACGCGGCGCGGTGCGAGGTGCTCGACCCGGGCGCGGGCGGTTACGTGAGCTTCGAGGGCTGGGTTCGAGATCACAACGACGGCCGGGAAGTGACCCGGCTCGAGTACGAGGCCTTTCAAGCCCTCGCCGTCAACGAGGGCGACCGCATACTCGCCGAGGCGGTACGGCGATTTCCGGTCAAGCACGCGCTCTGCATCCATCGGGTCGGCGCGCTCGAACTCACCGACATGGCCGTTTGGGTGGGTGTCAGTGCGGCCCACCGCGGCGAAGCATTCGACGCGTGCCGATACATCATCGATGAAATCAAGCATCGTGTGCCGATTTGGAAAAAAGAGCACTACCGCAACGGCGACTCGGGTTGGGTCAACTGCGAGCGCTGCGCCGCGGCGCCGCACCGCGGGGACCTCACCAGCGGAAATGACCGCCATCAAGGACATGACCACCGCACAGACGATGTCCCCCTCGGACGCCCGACTCGTGCGGGGGTCCAGCCAGCCCCAGGGCACAGTCCCCTCGAACACGCCCTTCGCCAGGCGGACCAGCCTGTCCAGGGGCCCGCCCCCCCGGGACCCTCCCCTGGCCCGGGTGAAGACTACGTCCCGGGAGACGGTCTCCTGCAAGGGCTCGAACACGATCTCGCCGAACGCCGGGTGCTGCCCGGATCCGAATAGCTGCCGTGCGACCCGATTATTCACGGCAACTGCTACTCAAGGAAATCGGGGCGGCCGGCCAGGCGAAACTGCAAGCCAGCCGCGTATTGATCGTCGGGGCAGGGGGCCTGGGCAGTCCGGTGCTGCAATATCTGGCGGGTGCCGGCGTCGGCCATCTCGGCATCGTGGAGGTCGACACGCTCGAGGCGAGCAATCTGCACCGTCAGCCGCTGTATGCGCTCGCGGACGTGGGTGCTTCCAAGGTCCGGTTGGCGTGCGCCGCCGTGCAGACCATCAATCCCAGCGTGTCGGTTGCAACGCATGCGGTGCGCTTCACCGCGGACAATGCGCTGCAACTGGTGAGCGCGCACGATATCGTGGTCGACTGCAGCGACAATTTCCGTACGAAATTCCTCATCAACGACGCGGCGGTGCTCGCGCGGCGGCCCGCCGTGTTCGCCAGCGTGTATCAATACGAAGGCCAGCTGCAAGTCTACAAACCGGAACCCGGGCATGCCTGCCTGCGTTGTCTGTGGCCGGAGGCGACCGCGGACGGCGTGGTGGGCAACTGCGCCGAGGCCGGGGTGCTCGGTCCCGTGCCCGGCATCGTCGGCAGCCTACAGGCGCTCGTGACACTGAAGATTCTGTTGGCCATGCCGGGGCAGCTCGGAGGCGAACTTCTGCTGCTCGACTTCAGCAATTTTTCCAGCACCAAGCTCAAAGCGCCGCGCCGCGCCGCCTGCACCGCGCCGGCCTGCGCGCTGATTCGCGACATCGCGCCGGAAGAGGCAGGCATCGAAATCGGGCTGCCATCGTTCGCGGCGGCGGCGGCGGCGGGCTTCGAAGCCATCGATATCCGCACCGCCGAGGAAGTGGCCGCCCGGCCGGCGCAGCTACGGCACATTGCCATGCCGGCGCTGCTCGCCGACGCGGACTCACTGTCACGGGACCGCCGCTATCTGCTGGTGTGCGCCTCCGGCAAGCGCAGCCTGGCCGCCGCCCGCGAGCTGCGTAAACGCGGGCTCACGGTGCACTCGCTGGCCGGCGGCTTGCAGGCGCTGGGCCCGGCCGCCGCGGGGCATGGCCCCAACCCCGAATTCTGAACTCCTGGCTTGCCACCGCTCCCCCCACTCGCGGATCTTTGAATCATGCACTTCGACAGCAAATTGCCCGACGTCGGCACGACCATCTTCACCGTCATGTCGCGCCGCGCGGTGCAGGAGAGTGCGTTGAATATTGGCCAGGGGTTTCCCGACTATCCCATCGACCCGCGCTTATCCGAATCGCTGGTCGAGTCGGTCGCCGAAGGACGCAACCAATATGCGCCCATGGAGGGCGACATCGATCTGCGCGAACAGATCGCCAAGAAGCTGCACGCGAGCTACGGGCTCGAGATCGATCCGCAGTCCGAGCTCACCATTACCTGCGGCGGCACCGAAGCGCTGTACGATGCCATCCAAGCGGTGATACGTGCGGGCGACGAGGCGGTCATTTTCGATCCGGCCTACGATGCGTACGAGCCGGCGGTGCGGTTGGCGGGAGGCCGATGCCTGCGGGTGCCGCTCGAGCCGCCGGGGTTTCATTTCGACTGGGATCGGGTACGCGGCGTCTTGAGCGGCCGCACCCGGCTCATCATCATCAACACCCCGCAAAATCCGAGCTGCAGCGTCGCCACCCCGAGCGATCTCGACGCGCTCGCCGCGCTGGTGCGCGACCGGCCCATCAGCATTCTCGCCGACGAGGTGTACGAGCACGTGCTGTACGATGGCCGCCGCCATGCGTCGGTGCTCGCCCATCCGGAATTACGCGCCCGCAGTTTCGCGGTGTTCTCCTTCGGCAAGACGCTGCACGCCACCGGCTGGCGGGTGGGCTACTGTGTCGCGCCGCCGGCGATGACGCGCGAGTTGCGCAAGGTGCATCAGTTCAACACCTTCAGCATCGCAGCGCCGCTGCAATACGCCATCGCGCGCTATCTGTCGCGGTATCCCGAGGCCTGGACCGGCCTGCCGGCATTTTTTCAAGCCAAGCGCGACCTCCTGGTGCGGCTCCTCGCGGGTTCGGGATTCGAACCCGTCCCGGCGGCGGGCACCTACTTCCAGCTGGTGGACTACCGTACGCTCAGCAGCGCTCGCGACACGGATTTTGCCGAGCGTCTGATCCGCGAGGCCAAGGTGGCGACCATCCCCTTGTCGGCGTTTTACGAGAAGCCCCCGGCGATGACGCTGCTGCGGCTATGCGTCGCCAAGCGCGATGAAACCTTGCGGGCGGCCGCCGATCAGTTGCGCCGCTTCGCCCGAGCCGCGCTCTGATGCTCCTCTTGAGGCCCGCGAAGCGAGCCCGGACGGCGCGACGGCGCCTGACTGGGAGCCTGTAATCCGCCGCACCCGCGGCCACGGCCGCGCAGAACTAGACAGGCGTTAGTTGCCGTAGCGCCGCTTCGGCATCGACGGCAGATTTTGGCGCTGCCGGATTCGCGCCGCATCCATCAACATGCGCCCGGCCCACCGATAGACATTGTTTTCCTTGACGGTCCGGCGCATCAGGCTCATCCGGTCGCGCCGTTCCTCGCGGCCCATGCGCATCGCGATCTCCATCGCATCGGCCGTCTCGTTGACATCGAACGGATTGATGAGTACGGCCTCCGCCAGTTCGCGCGAAGCACCCGCGAACGTGCTCAGGAGCAACACGCCGTCCTCGTCATCGCGTGAGGCGACGAATTCCTTGGCCACCAGGTTCATGCCGTCGTGCAAACTGTTCACCAGGCAGAAATCCGCGGCGCGATACAGTTCGTAGACGCGCGTAGGCTCCTGATGCTCGCCGATCAACACGATGGGCCGCCAGTTCCCCTCGGCGAACTTCGCGTTGATGCGCTCCACTTCGGCGTGGGTTTGCTGCTGCAAGGCCCGATACGCCGGCAGCGTGCTGCGCGATGGCGCGGCGATCTGCAGCAGGCAGATGCGCCCGCGGTGCCGGGGATTCTTGTCGAGCAGGGCTTCCAAGGCGTGGAAGCGCTCGATGATGCCTTTGGTGAAGTCCCAGCGCTCGACGCCGAGACCGATGACCACGTCGGCCCCGATCTGATAGCGCTCGCGGACGGCGCTGCGGCATGCCGCGACATCGGGCAGCAGTTTCAGCCAGCGCGGCGGCCATTCGATGGAAATGGGATACGGGGCCACGCGGCATACCCGGCCCTGCAGCGTAACGGTCATGTGTTCGTGATCGATCTGGCATTCGACGAAGCGATCCACCGTTTCGAGGAAGTTCTGGCAATGGTAGCGAGTATGAAAACCGAGGATATCCGCCGATAACATGTGCAACAGTATCTCTCGCTTCCACGGACAGACGCCGAACGTCTCCGCGTTGGGCCAGGGAATGTGCCAGAACAAGGCGATGGTGGCCTTGGGTATCCGGGCGCGAATGAGCCTCGGCAGCAGCGCGAAGTGAAAGTCCTGAATCAGGATGACGGGACTGCCGGTTTTCGCTTCCGCCGCGACCACATCGGCGAATTTGGCGTTGACCTCTTCGTAGGCATGCCAATCGGTGGGTCTGAACGCGGGGCGCACGTACGCGAGATGACACAGCGGCCATAGGCCCTCATTCGAGAATCCATAGTAATAGCCCTGTTCCTGCTCGGGCGTGAGCCAGACGCGCCGCAGGGTATAGGTGGGATCGTCGGGCGGCACCCTGATCTGATCGAATCGGTCGACGGTCTCGCGGTCGGCCGGTCCCGCGCCGTGCGCTATCCAGACACCCGCACAGGCCCGCATGACCGGCTCCAGGGCCGTCACCATGCCGCTCGCCGGCACCTGCACCACCGGGCGATGATCGGCGTTGTAAATGTGGATGTACGGCTCGCGGTTCGAGACGATGAGCACTTGCGCAGAGTTCAAGTGATCGTGGACCACTTGTTTGAGGGCTTGCGGAGTCCAGTTCTCGCGAAAATCGATTTCCAGGCGCTGCTTCTGCTCGGCCTCGGCCAGCACTTGGCGCACCTGGGACAGGATGGGCTGCGAGGAATGCGAACGGGCATCGTCCAGGAAGCGTTTGCCCCGGATGTCGCCGATCAGTACGTTCACCCAGCGGCGCAACTGCAGCCACGCGACCAGCACCACCAACAGCGCCAGCAGCAGCACCGAGATGCCGATGAACACCAGCAGGAAGTCGCGCGCCGTGCGCTGGCGCCGGTCGACGAAGCTCAGATCGTGCAGCATCAGCACGCGAAACGGCGGTTGCGCGCCATCGAAATCGAAGCGCGAGACTTGCACCGATCCCGAGGGCAGCTGCACCACCCGCGTCGCCGCGAGGTTCGACTTCACGCTCGTGCAGGCAATGGCCGCCGGCGCACGCTCGGTTTTCAGCACGGTGGTGCCGTCCGGCCGGCATACCAGGATGGCGAGCAATCGCTCATCCGCGGTGACCTTCGAGAGATACGTGCGCAGCCGCGCCTCGCTACCCTTGCTCACCAAATCGGTGATCGGCTCCTCCATCGAGTGCATGACCAACTGCGCGCGCAGCTCGACATCGGAACGAAACCACTCCGCCAGCAATCGCTCGATATAGGGCAACCCGAAATAGGCGACGACGCAAGAGGCAAACGCCACCGGCAGCACGAAGCGCAGCATCACTGAGCGAAACATCGTGCCTCCCTGTGTGTGCGTTGCTTGCGGATCAGCCCGTCCAAAATACCTAAAATCCGCCGCGTAGTCTCGGCTTTGCGAAGCATTTGCCGCCGGGTTTGCGCGATGCATCCGCTGCGCAAGCCGATGTAAGAATTACATTCACATCAATCGATTGCGCGGGCGACATCAGTGTCCTGAATCAGCAGTTCGCGCAATAAATCGCGACGGGATAAGGTTGCTAGGCAAGGCGCGAGGAGGAGGCATAGTAGGCATTATGGCGACGACGAGCAACGCCGCATCGCGATGCTTAGACCGGCGAGAATTGATGCGAATTTTTGATTCAGGACACTAGGCAGCGAGGAGCGGCTGAGCTATGTTGTTTTTTCATGATGCAACCAACCGCCCCCGCGCCGTCCCTCGACTGGTGCTTGTTCATGGATGTCGACGGAACGCTGATCGAGCTGTCCGAGACTCCCTTCGATACGCGCGCGAGCGCCGAACTCAAGACCGTGCTCGAGGCGGTATCCGTCAGACTGGGCGGGGCGCTCGCGCTGGTGAGCGGCCGCAGTATCGACTATCTCGATGCGCTGTTCGCCCCGCTGCGGCTGCCGGCGGCGGGACTGCACGGCGTGGAGCGTCGCAAGGCCTCCGGCGTCGTGCAGGGTGCGAGCTTCGAGGACTCGCGGCTCGATCATGCGCGCGCCGCGCTCGCCCTGCTGGTGCAGTCGCATGCCGGCACGCTGCTCGAGGACAAGGGCAGGACGGTGGCCATTCATTACCGGATGGCGCCGCAGTTTGAAGCGGAGATGCGTCGAGCGGTGGTCGAGATAGCCGCGCGCCTCGGTCCCGATTATCACGTGCAGTCGGGTAGCATGATGCTCGAAATCAAGCCGCGAGGATTCGACAAGGGCAGTGCCGTCAAGGCATTCCTGCAAGAGCCGCCCTTCTCGGGAAGGGTGCCGGTCTATGCGGGCGATGACCTCACCGATATCGACGGCTTCCGCACGGTCGAGGCCCACGGCGGCATTACCATCGCCGTCGGCGAACGGGTACAGGCGCACTATCGTCTCGACAGCCCCGCTCAGGTGCTCGAATGGCTGGAGAGGATCGCGGAATTGGTCGACTCGCGCCGCGAGTGAACCGGTCGCGCGGCCGCTGGTCCTTACCGCGACCGCGGCTCAGCAGGGCGGCAGCGGCTCGGCGGCGCTCGATGGCGCCGTTCCGGCGTGACTGAGGCGATCTTGAGGGCCTCGACTCGGCGCAGCGCCGCTACGGCCTGATTTGGCCCGTGCCGCGCACCAGATACTTGTAACTGGTCAGCTGCTCGACGCCCACCGGCCCGCGAGCGTGAATTTTATCGGTGCTGATGCCGATCTCCGCCCCCATGCCGAACTCGCCGCCGTCGGCGAACTGCGTGGATGCATTGTGCAGCACGATGGCGCTATCCACCCTGGCCAAAAATCGCTCCGCCGCAGCCGCATCGTCGGTGACGATGCAATCGGTATGCTGCGAGCCGTACTGTTGAATGTGAGCGATCGCGGCGTCGATGTCCTCCACCACCCGCACGGCGATGATGGCATCGAGATATTCGGCGTACCAGTCCTGTTCGGTCGCGGACTTGACCCGTGCGTCGATGCTTGCGGTCGTCTCGTCGCCGCGCACCTCACAGCCCGCCTCGAGCAGCGCGCGCACCAGCGGCGCCAGGTGAGTGGCCACCACCGCCCGGTCGATCAGCAATGTCTCGGCCGACCCACACACGCCGGTGCGCCGCAATTTGGCGTTGAGCACGATGTCCTTGGCCATGGGCAAATCGGCGGCGCGATGCACATAGACGTGGCATACACCCTCCAGGTGCCCGATCACCGGCACGCGGGCCTCCTGACGTACGCGCGCGACCAGACTCTTGCCGCCGCGCGGTACGATCACGTCGATATCGTCGACCATTTCCGCGAGCATATACCCCACCGCCGCGCGATCGGTGGTCGGGACCAGCTGAATGCAGCTGCCGGGCAGACCGGCGACGGTCAGCCCCTGCTCCAGACACGCGTGGATGGCCTCGCTGGAGTAGGCGCTTTCCGAACCGCCGCGCAAGATGACGGCGTTGCTCGATTTCAGGCACAGCGCGCCCGCATCGGCGGTGACATTCGGTCGGCTTTCATAAATGATGCCGATGACGCCGAGCGGCACCCGTAGGCGCTGAATCAGCATGCCGTTGGGGCGCGTCCACTGCGCAAGCACGGTGCCGATGGGATCGGCGAGCCGCTCGATGTCCTCGAGCCCGCGCGCCATGGCCTCGACGCGCTTCTCGTCCAGCTTGAGCCGGTCGAGCAGGGCCGCGGACAGCCCCTTCGCGGTTGCGGCTTGCATGTCTCGGTCGTTGGCGGCGAGGATCTTGTGGCGGCGCGCGCGCAGGGCGGTCGCAGCGGCCCGCAGGGCGCGGTTCTTCTGATCGGTGGAGGCGACACTCAGGGCCAGCGCCGCCGAACGCGCGGCGGCACCGATGCTGTTCATGAGTTCCGGCACCGGCTGGGCGCGCGCGGATCCTCGAGTAAATGTCTCTATGGCTGGGTTCATACCGGCAAGGCCCTCAGCAACACCAGATCGTCGCGATGCACGATTTCATCGCGGCCTCGGAACCCTAGCACTTTTTCGATCTCGGCGGACTTGCGCCCGATGATGCGGGCGGCATCGCCGTCCGAATAGGCGCATATCCCGCGCGCCACCTCGACGCCGTCCGGACCCATGATGCTCACCGTATCGCCGCGTTCGAAGCGTCCGAGGGTACGCGTCACGCCCGCCGGCAACAGGCTCTTGCCGTCCATGAGGGCGCGCACCGCGCCCAAATCCACCGTCAGGGCGCCGGCCGGCTTCAAGCTCCCCGCAATCCATTGCTTGCGCATGGCCACCGGCGTCGAGGAAGGCACGAACCAGGTACAGCGGGCACCCTCCTCGATGCGCTTCAGCGGGTGTTGGAAAGCGCCCCTGGCGATGCACAGGTGACACCCTGCCCCGACCGCGATCTTGGCCGCGGCGATCTTGGTTTGCATCCCGCCCGAGCCCATGTTCCCGGTCACGCCCCCCGCCATGGCTTCGATTTCCGGAGATATCTCGTGCACCCGGGCGATGAACTCGGCCTGGGGGTTGAGGTGCGGGTTGGCCGTGTACAGCCCATCGATGTCCGACAGCAGCACCAAGCAGTCCGCGCCCACCATCTGGGCGACGCGCGCCGCCAACCGGTCGTTGTCGCCATAGCGGATCTCGGCCGTCGCCACCGTATCATTCTCGTTGATGACCGGGATCGAACCGAGCGACAAGAGCGTGTTCAAGGTACCGCGCGCGTTCAAGTAGCGCCGGCGCTGCTCGGTATCTTCGAGGGTCAGGAGAATTTGTGCGACCGTGATCTCGTGCACGTCCAGCAGCTCTTTGTATGCATGCGCGAGGCGAATTTGACCGACCGCCGCGGCCGCCTGGCTCTCCTCCAGGCGCAGCTTGCCGGGACCGAGGTTCAAGTGGCGGCGCCCCAAGGCGATGGCGCCGGAGGACACCAGGATGATCTCTTGGCCCCGCTTGCTCAAGCGCGCCACATCGGCCGCGAAACTCTCGAGCCAGGTACGGTTCAGGCGCCCCTTGTCGGCGTCCACCAGCAATGCCGAGCCGACTTTTACGACGAGGCGTTTGGCATCCGTCAAGCGGCGGGCGGCGGTTTTTCGGTCGGCGGTGGTCATAAGTACACAATATTGCCATTTACTTAGCGGAGGGGCCTCCCCTAATATCCGCCTCCATAAATAGCAATTGATTCAACAGAGGCGACCTGAACGTGGGCAGAGAGTACGAACCGACCGTCGGGCAGTGGTATGAGGACTTGGAAAACGAAGAAACCTTCCAAGTACTCAAGGTGGATGAAGACAAGGAAACCGTGGAGATTCAGCACCTCGACGGCGACGTCGAAGAGCTGGATGTCGATGGCTGGGCAGAACTCGATCTAGAACTCACGGAGGAGCCCGAAGGCTGGTCCGGGTCGAAAGCGGAAAAAGATGCCGACGAGGACGAAGACGAGGACGAAGATTGGGATGAAGACGAAGATGACGATGAGGACGATGATGACCTCGACGATGAAGATGACGAGGATCGCGAAGAATACTAGCTTTTCCCGGCTGCGCCGCGCCCTCGAGGATGGGGGCGCCGCGTCAGTCCCAGGTTTGCAGGCCGCCGCCGGCTACACCCGTTCGAGCCACCCATGCCGATCAGGCGCTTCCCCCTGTTGTATCGCGACCAGCTGCGCCCGCAAGGCGCGGGTGAGCGGCCCCACCTCGCCGCTGCCCACACGATATTCGCTGTCGCGGTGGATGAGGGTGCCGACGCCCGCCAGAACCGCCGCGGTTCCCGAGAGCGCCGCTTCGCCGGTCTTCACCCATTCGAGCATTTCCTCGACGTCGAACACGCGCTCCGCCACGGCATAACCCTGATCGCGCGCCAGCGTGATCAGAGAATCGCGCGTCACCCCGTGCAGGAAAGTCGAGTCGAGGCTGCGCGTCAATAGCGCGCCCTCGCGCAACAATAGGAAATTGGCAGCGCCTGTTTCCTGTACCTCGCCGCCCGGGCAGAACAGCACCTGATCCACTTGATACTTGGCGCGCGCGGCCAAGGTGGGGCCCATCGCGGCCGCGTAGTTGCCGCCGGTTTTGACCATCCCCATCTGCGCCGCCGCCCGGGTATGTTCGTCATCGACGAGAATGCGCAAGGGCTTCATGCCGCCGGCGAAGTAGTCCCACACCGGACTTGCCAGCACCAGCAGCTCAGCCTCGGCCGCCGGCGTCGCCGCCGCGCCGATGTTAGGGGTGGTACCGAACAGAATGGGCCGCAAATACAGCGCGCCGGGCGCTTCCGGCACCGCCTCGCGGCAGCGGGCGATGACCGCGCGCACCATGTCGGCGAGTTGCCGCGGCTCCGGTTCGGGCAGTACCAGCAGCCGGGCGCTTTGCCGCATGCGCTCGATGTGCCGATCCATGCGAAAGATGTGCACCGAGCCGTCGGCGCGGCGGAAGGCCTTGAACCCCTCGAAACAGGTGCTCGCGTAATGCAGCACGTGCGCGGCGGGGCTCAACTCGATCGGTCCCACCGGTTTGAGCTCGGTGGCGCTCCATGCTCCGCCGCGGTAGGAGGCGACCGCCATGTGTGCCGATAAAACAGAGCCGAAGGCGGGTCGATGGGGGGTTGCCGTCATGGGGTCTTCACCTTGGGTATGAAAATCGTCGCCGGATGCTCCAGCAGGTCCTTCAATGCCTGGATCATCGCCGCAGCATCATAACCGTCCACGAAGCGATGATCGAATGACGATGATAAATTCATGATCCGTCGCACCACCACCAGGCCGTCGTGCACGACGGGCCGGTCGACGGCCTTGTTGAGCCCGACGATGGCCACTTCCGGTGCATTGATGACCGGCGTCGAGGCGATGCCCCCGAGTTTGCCGAGGCTCGTGACCGTGATGGTCGAGCCCGCGAGTTCTTCCCGCGAGGACTCGTTGCCGCGTGCACGCTCGGCAACGCGGCGGATCTCGGCGGCGAGAGCCCACAGCGACAGCGCCTGCGAATCGCGCACCACCGGGACTTTGAGGCCCTCCGGCGTCTGGGTCGCGATACCCACGTGCACGGCGCGATGGCGCACCAGGACGCCGCGGCCGGCGTCATATCGCGCATTGCATTGGGGGAACCTCTCGAGGGCCCGCGCCAGCGCCATGACCACGAAGGGCAGGTAGGTCAGGCTCGGTTCGCCCGCCGGTTGGGTACCGTTCAGATGCTGCCGCAGCGACTCCAGATCGCTGACATCGACCTCCTCCACATAGGCGAAATGCGGAATGTTGCGTTTGGCGTCGCTCATGCGCTCGGCAATGACCCGCCGCACCCCGATGATCTTGATCTCCGTGGTATCCGGGGGTCGGCCAGGGTCGGCCGGAGGCGCCGGCGACGGGGCTTGCGAGGGGTCCGCGGAAGCGCCGCCGGTCGCTGGCCTCGCGGAGGATTGAGCGGCTGTCGATGGCGATCTGGCCTCCCACGTTTCCACGGGAGCGCCGTCAGGCCGCCTCGCTAGCAATTGAACGCGGGCCGCCAGATCGGCGCTGACGATGCGGCCGCCCCGCCCCGAGCCGGCGATACTCGACAGATCGATGCCCGCTTCGCGGGCGCGGCGGCGGTTCGCCGGCGATGCTTTCACCCGCCCGGTCCGGGGGGGCGGCGCCATATCCCTGCCGTGCGCCGTACCCCGCCCCGTATCCGAGTCAGCGGTCATGACCGTACTCGTGGCCGCCGCAGCGGGCGCCGCCAATTCGAATACGATCAGCGGCGACCCGACCGCCACTTTGTCCCCCGGTTCGCCGGTGATGGACACCACCCGGCCGCTGACCGGCGCCGGTACTTCCACGGCGGCCTTGTCCGTCATCACCTCGACGATGATTTGATCCTCGCCCACCGCATCGCCGGGCTTGGTGTGCCAGGCGACTATCTCCGCCTCCACCGTGCCTTCCCCCAGGTCCGGCATCTTGAAGATGAATTGGCTCACCCGGCCTCCATGACGGCTTTGAGCGCCGTCGCGACCCGCGCCTGACCGGGAAAATATTCCCATTCGAAGGCATGCGGATACGGCGTGTCCCAGCCAGTAACGCGCTGAATCGGCGCCTCGAGATCCCAGAAACACTCCTCCTGCACGATGGACAGAATCTCGGCCCCGAACCCTGAAAAGCGGGTCGCTTCGTGCGCCACCACACACCGGCCGGTCTTCTTCACCGAACTGCAGATCGTGTCGACATCGAGCGGCACCAGCGAGCGCAGGTCGATGATGTCGGCGTCGAGTCCCAGCTTCGCGGCGGCTGCCAGGGCGACGTACACCATGGTCCCGTAGGTGATCACCGTGAGATCCGAGCCGCTGCGCACGATGTCCGCCTTGCCGAGCGGCACCGTGTAATGACCCTCGTCGACTTGGCCCTTGGGATGAGCGCTCCACGGCACGGCCGGCTTGTTCGGGTCGCCATCGAACGGACCGTTATAGAGACGCTTCGGTTCGAAGAAAACCACCGGATCGTCGTCCTCGATCGAGGTGATCAACAGCCCCTTGGCATCGTAAGGGTTCGACGGCATGACGACCTTCAGTCCGCTCACGTGGGTGAAGATGCCTTCCGGGCTCTGCGAGTGCGTCTGACCGCCGCGGATCCCGCCGCCGCACGGCGTGCGAATGGTCACCGGCGCGAAGAATTCGCCGGCGCTGCGATAGCGGATGCGGGCCAATTCGCTCACGATCTGATCGAAGCCCGGATAGATGTAATCGGCGAATTGGATTTCCGCCACCGGACGCAGCCCATTGAGGCTCATGCCGATCGCCGCCGCGACGATTCCACCCTCGGCGATCGGCGTGTCGAGAACGCGATGCTCACCGTACTTGCGTTGCAGGCCTTCGGTGGTGCGAAACACGCCGCCGAAATAGCCGATGTCCTCGCCCATCAGCACCACCGAGGGGTCCTTGCCCAGCATGATGTCCATGGCGGAGTTCAAGGCCTGTATCATGTTCATGTTGGCCATGTCATCCGCGCTCCGCGCGCATCAGCGCGCGCTGCCGCTCGAGATGCTGCGGCATCTCCTTGAATACATCCTCGAACATCAAGTCGGCGTCGAGCCTCGGGCCCTCGGTCATCGTGCCGCAGGCGACCGCCTCCTTCCAGCTGGCTACCACCACGGCATCCAGTTCCTGGCTCAAGCTTTGATGACGCTCCTCGGACCACTCGCCCAAGTCGATCAAGTGCCGTTTGAGGCGCTGTATGGGATCGCCCAGAGGCCAATGTTCCTGGTCATCCTTGGCGCGATAGCGTGCCGGATCGTCACTGGTGGAATGCGCCGCGGCGCGATACGTCACCAGTTCGATCAAGGTCGGTCCGGCGCCGGTGCGCGCCCGTTGCGCGGCCCACTGCGTCACGGCATAGACGGCGAGAAAATCGTTCCCATCGACGCGGATGCCGGCGATGCCGTAGCCGGGACCGCGCGCCGCGAAGGAGCGCTGCTCGCCGCCGGCGTAGCCCTGAAAAGTGGAGATGGCCCACTGGTTGTTCACCACGTTGAGAATGACCGGTGCCTGATACACCGAAGCGAACAGGAGCGCATGATGGAAGTCCGCTTCGGCGCTGCTGCCCTCGCCGATCCAACTCGCCGCCAGGTGATCTTCGCCCTTGATCGCCGCCGCCATCGCCCAGCCCACCGCCTGGGGGAATTGCGTCGCCAGGTTGCCCGAGATCGAAAATAGGTTGCCGGGCTTGGAGTGATACATCACGGGTAGCTGGCGGCCCTTGCACATGTCGCGCGTGTTCGACAGCAGCTGATTCATCAGATTGACCAGCGGAATACCGCGCGCGATCTGCAGGCCTTGGTTGCGATACGAAGGGAACAGCATGTCGGCCGGTCGCAGCGCCATGCACTGCGCGACCGACACCGCCTCCTCGCCCAGCGAACGAATGTAGAACGATATCTTGCCGGCGCGCTGCATCCGCTGCATGCGGTCATCGAAGAGGCGCGTGAGCAGCATGTGGCGCAATCCGATCTGCAAGTCGGGCGGGTCGAGATGCGGGTGCCAGGGACCCACGGCGACATT
The DNA here is from genome assembly GCA_030799355.1 of Pseudomonadota bacterium. Classification (GTDB taxonomy): domain Bacteria; phylum Pseudomonadota; class Gammaproteobacteria; order Steroidobacterales; family Steroidobacteraceae; genus Bog-1198. The sequence continues at coordinate 60,146 of JALYHP010000001.1, forward strand.
CCGGTCATCGAGCACACGCACCAGTTCGGTGGACAAGTACGCAATGTCTCGGGCGCGAGCGTTGATGTCGGGCCGCGGCACCGCTCCGGCGGTCGAGAGCTGCACATAACTGAAATCGGGAGCTTCGCCCGGGCGCGCGGGTGCTTGCGGTAGATGCAAACGAGATCGGCTCTTCATGATTCCCCCCGATTCGCGCAGCAACTCCGGGCTCGCGCGAAGCAGGTCCCAATTTACGTCGATCGCTCCTCTAATGTTGCATTCATTGAGGGTGGGCGGGATAATTCGGTATGTTCATTCCAAATTTATCTCAATAATGGAAAATGTTTCCCGCCCTGCGCTCGATAGCCTGGACCTGCGGCTGCTCGACATCCTCCAGCGCAAGGGCGCCCTCTCGGTAGCGGACGTCGCGGCACAGCTGCGGCTCTCCACCACCACGTGCTGGCGACGCATTCAGCAGCTCGAGCAGAACGGCGTCATCAAGGCGCGCGTCGCCTTGCTGGAGCGCCACGCATTGGGCCTCGATGTCACCATGTTTGCGCAGGTCAAACTGGCCACGACGGGCCGCGACGCCATTGCCAAGTTCGAAGAGGCCATCCGTGACCGCGCCGAGGTGCTGGAGTGCTACACGCTGACCGGCGAATGGGATTTTCTGTTGAAGATCGTCACGCCCAACATCAAGGCGTACGAGGCGTTCTATCTGGACTATCTGTCGCGCATCCCCTACGTGCAGTCCGTCAACTCATCGGTGGCGGTGACCGTCATCAAGGAATCGACCGCGCTGCCGCTGGGCGTTTGAAGCCCGCAGCCCTTGTGCAATGCGGGCATCACGGTGCCGTCAGACTCATGTCGAATTGAATGATCACGGCGTTCGTCCGCGTGGTGAGGTTGACGATATGGAACTGATCCAGATGCACCGGCGTAGTTCCGGTGCCCAGCGCTTGCTTGCCCACCGACGCCAGGACATCGATGCTCGCCGATCGCGGCAGCGCGTGGGGGGCGAGTTGCAGAACGAGGTCCAGCGCACCGCGGGTCGCTTCGTCGTCGATGCGCTCGATACGGATGTCATCGAGAATCAGCGTGTGGTCGGCGGCACGCAGTGTGCCGGATAACGTGACGTCGGAGGCAAAGTCGGCGCCGGCGCAGCCGTTGCCGATGCGTTGGCCGAGCTTCGATGATAGGTGCGCGTTCAGCACCAGCCGATCGGCCGCGATGTGCGCATGCGGGGATTCCAGGTAGGTGTAACACGCGCCATCGTCGATGAGGTACCACCGGCCGCCGCGGGTGAACAATTGTTCGGCGATCAGCGTCTGCACGGCACGCGGACCCAGCGACAACTTCGATGCTGCGGCCGCAGGGCTTACCCATGCCAATGCACTCGTGAGGACGGCGGCCGCGAGCCCGCGCACGGCCATGCCGCCGAAGGGCCGGATGGGGCCGCCCGTTCCACGGCGTGAAGATGCGCGGCGGCCCCGGACCCTCAACAGCAGCACCGTGACATCGAGGGCGCGCGCGAGCATCCGGGACTCGAGGCCGGCGGCACGGACATCGCGGGCGCGCTCGAGCATTTTAGACTCCGGGCGTGCTGTCGGTGATGGGCGGCAACAGTGCAGCGACCGCGGGCGAGGGATTGCCGCCGCAGAGCAGCACCACGGCCTGCTTGCCGGCATACCGTGCCGATTCCTTGAAGTACGCCGCGAGCGCCACGCCGCTTGCACCCTCCATGGCCCATCCCTGCGCGTGTGCCCAGCGCATGGCGCGCAGGATCTGCGCCTCGCTCACGAGGACCCCACGATGCATCACTTCGCGGCACAGCTCGAAAGTGATGGATCCCTCTTCGATACCGCCGGCGGTGCTCTCGCTCAACGTGGCCGATTCCGGCACTTGCAACAGCCGGCCGGCCTTGAGGCATTCGTACAGAACCGGCGAACTCTCCGGCCAGCAGCCGATGATCTCCACACGCGGTGCCCGGTGCCGCAAATAGCTGCCGACGCCGCTCAACAGCCCGCCGCCGCCGGTGGCGATGAAGACGGCATCCAGATCGGGCGCCTGGCGCAGCAACTCGACGGCAATGGTCCCTTGGCCGGCTACCACGTGCGCGTCGTTATAGGGAGAAACATAGGTGCGTCCCGATTCCACGGCCGCGGCGCGCGCCGCCACCTCGGCGGCCAGCGGATCCGCGCCGACGATCCGGATCCGAGCGCCGCATTCGCGAATTTTCTCGCGCTTCGCGGTGGCGACCTGGGCGCTCACGAACACCTCCGCATCGATGCCCAACAGCTTCGCCGCCGTGGCGACGCCCAGGCCATGATTGCCCGTGGATGATGCGATCACGCCCGCGGCTGCCGCCGGCGCGCTCAAACTCATGAGCTTGTTGGTCGCGCCGCGCAGCTTGAACGAGCCCGTGAGCTGCAGCTGTTCGAGTTTCGCGAAGGCACGGCGCGGTGCGCTCGGGCCGCCAGAATCGCCAGGACCGCAAAGGTCGCCGGGGTCATCGGGGTGGCCGCCAAGCCGGTATGTTGCGGTGCCACCCACATCGCGCACCTCCGGCATGCAGATCAGGGGAGTCTCTCTCACCAGCGAATAGATGCGTGCCGCGGCCTCATCGATCAACGGTACCACGTCGCGGCTCAGCACGCTGCGCCCTGCCAACCCGCGCAAAGTTCATGCATGCGCCATTATCGCAGGAATCGAACCAAGGCGCGCAGCCGCCACCCGAGGTATGCAAGCAGGGTGTACCGCATGACCCGTAGCCGCATACCGAGCGCGAGGCGGTACGTAGGAATGGGACGGGACGGCGGCGGGCTGGGGATACGCGCGCTGGGGATACGCACGCTGGAGATACGCGCGCTGGTTGGGCTGGGTGGGATGGGCGTGGTGGCTGGGTGGGATGGTGGACTGGTGGGCTGGACTGGGCATTTCTCTACAATCCATGGTGAAATAGCGCATCAGTCTCAGGCGAGCGAATGGCCATGAAGACCCCCAATCCGCATGCCAGCGGGTCCCCGACCCCCAATCCCATGCACACCGACGGCTTCGAATTCGTCGAGTACGCTGCACCCGATCCGGATCACCTGCGCCGCCTGTTCCACAACATGGGCTTGCCGGCAGTCGCGCGCCATCGCTCGAAGGATGTCACCTTGCATCGGCAGGGCGACATCAACTTCATCGTCAATGCCGAACAGGACAGTTTTGCCCAACGGTTCGCGCGCGCTCACGGACCCTGCGCGTGTGCCATGGCATTTCGAGTCGCCGACGCGGCGTTCGCCTATGCGCGTGCACTCGAACTCGGCGCCAAGCCGGGGCCGGTCAGTGCCCGGCCCATGGAACTCAATATTCCATCGATCGAGGGTATCGGCGGCAGCCTCATCTATCTGGTCGATCGCTACGGAGAGCGAACCATCTACGACGTCGATTTCGTGCCCGTGCCGGCCCCCGCGAACGCCGCCCAGGACGTCGGACTGATCCGCATCGATCATCTGACGCATAACGTCAGACGCGGCAACATGAATACGTGGGCGGGGTTTTACGAGAAACTGTTCAACTTCCGCGAGATCCGCTATTTCAGCATCGAGGGCAAGCAGACCGGATTGTTTTCGCGCGCGTTGACGTCGCCCTGCGGCAAGATCCGCATCCCCATCAACGAAAGTCAGGACGACAAGAGCCAGATCGAAGAATATCTCAGCGAATATCAAGGCGAAGGCATCCAGCACATCGCGTTGGGTACCGAGGACATCTGCCGTACGGTGGACGCATTGCGCGAGCGTGGCATCGCGTTCCAGGATACGCCGGCCACCTATTACGAGGGGGTGGACGCGCGTGTCGTCGGTCATCGAGAGAACCTCGACGAACTCCAGCGGCGCGGCGTGTTGATCGACGGCAACGCCGCCAACGGCATCCTGCTGCAGATTTTTACGAAAAACGCCATCGGCCCGATTTTCTTCGAAGTCATCCAGCGCAAGGGAAACGACGGCTTCGGCGAGGGAAATTTTCAGGCGCTGTTCGAGTCCATCGAGCTGGATCAGAAACGCCGCGGCGTCATCTGAGTACA
>JALYHP010000008.1 GCA_030799355.1 Pseudomonadota bacterium
ATCCAATCGCTCACGCGAGCAATCAATACCGCGAAGAGCAAGCCGGACACGGCAAAAATCGACGGACCGATCGCTGCGCCGCTCGCGCCGATATGAGCCATATGAGCCAAGCTCGGCAACCAGCTCAGGGAGAAAAACATCGGCACCGCCGATGACACGAATGCAGCCCAGAGCAAGAGTGTGATACGCCATCGGCCGGAGCGAAACAAGGACGTAACGCTATCGAGCGGAGTGCCCGCCCCTTTGCGGGATATGCCCGATCGCTCTTGCGAAGCCGCAGGATTGGGTATCCCTATGAACGCCAAGAGGCAGAGAAAAGCCGGTATTGCTCCGCCGATGATGAAAACGCTGCGCCATCCGAAGCGAGGTTCGACCACGGCGACCAGAGGCCCGCACACACCGACGCCCGCAGCCGAGCCTACCGATGCGAGGGTGACCGCCGTAGCGCGCAAATGTTGCGGGACTATCTCGAAAATCGACGAGGCGATCACAGGGAACAAGCCCCCCAATGCGAGTCCGGTCAGAAGCCTGATGGCGATCAACTCGGCCCCGGTGTGGACAAAAATCGTGCAGAAAGATCCAATCGAGAAGGACAACGCCGCGAGGAGCAAGGCGGATTTGCGGGCCATAAAGTCGGCGAGCGTACCGAACAACACCGCTCCCAATGCAGTCCCGACATAGCCCGCGCTGAAGGACGCTCCGAGGGACTCAAATCCAATCCCTAGTGCTTTCCTCACGAAGGGAGCGGTGAATGACAGGGCAGCCTGGTCCATCCCGTCGGTCACCTGCAGAGCGAACAGGATACCGATCATGGCAAGGAATTGAATTCGCAGCCGCACTTGAACGATCTAACGCGCCCCGAGATCGCGCGCGCCCGGACCATCGGTGAGTCGAGCATCCGGTTTAGGCACCGACTGCGGTCCTCCCGGTAAGTTAGCCGTGGTCGCCCGTGGAAAGTGCGCCAGCTGCGCGGCCGCAGCGGCCGCAAGCCTTCCCGACGTGAAGGCCCACGCAAGGCCATGCCCGTGCCCGGACACGGTGAACCGGCCCTGACCCGTATTGCCGGCAGCGAACAGGCCCGCGATCGGTCGGTCATCCACATCGAGAACTCGGAGTTGGGTGTCGACGGCCAAGCCAACGGGCGCGGGCAGCCCCCACAGCTTCAAGGGTCCAAGAGCGTGGTAGCTTCCGTCGAGAAGCTGCTTTTCTGCGTCTCGTTTGCCGTTCACGCTCTCGAGCGTTGTCAAAAACGCCTCCTCGGCGATACCCAGTTTCGCGGCAAGTTCGCGGGCGCTGCGGCCGGCGACATAGAGATCAGGGCGCGATCGCTTGTAATCGGACAAGTAGGCATAACCGACCCCTGGCGCAGTCGACACAAAATGCGGCCATCGCGAGAATTTTCTTGCCAGGCGGGCATCTAGGATAAGCCAGCACTCGCGCTTCTGTTCCTCGGCGAGACTGAGTTCCGCGATTCCCGTGTCGCCGCCCACTCGGTTGCCGTGCTCGTTGACCAGAATCGCACCGGCTCTGAAGATTTCCGGATCCGGCCGCAGCGCTGCGGTAATGAAGCTCATGATGAACGGCCGCGTCAGTGTCGAGGGCAACCGCTTCACGGCCCACGCCATGAACGTCGTCGCGGTACGGCTGAGAGGCAGACTCTGCAACAGCGGATTTCGCGGCGGCGCAACGAACCGCATTCGCATGACGTGTTCGGGACCCATGTCGGGCCGGTGCACAACGCGCGCGCCGACCTCGCAGGCCATCACATGCCCGTCTCCGGTGGCCAACGGATTCCAGGGGGGAATGCCCGAGGGCCATGATTTGATGAACTGCCGCAGCAACGCTTCGTTCGCTTCCATCGAGCCCGTGGCGAGTATGACGCCATGCGCGGAGCGCAAGCGTACCTCCCCTCCCGACGCATGCGTACCGAGGACTCCAGCGACGTTGCCAGCCTCGATCATCAGCGCGCTCACTCGGCAATCAAGTATTATTTCGACGGCCAGTTTCCGGCATGCGTGTTCGAGACGCTGTATGTAGACCTTCGAGGTTGGAACGACTTGGTGCATTCGGTCGGCGCTGCTTGGCGGTTGCGGGAATGGCCCGAGGAACACAACACCGAGTCTCTTCAATACTTCTACGGTCTCGCCCGCATGCTCGGCGAGCAACGCGCGCAGCGCTGGATCATCCTCTATTCCAAATCGCTGAGTAGCCGCCTCGAGATCCATGACGTGGCTAGCCGGGGAATCCTCGATTCCAGCTGCCGCCTGATAGCTGGTTTGGGAGGCCGAAATCGATCCTACCGACAGCGCCGTCGTGCCTCCGAGCCGCTGCGCCTTCTCGAGCAGGACGACTTTCATCCCCTTCTCAGCGGCGGTAACGGCGGCCATCAGACCCGCTCCACCGCCGCCGACCACGATCAAATCCACCTCGTCGACCCGCACCATTTTAGCCGCCGAATCCCGCTTTCACGTGAGTATCCCCAGATCCTGTACTGCCGATGAATGCGCTGACGAGAGCGTTGAAGACAGTGGCATGCTCGATTTGCGCCCAGTGACCGCACCGATTGAATACCAGCAGCTGTGCGTTGCGAAGCACGCTGAGCACCCGCAAGCTCGCTTCCAACGGCACGATGCGATCGTCACGGCCATGGATGATGAGCGCCGGAATGACCAGGGACGGGAGTTTGGCCGCAAGTTCCGTGGCTTCCGACTTCTTGGGCGTCATCT
>JALYHP010000047.1 GCA_030799355.1 Pseudomonadota bacterium
CACGGCCTGGCGTTCGATGCCGACCATCATCGAGTGTTCGCCGCCGGCGGGACGGGCAAGCTGGTGGTCATCGATACCACGACGGGTTTGGCCACGGGCTCGGTCGACATCACGCCCAAGGTCGATCAAATCGCGTTCGATGCGGTGGGCGGCCTGGTGTACTGCGCCGGCGCCGACAAGATGACGGTGCTGCGCACCACGGGGGGCAAGGTGGTGGCTTTGGGCGATGTGAAGACGGCCGCAACCGCTAAAAACGTCGCCGTCGATCCGTCATCGCGCGAAGTGTGGACCACGTACACCGACGGCAAGAGCTCGTTCGCGAGGGCATGGCTGCCGCCGCAGCCGTAAGCGCGGACGGGAGAGGGCATGTGCGCTCGCGAAGGCATGGCTGTCGCCGCAACCCCAGCAACGCCGTGCCGCGAGCGCCCCGCAGGGCCGCGGGCATGCTTGTGCTTTGAGCCATTGGAACACTAACGTTGTAGAATGGACCGGGCGAGAGGCGAGGCAGGTACGCTCGGGGGGGTCATACGAAAATACTCGTTGTCGAAGACCAGCAGCGTATCGGTTTATTTCTCAAGCAGGGCTTGCTGGAACGCGCCTATGGCGTGACTTGGGTGCGCTCTTGCCGCCAGGCGAGCGATGCACTGTGCGAGGCGAACCACGACGCGATCATTCTCGATTTGGGCCTGCCGGACGGCGATGGTCTCAAGTTGCTGCAGCAATGGCGCAAATCGGGGTTCAATGAACCGGTATTGATCCTGAGCGCCCGGGATGCCGTACAGGACCGCATCAAGGGGCTGGACGTGGGCGCGGATGACTACCTGTCGAAACCGTTCAGCATGGAGGAGTTGCTGGCGCGTCTACGCTCCCTGCTGCGCCGGCAATGCGCCGTCAAGGAGGCGGTGCTCGAGCACCGCGGCATCAAGCTCGACCTGGTTGGACGAACGGTGCACTTGGCCGGCGAGCCGGTGGATCTGACCAGCCGGGAATTTTCGCTGTTGGAAATTTTCATGCAGAACGTGGGCCGGATCCTCACGCGCAAGCTGATCTGCGAGAAATGCTGGTCATCGCACTACGATAATGAAGCGAATCTATTGGACGTGTATATGAGCCGCTTGCGGACGAAATTCGAGTCCGTGCCGGGGCCGCCCCTGTTCAAGACTCTGCGCGGCGTCGGCTACCAGTTGCTGTGAAATCCATCGGCGCGCGCCTTGCACTCTGGTACGCCGGCGCGGCCACCTCGACCCTGGCCTGCTTGTTCGTCGGAGGGTATTACCTGCTCGAGATTCACCTCGTGAACGGCCTCGACCTGCTGAACCGGGCGCAGTTCGCCCAGATCAGCGCGCACCTGGGCGACGATTATGCATCGTTGAACCCAAAGATGATCGATACCCGGATTCGAGAGACCACCAATTACTCCTCCGTGCTTTTTTTTATCACCATCGACGATCCCCACAGTCCCGTACGGCCTATTTTCTATTCGACGAACTTGCGCGGGCAAGCCATTCCCGACGTACCCGGACAGCGGATGTTCAACGCACAGATGTCGGATATCGGCGAGCTGCGCGTCGGCGAATTCATCTTGGGGCCGTTGGACGTTACCATTGCGACTCCGCTGAACGGCGTCCGCGCAGCCATGCGTGACTACAGTGAAATCTGTGTTTGGCTGCTCACCGTGATGGTTGCGATCAGTTTCGCCATCGGCATGGGGCTCAGCCGGCTGGCGCTGCGTCCGGTACGGCTGATTCGGGAAACCGCCAACCGAATCAGTTCCGATAATTTGAGCGAGCGTATTCCGGTCGCCGAGGTCCGCGACGAGATTTCCGACCTCGCGCGGTTGCTGAATCAAATGTTCGATCGGCTGGAATCCGCTTTCGATCAGATCCGGCGTTTCACGGCGGAAGCGTCGCATGAACTCAAGACGCCGCTGTCGCTGATCCGGCTGCAGGCCGAGAAGTTGCTGGTGCATGGCAATCTCGAGGCCGCGAACGAGGAATCCGTGCACGTGCAGCTCGAGGAGCTCGCACGGCTCAGCCAGATCATCGAAGAACTGTTGTTCCTCTCCCGGGCGGAGGCGCGCGATATCGATCTACACTTATCGAAGCATGATCCCGAGGCTTTGTTGACGGTATTCAGTCAAGACGCACGGGTTCTGTCGGAGCACCGAGGACTGCAATTCTTACACTCTCATCACGGCCAAGGGGCGGTACTGGTCGAACCGCGCTGGTTGCGCCGCGTGCTGCTGAATCTACTCAGCAACGCCTTGAACGCGTCGCCGCAGCACGGCACGGTGACGCTACGTTCGGTGATGGAGGGCGGCATTTGGCGCGTCTCCCTGGACGATCAGGGACCCGGCGTCGCCGCGGAATTCCGCGAGCGCATTTTCGAGCGGTTTTTTCGTTTGGAGTCGGCCGTGGACGGCAAGGAAACCGGCAGCGGACTCGGGCTTGCCATCTGCCGGAGCATCATCTCGCTGCATGGCGGGCGCATCTGGGCCGATGCCGCGCCCGATTCGGGATTGCGGGTCGTATTCACCATCCCCGTGGCGGCCTGACCGTGCCGGCGCCGCGCGCGACCCTCCCGCTGGCCAGCGCAGTCGTCGCGGTTGCTGCACGGTGCTCGTTGGTTTACAAAACTGTACAGGTCGATGGCGTTCCCGCGTGTTAGCGTGCGCTGATCGAAGAATTGCCCGTGGGCGTAAAAATGATCGAGGACAACATGTTCTTGGGCGGGACCTTCTTGCGTTACGCGCTCCTTGGAGGGCTCTGTGCGGGATGTGCTTTGCAGGCGACGAAGCCGCCGAGCGTGCCATTGCCGGCGCAGTTCGAGCGAGCTTCTCCCGGCGCGGCAGCCGACTGGCCGAGTCGGGACTGGTATCATGGTTTTGCGAGCCGTGAGTTGGACGCACTGATCGACCAGGCCGCCGGCAATAATCTCGATCTGACCGCGGCACGGGCGCGGATCGCACAAGCCGATGCACGTGCTCGGCAGGCGCATGCGGGCATTCTTCCGAGCGTCGATGCCAACGGCGCGGCCAACCACTACAGGGCTCACTCGGCAGCCGGAAGTTTGCGGGAAACGGACTGGTCCGGGTTGCTGTCGGCCAGTTATGAGGTGGATTTCTGGGGCAAGAACCGGGCAACGGCCGATTCGTCAAGATATCTGGCCATGGCCTCCCGCGCCGACCGCGACACGGTGGCGCTCACGACGTTGTCGGGAGTGGCAAACGGTTACTTTCAAGTGCTCTCCCTGCGAGAGCGTTTGAGTACCGCCCATGGAAATTTGGATGCCGCTCGCGGCCTGCTCGACGTCATCGAGTCGCGTTACAAGGTAGGACTGTCCAATCCCGTAGAATTGGCGACTCAAAGAGCGGCATTGGCGGCAGCCCAACTGGCAATCCCGGAATTGGAACAGATGGAAGAAGAGGCACTGGCATCCCTTGCCGTGTTGCTGGGACGACAGCCGGAAGGCTTCAACATCGAGGGGGGACCCCTGGAATCCATCGCCGAGCCCGCGGTGGCCGCCGGCTTGCCGTCCGACCTGTTGGCGCGGCGACCCGACATATTCACGGCCGAAGCGAATCTGAGGTCGGCGGATGCCGACCTCGTTGCGGCGCGTGCCGCTTTATTTCCGTCGTTGAAACTCACTGCCTCGGGAGGCGTGGCGAATCCCGCGGTGGCGGCTGCGGTCAACACGCTGACGGGCGTGGGGCCGACGTTGAATCTCGGTGCCACGCTGCTCCAGCCGATATTCGACGGCGGGAAGCTGCGCGCCCAGCGCGCGGAGGTACAAGCGAAAAACGACGAATTGCTGACCACGTATCGCGCCACCATTCTGGCGGCGCTGGTTGACGTCGAAAATGCGCTATCGGCCATTCAACATTTGGACGCCGAACGCGACTTCCAGAACGAGAACTTGGCGCAGAGCGAACGGGCCTTCGAGGGCGCGAAGTTTCGCTACAAAGAAGGGGCCGGTGATTTTCTCACGGTGATCGAGGCGCAAAAAGTCGTGTACACCGTGCGCGATCAATTCAGCCAATACAAACTCGCTCGGCTGCAGGCGTTGGTGAGTCTGTGCAAGGCGTTGGGCGGCGGCTGGCAAGCCCCGGACGCGGCGTCTCCGCAAGCGACGACTCCACCGCAAGCCATGACCCTGCCGCAAGCGATGGCGCCCGCACGGGAACCCGCTGCTGCGCGCACGGCCCGCTTGCAACCGGCCCAAAGACCCGATTTTTAGCTGTCCGTACGGAACAACAATGATCATCATGCCATTTTTTATGCGGCGCTCGGCGCGGATTGAGAAGACACGGCCGTGGACGGGCGGGTACCTCAAACCCGCGATATCGCTGATGAGTGTTGCACTATGGCTGGGCTGCCTGCTGCTGTCGGCATGCAATAAAACGCCTTCCGCAGCCTCCGATACCTCGCCGAGAACGCAAGCGACAGCGGAAAAGGTCGACTCACCGGCAGCCGGCAAAGACGCGGCAGCCGGCAAAGACGCGGCCAACGACAAAGAAGAGCCGGGGAAGGAGGCTCCCGAAGTCGCCTTGACGCCCGAGCAAGCGGGGAAACTAGGGCTGGTCACGCAGGCCGCGGAAGCCACCGAACACACCCAGGAGGTGCTCGGTTACGGTGTCGTGGTGGCGCATGAGACCGTTGCAACGGCAGCGGCAGAGCTGGTGACGGCGCAGGCTTCGGAACGACTCAGCCAGTCATCATTGTCGCGCGCGAAGCGGCTGTCGGGAACGCCCGGCGCCCTATCCGCTGACGTCGAGGAAAACGCCCTGCGTCAGGCGGCGGTGGATAGCGCCGCGCTGACTTTGACTAAACAACGCTTGTCCGCGACGTTGGGCATGAAACCTCCCTGGAAGACCGACGGCAACAGTCCCCTGCTACAGGACCTTGCCGCTGGCCGAATGAAGTTGGTGCGCGTGACGTTTCCGCTCGGAGCTTTGAGCGGAGGCACTCCCAAGACATTGCGTGCCACCCATATCAGTGCCGGTAAGACTGACCAAGGCTGGACGACGAACATGGTATGGGAGGCGCCGGCCGACGCCACCGTGCCGGGGCGAAGCTTTTTTGCCATCTTGAAAAGCGGCGATGCGGGCGAAGGAGAACGGCTGATGGTTTGGGCGCCGGCGGGCGAGACCGCTTCCGGAGTCATCGTTCCGGCCGCCGCGGTGGTGCTGAGCGATGGCAAGTATTGGTGTTACGTGGAGGAGAAACCAGGCACGTACGTGAGGACGCCGGTGGACACCGGCAGGCCCACCGCCGACGGCTACTTCGTCACCGACGGCGTCATGTCGGGCGATAAAGTAGTGGTCATGGCGGCCGGCCAGTTGCTTGCGAAAGAGTCCGGTGCCGGCGCGGAGTCGGACTAGCCATGATGCGCGCGCTCGTCACGCTGTGCGTGCGCCACTTCGGCGCGGTAACGGCGCTCACCGTATTGGCACTGGTGCTCGGCTGCTGGGGAGCGCTGCGCTCGCCGTTGGACGTATTCCCCGAATTCGTGCCCTCGCAGGTCGACATTCAAACGGAAGCACCGGGTTTCGCCCCGCAGCAAGTCGAGGAACTCGTCACCAAACAAATCGAAAACGCGGTCAACGGAGCCGCGGGACTCGCGACCATGCGTTCCGAGTCCATACCGGGTCTGTCCGTGGTAACGATCACGTTCCGGGATGGAATCGACGTGCACATCGCCCGGCAGGGAATCTCGGAGCGGCTCTCCGAATTGGGGAGCAGCCTGCCGTCCGGCGTCGGGACACCGAAGCTGTCCCCCTTGGTCTCCAGCACCATGGACTTACTGAAGATCGGACTCCTGTCCGACAAGGTCGATGCGTACACCTTGCGCGACACGGCCGACTGGATCATCAAGCCGCGACTCCTTGCGGTTCCGGGCGTCGCGCACGTCATCGTGTTCGGTGGCGACGTCAGACAGATTCAGATTCTGCCCGATGTGCAAAAGCTGGCGAGCTTCGACATCACGCTGGCGGATCTGTCCGATGCTGCGCGCGCCGCCTTGCCGCTACGCGGCGCTGGTTTCATCGATCTGGCCGCCCAGCGCATCCTCCTGCGCTCTCCCACGCCGGCACCCGACGTCGGCGCCCTGGGACAGGCCGTGGTCGCCGTGCGCAACGGCACGCCCATCTTGGTGCGTGACGTCGCGGAAGTTAAAATGGCGCCGGCGCTGCGCTCCGGCGATGCGTTGGTCATGGGTAAGCCGGGTGTGATGATGTCGCTCGCCAGTCAGTACGGTGCCAATACCTTGACGGCAACATTGGCGGTGGAAAAGGCGCTCGCCGATCTGCAGCCGGCCTTGAAGGCCGCGGGAATCACGCTTTATCCCGGACTGCATCGGCCGGCCAATTTCATCGAACGCGCCCTCGGGGACTTGAGGCAGTCCCTGCTCATCGCGGCGGTACTCATCCTCGCCGTTCTCTACGTATTCCTGCGCGATTTCCGCGCCGCGCTGATCGCCTTCAGCGCCATTCCGTTGTCCTTGCTGGCGGCGGTCTGGGTCCTCGACCGCATGGGTCTGACTCTGAATACGATGACGCTGGGCGGCTTTGCCGTTGCGCTCGGCGTCTTGGTCGATGACGCCATCATCGGCATCGAAAACATTCTGCGCAGATTGCGCGAAAACGGCACTCTTGCGCATCCGAAACCGCGGCTCGAGGTCGTTCGCGAGGCCTCGCTGGAAGTGCGCGGCCCGGTGATCTACGCGACCGCGGTGGTCATCGCCGTGTTCCTGCCCGAACTGTTCACGTCCAGCGTTCAAGGCCATTTCGTCGGTCCGCTCGCGCTGGCATTCATCTTCGCGGTGGTGGCATCGTTGTTGGTGGCGATGACGTCGACGCCGGCGTTGTGCGCCTTGTTTCTGCGCAGCCACGATGCAAAGCCCGAGGCCGGATGGCTGCGCCGCCTCAAGGCATGGCAGGACAGCGCGGTGCACGGCGTGGGCGAACATTTCAAGCTGGTGGCCGTTATTTTGCTGGTCATGGTAATAGCCGCCCTGGGTACATTGCCGTTCCTCGGCGGGACGTTCATGCCCGATTTTCGCGAAGGCCACTTCGTCATGCAGGTATCGAGCGCCATCACGGGTACGTCGCTCGACGAAATGCTGGCGCTCGGCAAGCGCATCAGCGCCGATGTGCTGGCTCTCCCCTACGTGCAAAGCATCGAACAGCAGGTAGGCCGCGCCGAACTCGGCGAGGATACTTTCGGTCCGCACCGCAGTGAGTTCCACGTCGAACTGAAGCCGGATGCGACGGTGGATCAAGGCGCAGCTCAGGAGCAGCTGCGGGGAATTCTCGAGCAGTATCAGGGCGTGCAAAGCGAGGTCGTTACATTCCTGGGGGATCGCATCAGCGAGAGTCTGAGCGGCGAGACGGCACAAGTGGCCGTCAAGGTGTTCGGCGACGACATGGATGCGATCGAGGGGAGCGCGGATAAGATCGTCGCTGCGCTCGGTAAGGTGTCCGGGATCGTCGACTTGCAGTTCAAACGTCAGAGCGGCACACCGACGATCTCCATTCAGGTGATTCCGGAGGCACTCGCGGCAAGCGGTCTCAAGGTTCAAGACGTTCTCGACACGGTTGAATCCGCTTATGCCGGTAAGATCGTCGGCCAGACCTTCCAGGGGATTCGCACCGTCAATGTCAGCGTGCTGTTGCCGGAGGGCGTGCGTCATCAGCCGACGAGCTTGGCGCACCTCATGATTCAAAGTCCCATGGGACCCATCGCGCTGTCGCAGGTGGCCCGCGTTACCGCTACGCAGGACCGCTACAGCATTCAGCACGATGGCGGCCAGCGGCGCGTCAGCATCACGTTCAATGTAAAAGGGTCTTTGCAGAGTATCGTGCAGCAGGCCCAAAAAACGATTGCCGGTTCCGTCAAGTTGCCGACAGGCGTATTCATCGAGTTCACCGGAGCTGCCGCCGCGGAGGCGCAGACCCGCACCGAGCTCTTGTTGTATTCGGGGCTGGCGCTGGCATTGATCGTGATGATCCTGTTCGTGTCGTTCCGTTGGCGCGCGAACAGCTGGCTGGTGTTGGCTAATTTACCGTTCAGCTTGATCGGCAGCGTCCTCGCGATCGCCGTGACGGGCATCGGTATATCGCTGGGCACGGTGGTCGGCTTGGTGACGGTATTCGGCGTCAGCGCTCGCAACGCGATCTTGCAGCTGGCGCACTACGAGCATCTGGTGGAGGTGGAGGGGCGCACCTGGAGTTTGGACGTCGTGGTTCGGGGCGCCAATGAGCGGCTCGTGCCCATTCTCATGACGGCGGCGGTCACGGCCTTGGGTCTGGCGCCGCTTGCCGTCGGGCTGAATCATCCGGGGCAGGAAATCGAAGGGCCGATGGCCGTGACGGTGCTCGGGGGACTGCTGTCCTCTACGTTGTTGAACTTGTTCTTGCTGCCCGCACTGGCGCATCGATATGTACGCATTCCTCAGGCGGCCCCCGGGCGCGAGACGCTCCAACCGGCGCAATGAAACTGCTTTTGATCGAGGATGACCTTGAACTCGCGGCCTCGTTGGTCGAGCGCTTTCGCGAGCAGGGGTATGTTGCCGAACACGTGAGCGATGGCACGACGGGGCTCGCCGCGGCGCTTCTGGGCGATTTCCGCGCCATCATCGTCGATCGCATGCTGCCGGGCATGAACGGTTTGGAGCTGGTCAGGGCGCTGCGCCGCGAGAAATCAACGCCCGTGATTTACTTGACCACGATGGGCGGCATCGACGACCGCGTGCAGGGTCTCGAGGCCGGCGGCGACGATTATCTGGTGAAGCCGTTCGCCTTTGCCGAATTGCTGGCGCGGATCCGAGTCATGACCCGGCGTGCCGAACAGGCATCCCCGAAGCTGTTCGCGGGGTCCATCGAAATGGACCTGCTGCAGCGTACGGTCGTGCGCGAGGGCCGAAGCATAGAGCTCACGCCGCAGGAGTTTCGCCTGCTCGAATACCTGATGCGAAACGCCGATCGGCTCGTCACACGCAAAATGCTGCTCGAGAATGTCTGGGAAATTCATTTCGATCCGCACACCAGCGTGGTCGAAAGCCACCTCAGCCGCTTGCGGACGAAGCTCAACGAGGGCTTCGCAGTCGATGCCATTCAAACCGTGCGTAGCGTCGGATATCGGTTGCTTGCGTCCAACTAGGGTCATCAAATCGGACGTTTTCCGCCTCGCCGCGCTGTTCGCGTTCCTATTCTTGGCACTTACCGGGATTCTCGTCTGCACGGTTCTCTGGATCGTCGAAGGGACGCAGAGATCCGTGCTCACCAGCGCGAACGATGCCGATATTTCGACGGTCGTCAACGGCTTCCGCGACGAGGGGCTGCACGAGGCCGTGGAGGTCGTCAGGCAACGGTTGGGATCGACCGGCTTTCGACCCGACGTATACATCGTGATCGAAAACGAACTGCAACAGAAGCTGGCCGGAAACTTACCGCCGCTGCCTCCTCGGTTGGGAGTATTCGCGGTCAGCGTGCCGGATGCAGAACTCTACGTCGAAGATACGGAGCATCGCCAGCACCACGGGTCCATTCCCATTTTGGGCCGCGGGATCGAAATCAGCAAAGGCATTTACTTGTTCGTCGGCCGCGATACGACGTTCCTCGCCATCGTCGCGCAGCGGATTTTGAATGCATTCATGTGGGTCGTGGTCGGGGCATTCACCATTGCCGTAGCCGTCGGCTTATTCCTGGGATCGCGCTTCATGCGGCGTGTGGATGCCGTTGCGCAGACCTGCAAGAGCATCATCGACGGCCGCCTGGACGAGCGCATTCCGCTTCTGGGCCGCGAAGATGAATGGGATCGGCTGGCGGGGGCGATCAACGACATGCTCGATCGAATTTCCGCGCTCCTCGAGAACCTGCGTCAAGTGTCGAGCGATGTCGCCCATGACCTGCGGACTCCGCTTGCACGCATGCGCAACCGGCTCGAGGAAGCGCGCGCAAAATCCACGAACGTCGCCGAGTATTGCGCTGCTGTCGATACCGCGATCGAGGATACCGATCAGCTCCTGGCGATGTTCGCGGCGCTGCTGCGGATCTCGCAAGTGGAGGCCGGAACCCGCCTCAGTTCTTTCGCGACCGTGCCGTTGACGCAAATCCTGGAAAACATTTACCAGATGTATCTTCCTGTGGCGGAGGACTACCGGCACACGCTCACATCGACGATCCAGCCCGGCGTTTACATTCGCGGCGATGCCGAGCTATTGACTCACATGTTCAGCAACCTGGTCGAGAATGCCATCCGTCACACACCCGACCATACTCACATCCAGATAACCCTCGAGCGGCACGACGATTCGATCACGGCGTGCGTTGCCGACGGCGGACCCGGCGTGGATCCGAGCGAGCGCGAAAAGATCCTGCGCCGCTTCTACAGAGTCTCCAGCAGCCGGTCCACGCCGGGCCACGGCTTGGGTCTGGCGCTGGTCGTCGCCATTGCGCAGCTCCATCACGCCGAGCTGGTGCTGTCGGATGCAAACCCTGGCTTGCAGGTGAAGGCAACGTTTCACGGCAACTGAGCCTGGTAAACTCCGGCGGTCCCCGACCGAACCCGAGACGACGCTGCGGCGGTGCATGGCCGGGACCGTCGCAGGTACGGAAAACCTGTGACTCGAGAAGGGTGTTCCATCCTGGATGGAGATCCCGGTTGTCGAACCGCCGCGGATCTGTGGTAGTGGGTGACCGCTACCGAAGCTGTAGCCCAAGAGGCGGGTGGACATTACGATGCCGGGGGTAAATTCGAGGATGCTAGTCCAAGAACGTGAATTCTCGGGAGCGTGAGAGGGGATCCCACGATTGAAATCATCTAAAAAGAGAAGTATGATTCGTAATATGTTGATTTTAAATGATTAAAATATTCGATTTGCCCCAAAGAGTCTA
>JALYHP010000061.1 GCA_030799355.1 Pseudomonadota bacterium
GACCCCCTGCGCCCCGGCCGGTGCGCCGCGCTGGCGGCCATCCTCGCCGCGCGCGTCCGGCGCCCGCGTTCTGCTAGATTAGCGTGCTACATCCCCCATACACGGGGTCCCACCACGAGTGAGAATGGATCCGAACTGGAACGACAACCAGCCCATCTATCGCCAGCTGCGCGATCGGATGGTCGCCCTCATTCTCGAGGGTGCGCTGAAGGAGGGTGACCCGTTGCCCTCCGTCCGCGCGGTCGCGGCCGATTACCGGTTGAACCCGCTCACCGTGCTCAAGGGCTATCAGCAACTGGTCGATGAACGCTTGGTCGAAAAGCGGCGTGGCCTCGGCATGTTCGTGAGCGACGGCGCGCGCCGTTTGTTGCTGGCCGGCGAGCGCGAGCGATTCCTCAATGAGCAATGGCCGCACATCCTGGCGGTGATCAATCGGCTCGGCTTTTCGGCCCACGAGTTGTTCGCCCAGACGCCGGCCGTCACGCACCCCGTTCCACCGCCTCGCGGCGGCGACGCAAAGGAAGAATGAACCGCCATGCCCGCTCTCATCGAAGCCCGCGATCTGACGAAAACCTACGGTAAGCACACGGCGCTCGATCGCGCCAATTTCGCGGTCGAAACGGGTCGCATCGTGGGCCTCATCGGTCCGAACGGAGCGGGGAAGACCAGCGCGCTGCGCGCGATCCTGGGGCTCACTTCTTACCAGGGCCACCTCAAGGTCCTGAACCACGAGCCATTCGGCAATCGCGCCACCCTCATGACCGACGCGTGCTTCATTGCCGACGTCGCCGTGCTCCCGGCATGGCTTCGGGTCGACCAAGCCATCGACTTCGTCGCGGGTGTCCACCCGCGGTTTCGCCGCGATCGGGCGCTGGCATTGCTCGCGAAAACCCAGATTACCGGCAAGAGGCGCATGCGGGAACTGTCCAAAGGCATGAAAACCCAGGTCCATCTCGCGCTGGCCATGGCGATCGACGCCAAATTGCTGGTCCTCGATGAGCCGACGTTGGGACTGGATATCTTGGCGCGACGCGCCTTCTACGACGCCTTGGTGAATGACTACATGGATGAGACTCGAACCATATTGATAACCACCCACCAGGTGGAAGAAGTAGAAAATCTGTTGACGGACGTGATCTTCATCGACAAGGGCCGCATCGTGCTCGACACATCGCTGGAGCAGATCGCCACACGGTATGCCGCCGTCACGGTCGCGGAAGACCGGGTGGCCGCCGCCCGCGGCGAAAAACCTTTTTACGAACGGCGCACCCTCGGCAAGACCGTGCTGTATTTCGACTCGCCGGACTTCGGCAAGCTCGAAGCATTCGGCGTTCTGTCCACTCCAAGCGTAGCCGACCTCTTCGTCGCCAAGTTATCCGGGGGCGAGGCATGAGCATCTATGTATGGTTGGTGCGCCGGGAATTTTGGGAAAACCGCGCGATTTGGATCGTACCCGCCGCCATCGGCGCCGCCCTTACCCTGGCATCGCTGTTCGGCAAGGTAGAGATTCTCGCGTTGACGTCGCCCGAGCAGCATCGCGCGGTCGGCGGCATGGTGTTGTTCGCCTTCGGTATCGCGTTCTTCGTGGTGATGAACATCTACTCGACCTGGTATCTCTTGGATTGCCTGTATGCCGATCGCAAGGACCGCAGCGTGTTGTTTTGGAAGTCGCTGCCGATTTCGGACACCGCAACGGTGGTGGTGAAACTATTCACCGGTCTGATCGCCATTCCGATGGTGTACTTCATCGCCGCCGACGCGTCGACGCTGTTGATGGCGTTCATCGTCTCGGTAAGAGCGCACGCCGTACTCGGCAGCGCTCTGTGGCAGCCCGATATTTGGCTGCAATTGCAGGCGTTGTGGCTGTATCTGATAGTGACCACCGCCGTCTGGTACCTGCCGTTTACAGGTTGGCTGATGCTGGTATCGGCTTGGGCCAAACGCGCCGTCATGCTCTGGTCGCTCCTGCCACCCTTGGCCGCTTATCTGTTGGAGCGTTGGTTCTTCGGTACCGACGTGCTCGGCAAGGCGCTCGGCGAGCGGATGCTGGGTTACGTCTCGTCCGGCGCGTTCCACATACCGGACAGGAGCGCCTGGGTGAATACCGTCATCGGAGTCAATACCATCACCGTGCCCGGCAGCATTTGGAGCATGTTCGATCCAAGGGGATTCGTCTCGAACCCGGCCATGTGGGCCGGACTCATCGTTGGGGCGATCTTCATCGTGGGCGCCATCCAGTTGCGGTTGCGGCGTACCGAGATGTAGCAGCCCGGCCCGTTCCGGTCGCCTTCGCCGGGGCCCTTGGGGTTCGAGCCCAAGACGTGCAAAATAGCGAACCCATACGGCAGGAGGCGAAGCATGAGCGACAAGGCGACTACGGACCCCGCCGACGGCCCGGCCGATGCGAGCACCCATCGGGCACTCGATCTATTGCGCGGCTTGCTCACCACCGATGAAACCCTGGAGGCGTGGGCCATGCAACATCGCTTGTTCGCCCTCACGCATCGGCGGGTGTGTCTCGCAGCTACCACCGGCCGCTTCATTTCGTTGACCCGTCGGCTGGTCGGCGGCTACGACTCCGCCGATATCCGCTGGCAGGACTTGAAGGAGACGCGAATACGCGCCGGCATCCTCGCCGCCGACCTGACGCTCGTCGCGCAAAGCAGTTCCGACTTGAATATTGGATCGCAGATCGACCGCGTATGGACCTTCGAGGGATTGCGCAAGGACCAGGCGCAGGCCATTTATAGAATCTGCCAGCAGCACGACCAGGTGTGGCGCGAGAAACGCCGCATCCGCGAGCTGGAAGAGCTACGCGCCAAGTCGGGCGGCGTGCAGTTCGCCGGCGGTCCCGCGGCGTACGCCGGCACGAACCCGGCCGGCGCGGAATCCGAGCCCGTGCGGCGGTTGCGCCAGGCCCGCGAAATGCTGGATGCGAAACTCATCAGCGATGCCGAGTTCGAAAGCATCAAAGCGAAAATCGTCTCGGGCCTTTGAGGTGAGCCGAGCGCCGCCCCGAGCGAGGCCGTAGCCCTGACGAGGCGCATGTCCTGTGCGAGGCCGTAGCTTGGAGGCGAGCCGCCGCCGTCCCCCTTCATCCCAGCAAATACGCAAAATAACTATTGCGAAGCCGGTTGAGCGGATCCGTACGCTGACGCAGCGCGCGGAATAATTTGGCGCGATCACCGAATGCCTTGGTCACATGCTCGGGCTGCAAGGCTCGCGTCTGGTTGAACGTGGGTATGCCGCCCAATCCAGAGGCGAAGTCGTTGAAATCGATGAGGAACTCATCCCAGCCCTTATCCCCTGTGGAGGACGGTTCCAGAGTGAACATGGGGCCCGAGTAGCTGACGCTGAACAGCGAGCTGCGGTCCTGGTGCAGGCGGCTCGCGCCATTCACCACATTGCAGCGGTAGCCATGGTCCTTATAGTGCGCTCTGCAGAAGGCGAAATACTCGCCGAGCACCCGCGGAAAACTCTCCTGCGCAAAGGCCCACAGGCTATGGGTGTAGCGTGATTTCCAGGCTTCCTGCGGCAGCTCCCGCATCCATTCGTGCGCATGCATGACCACGCCGCGTGCGTTGCGGTCGATCGTCGCGCGAAGCGCGCGCTGCATCCCGGCCACCATGGCCGCGCGCACCCCCGGCCCGGCCAATACGCTGCCCACGGTCGAGCCGAACGCGGGCAGGACGTTGCGCATCACCGAATTACGGATCTGCCAGATTCCTGAGCGCGTCATGTCCGCCGTCCCGTCGACCGTGCGGCGCTCGACGATGATTCGGTCGTTGAACGGCGCGATATGCAGTCGCAGTGCGCCCGGGCCGCTGACGATGGCCGCGAACCGCGCACGGAATTCCTTCATGGTCAGCACCAGGTAATCGATCCTGACCGGTGTCAAAGGCTGCACGCGCAGCACCGCCTCGTGAACCACACCGAGCAGCCCGAAACTCGAACGCAGCACGCGCATCAGGTCGCGGTCGTGTTCGCGCACCGTCATGTGCCTGCCCTGCGGAGTGACGAGCTTCAATTCGCTCACGAGCGCGCCCAGGCTCGCCAGCCCGGGCGCGTAGGACGCCTGCGGGCAGGTGGTGACGGCAACGGCGCCCACCGAGATGTTGCCCATTTCCGGCGTCAACAGCAGCTCTTGGCCACGCTCTGCCAGCGTTCGCACCAAGGTGCCGACGCGCACCCCGGCTTGTGCGCGAACGGACGTTTCGCCGAACTCCAGGATCTTGTCCAACCCGGCCGTATCGACGGTCGTGCCGCCATCGCCGCCCACGCAGCGAGTTTGGGAATAGTCGGCGCCGACCATGCGAACGGGAGTGGGATAGGATTTCGTGTTCGTGAGGATCGCCGGGAGCTCCTCGGCACGCTCGGCGCGCAGCACCAGCCGCGGCCGGCGATAAAGTCCCGATGCGTCCGCACCCGGCGAACGCCTGCCTTTGAGTACCATATGCTTCCCCGGGATTGGCGAGACAAGCTGAACTTACGCTTGCTGTTCCGAGGCTCTGGCCGAGGGGCCAAACGCGCCCAAAGCGCATCGATACTGGTGACCCCGCTATCGTCGGGCTTTCTCAAGCCCCTTAGACCGGTGGTTTTGCGTCCCCACCTTTCGGCGGGTTTGCCCTTGAACAGCGTCTTTACTATGCGAGCATGCGATGCTGCTGTAAAGCATTTTTTATCCCATGAGCAGCAGCGTCTCGGCGTGCTCCACCGCCTCGGGCGTGCCGCATACCACCACCACATCGCCCACCTTGAACAGCGTGTCGGGACCGGGCTCGCGGCCGACGATGCCGTCGCGCCGCACGGCACTCACGGCGGCCTTCGATCCGCGCTCGGCGAGTTCGGCAACGCTTCTACCCACCGCCCATGCATGAGGCGGAAGTATCACGCTGTGAAGCTCTTCACGAAATGCGTGACTGTCATCCAGCAGCTCCGCGCCGGCGCCCCGAAAATACTGTCGCAGCATCGCGTAGCGGTGGCTGCGGATGTCGTTGACCGTGCGAATGACGCGCGCCACGGGCAGCTTGAGCAGCAGCAACAGGTGCGACAGCAGCATCAGGCTGGTCTCGAAGGTTTCCGGCACTACTTCGGTGGCACCGGCGGCCTGCAGCTCCTCGAGCTTGCTGTCGTCCTGCGTGCGAACGAGCACCGGTACATCGGGCCGCAATCCGCGCACCGACCTCAAGATGCGCAGCGCAACCTCGGGCCCCGCGAACGTGATGACCACGCAGCTGGCGCGGGCGACACCGACGTTCTCCAGCATCTTCTCTTCCCCGGCATCCCCATAAATGACGGGATCGCCGGCCTCCCGTCCCGCGCGGATGCGGTAGGGATCGAGGTCCAAGGCGATGTATTCGAAGCCGGTCTGTTCGAGGACGCGGGCGATGTTCTGTCCCACGCGCCCGAAGCCGCAGATCACGACGTGGTCCCGCTCGGCGACAGCGAGCGTGGCGCGCGTTTCACGCATGGCTTCGGTACGCGCAGGACCCGACTCGCCGAGAAAAAATCGGGTGATGCGGCGATTGTGCCGGATGATCAGCGGCGATAAGACCATGCTCAACACGATCGCCGCCAGCAGCGGCTGGACGATGGCCGGATCCGCCAAATCGTATCGCAACAGCAGGGTCAACAGGGCGAAGCCGAATTCGCCGCCTTGCGCGATCACCACGCCCGTTCGCAGCGCTTTGAACCAGCTGTGGGTGGCACGCTGGGTAGCCAGCGTTACGATGGCGGCCTTCAACGCCAAAATTCCCACGAGGATGAGCGTGACCATCAGCAGGTCGCGCAACAGCAGACGAATATCGAGAAGCATGCCCACCGTGATGAAAAATAGCCCGAGCAGCACTTCCCGATAGGAACGGATCGTCGCCTCGACTTGATGACGAAACTCGGTTTCCGCCAACATCATGCCCGCGAGAAAGGCGCCCAAGGCGAGCGACAACCCCGTCTTGTGAGTCGCCCACGCCGAGGCGAGAACCGCCAGGAAAACCGCGAGCGAGAACAGCTCGCTCGAGCGCACCGCCGCGATGGCGAGGAACAGCGGCCGCAGCAGCCAGCGCCCGGCGGCCAGCACGAGCAGCAGCGCGAGCACCGCCATGCCGACGGAGGCCGCGACGTGAAGGGGGGAGGGAGCGGGCCCGCCGCCGGTGAGGGCGGAGACCAAGGCGAGAAACAGCGGAAAACTGAGGTCCTGGAACAAGCAGATGGCCATGGCCAGCCGGCCGTGGGAACGATTGTTCTCCGATTGCTCCTTGAGCAGCGACATGGTGATCGCCGTCGAGGACATCGCCACGGCGCCGCCCACCACCACGGCGACCACGGGTACGATGTGGAACAGCAGGATGGCGCCGGCCGCCACGACCGCCGTCGTCGCGACCACTTGCGCTCCGCCGACACCGAGCACTTCCCAGCGCATGGCCACCAGGCGAGGCAGAGAAAACTCCAGGCCCAGCGTGAAGACGAGGAATACCACGCCGAAATCGGCGAGCAGGCGAGTGGTTTCGTTGTCCACCGCCACCGAGAGCGCGTGCGGCCCCAGCAGCATGCCGACGACCAGATAGCCCAGAATAGCCGGCAGCGCCAGCTTGCGGACGCCGGCGACGACGCAGATGGATGCGGCGAGCAGAATCAGAATCTGCAGCAGCGGGTCGTTATGCATTCCTGCAATTGTCCTCGATTACCAATCCGCATCGATTCTCGCTCGGCCTGAGCGGCGCCGCGCGGCATCGCTCGCCATCGCCATGTTCCATGCTATGCCTCCTGCGCGCCCCTTGCCTCGCAACCTCGCGCGGCCCAGATCTGCGCGAATTCCCGACAGCACAGGAAGCAGATCAAAACGCCGACAAACCGGAAGCCGCCGCGAGCCGATACCAAAGCCGGTACCAAGAATAGGCCGCATCGGACTCCTCGGCATGCGCCGCGTAGAGCGTGGCGCTCGACCATCGGCGAGTGAACGCATCGATGGCGGCGCGCGCCGCGGCGGCACGCGCCGGCATGCGCAGTTCGACGCCGGCCTCCAGATCCAGGTCGCCGAGACCGCGGCGGTTGAAGCTTGCCGAGCCCAGATGGATCCAGGCATCGCTGCGATGCCGGATCAGCGCGAACCGGGCTTCGGGCGCCGCGGGATTCTGCCAGCGTACCTCGACGTTGCCCGCACGGTTGCGTTCGAGTACGCCGGCCGCGGCCCGGGTTCGCGCGGCGGCCGGATCCAGCAGCAAGCGCAGCCGCACGCCGCGCGCGGCGGCGCGCACCATGGCATCGACCAACCGCACATCGTCGAGGATGTCTACCGCCACATCGATCGAATCGCCGTTGCCGGCCGCGTCGATCGCGTCGCGCAGCGCGGTGTGGATGGCCCCTTCAGTGACGAAGCGGGCATCGACGCTGCCCACTCCACGACTCTCCGTGGGCGGCGTCTGCGGTAAGCGGTCATCATCGGTGGACCAGGCCGCAATCCGCAGCTCGCTCGCGACGATGTCGCGCGCGAGATGCCCGCGGATCTCGATCCCGGCGGCCGCGGTGTTCCCGGCGCCGGACATGACGATGCTGGTCCATCCCCCCGCCCCATCATCGGCAACCAGCAGCTGCCGCTGGTCGGCTTTGCGGTTGCGGTTACGCAGTGTGGAACTCAGCGTGACTTCCCCGGGGACTTCATCGAAGGGGTTGCTCCACCACCCGACACTCAGCCTCCACAGGCTCGAATACCAAGGACTCGAATCGCGCAGGCGCATGAGCCGCGTGCGCGCGAGCACGATTCCGGCCGCTTCCAGGGTGTTCAATGTTCGCGCCGGGGTGCCCCCGTATACTTCGTTGCGCGGGTCGGTGACGAGCAGTATCTGCAGATGCGGCTGCTGCCGCTTGCGCAGCAGCAGCCGCTGCGCAAGCGCGAGCGCCAAGGGACATTGATCCAGCACCACCAACCGTTCGGCGCGACCGACCGCTTCGAGTTCGCGGGCCAGCAGCTCGCCACGGTGCGCATAGCCGTCGATGAAGTCCAGCTGCGATTCGGCGAGCCGCGCCGGCAAAGAGGTCACGTGGGTACCCGGCGGCAGCGGCTTGATGGAGTTCCAGACGGCGCACGAAGCCCACGCGAGCACGGCGAAACCCACCGATAACTTTGCGCGGCGCGCCAATCGGGCGCCGGAGTCAGCCGCCACCCGCGCCTTTGGCCTCGGCCGCTTCGATGGCGACGCCCACTTCCATCCATCGAGCTTCGAGGGCGGCCGCATCGCGGCGAAGCCGCGCGCGCCGGTGAGCGCGGCTGTCATCGGGCGAATCGGCGTGCTGTGCCTCGAGCGCCGCCTGCTCGGCGGCGACCCCGGTGATGCGGCGCTCGATGTGCTCCATCTCGCGGCGCAATCGAGTCAGCGAATCGGGTGCCGCGGCCTTGGCGGTCTTCGGCCCGAGTACCGCGGTTTGGCCGGCTTTGGCGCGCGCCTTCAGCCATTGCTGGTAGTCGTCCAGATCGCCATCGAATACCGTGAGCTTGCCGTCCGCAGCCAGCCACAGGGTATCGGCCACGGTCTTGATCAGGTGCCGGTCATGTGAGACCACCACCAGGCCGCCTTCGAAGCTCTGCAGCGCAACGGTCAAAGCGTGGCGCATGTCGATGTCGAGGTGGTTGGTCGGCTCGTCGAGCAGCAGAAGATTGGGCCGGCGCGCCACCAGCAACGCCAGCGTCAAGCGTGCTTTTTCTCCGCCCGAAAAGCGCATCACCGGCGCGAAGGCGCGATCGCCCTGGAACCCGAACCTTCCCAAATGATCGCGGACATGCTGCTCGTCGCCCGCGGCGTAATCGGCTCCGCCGAGGTTGCGCACGTGCCAGAAGGCATCGCAATCGGGCCTCAGCTGTTCCATTTGCTGCTGGGCGAAATAGCCGATCGCAAGATCCGCGGCGGGCACGCGGCGGCCGGAGAAGCTCGACTCGCCGCTTGCATCGCCCGCCAACATTTTCGTCAACGTCGACTTGCCCGCGCCGTTCGGGCCCAGCAAGGCGATACGGTCCTGTGGGCCGATCGACACATTGATGCCGGCGAGGACGCGGCGGCCGGGATAACCGCAAGCCGCGTCCTCGACGCTCAGTAGCGGGCGCGGCGTCTTCAGGGGCGTCGCGAATTCGAATTCGAAAGGACTGTCCACGTGCGCCGGCACGATGCGTTCCATCCGTTGCAGCATTTTCAGGCGGCTCTGGGCCTGCCGCGACTTGGTCGCCTTGGCGCGAAAGCGATTGACGAACGAAGTGATCTCGGCCACCCGGCGCGCCTGACGGACCTGCAGCGTCTGCTGCAAGGCGAGTTCCTCGACGCGCTTCTGCTCGAACTGCGAGTAGTTGCCCGAGTACGCACGGATCGACTTGTTCTCGATGTGCAGTACCCGATCGATGATCGCGTCCAGGAATTCGCGGTCGTGCGAGATCATCAGCAGCGTGCCGGGGAACGTCGTGAGCCACCCTTCCAGCCATACGATGGCGTCCAGATCCAGGTGATTGGTGGGTTCATCCAGCAACAGAAGGTCGGCCCTCGACCCCAGCGCGCGCGCCATCGCCAGGCGTACCCGCCAGCCCCCCGAGAATTCCGCGACCGTGCGTTGCAGATCCGCAGCATTGAAGCCCAGTCCATGCATGAGAGCCGCGGCGCGCGCAGGCGCGCGATAGCCGTCGATGGCTTGCAGCGCCGCGTAGAGCTCCGCCAATTCCATGGGCGCATCCCGCCGCTCGGCATCCTCGATGGCCGCCATGACGGTGCGCAGCTCGGTATCGCCATCCAGCACGAATTCGATGGCGGCGCGCCCGCTCGCGGCGATTTCCTGTTCGACGTGAGCGACCTTCAGCGCCGCCGGCCGCTCGATCTGGCCCCGGTCGGACACCAACTCGCCGCGGATGGCGGCAAACAGGCTGGACTTGCCGGCGCCGTTCGCGCCCGTCAGGCCGACCTTGTTACCGCGGAAAATGGTGAAATTGGCCTGCTCGAACAGCGGCTCCGGACCGCGCCGCAGGGTCAGATCCCGAGCAGATAGCATGCAACCTTATCCCGCAAATTTGCGCCGATTTAAACAGGACGTAGCGTAGGAGCCCGCCCCCGCCGTGGCTCCCTAGGCTCCGATCTGACGTCCCGCGGCCGCCCGCGACGCCTCCGGAATGCACAGCGGACCATGATAGGGCGCGCCGTGCTCTTGGCCGGCCAGAATGGCCAACAATTTTTTCGCCTCCATGGCGTCGCCGAACAGGCGACCCTGGGCGTAGTGGCAACCGTGCTTGCGCAGGAACTCGAGTTGTTCGACGCCCTCGACGCCCTCGGCGACGACCTCGAGATTGAGGCTCTTGCCCATATCGATGATGGTGCGCACGATGGCGGCGTCATCCGAATCGACGGCGACATCGCGCACGAATGATTGATCGATCTTGAGGGTTCCGATCGGAAACTGTTGCAGGGCGGAAAGCGACGAATAACCCGTGCCGAAGTCGTCGATGGCGAGACTGAGACCCATCGCGTACAGCTCGTTCAGCAGTCCGATGGTTCGTTTCGGATCGGTCATCAGCGTCGTCTCCGTCACCTCGAGCTCGAAACAGGTGGGCGATACCTCGTGCTTGCGAAACACGCTTCGACAGCGCGCGACGAAAGTGCCCTGTTTGAGCTGGCGCAGCGACAGATTGATGGCGATCCGGCCGGGCCGCGGTACGGTTTTCTGCCACTCGCGATAGTCCGAGCAAACCCGGTTCATGACCCACTCGCCGATGTCCTGGATGAGGCTGGTCTCCTCGGCCAACGGTATGAATTGCGACGGCGAGATATCTCCATGTCCGGGAAGGCGCCAGCGCAGCAGCGCTTCGGCGCCGACCACGCGCCCGTCGCGCAGGTCCACCTTGGATTGGTACAGGATCACCAGCTCGTCGCGCTCCAACGCGCGGCGCAGCTTGCTCTTCAGCATCAAGCGCTCCACCGCGGCGGCATTCATCTCGGGGATGTAGAACACGCTCGAGTTGCCGCCGTTCTGTTTCGAGTGATACATCGCCGCGTCGGCGTTGCGTATCAAGTCGATGACATTCTCGGCATCGTACGGACAGATGGCGATGCCGACGCTGGCGGTGAGATAGACCTCTTGCTGATTCACGTAGAAGGTTCGACTGATCTCGTCGAGCAGGGTACGCGCCAGCGCCGCCAGCGCGGGACGATTGTCCGCATCGAGCGGCAAATCGTCGATGAACATGGCGAACTCGTCGCCCGCGAGGCGGCCGATCACCGTATCCTTGGTCAGATTCCGTGTGAGGCGCTCGCTCAATATTTCCAAGGTGCGATCGCCGGCCGCGTGCCCGAACGTGTCGTTGACTTCCTTGAACCGGTCCAAGTCGAGGTAAAGCAGGGCGAGCGAGCGCTGACTGCGCCGCGCGCGGGCAATGGCCTGCTGCAACAGGTGCTGAAACTGCATTCGATTCGGCATCTTCGTGAGCGTGTCGTAACGCGCCAGGTAGCGGATGCGCCGCTCCGCGCGCTTGCGCTCGGTGATGTTGCGCGCCACGTAGATATTGCCTTGAAACTGCGGATCTTCCGAAGTGATCCTCGAGTTCGCCATGGAGACCGGGATGGTCTGGCCGCTGGCGGTGCGCAGCACGGTTTCGCGCGCTTCGGTCGCCGACGTGGCCAGATCGAACGCACCGCGATGCTCATCGTCGACGAAGCTCACCAGCGGTTTGCCGACGACCTCGCCCTCACCGTAACCCAGCAGCCGCTGAGTCGCCTCGTTGCAGCTTTTGACGATGCCGTCCGGCGAGGTCACCAGCACCGCATCGCTCAAGCTGTTGAGCACCGTGTTCAGGTAGTTCTTGGTGATGGTGGTCTCGGCCAGGTTCTGCCGCATTCGCTCGAGCGCGGATTGCAACTCGCCGAGTTCGTCGCGCCGCCCCACCGCCAGAGGCCGCGTGTAATCACCTTCGCCGATGCGGTCCGCGGTCTTCACCAGCGCCGTGATGGGCCGAGACAGTTCACGCGCGATGAACCAGGCGCCGACGAGTCCCAACAGAAGCAGCGGCAGCGCCACCCCGGCGATCAAGCCGCGCATTCGCTCGATCTGATGCCCCTGCCGGTTCTCCATCTGGGATTGAATGCTGACGAGCGTGTCCTGCATCTTGGCGCGGTTCAGCCAAAGCCGCAGCGTGCCGCCTCCGGCCGGCTCTCTGGCACCCGGCCCTTCACCGGAGTGCGGCGGCGCGGGGTCCTTGGGATTGATGGTGCGGATCGCGCTCTGCAGTACCAAAGGCCCGCGGCCCGACGAATCCTCGACGGCATTGCTGCCCGTGAACAAGACGACCCCGTGCGCGTTGCGGACCTCGATCCGTTCGATATCGCGTTCCTCGAGCACACGCTCGGCGATGGAGGCGACAGCCGTCTTGTTACCCGAGGCCAGCGCGGGGGCGAGCAGCGCGCCGGTGATCTTGCTGAGGCTGGCGGCACGCGCTTCCAGGTCTGCCTCGAGTTTCTGTTCGATCGCGCTATGGGTGAGCTGGTTGATGTCCGCCGTATCCACCCGATGTTCGTAATAGAACAGGCCGCCCAGCAATAACAGCAGCGCCGTGCCGAGCCCCAGGGCCGTCAACAGGTACTTGGTTTTGAGGCTGCGCGCCATCGCCGCCACCCACTGGATCCATCGCGTCATTCGAGGATGATACTCGGTCATGACAAAGCCCATAAGGGGCCGGGTACAATCGGTGGATGACCGTGCGGATGCGAATCGATATCTACTCGGACACCGTGTGTCCCTGGTGCCGTCTCGGCAAGAGACGCTTTGAATTGGCGCTGGCGGAACGCCCGCGATACGAACCGCGGGTGACCTGGCGCCCGTTCGAGCTGAACCCGGACATGCCCTGGGAGGGTGTGGACCGCCGCGACTATCTGGCGGCCAAAATAGGCGATTCCGCGCGTATTGCGGCCATGGAGGAAACGCTGATACGCCACGGCGAGGCGGTCGGCTTGCAGTTTCGCTTCGATCTGATCCGGCGCATGCCCAATAGCCGACGTTCGCACCTGTTGATCGCACACGCTGCCCGCTACGGCCTGCAGGGACAGGTCAAGGAGCGGATCATGCAAGCGTTTTTTCAGGAGGGCGTCGATATCGGCGAGCCGGAGGAATTGGTTCGGCTCGGCGTGCAGAGCGGCCTCGGCGAGCAGCGGACACGGTGCGCGCTGGTGCTACGAGAGGGCCAGGACGGCATTGTTGCTGCGCAGCGTCATGCCGCTGCAATCGGTGTTTCGGGGGTGCCCACCTACGTTTTCGACGGCCAATATACGCTGTCGGGCGCTCAAGAGCCCGCTAACCTAGCGCGGGTCCTGGACCAAGTCGCGGAATTTGCCGCAGCGCGTCAGGCCACCTCTTGAATGCTCTGGAACTGACGGGCCAGGCCCGCACCCACACGGTGGACATCGCCGCGCCCCCCTGCACGCTGCACGTGCATGCCGCCGCGCCCTTCCTTAACTTGCGCCGCGCGGCGGCTGCGGCGGGCTTCGATCTGAAGCCGGTGAGCACCTTCCGCGATTTTCAACACCAACTTGCGATATGGAATGCGAAATTCAACGGGGAGCGACCGCTGTATGACGCCTCCGGGCACCCGCTGGACGCGTTGCGGTTGGCGCCGTCCGAGCGCATCGAGGCGATTTTGCAGTGGTCCGCGCTGCCCGGTGCCAGCCGGCATCATTGGGGCACCGATCTGGACCTGATCGATGCGAACGCCATCGCGCCGGGTTACCGCGTCCAACTGACCGCCGCGGAGTTTTCAGGCACCGGACCCTTCGCTCCGCTCACCGACTGGCTCGCGGCCCATGCGGCACGGTTTGGGTTTTTCCTACCGTTTCGGGGTGTCAGGTCCGGCGTGCAGGGCGAGCCCTGGCACTATAGTTTTGCGCCGCTGGCCGAGCCCGCGCGGCGCTCGCTCACGCCCGCAGTGCTGCGGGCGGCACTCACCGCCGCGCCCTTGGCGGGGCGGGAAATCGTCATGGCGCGGCTGGAAGAATGGCACTCGCGCTTCGTGGCGCCCATCGATTGGCCGTAGGCGTGGGTCGCGTCACCCGGTAGGGATGCCGAGGGGGCATGGGGGGCGGGTCGGTAGCCGTGTGCCGCTACGCCCAGAGCGTCTTCAATCGATGGACCATCAAGCCGCGCACATGGCCCAATTGGTCATCCTCGGCCGTGAGCAGAGGCGGATGGCGGCGCAGCATCGGCCACCGCTCGCTACGCAGCACGCGATCCAAAAAGCCTAGATTGCGATCGATGGCCTCGACGTACGGGTTTTTACCGTCGAACAGGACCTCTACGTACCGGTAAGCATGTTCGAATTCGCCTTCCAACCGCCGCACCCGCGTTTCGCGGACGAAACCAGGGGTCTGGCGTAATAGATCCAGACCCGAGCTATAGCGCACTTGCAACGAACCGTTGCTCCCAGGCACCGCGGCGATGCCTCCCAGCACGAACTCCGGATACAAACGGTCACGGCATTTTTCCAAATAGCAGCGGTCGGCCATCTGGGCGATGAGATCGGCGGTACCGAGCAGATGGCCCAGCTTGCGGTCACGCGGGTCCGGCAGCTGGATCTGACTGAGCTCGACCTCGTACCCGGTGAAGTGCACCACGCGCGTGGAGATCGGTACCCAAGCGTCCATGCCGATGGTCGGCAGAAAGCGGGCCAAGAAGCGTGCGCTGCGGGTCACGTGGTAGAGAGTGAATTCCGCGCCGTTGCGGTGCTTGCGGTCCTCGGATTCGCGGATATATCCGGCGTCATGGAATAACGAAGTAACCAACCCCATGACCGCGCGATCGGCACCGAAGCGTTCGTACTCAGATGCACTGCGCTCGTAACCCACCATCAAGCGCGTCATGGCCAAGGTCATATCGAGGGAGTGTTGCAGGTCGTGATAAACCGTGTCGACGCCGTGATAGCCGGGCATGCGGCCCGTGAACAATTTATCGAATTCCTCGAAGGCAACCGCCACGCGATCGAACTGTGCCTTCGGCCACACCGAGACGAACAACTCTCTTACCGCTGCGGTGACGGCGGCCGTGGAACTCACCTGAACAGTGTTCGTCACGTCATAGTCGTTACGGCGAAGGTCACGCATCCCGGCATCTTAGGCGCTTGGCGCCATGGCCGCTATGGATGGCGTTCGCCTTCTGTGACTTGGCGCACACTGTCCATGAATATGTTAAGAGCCAGTCCGCCTGAGCGGGCGCGCTCGGGCCGGTTCCGGGTGGCTTGATCGGGGGATGTTCATGCCGCGATGCCCGTCTGCCTGAGCAACGCCCGCGCGTCGGGCTGGCGTCCGCGAAAGCGTACGAACGCATCCATCGCGTCCAGGCTGCCGCCGCGCGCGAGAATCGACTCACGAAAACGGTCCGCGGTGGCGCGGTCGAATACGCCGGCTTCCTCGAAGGCTTCGAACGCGTCGGCGGCCAGCACTTCGGCCCACTTGTAACTGTAGTAGCCCGCCGCGTAGCCGCCGGCAAAGATGTGCGCGAAGCTCGACGGCATCCTGTTGAACGGCGCGGCGGTCACCACCGCGACGCGGCTGCGCACGGCGGCGAGGGTCTGCGCCACTTGCGCGCCAACGGCCGGGTCGAAATTGGCGTGCAGCTCGAAATCGAAACCGGCAAGTTCGATCTGCCGCAACGTGTCGAGCCCCGCGTTGAAGGTGCGGGTGCCCAACAGCCGCTGCAGCATGTCCACGGGCAACGGCTCCCCGGAGGTCACGTGCGCCGAGATGAGAGGCAGAACTTCGCGGCGCCAAACGAAATTTTCCATGAACTGGCTCGGCAGTTCGACCGCATCCCAGGCCACGCCGTTGATCCCCGCGATGCTGGGATACGCGACTCGCGTCAGCATGTGATGCAATCCGTGACCGAACTCGTGAAACAGCGTGGTCACCTCGTCGTGGGTCAATAGCGACGGGGCGTCGCCCACGGGAGCGGTGAAATTGCACACCAGATGGGCGACGGGTAGCGCCCTCGTCAAGGGCGAATTCTTCGCGGCGACGCACTCGTCCATCCACGCACCGCTGCGTTTTTCGGTACGCGAATACGGATCGAGATAGAAGCCGGCAACCACCTCGCCGCCGGCGTTCGATAGATCATAGTAGCGAACGCTCGGGTGCCAGACGCCGACGCCGGCTCGTTCGCGAACCGCAATGCCGTATAGACGTTCGGTCAGCGCGAACAATCCCGCCAAGACTTTCGGCAGCGGAAAATACGGACGCAGCGCTTCCTGGGAAACCTCGAAACGGCTCTCCTGCAATTTCTCGCCGTAGAACGTCAGATCCCATGCGTCGAGCTTGCGCCCGGCGAACTGCTCCAGATCCGACAGTTCCTGACGCGCGGCCGGCATGCAGCGGCGCGCCAGATCATCCAAGAACCCGAGCACCTGTTGGGTGTTCTTGGCCATCCGGGTGGCCAACGCATAGTCGGCATAGCTCGCGAACCCGAGCAGCTGCGCCAATTCGTGGCGCAGCGGCAGCATCTCGGCGATGATGGGGCCGTTATCGAAGCGCCCCGCGCTGGGCCCGAGCTCCGAGCCTCGGGTCACCCAGGCTTCGTAAAT
Organism: Pseudomonadota bacterium; assembly: GCA_030799355.1. GTDB lineage: Bacteria > Pseudomonadota > Gammaproteobacteria > Steroidobacterales > Steroidobacteraceae > Bog-1198. Next base: position 16,577 of record JALYHP010000061.1, read on the forward strand.
GTCGTGTCGCAATCGCGCACTTTCGGCGCTGGTCATCACCGTCATGTATGTCGGTTGGTCGAGCTTGAAGAGCCATCCCGGCTGGTTCGCCTCGCGCGCATCGGCGGCGGCGCGATCGATCGCGTTGGCCGGCAAACCGGCCAGTTCGGCTGCATCGGTTACGCTGCGAGTATAGGCGCGGCCGGCGTCGAGCACGTTCTCCGAGAACTTGGTTCCCAGCTGGGCCAGCCGTTGCATGATCTCTCGGTAGCGAGCCTGACGCTCCGGCGGCAGATCGACGCCGGCCAGACGGAAATCCCGCAGTGCATTGTCCACCGCCCTGCGCTGAACCGGATCGAGGGAGCCGCCTTCATGCTTCGATACATGGGCGTAGGCCGAATACAGCGCCGTGTTCTGTCCCAATTCCGAGGTGTAGGCGGTGAGCAGCGGCACGCATTCATTGTATGCCTCGCGCATCGCGGCCGAATTCGCCACCGCATTCAGATGACCGATGGGACTCCACACGCGGCTCAAGCGGTAGTTCAGCTCCTCCATCGGCACGACCAGCGAGGCGAAAGTAGGATTCGACTGCGCCGTCAGCTCCGCAAGGCGGGCACGGTTGTCGGCCAGGATCTGTTCCAGAGCCGGACGAGCATGGGCAGCCTCGATTTGGTCGAAGGCCGGCAGAGATTCTATTTGCAGCAGCGGATTGTTCACGCATCGATTCTATCAGAGGCGCCTGCGGCGGAGGCGCGCGGGGCAGCGGCGTGCGCGGTGCAAACGTGCGCCTGAGCGGCGGTGGGCGGGGCACAGCCGTGCGCGGGCCGTG
>JALYHP010000071.1 GCA_030799355.1 Pseudomonadota bacterium
GGCCATAGCGAGTGGGAACCACCCGATCCCTTTTCGAACTCGGAAGTGAAAACGCTCTGCGCCGATGCTAGTGTCGACTTTGTCGATGTGAAAGTAGGTCACTGCCAGGCTCTTGATTCGATGAAAACGAAGCCCCTGTCGACGAAAGTTGGCAGGGGCTTTTTCAGTTACGCGCTCGGCCGCGGCAATCGGCAATTACCCAATAAATTGTAGTTTTGTTGGGTAAATAATGTTGTCAGGTACCTTTGCCTGTGTCAATATTTACCCAATGAAAATCCGATATATTGGGTAAGTCATGGCTCTGGCCCACCCCCTTTATCGAAGCCAGGAACTCGCATTCCGCACCCAATATGCGGAGGTGAAGGAGCGTGCTCGTGCGGCAGGGGAGTTCTTGATGGGAACTCCGGGGACTCTCGCCAAGCGTAGCGGCACCGGTTATGAATACTGGTACCGAGTGTACTATCCGGTGCCGAAAACCCAGGCCGAAGAATTTGTCGGATCCGTGGATGATGAGCCGGCCTATCGGTCCATGCGGGAGCGAATCGAGTTTTCGGCCTGGATGACGAAGCAGGTCGCCAACTTGAGGCAGCTACAGTTCCAGGTCGCTGACAAGAAAATCGCGAGCGTGCTGGTCGAGCTGTACAACCGCGAGATCTTCCAAGCGGGCCTCGTCGTCGTCGGCACACTGGCCTACATGGGCTGGCTCAACGAATACGGCGCCATTTCCATTGCGGCTCGCACTCAGGATATCGATCTGGCACGCCGTCAGCACTTGAAACTCGGCGCGCCGGTGCCTTTCCTGTCGAGCATCCGGGCAACCCACCTGCCCTTCACGTCGATTTCGGGTATGCCCAGCCACGACCCGTCCACATCCGCCAAATTGCCAGGTCGGGAGGGATTGCGGGTCGACGTGCTGGCGCCCGGCCCAACGCTAGGCGCAACGATTCGGGTCCCGGAGCTGGATTGGCATGCGCAAACCGTTCCTTACTATGACTATTTGCTCGACAACAGCCGCCAAGCGGCAATTCTGGCGGGCGGACACTGCGTTCCCGTGGCTCTTCCGAGCATCGAGCGGATGATCTGGCACAAGGTGTACTCGAGCACGACCCGTGCCCATGAGCCTGAGAAGGCAGACAAGGATCTGGTCCAAGCCGCGACGCTTGCGTCGATCATCGTCGAACAGGACGGCGCGCGCCTGAGCGAGTCATTCCAAGAAGCACCGCAGGCGCTGCGTACGGCGACGCTGGCCCGACTGCCGCGTATTCTCGCACTATTGAGCCGACACCCGCAGGCGCACGACGCGTTCAGCGCACTTCAACAATGCTGAACACCCGCGGTCGTTCGCAATGCCTGCGATGGTATCGTTTCGAGAGCAAGTCAACTTTAGTTATCGGCGCGCAACCGCTAAAGTCTTGCCGTATAAGGACGACGCAAAAATCAAATCATAGGGAAACACGTGAACCGCTACCCGATCCCCTGGCCGCAAGCGTCGGCAGGTCTGCTCGTCAGCGTGGTACTGGCAGGCACTGGCGCTATTTGCGTTCCCACCAGATCCGCTGCGCAGGAGCCGCCGGCCGCAGCGCCCGCCGTGCGCAGTCTGGTTGTCGTATCCAACGAACCCGCCGAACTTGCCGGCAAGCCGGCGTTTCGCGTCCATCTCAGGTACCGAGCACCGGAATCGACCGGTGGCGCCGCAATGGAGTCCGTGGCCATCGGCACCGCGCTGGACAGCGGAGTGATGCTGGCAACCTTCGAGGCGCCGTCCATTCACTACTTTGAGCGCTGGATCAGCAGGTTCGACGCTGCGGCGAATAGCATTACGCTTTCACCTACGCCGAAGTAAGTGTGTCGGCAGCCTATGCAAACAACCACCACCTTCGAGCTCCCCGGATTTCGCATCGCCAAATCGCTCGGGGTAGTGAGAGGAATTACCGTGCGGACGCGCGCGCTCCCCCTGAGTGTTCTCGGCGGCTTGAGAACGTTGTTCGGCGGCAGGGCGGGGATTTTCTCCGAGTTGTGCGAAACCGCCCGAGAGGAGTCGTTCCGACTCATGATTTCGCACGCGAGGAAATTGGGTGCAAACGCGGTCGTCGGTGTTCGGTACGACACCGGACCCATGGTGGGTGCGGCGGAGGTTCTATGCTACGGCACGGCCGTCCATGTCGAGCCGCTGGAATCCCCGGTCCGCGGGCAAGGCTAGCGCTAGCCGCGTTTGATCAATCCATGGCGCTTCTTGCCCACTGCCAGGCGCGCCATGCCATGCTCATCGAGATCCGCGCCTGATACGGTAGCCGTTGCCGATTGCACCGGTTGGTCGTTCAACTTCACGCCTCCCTGCTCGATCAGCCGGCGCGCCTCGCTTTTCGAGGAGGCCATGCCGAGCGCCACGACCACGTCCAGAACCAGCATGGGCGCACCCTGATCGAGCGCCAGGGTGGGCAGGCCGTCCGCGGCGGCGCCGGTGAATGCCTTGCCCGCGGTATCCATTGCATTGCGCGCGGCGGCATCCCCATGACACAGCCGCGTGGCCTCGGTGGCGAGTATCTTCTTGGCCTCGTTGATCTCGGCGCCCCCAAGGTTCTCGAGACGAGCTATCTCGGCGAGCGGCAGGTCGGTGAACATGCGCAAGAACCTGCCCACGTCGCCATCTTCGGCGTTGCGCCAGAATTGCCAGTAATCATAGGGCGAGAGCCGCTGGGCGTTCAGCCACACGGCGCCGCTCGCGGTCTTGCCCATCTTGGCGCCCGACGAGGTGGTGATGAGCGGCGAGGTGAGCCCGAACAGTTCCTGCTGGCGGACGCGGCGGCCGAGCTCCACCCCCTGCAGGATATTGCCCCACTGATCCGAGCCGCCCATCTGCAGCGTGCAGTCGTGCCGCCGATTGAGCTCCACGAAATCATAACCCTGCAATATCATGTAATTGAATTCGAGGAAGGTGAGCGGTTGCTCGCGCTCGAGCCGCAGCTTCACGCTGTCCATGGTGAGCATTCGATTGATCGAGAAGTGCCTGCCGACATCGCGCAGGAATGGAATGTAGCGCAAGCCCGACAACCAGTCGTCGTTATTGACCATGACGGTGCCGGTGGGACTGTCGTCGAAGCGCAGGAAATGCTCGAAAATCTGGCGGATGCCGGCAATGTTCGAGTCGATCTGCTCATCGGTGAGCAGCTGGCGCGTCTCGTCGCGCCCCGACGGGTCTCCCACCTTGGTCGTTCCGCCGCCCATCAACACGATGGGCCGATGCCCCGTTTGTTGCAGCCGTCGCAGCAGCATGATCTGCACCAGGCTGCCGACGTGCAGACTGTCCGCCGTGGCGTCGAAGCCGATATACCCGGTGACGATGCCGGAGCGCGCGCGCTGGTCGAGGCCCGCAGCGTCGGTTTGCTGGTGGATGTAGCCGCGCTCGGCGAGCGTGCGTAGAAAATCCGATTCCAATTCGGCAGAGGCTGGTCCCACGCCCGATTTTAATTCATTCACGGTCGATCCATTGTATAGGGGCGGTAGAGGGGCGGCGTGGCCGTCATTTACGTGCGCCGAGCCGCGCGAGCATGGCTGAAAGAACCTACATTCTCGCAAGAGCTGCGGTTCCCTGCAATTCGACCGGTGCCCACGGCGGCTCGAACCAGAACGAGCCTACCGTCACGGTTTTACCGCATCGCCACGTGCCGAAACATTGGACCCAGAACAATGGACCCAGAATAAGGACCGAAACAAGGACCCAAAACAAGAACCCAAAACAATGGACAGATAATGCACAAATAGACACTATGGTTGGTAAGGGCACGCTACGGACTGCGGTAGGTGGGATGGGAACATGAGCACGAGCGCTACCGCACGGTTGCCGATGACTGCGTTGGACGAGGACGCGTGGGACGACCTGCTGAGCTTCATCGAAGAGCGCCGCGTCATCCCGATCATCGGGCCGGAATTGCTGCAGGTCTCGACCGATACGGGACCACGTCTGCTCTACGACTGGCTCGCGGAAAAGCTGGCCGCGCGGCTCAGCGTCGACACGTCGCAATTGCCTCGGCCATACACGCTCAATGACGTGGTTTGCTGGTTCTTCCGGCGCGAGCAGGCGGAGGTGAACACCATGCTGGCCCTGGCGGTCAATGGCCAGCACCGCAGCGCCGAGGCGCAGGCGCTGATCGGCCCCATCGTGAAGTTTCATCGGCAGCTGGCCGCGCACAACCAGGGCGATCAGCAGCAGCACGTCGAATTGGCACGTACGCTGTACGCGCAGGCGGTGATCGACCCGACGCATCGCGTCGTGTCGTTGCGCGAGGCGGCGTCGCTGCTCGATTCGCTGCCGGCGCCCATGCACGGGTTGCGCAGCGTGCGGCTGTGGCGCGAGCGGGTGCGCGATGCGCAGCGTACGACCCCTGCCCGCCAGGCACGCCACCCGCCGCTCGGTGACCAAGATCCCCAGGGACAGGGGCCCGCGGTTCCGTTGCGGCTGGCGGCAGCCGGAGGCATGGGTTGAATACGGGCACCGTGCCGGTGTTTCACTCCAGCGGCCAGCCCGGCTATTCGAGCGCGGTGAGCGAGGACCCGCGGCACATCGAGGCGCGCAAGCTTGAACGGCAAGTGCAGGTCCGATTCACGCCCGAGCCGTGCACGGTGCAGACCAACGAGGGCTTGGTGCATGCCCGGCCGGGCGATGCCATCCTCACCGGCACCGCAGGGGAGCACTGGCGCGTGTCACGGGCGCGGTTTGCCGAGAAATACCGGCCCGCGCTGCACACCCGGCCCGGCCAGGACGGCGCCTATCTGAGCTTGCGCAAGCAGATCCTCGCCGTGCAGATGGCCGAGCCCTTCGAGGTGCAGCTCGCCGACGGGCAATCGAGGCTGACCGGCAAAGCCGGTGATTGGCTGGTGGACTACGGCGACGGAAGCCTCGGAATAGTGTCCGCCGCCATCTTCAGTACCACCTATGAAATTCTGGGTTGACGCATGGCGCTGCATCAACTCATTCAGCGCGTGCTGCTGCTCGGTGCCCACCTCGAAACGCTGCCCGAACCGCCGCAACCGCAACCGCCGCGGCAGCTGTTGCCGCTCATCGAGGCCCTCGCCGCGGCCCGCCGCGGCTTCGACCGGCGGGCGATTCATTACGGGCACCGCTATCGCAGCGGCTTCTGGACCATTTATTTGCTGAGCGCCGTCGCCGTGCTGTGTGCGGCCTTACCGCTGGCGCTCGGCTGGGATAGCGCCCGGCACGCCCTGTTTCCTTTTGCGGGATTATCGGCGGTGGCGGAGGTGGCCATCATCAGCATCGTGAGTGCCATCTACTGGCGGGGGCACCGGCAGGATTGGCAGGGACAATGGCTGCGCACCCGCACCACCGCCGAATTGACCGGGTATCTACCGCTGCTCGCGCCGCTGCTCGATTGGTCCGCACCCGACGCGGAGCCGAACTGGTACCTGCGTGTGCTGGATCCGGGGCAGCATCTGCGCGGCGCGGACGATGTGGCCGCGCTATGCCGGCAGAACGAGCCGCTGGCCCGCGACCTGCTCGCCCAGGCGTGGTCGGATCCCGGCTTCGTCTCGAGCTACGCGCGGTGGACGATCGACATCTTGCAGGGACAGAAACACTACCACGCGCGCATTGCCATTCGGCAGCACGCGCTGCTGCATCGGGTGCATCGCGTGACGGGATACTTGTTCGGCCTGACGGCTCTCGGGGCGCTGACGCATCTTCTGCTGCACACGCTCTGGCTGTCGCTGGTCACGACGTTTTTCCCGGCGCTCGCCGCCTCGCTGCACGGCGCGCTGGCGCAATCGGAGACGTATCGGCTGCACGCAACCTCGGAGCGGCTGGTGGTGGACTTGCAGGGCGCCATCGACCGCATCGGCGCGAGTCTCACCGAGGGCGATCCGGGAGCCGGCGCGGTGGCGCTCAAGGCGTCCGTCGAAGCGGCGATCGCACTCATATTGGAAGAGCATCAGGATTGGCACATGCTGGTGCGGCCGCATCATCTGCCGCTGGCCTGAGCGGCCAAGCGGCGCCGCGCTCCCGCGCTCGGTGAGGACATTGCTCGGTGTCGCCATCCGCGCGCCGCGCTGCGGCGCCGATCGTGCGGGATCGCCGTGCCAGCCGGTGCCATGCCGGGGCCGGTGCCACCATCTCGCGGTCGTGCGGTGTTGCTGCCGCGCGGCGTAAAGAATCCGTCATGGTCCCGTTTTACTCTGCGGGCTCTACCACAAAGGGGAGTAGCCATGTCAATCCTACGCAAAATGATTGCCCTGAGCGCCGGTGTCGCGGCGCTGACGGCGCCGATGGTGTTTGCCGACGATGACGGCCACGCGGCCAGCCGCCACGTACTGCTGGTCAGCATCGACGGCATGCATGCGCTCGACTTTCACAACTGTGTGATCGCCAACACCTGTCCCAATCTCGCGGCCCTCGCGGGCACGGGGGTCAACTACACACGCACGTCGGCCGCCAAGCCGTCGGATTCATTCCCCGGCCTGATGGCCATCGTCACCGGCGGGACGCCCAAGCTGGTCGGCGCCTATTACGATGTGGCCTACGACCGAGTGCTCGCGCCGCCCGCCGCCGACACCGGCAATGGCGTGCTGCACGGCAGCTGCATTGCCGGCCAGCCCAACGGAACGCGCACCGAGTACGAAGAAGGCAACGACATCGATCAAACCGCGCTGAATGGCGGCGGTCCTTACGGCACCTACGACGGCGGTGTGAAGTCCATCGATCCGGCCAAACTCATACGCGATCCGTTCAACGGCTGTGCGCCGGTCTACCCCTGGAATTTCGTCAGGGCAAATACCATTTACGGCGTGATTCACCGGGCAGGCGGCTATACGGCGTGGTCCGACAAGCACGCCGCGTACGCGGTGGTCTCGGGTCCCACGGGTACCTCGGCGCCGAGCAATCTCGATGATTATTATTCGCCCGAAGTGAATTCGAATTCGATTCCCCTGCCCGGCGTCAAGACCGCCACCGGTCTCGATTGCAGTACCGTGCCGAACAACAACGGCGGTGATTGGACCACCGACTTCGACAACATCAAGTGCTATGACCAACTCAAGGTCAATGCGGTACTCAATTGGATCCAGGGCAACACTCATCTGGGCAATCCCAAGGGGCGAGTACCGGAGATCTTCGGCATGAATTTCCAGGCCGTCAGCGTCGGCGAGAAGCTGGTCGAGTCCGGCGTCAAGGGCGGGTATACGGACGCCGCCGGCACCCCCACGTTCAATATGGAGAGCGAAATCAAATTCGTGGACGGGGCAATCGGCCAATGGGTCAGCGAGTTGAAGAAGCAGCGCCTGCTCGAGTCGACGACCATCATCATCACGGCCAAGCACGGTCAATCGCCCATCGATACCAACCGCTTCTTCCCGATTCCCGGCCACAGCGGCACCCATGGGACGCCGCCATCGGCGATTCTCGGTTCGGCGTTCTTGCCCGATTCCGAACTCAACCAAATCGGCTCGACCGAAGACGATATCTCGCTGCTCTGGCTGAGCCCGGGAGCGAGCACGGCGGCGGCGGTCTCGCTGCTCGAGAGCAATGCAAAGGCCGCCGGCATCGGTCAGATTTTTTATGGAGCTTCGTTGGAAGCGATCTTCGACAAGCCGGGCCTGCCGTCGGTCGGCGGCGATCCGCGTACCCCGGATATCGTCGTTCAGCCGAACGTCGGTGTGGTTTACACCGGCAGCGCCAAGAAGCAGGCCGAGCACGGCGGCTTCGCCCAGGACGACACCAACGTCATGCTGCTGGTCTCCAACCCGGCGCTGCGGCCGCGCACGGTGACCACGTTCGTCGAAACCACGCAGGTGGCGCCGACGGTGTTGAAAATTCTCGGACTCGACCCGAATGCCCTCGATGCGGTTCGCAAGGAAGGCACGGCGGTCCTGCCTGGTCTGCATTTCGGCGACTGAGTTACATAGCCGGATCGGTCGGGTTCGCCCACGGAACCTGCGGTAGCGGCAACCGCGTCACTCGGATGCGTATGCGTACTGTCGCGATGATTCACTGCGCCGGGCGGTGGCCTTACGCTCCGGCGCTGCCCGCGGCGGCAACGCGCCGCCGGCGCCGCTCTGCGATCGAGTAGAGCACGCCGCCCGCGGCGAGAAACCCGAAGGAGCCGACGAACACCTGGACGAAGAAGCCGGCCTTGTCCGCCGAATCTTCGGGCGGAATCAGCGCGAGAACGATGGAGACGGCGGTGGTCAAGAAGCCCAGACCGTTCCAGAACCAGCTGCCCGCAATTGCACCGGGGACCGGTATCGCCCCGGCTTGCCGCGCGATCATCACGCGCAGCTTGAGGGCCGACGCGAACATATAGAGATAGGGGATGAAGTAGACGATCAGGGCCGCGTTGACCAGCTTCAGATAGGCACTCTTGACCGTGTCTCCCTGCGTGGCGGCGAGAATGAAGAGGGCCGAGAGCGCTGCCTGGACCAGCAGCGCCAGGTAGGGTGATTTCCAGCGGGGATGCATCCTGCCGAAGGCGGGCGGAAGGTAGCGGTCCAAGCCGCCGACGAACAGCAATCGCGCCGATCCGATCAGCCACGCGCCGATACCGCCCAGTCCGGCGAGCGTCATGAGCAGCGCGACCGGTGAGCCTATCCATCCGAGTCCCTGCCGGGCACCGGCCGTGGTGATGGCCTGGTTGACTCCCGAGATGATCGAGATTTGCCCAGAGGGCAGCGCCCACAGCAGGCACAGCGTGCCGGCCAGATAGCACGCGGCAATCGTCAGGCCCGAGATGACGATGGCGCGCGGAAATGTTTTACGCGGTTCGGCTACTTCGCCGGCCAGCATGGGAGCGAGTTCCAGCCCCGCGAAGCCAAAGCACAGGTTGGCGAAGAAAAGGATGGTGGGCAGGTGGCCCAGCGATGGGATGACCGAACGCATCGTGATCGGCGTGGCCGAACCGCCGTGCAGCAACGCCAGGACGCCGACGACCAGGAGTGCGATCGCGGGCAGCCAAGTCGAAATTCCTCCGATGTTTTGCACCCAGCGGCCGCTCTTCAATCCGAGGATGTTGAAAAGCAATGCGATGCCGAGCAAGACCAGCGATGCGCCGGCCGCGTAGGCGGCGCTCTGCTCGAGGTGTGCGAACCGTGTACCGAAGATGTACAGGGTGAACACGACCGTGGACAGCGTCAACGTGGGAAAATAGAGGATATTCGATGCCCAATAGAGCCAGCCGGCGAGAAACCCATGGCGCGGTCCGAATGCTCTCGAGGTCCACACGTACAGGCCGCCCTCCTCGGGGATGGCCGAGGCGAGCGCGATGACCGCAAACCCCTGCGGCACGAAGAAGACCAATGCCGCCAGCACCCACAGGAATAGCGATGAGGGGCCATTCGCCGCCGCGAGCGCAACCCAGCGCATGCCGACGATGGCGGTGACGTTGAACAGAACGATGTCGCGGGTTTGCAGCGTGCGTTCGACAGGCGGCCCCTCGATGGTAACGGTCATTCGCCTCGCCGGTGGGTTGCGCGCCTCATAAGGATCCCTGAGGCCCGCCGGCGCCTCGTTTCGGCATTTTACCGCGCGGCTCGTATTCCAACAGCTCGCCATTGGCGAGCGAGACACGGCTCAGCGCGAGAATGAAGGCCCAATGGCCCACCAACAGCGTGGTGGCGCTATCCGCGCGCGCCGCCATCAGCGCTCGAAACGCATCCGCGCGCGCCTGCGTCGCCTCGAGCGTCTCGGTGCCTACATGCCACCACCGCGCCGGCAGATGCGCGAAATCATGGTGCGGGAAGCGCGCCGCGAGCCGGCTCGGCGGACTGCCGATGTCGCAGGCGAAAGCCGCTCGCTCGCGCACCTCATGCATGATCTGGACAGGCACGCGGTGCACGGCCAGTATGGGCTCGGCGGTTTGCAAGGCTCGCGTGAACGGCGAGACGATGACGCGGGTCAGCGCGACGCCGGCCAGTGCCTGGGCCGCGGCGATCGCTTGCTGCGCACCGAGCGGCGTCAATTCCGGGTCTTCGATCCCCGGATCCACGTGCGTCTCGGTGAAATGGAGGTTGAAATAGCTTTGGCCGTGACGCAGCAGAAACATGGCGATTCCTTATGCTTGGCGTGTAGATTAACGCATGGGACCGTCAAAATCGCCGGACGAGCTACCGCAGTCGATCGCGGGCGGCGCGGGGGCCGCGGCGCACCGTGCGGATCGGACGTGCGGCCGGGCGCGCAGAGAGACGTTTGCAAGGTTTGCATGAGAGCGGTGGAGGGCTTGGACAAGACAGAGATAGCCGTCGTTATGCGTAAGTCTATTGGTTATGGGAAGGTGGTGCATCCGGCTGCGGCCGTCGCACGGCGGCGTTTGCAGCGATCCTCGATGGGACGATCGTGATGAGCGGAGCGGGCGGCCATGCGTTGCTCGATGCCGACGAGCCCGCGCCCGTCCTCGAAGTGAACCGTACCGGGCGCTCCAACTTCGTCATCCTGGTGGACCATGCCGGTCAGCGCATACCCCGTCGTCTGCGAGATCTCGGTCTGCCGGCCGCGCAGCTGCAACGCCATATTGCGTGGGATATCGGCGCCCTCGGGCTGGCGCGCCGCATGGCGGCGATGCTCGATGCGCCGTTGCTCGCGCAGAATTACTCGCGTCTGGTCATCGATTGCAATCGCGATCCGGGCGTGGCGTCGTCAATCCCGACCGTGGGGGAATACACCGAGATTCCCGGCAATATCGGGTTGACCGCGAGCGAGATCGCCGCGCGCCGGGCCGCGATCTTCGATCCCTATCACGAGCGGGTGCGGGCGCTGCTCGACGAACGGGCGGCGGCGGGACGCTCCACCATTCTCGTGGCCCAGCACAGCATGACGGATGTTTTCATGGGCGTGCGGCGCGAGATGCACGCCGCGGTGCTGTACAACCGGGATCGCCGCTTCGCCGGGCTGCTGCTCGATCTGTTGCGGCTCGATGGGCACCTGCACATCGGCGACAACGAACCGTATTTCGTGAGCGACGAAACCGACTACAGCATCCCGCGCCACGGCGAGGCGCGCGGGCTGCCGCACGTGGAGATCGAAGTGCGCCAGGACTTGATAGGCGATGAGGCGGGACAGGCAGAATGGGCCGAACGCATTGGCAGGGCGCTGCGGACGGCGGAGACCATTTTTCCGGGGAACGAGCGCTGAAGCAACCGCGGCGAGGCTGCGGCCGGTCACCGGTCGGCCTGATCACCCACTGCCGGCGAGGCGGCCGGATGCGGAAAAGTCCCGGCGCCGCCGAGCCACGGACTTCGTCCTCGAGGGGGCGATAAAATTTCCATCGCAATGGCGATTGCACTACTCTGTCAATCTCGGCGGCAGGGATGCCGTCGGATTTGCCCGGCGGATACGTTATGAGCCTATTGGTCCGAATCAATCTCATCCTGGGCGCGACCCTCGGCTTGGCCGCCGCGGCGTTGAGTTACGGCTGTTGGTCGCTGCTGCAGGCCAATGCCAAACACGAGGTGCTCCGCGAGGCGGGGCTGATGATGAATAGCGCCCTCGCCCAGCGCAACTACACGAGCTCCGAGATCCTTCCGCTGCTGCAATCGCGGATGAAAACCGATTTCCTGCCGCAGGGCGTGCCGTTCTATGCGGCAACGCAGAACTTCATGAAGCTGCGTGAGCAGTATCCGGAATACACGTACAAGGAAGCCGCGCTCAATCCGACCAACCTTAGAGATCGTGCGACGGACTGGGAGGCTGACCTGATCCAGCAGTTCAGAAACGGTCCGCAGACGCACGAGATCGTCGGTGAGCGGGACACCCCCATGGGCCGATCGTTGTACCTGGCCCGGCCAATTCACGCCGACCCCCAATGCCTCGAGTGCCACAGCACGCCGGCGGCGGCCCCGACGGCTTTGCTCGCCCGCTACGGCAGCCACAACGGCTTTGGATGGCAGGTGCAGGAGGTGGTGGGCGCGCACGTCGTGTCCGTACCGCTGGCCAGTGCCGCCGCCGGCGCGGAGCGGGTGTTTCGCAGCGTCACCGCCTGGATCCTCGCGGTATTGGCAGGTTCAATGCTCGTCGTCAATGTCGTGGTGTACTTTTTGGTGGTACGGCCGATCCGGCGCATCGCCGGCATCGCCGAGGAGCTGAGCATCGGTAACGGCGCGGCCGGCGAGTTTCCGCGCGCCCGCGCCTCCGAATTGGCCGGCTTGACGCGCTCGTTCAACCGAATGCGGGTCAGTCTCGAGAAGGCGATGAAGCTGCTGGAGGCCTGAGGTGGCAACGCGTGACGTGTTCGTTAGCTACTCGCAACCCGATCGCGACTGTGCGTTCCAACTCGTCGCGCAGCTCGAATCGCGAGGCATCGGCGTGTGGGTTGCGCCGCGCGATATCTCGCCGGCGGCAGATTGGGCGGAGGAGATCATCGATGCCATCTCGGCGTCGCGGCTGATGGTGCTGGTCTTCTCGGCGCACTGCAATGCATCGCCCCAAGTCCGACGCGAAGTGGAGCGCGCGGTTCACCGGCAAATACCGGTGTTACCGTTTCGGATCGAGGAGGTGCTGCCGGCGAGGAGCCTGGAATACTTTCTGAGCACCCCGCACTGGCTGGATGCATTTCCTCCCCCTCGGGAGCCGCACTACGCGAGATTGGGCGCTCACATCGTCTCCCTGTTGAATTCGAGCGCAGCCGCCGACATGACGTCCGGCGTGTCGGATGGCACACCGACGAGTGTACCCCTGGGCCTCACCGGCGGCCTGCCGGTGAGCACCTCTTCTGGCGTGCCGAAGATCGTGTCCGGCACCGGCGGATTCCCGTCTCCCAGCGAACGAGATGCCCTCGTCCTCGATGCCGCCGATAGTGCGTGGCTGGAGCGACGGCTGGCACACCACGTGGGACCGATCGCGAGGTACCTCGTCCAGCGCGCGGCTTCGCGCGCCGTCAATCGTGAAGAGTTCACTCAGATGTTGGCCGCTGAGGTGGAAGCGGTTCCGGCGCGCAACGAATTTATCGATGCCTGCCGCGACGGTCGGCCAACGAGGTAACGACCGGTACCGGGCCGGGCATGTCGGTGGCACTGAGCGCTTTGGCTCAATCCGCGCCCGCGGAAGCGGTCGATGTATCGCTGGTCGCCGCAAACACGGGTAAAGCCGCGATTTTCATTACAAAAATTACACGACGACGGCAATGATGTCATGTACGCCGGCGACGGCGGCACCACCGGGGAGCTTGGCGCAGCTGCGATAGCCAGCCTGGGCTGTCGTCATCACTCCCGCATTCGGTTCCCCGCCTTCCCCTCCAATCCCAATGGCCGGCGTCCTCTTTCCCTTCGACCGGTTACGTTTTGATGGTCCAAGACCAGGCAGGTCTCGCTCGATGATCCCAGGCCCGGATGCAAGTTCACATAATGCGGAACATCGGGGCAGCGGAACGGGTCGGGAGATCGTTCACGGGCCTCGACGTCGCGCACGTCACGGCTTTCCAGAATTCACTTCCCTGGCAGGCTCGAGGCGATCCGTTAAGATGGCTTTGGCGGTGATTGTCCGCCTCCGGCTCAAGTCGAGCGGCTTCTGAGAACGCGGAAGGGGATGACATGTTCAATTTTTCGCCCAAGAATGACGCCGTCATTGCGCTATCCATGAACGCCGGCTACACGGCGCAGGCCCGCCAAGTCCTTGCCGGTCTGCACCATCACGCCCGGTGGCGCGGCGACTATCTGTTGCTGTGCCACGACGTTCCGCAGCAGGAACTCGAGTGGTTCTCGAGCAGAGGTGTGCATATCGAGCACGTGCCGGAACTGTTTTGCAACGACCATCTACCGGCGGTGACGTTCAGCCGTTATGTGCTGTTTCGCGAATCGGTGCGCGCCTGCTGGCGAACGGTTATTTTTCTGGACCTCGATATCCTCGTCAGGGGTGAGATATCCGCGCTCACCCGGCTGAATCGAATCGGCGCCGTTCGTGGTTATAAATCGACCATTCGCCTGAATTTCGTGCGCGAGAAAGGCCCTGAGTTGTATGCTCGGCTGGATCGAGAGTTCGATCTCGATTTGCCCGCCTTCAATGGCGGCGTGATGGCGTTCCCCACCGCGATGATTGCGCCGGACACCTTCGATCGGCTGTGCGAGTTGACGGAGCAGTATTTGCCCATCAGCCGGTTCGCCAATCAGGGCCTGCTCAACCTGTTGTTCCGGGGCTGTTGGACGGAACTTTCGCCGATTTACAACGCGTATGTGCCTACGTATATCGATCGGGCTGGCAAGCTGCTGCGGCAAGACGCGCGCATCATCCATTTCAATGGGCGCGACATGAAGCCGTGGGATGCGTCGAGCGTCTCCTATCCGCAGTTTTCCGCCGAGTGGTCGGCCAATTTGCGCGCCGCCGAGGACATTGCGTATTTCTCGCAATGCGAGGATGCAACCGAACCCGAACCCGAACCCGAACCCGAACGCGCCGCCGAATGTCCTATGGGATGAAAACCTTGGGAACGCCTCTCGTGAAGCTGAATCGAAGCGGCATCTGGCGCCTACTGCGGGTGTACGTGCGCGGCCACCGCACCGCCTTTGCGCTCGGCATCGCGTTCGCCCTGGTCAAATCGCTCATGCCGCTGGTGGTGATCTGGGCCGTGGCGCGTATCGTCGATGTGCTCGGACAACTCGAACGCCACGAATTGAGCGCCGTCAGCGCGCGCCTGGCCGTCGTGCATTTCGTGTTGCTGGGTGCGGCGGCGTTCTTGGGCGCGATCGTGCCGACCTATCTGCGGGACGCGGTGCCGGCGCGCGCCGCGCGGGAGATCATCCGCGACATCCGCTGCGATTTGTACGCGCACCTGCACCGGTTATCCCATTCCTATTTCGACAGCAACCGTTCGGGCGCCCTGGCCGGGCGCCTATTCACCGACGTGGCGACCATCGAGCCGTTCCTCAAGGTATGCATCCAGTTCCCGATGGCCGTGATTCTCACCCTCGTGGTGTTGGCCTATTTCTTTACCCAGAACGGTATTCTCGCCCTGTTATCGGTCGCACTGCTGCCGTGCCAGGCCATTGCCCGCCAGGCGATTTCCAAACGCATGAAGCGGCATACGGGCAAGCTCCTGGCGCATACGGCGGGCCTGTCGGGCAGCGCCCAGGAGCGGCTTTCGGCGGCCGCGGTGGTCAAGTCCTTCACGCGCGAGGCGTCCGAGGTCGAGCGCTTCCTTGGCGAATCGCAGCCGATCGTGGAGCTGGGCACGAGAATTTCCCGACTCGCGGGCATGAGCCAGGTCGTGTCGCAAAGTCTACAGATGCTGAGCCCGCTCGCCTTCGCGCTGGTGGGCGGCCTGCTCGCCACCGCACCCGGCTCTCACGTGACCGTCGGGATGCTCATCCAATTCATCTTGATGCAAGGGCGGATCCTGCAGCCGATGATTTGGATGCTGGAGATGCAGAGCGTCATCGCCACCGCGCAGGCCGGTGCCGAGCGCATTTTCGAGACGCTCGATGTGCAGCCCGACGTGCAGGATCGCGCGGGGGCGGTGGTGATGCCCGCGGTGGAGGGCGATATTCGGCTGGAGAACGTCACCTTCGCGTATCCGTCCACAGCGCAGCCGGTATTCGCGGGGCTTTCGCTGCACGTGCCGGCGCATGCCACGGTGGCGCTCGTGGGACCTTCGGGGGCCGGCAAGACGACGATTGCGGCGTTGCTCTGCCGCTTCTATGACGTCAGCGGAGGGCGCATCGCCCTCGATGGACGGGACGTTCGGGACCTGACGCTCGGCTCGCTGCGCAGCCATATCGCCCTGGTACCGCAAGACCCGGTGCTGTTTGCCGGGACCGTGTTCGACAACATCCTGTACGGGCGCCGGCAGGCCACGCCGGCCGAGGTGCGCGAAGCCGCGCGGCGCGCCTATGCGCACGACTTCATCATGAAACTGCGGCACGGCTATGAAGAGTTGATCGGCGAGCGGGGCACGAAGCTGTCGGGCGGACAGCGGCAACGGATCGCGATCGCGCGCGCTTTCCTGAAGGACCCGCCGATCATCATCATGGACGAGGCGACCAGCGCCCTCGACACGGTCAGCGAACGGCTGGTGGCCAAGGCACTCGATGAATTGATGAAGGGACGCACCACCATTCTGATCGCGCATCGCTTATCGACGATCCGGCACGCCGATCGTATCGTGGTGCTCGACCGCGGTTGCATCGTCGAACAGGGCAACCACACCGAGTTGCTGGCGGCGGGCGGCCTGTATGCAACCCTTTACCGTAGCCATGATCAGGAGCGGCTCCGGATGAGGACTGATCCGTTCGAGACGGACGTGGCGCCATCCACACAGGGCAGCGCATGAACGACCGCACTGACCGCTTCATCGCAGCGGCGCGCACGCATGCGGACATGGTGGAGGCGCGCCTGCGTGACCCGACCGCACCGCAGGCTGTGCGGTCGGCGGCGACCCGAACCCTGCGGCAGCATGCGCAGTGAACGCGCTACCGCCGTAGCGATTCCTGGTAGCTGTGCTGGTTCCCTTTGTAATCCTCGACGCGATACTGTCCAACGGCTTGTTCGTTCAGGTAGACGGGACCGATCGGTACTTTACCGTTGCCTCCCGGGATGTCGAGCACGTACAGCGGTTGGCAGAGCCCGGACACATGGCCTCTCAAGGATCTCATGATTTGCTGGCCATCGGCGATCGATGTCCTGAAATGCTTCGTGCCTCGCGCCAAGTCGCCGTGATGCAGGTAGTACGGCTTGATGCGCATCTCGACCAACGCGCGAAACAACTGTTCGAGCGTGGAGGCATCGGCATTGACGCCGCGGAGCAACACCGTCTGACTCAGCATTGGAAATCCGGCATCGATGAGCCGCGCGCAAACCGCCTTCGTTTCGTCCGACAACTCGTTTACATGGTTCGTATGCAGTACGATGTAGACGGCTTTCTTGATTCGCAGCGCCTCGATGAGGCCCTGAGTGACCGCATCCGGTTTGACCACGGGAACGCGGGTGTGAAATCTCACGACGCCGATGTGCGCAATGCTCTGCAATCGATTCATGATATGACGGATTCGGCGCGCTGACATGATGAGCGGGTCGCCGCCGCTCACGACGACTTCCCATATCTCTTGTCTGGATTCGATATAGGCCAATGCATTGTCGATCTGCTCATCGGTCAGGCTTTCGCTGCCGGGCCCCACCATTTCACGGCGAAAGCAGAAGCGGCAATACACCGGACATACGTGCATGGGTTTGAACAGAACCCGGTCGGGGTAGCGGTGCACGATGCCCGGCAGGGGCATGTGGGCGCCATCGCCGATGGGGTCTTCCAGCTCGTCGGCGGACAGCGCCAGTTCCGCATGACTCGGTACGAACTGGGCGGCGATGGGGTCGGCGATGGGGTCGGCCATGGGGTCGGCGATAGAGGCCCCGGCGATCAAATCGCGCACATGTGGCGTGATGGCGATGGCGAACCGTCGAGATATTTCCTCCACCCGTGCAAGGTCGTGGTCGGCGATCAGCCCGCCGGCCAGCAGCTGCTCCGCCGTCCTCAATGTGTCGCGCCGCGTAGAAGTCATCCGGATCACCTTTGTGTCGCCTGCCGCAGTGCGGCTGGGCCGCCAGCCTAAGCTGGATTCGAGCCCTTGTGCGGCAATTGTAGTCGTTGCCCACGGGGCATGCTCCGGTTGGGAGGACCGCAGAGCTCTGAAGGGCTCGGCGGCCGCCTGAGCAGGGGCACTGCGCGGCCGCTCGGCTCAGGCCTCCAGCGTCGCGCTGTGCTCGTTCAAAATGGCTTTGATTTCCGGCAGGCAGGAGCCGCAATTCGTGCCGGCGCGCAGGCGCTGGCCCACCTGTTCCGAAGAACTCAGCCCAAAGTCGCGAATGGCGGAGCAAATGGTATTGCGGCCGACTCCGAAGCAGGAACAGACCACGGGACCCGCATCCGCGGTGGCATCGGCTGGCTGGCCCATCAGCAGTCCCGCCCGGTCGCGAGCGTCGAGCGCCGGTTTGGCGAACAGGCTGGACACCCACCCGCGCGGCGGCAGATCCGGTCGCGGCGAGATGAACACGCATCCCTCGATCCGCTCGTTCACCAGATAGGCGGCCCGATACACGCCGGTGGAGCGATCGACGTATTCCAACCAATCGGCATCCGGCGGCACTTGCAGCAGCCCTCGAGCCCACGGCGACCAGTCGCCGAAGACCCGGCGGCCGGCCATCTCGTAGCGCAGGAAATCCTCACCCCGGGTCACGGACCACCAGGCTGCGCCCTTCAAGGTCAACGCTTGCCGATGGAGAGCGAATCCTTGCCAGGCGACGACGAACGAATCCACGCGAACCGGCGTGTGTTTGAACTCGGGCTCTCCGGACAGCGGATCCACGGCCGGATTGACCAAGGAGCCGACCCGCGCGTCGGCGCTGTTGACGTCGCTCCAATGGATGGGAACGAAAATCATTCTGCGCGGCATCTCGCCGCTGGTGCGCAGCCGCGCGACCAGGGAACCCCAGCGCGTGGTGACGCGCACGAATTCTCCAACGCGCACACCGGACAGCAACGCGTCTTGCGGGTGCATGTCGACGTAAGGTTCGGGGGCATGCGTCATGAGCCGCGCGGATTTACCGCTGCGAGTCATCGTATGCCACTGGTCACGCGAGCGGCCGGTATTGAGAACCAGCGGGTATTCTTCATCGAGCGCATGGGCGGGCGGGCACGGCGTGATGGCGATGAACCGGGCTCGGCCGTCGGTGTGAAAGAATCGGCCATCGGCGAACAGCCGCCCGTGAGCGCTGGGCTCCTCGCCGGCCCGCGCGGGCCAACGAGTCGGTGCGAGAGCCGCGTACCCCGCGGCATCGAGACTGGCCAAGGCGCCGATATCGAACGCGCGGCGCCCGCCATTGCCTTGGGCGGACAGCCGGGCATGTTCGACGAATACGTCGTGAGCGGACGCGTAGTCAAACCCGTCCGTGAACCCCATATGCTTCGCGGCCTGCGCAAAAATCCACCAGTCCGGTTGGGCCGCGCCGGGCGCCGGCAAGAAGCTCCGTTGGCGCGAAATGCAGCGCTCCGAATTCGTGACCGTGCCATCCTTCTCTCCCCAGGCAGTCGCCGGCAGAAGTACGTGAGCGAGGCGCGTCGTGTCGGTGTCGGCGACGCAGTCCGATACCACGACGAACTCACAGCGCCGCAGCGCGGCACGAGCCCGGTCGGCATTCGGCAAACTGACCACCGGGTTGGTACCCGCGATCCAGACCGCTTTCACCGTGCCTGCATGCAGGGCCTCGAACAGGTCCACGGCCTTGAGCCCGGGCCGTTCGGCGATCCGCGGGCTGCGCCAGAAATCCTGGACGGTGCGGCGATGCTCGGGATTCTCGAGTTCGAGGTGCGCGGCGAGCACGGTGGCGAGCCCGCCCACTTCGCGGCCGCCCATGGCGTTGGGCTGGCCGGTAATCGAAAAAGGCCCGGCGCCGGGCCGGCCGATTCGACCCGTCAGCAAATGACAATTGATGATGCTGTTCGCTTTGTCCGTGCCGGAGGAAGACTGGTTGACGCCTTGCGAGAACACCGTGACGACCCGCTGCGTACGCGCGAACAGACGATAGAATTCCTCGAGGGCCGATAGCTCCAGTCCGCAGAGGCGCGCCACGGCGCCGGTCCCGCCGGCGGTGTTCTGCGCCACGGTCAAGGCGCGCTGCGCATCGGCCGTGTGCGCGTCGATGAAGGCGCGATTCTCGACGCCATGCTGGTGCAGATAATCGAGCAGTCCGTTGAACAGCCACACATCGGTGCCCGCCTTGACCGGCAGATGCAGATCGGCGGCATCGCAGGTGGCCGTGGCGCGCGGGTCGATGACGACGATTTTCACCTCGGGACGCCGCGCCTTGGCGGCGACGATGCGCTGGTATACCACCGGGTGGCACCAGGCGGTGTTGGAACCGACCAGCACGATGAGGTCGGCCAGCTCCAGATCCTCGTATGAAACCGGCACGACGTCCTCGCCGAACGCGCGCTTGTGAGCGGCCACTGCCGAGGACATGCAGAGGCGCGAATTGGTATCGATGTTGGCCGAACCGATGTAACCTTTCATCAGCTTGTTGGCCACGTAGTAATCTTCGGTGGACAGCTGGCCCGATACGTAGAAGGCAACGGCGTCCGCGCCATGCTGCTCGATGATGCGGTTGAACCCCGCGGCGACATAGTGCAGCGCTTCGCTCCACCCCGTGTCCCGACCCAGGATACGCGGTCGCAGCAAACGCCCGTCGAGGCCGAGGGTCTCACCGAGAGCAGATCCTTTGGAACACAATCGCCCCTGA
This sequence comes from Pseudomonadota bacterium, assembly GCA_030799355.1. Classification (GTDB taxonomy): domain Bacteria; phylum Pseudomonadota; class Gammaproteobacteria; order Steroidobacterales; family Steroidobacteraceae; genus Bog-1198. The sequence goes on from JALYHP010000071.1 coordinate 20,210, forward strand.
TTCGCCGGGTGCCGGGGATCGCCGCTGATGACGGGGCTGTCCGCTCCGGACCCGCCGGCAGCCGAGCGATTCGCGTTCGGCGTCGCCAGAATTCCGCAGCCCACCCCGCAGTAGGGGCAGGTGGTACGCACCGCACCGCTCATCGGCGGCCGCTCCGCCAGGTTCGCGAAGGTCATGCGCTGCCCGCCAAGACCGCGCCGAACAGCAGCTTTTCGCGCAGCGCACCGATGCGGCGTGCTTCGGTCATCAGCTCGACGTACCAGGGCCCGTCGCTGGTGTCGCCATAGAGCACCGCGCCGCGCACCCGGTCATCCTCGAGCACCAGCCGCTTGTAGATGCCGCGCTTGGCATCGCGGAACACCAGCGACTCGCTGCGCGCCGTATCTTGCAAATCGCCGGCGGAAAAAACCTGGATGCCGGCGACCTTGAGCTGCGCGATCGGCAGCGAGCCGGGGAAGCGGGCCAGTCCGATCTCCGCGAGATGGCCGGCGCAGACTCGCGCCTGTTCCCACAGGGGAGCCACCAGGCCATAGGTGCTGTGACGATGCTGCACGCACTCGCCCACCGCGTAAATACACGGGTCGTAGGTGAGCATGGTGTCATCGACCAGCACACCGCGTTCGCAGCGCAGGCTCGCGAGCTGCGCAAGGGTGATGTTCGGCCGTATCCCAGCCGCCATGACCACGAGCTCGGCCGGCAGCTCGCTGCCGTCGGAGAAACGCACGCCGGTGACGCGGGCCCGCCCGCCCGCGCGTAGCTCACTGCCGGCGGCATCGGAGGCCGCGCGGATGTCGTCGCCGCCTCGCGTATCGCCATGGCCCGGCGTGTCGCTCTGGCCCCGTGCATCCTCGCTCGCCGGCGCCGTGCCGAGGATGGCGCTGGTGCTCGCCGGCATCTTGAACTTGATGCCGCGTTGCTCGAGCGCGCGCTTCAGCAGCTCGGCGGCGGCGCGGTCGAGCTGCCGCTCCATCAGGTACTCTTGCAAATGCACGACCGTGACGTCCATGCCCTGGCAGAGCAGGCCGTTGGCCGCTTCCAGTCCCAACAGGCCGCCGCCGATGACGATGGCTCGCGTGTGGGTGCGGGCCGCCTCGAGCATCCGATTCACGTCCTCGAGATCGCGGAAGGTGACCACCCCGGACAGATCGCGCCCCGGCACGGGCAGAATGACGGGATTGGAACCGGTGGCCAGGAGCAGGCGATCGTAGGAAACTTCCACGCCTTTCTGCGAGGTCACGCGCCGGCGGACCCGATCGATGGCCACCGCCGGATCGGCGGTGTGCAATGTCACACCCTGTTCGCGATACCACTCGAGGGGATGGAGCATGATCTCGTCGGCGTGCTTCTCGCCCGCGAGCAACGGCGACAGCAACACGCGATTATAGTTGCCATGCGGCTCGGCGCCGAATATCTCGATGTCGTACAGAGCCGGCGCAACCTTCAGCAGTTCTTCGACGGTGCGCATCCCGGCCATGCCGTTGCCGATGACCACGAGCCGCCGTTTGCCGGCGGCGCGGTCGCGACGCCGGGCTTGCGGACGAATCCAGATCTTGCCGTCGACCACGCGCGCGGGATAGGTGTTGATGGAGTAATCCGGCTCCTCGAGGCAGCGGCCGGTGGCGAGGCTGAAATGATGCTTGTAGATGGGCGAGGCAACCACGATCTCACCGCCAAGATCGCCGACGATACCGCGCGACAGCACGTTGGCGTCGCTGGCGGGATCGCGGTTGTCGAGCGCGTAGACCGCCTCATCGACGCGAAACACGGCCACTTGCTTACCATCGACCTCCGCGCACACACCGGTATCGGGGAGGATATCCGCAGCCTCGCACACCGCGCGCCAGGCATTCACTGGACATCCTCGAGTGCGGGTGCGGGCTTGCGCGCGCGCCGTTCGGCGGCGGTGGCCGGCCGTATCTGGCCGCGTTCCTCGACGAACACCACCTCGGCATCGGTGCGGTCGCTATTCACGAAATGGCGGAAGCGTCTTAAGGTCGCGGGCTCCTCGATGGCCTTGCGCCATTCGCATTCATAGGTATCGACGATGCGCGCCATGTCCGCTTCGAGTTCGGCGCCGAGGCCGAGCGAATCATCGCATACCACTTGTTTGAGATAGTCGATACCGCCTTCGAGGTTGTCGAGCCAGCTGGCGGTCCGTTGCAAGCGGTCGGCGGTGCGAATGTAGAACATCAAAAAGCGGTCGACGTAGCGGATCAGGGTCTGCTTGTCGAGATCGGAAGCGAGCAAGTTCGCGTGGCGCGGCTTCATGCCGCCATTGCCGCACACGTACAGGCCCCAGCCCTTTTCGGTGGCAATGACGCCCACGTCCTTGCTCTGGGCCTCGGCGCACTCGCGCGTGCAGCCGGACACCGCGAGCTTGATCTTGTGCGGGGCCCGCAGGCCCTTGTAGCGGTGCTCCAATTCGATGGCGAGGCCAACGCTGTCCTGCACGCCGTAACGGCACCACGTGGATCCGACACAGGATTTCACGGTGCGCATGGCCTTGCCGTAGGCATGGCCCGACTCGAAGCCGGCGGCGATCAGTTCGCGCCAAATGAGCGGTAACTGGTGCACCTGGGCGCCGAACAGGTCGATGCGCTGGCCGCCGGTGATTTTCGTATAGAGCTGAAATTTCTTGGCGACCTCGCCGATGGCGATCAATTTGTCGGGCGTGATCTCCCCGCCGGGCACCCGCGGCACCACCGAATAGGTGCCGTCCTTTTGCATGTTGGCCAGATAATAATCGTTGGTGTCTTGTAGCGGCGCCGCATCGCGCTCGAGCACGAATCCGTTCCAGCACGAGGCCAGAATGGACGCCGCCGTGGGTTTGCAAATATCGCAGCCGCGGCCGCGTCCATGCTTGTGCAACAGCGCGTCGAACGTGCGGATATCGCCGACACGTACCAAGTGATACAGCTGCTGGCGGGAGTAGGCGAAGTGTTCACACAGATGATTGCTCACCGCGAGGCCCTTGCGCGCGAGTTCGCTCTTCAAGATTTGGGTGACGAGCGGGCCGCAACCGCCGCAGGAGCTTGCGGCGCGGGTGGATTTCTTCAGCGCACCCAAGGTCCGGCAGCCCGATTCCACCGCTGCGCAGAGGGTTTGCTTGTCGACGTTATTGCACGAGCAGATCAGCGCCGTCGCGGGCAGCGCGCCGACGCCGGCGGCGTGGGGTTTTGCGGCTCCTCCCTCGAGCGCCGGCAGGATCAACTGTTCGGGTTGATCCGGCAGCGGCAAATCGTTCAGCATCATCGGCAGCCACGAATCGTAATCGTCGGTGGCGCCCACCAGGATGCCGCCGAGCAGGTGCTTGCCGTCTTCGCTGACCACGAGCTTTTTGTACTGTTGTTTGCGCTCGTCGATGAACGAATAGCTGCGGGCGCCGCTCGATGCCGCGTGGGCATCGCCCAACGAGGCGACACCCACGCCCATGAGCTTCAGTTTGGTGCTCATGTCGGCGCCCTTGAAGGCGAGCTGTGCCTTGCCGGCGAGTTGTGCGGCCGCGGTCTGCGCCATCTGGTAGCCGGGGCCGACCAGACCGAAAATCTTGCCGCTCCACGATGCACACTCGCCGATGGCGTAGATGTCCGGATCGGAGGTTCGGCAGCAATCATCGATGATGATGCCGCCGCGCTCGCCGATCGTCAGGCTGGCGGCGCGGGCCAATTCATCGCGCGGCCGGATGCCCGCGGAGAATACGATGACATCGGCGCCGAGCTCGCTGCCGTCGGTGAATTTCAGCGCGTGCAGGCGCGTGGCGCCGGCGACGATTTCGGCGGTGCTCTTGCCGGTGTGCACGTGCACGCCGAGTTCCTCGATCTTCTTGCGCAGCACTCGGCCGCCGCCCTCGTCGAGCTGCACCGCCATCAAGCGCGGCGCGAATTCCACCACGTGAGTTTCCAACCCGAGATCTTTGAGCGCCTTGCCGGTCTCGAGGCCGAGCAGGCCGCCGCCAATCACCACGCCGATCTTGCTCTGTGCGCCGGCATCCCGGATGGCTTCGAGATCTTCGATGGTGCGGTAGACGAAGCATTGCGGCCGGTCACGTCCGGGGATCGGGGGTACGAAGGGGTAGGATCCGCTGGCGATGACCAACTTGTCGTAGTTGACTTCATGGCCGTCGGCGGTGGTGATCGTGCGGCGCGCACGGTCGAGGCCGACCGCCCGAGTGTTCAGGCGCACGGTGATGCCGTGGCGGCGAAAGAAGCTGTCATCGACCAGCGCCAGATCGGCGGCGCTCTTGCCGCTGAAAAATGCCGACAGCTGTACGCGGTCGTACGCGAGGCGGGGTTCCTCGCACAGCACCTCGATAGCGAAGCGGCCCGGCGCCTCCTTGATCAGGGCTTCGAGCAGCCGCTGGCCCACCATGCCGTTGCCGATGACCACCAGCCGGGGTTTCCCTGCGCCGCGCGCTGCCGGAGCGGTAGGCGCCGAGGCGGCGGGCGATGCGGTCGGGGCCGTCATTGCAGGATGGCGGGGACAGGCGTCCCATCAGAAGCATCGAGGGCATCGCGCGCGCTCAAAGCATCGAGGTAGGCCTGACGTTCGGCGCGCTTGTGCTCGCCGCTGAAGCGCACGGCGGCGGCGCAGAAGGCGCTGGCCGTGACCGCGGCGCCCATGATGAACAATCCTTGTTTCGTGCTCGCGGATCCTTTCATGAGAAATCCGGCGGCAACCGCGCCGACGTTGCCGCCGGCACCGATGATGCCCGTCACGCCGCCCAATGCGCGCGGATTGACGAAGGGCGTGAGGCTGTAGGTCGCACCGCAGGCCATGTGGGTGAACAGACCGAAGCCCAGCATGGTGATCAGTGCGCTGGAAGCGCTGTCCATGCGCGAGAACAGCATCAAGCCCAAACCCTCCAACAGTATCAAGACGAACAGCAGGCTGGTTCTGCCGCTGAGGCCCCAATCATGAGCGATGCGATCCGAGACGATGCCGCCGAGCGCGCGGGCAAACAGCGCAAGCAGGCCGAAACTGCCGGCGTACAGCCCCGCGGTGCGCACATCCAGTGCAAACTGATCCACGTAGTAGGTGGCGGCGAGGTTGTGAATGGTGAGCTCGATGCCGAAGCACGCGCCATAGGTGATGAACAGCATCCATACACGATAGTCGCGCGCGGCGGCGAGGAACGTCTTACCGGCGCTCGGGCGCATCGCGGCAACGGGCTGAGGGGACTGACCGGCGTCCCGCGCGCGCGCAAGATCGCGCAAGTTACCCTGCGGCGTATCGACCGCATAGCGGTAATACAGTACCGCCATCAGCAGCATGAGAATTCCCGGCACGATCATGGCGATGCGCCAGCCGAACTCCTGCTCGACTCCCAAGCTCACGATGGCGGCCAGGATCAGCGGCATGACCGCCTGGGTGACCCCGCCGCCGGCATTGCCCCAGCCGGCCGTGGTTGCGTTGGCCGTGCCGACCACGTTCGCGGCAAACATGGTGCTGGTATGAAACTGTGTGATGACGAACGAGGCGCCGATGGCGCCGATGCACAGACGGAAGAACAGGAATGAGCCATAGCTGTGCGACAGACCGATGGCGAAAACCGGCAGCGCTCCCAACGCCAATAGCCAGGTGTAGGTGAGGCGCGCGCCGTAGCGATCGCAGAGGGGTCCGACCAGCAGACGAATGAAAATGGTACTGCAGACGGCGGCGATGTTGATGTTCGCCACCTGGTCCTTGGACAAATGAAGGTCCCCGCGAATCACCGGCATCAGCGGCGCCACTGCAAACCAGGCGAAGAAGCAGACGAAGAACCCCATCCAGGCCAGATGGAACACGCGCATTTGAATGCTGGACAGACTGAAGAGATCTATTCGTGTGGCACGGCCGTTCATGTGGACTCCTAAATCGTGAGCAAAAAAAAGCCGCTCGAGCCTGGGGACGCGCAATAAATTGCGGGTATCCAGCGATCGGCGGCATTGCCTAGGGAAACTGAAGTCGAACTGCGGCGCGCCAGTGCGCGCTGCACACCCACGATCTAGCAAGCGCCGTGCCACTCGAGAGGGCACCCTGGGTTACTAGATATTTCAGTGACTTAAGATGTGGGTGAGCGCCCGACGTCCGTGCCGACGTAGCTTTTCAGTGCGTGAGCGAGTACGGACGCTCGGTTTGCGTGCGTGGGGCGGGGCGATGCGCGGTGCCCGTGGGTGTGGGTGAGCGCGATGGGCGTGAGCGGTTCGATGTGGGCGCGGGGGTCTCGGTGAGCGTGATGGGCGTGAGCGGTTCGATGTGGGCGCGGCGGTGCGGACCTTCAAGTATTCAAGTAGTCGTCGATCTCATCCGGGTCGAACACTTTGCCGTCGAAGAAACCGCCGGGGTCATCGCCGCTGCCGCGCCGTTCCACTTTCGTGTCCGAGGAAGGCAGGGTGAGTCCGAGGGTCTGCAGCGCAAATCGATACAAGTCCGGCCGATAAGCCGCCCGCGCTGCGGCCGCCGCGCTTGCCGAGGCGGGCACTTGTTTCCAGCGCACCATTTGAGTGTAGAACCACAGCGCATGACTTTGCCACGGAAACGTGGCGCTATGCGTCGAGTACCGCAAAAAATCGGGTAGAACGTGCGCGGGCGACTCCGGTGCATACAGCAACCTGCCCGCAATGCCGCGCTGAATGAGTTCCGCGGACTCGCCCACGAAGCGCGGCTGTGCCAGCAGATTGGCGAGCTCCGCGTGTGATTCGCCCCGCTCGCACCAGACCGATGCATGGTGTACGGCACGCAGCAGCGCAGCGGTCTGCGGAATGTGGGTGTCGGCCCAGTCCGCGCGCATACCAATGACCTTTTCGGGGCTGCGGTGCCAGATAGCCGACGTGCTGGTCACGATTCGACCGATACCATCGGCGATGGCCAAGGAGTTCCAGGGCTCCCCGACGCAGAATCCGTCGATGTGTCCGGAGCGCAGCGCATCGACCATGTAGGGCGGTGGCAGCACGACGAGGAGCACATCGTTGTCCGGATCGATGCCGCAGGCCGCCAGCCAATAGCGCAATTCATAGTTGTGAGCGGAAAATGGATACACCATGGCGAGGGTCAACGGGGGGGCGCCGCTGCCGCCGCGCTCGCGGACCACGGCGCGAAGGGCCTGGCCTTGAATCATCGGATCGGCGCCGAGGTGCGCTCCGTGCAGCTGCATCGATGCCCACAGCGATGCGGAGACCGTGATGGCATTGCCGCCGAGGCCGAGCGCCATCGGCGCTATCATCGGCACTTTCACATGCCCGATACCCAAGGTGGAAGCGATCGGCATCGGCCCGAGCATGTGGGCCGCATCGAACTGACCCACGATGACGCGGTCGCGGATATTGGCCCATGAACTTTCCCGCACCAATTCGAGCTCGAGGCCTTCGGCCGCCGCGAATCCTTTCTCGGCAGCGACGATCAGCGGCGCGCAGTCGAGCAGCGGCACGAAGCCAATTACCAACCGATGCCGAGTCATTTGCGCCTCTTCGCTTCCGCGAGCACGCCTTGCGCGATGTCCGCGAGACGGCAATTCTCGTTCATGGCGGTTTTACGCAGCAATTCATAGGCATCCGCTTCGCTCAGCTTGCGCTCGGTCATCAAGATACCCTTGGCGCGGTCAATCAGCTTGCGCTCCTCGAGCGCCTGGGTAACGCCGTCGAGCCGGTCCCTGAGCTTCTTGAAGGCATTGAAGCGGCTGATCGTCGTGTCGAGAATAGGTTTGATTCGCTCCTTGCGCAATCCGTCGACGATGTAGGTCGCGACCCCTGCGTCCACGGCCTCTTCGATGGTGGCCGTATCCGACTGATCGACGAACATCGCGATCGGCCGCGGCACCGAGCGCGAGACCTGAAACATTTGCTCGAGCACGTCGCGATGCGGATTTTCCAAGTCGATGAAGATGACATCGGGATTGATCTCAACGATTTTTCGCAGCAGGTTTTGCACTTCCCGTACCAAGACCACATCGCCGTAGCCCGCCTCACGCAGCCCCTCCTCGAGGATGGTAGCGCGCTGCGCGTTCTGATCGACGATGAGAATACGTAACGAGGCGGACATGTGAATTCAATAGTAGCGGGATTGAGGCGCTTCGCAACCGGCCCCCGATGGGTGTGCCGGGGGCGGCAGCCGGATGCCGGCGGGGCCGCGGCCCCGCCGCAAGCGCGATCCGTGCATCACCTTGCCTGATCGGTACGATCAGTCCGCATTTGTCCATACAAGCAATACCTGAACATCGCGACGGGGTGTACCGCGGTCGATCCCCGGCGCCGTATCCGCAAAGTATGCCGATGGCGTTCCTCAATAAGCCGGCGACACGACGATACCGGCCGGTTGAGTGCCGGCGGCCACCGTCGGCGGGGCTAGCGGCGTCAGCGCACTTCCCGACCCAATGGCGTATTGCGAGACGGTCGTTCCCGGCGTGCCGCTCGAGCCGCGATCGTCCACGTAGGCATATTGACCGGTGGGGTCCACCGCAATGAAATTCGGAGAGCTTCCCGTCCCTACGCTGGTCGTGCTGGTGAGCGTGAGCGCGCCCCCCGGCCCGATACTGAAGTGCTGTACCGAATTCGCGCCGCCGTTCGCGAGATAGAGAAATGTGCCGGTCGGGTCCATGGCAAACGCGCGAGGCTTGCCGCCCACCGTGACAATGGGGGTGCTCAAGGGAGTGAGCGCGCCGCCTGCTCCGACCGAGAACTGTGCGATGGTACCGTTGCCTTGATTTGCCGCATAGGCATATTGGCCCGACGGATCGAGAATGACGGCATCGGGGGCGCTTCCCGCCGCCAGCGTCCTCGTGCCGGCCAGGGTCAGCGCACCACCCGTCCCGATGGTGAATATCGAAATCGAATCCGCCGAATAATTGGGTACGTATGCCACGGTATTCGACGGATTGATGGCTACCGCCGCTGCGCCGGCGCCGGCCGCCACAGTCGCCGTCGGCGTCAGCGAGCCGCTTCCCGACACCGTGTATTGAGAAACCGAGCTCGACCCGAAGTTGGCTACGTAAACATACCGACCGGATGGATCGATGGTGATCCCGTTGGGGCCCCGTTGCGTGGCCACGGTGGGCGTCGCCATGGGAGTCAGCGAACCGTCGGTGCCGATGGTGTACTGCGAAACGGATCCGGTGTTATTCAAATTGTAGTTCGCCACGTACAGAAAGTGTCCGGTGGGATCGACGGCGAGGGAGTACGGTTCGGCGCCGGTAGCCACCGCGGCTGGGGACAGGGGCGTGAGCACGCCGCCCGCGCCGACGGTGTACTGCGATACGCTGCCCGCGGTCGCGACCGAACTATTAGTGAAATTCGCTACGTAAGCGCGCGCACCTTTGACGGTGAGCGTCACCGCCGCGGAGACGGTGGTGCCCGAGGCCGCGGTGATCGACGTGGTACCGGCCGCAAGTCCGCTCGCGAGGCCGCTCGAGCCCGCCGCGTTACTGATGGTGGCAATCGTGGTCGCGGACGAAGTCCAAGTGACGGTGGCGGTCAGATCCTGTGTCGTGGCATCGCTATAGGTGCCGGTGGCGTGCAGCTGAAGCTCGGAGCCGATGAGAACGCTCGGGGCGGTCGGCGTGATGGCGATGGATACCAGCGTAGCTGGCGATACCGTCAATATAGTCGAACCGGAGATGCCACCGAGAGTTGCCGTGATCGTGGTCGAACCCACGCTGAGCCCGTTCGCGAGTCCGGCATTGCTGACCGAGGCCACCCCCGTAGCGCTGGATGTCCAGGTCGCCACGCTGGTAAGAACCTGTGTCGAACCGTCGGTATACGTCCCGGTGGCGATGAACTGTTGCTGAGTGCCCTTGGCGATGCTGGGGGTGGCAGGCGTCACGCTGATGGCGACCAGCGTGGCGGAGGTCACGTTCAACACCGTCGTCCCCGAGATGCCGCCGACGCTCGCTGTAATGGTCACCGAGCCGGCGGCAGCCCCGGTCGCAACGCCTGCCCCGGTCCCCGTGGCAACGATCGAAGCGATGCTCGGGTTGGAAGAAGTCCAGGTCGCGGTTGATGTGAGATTCTGAGACGTGCTGTTGGAGTACGTGCCGGTCGCGGTAAAGCTTTGGGTGGCGCCTTTCGCGATGCTGGGATTGGCCGGGGTGACGGTGATGGACACGAGCGTGGCCGCCGTGACCGTCAATGTCGTCGAACCGGCTATGCCGCCGAGCGTGGCCGTGATGGTCGCGGAGCCCGTTCCGGCCGCGCTTGCGAGCCCCGCATTGTTGATGGTTGCCACCGCGGTTGCACTGGACGTCCAGGCGACCGAGGAGGTGATGTCCCCTTTGGAGTTGTCGGAATAAACCCCGGTGGCAGTGAATTGTTTTTGAGTGCCTTGCACGATGCTGGGAGCGGCTGGAGTCACACCGATGGAAACCAGTGTGGGCGTCGAGGTGCCGCCGATGGATACCGTACGCGCACTCGACCCGCAGCCGCAGAGCAAACCAGTCAGGCCGAGCACCGTCAGAGCTGCGGCCATCCATTTGCGTACCGGCGACGATGCAAGGCGAAAAGCAGAAGAAGATTTCATGCGACACATCCCGGGTCATTATGGAAGCAAATTGCTCATCTGCCCACCGAGTCCGGCGGCGACCGCGCCGCCGGCGGAGGATACCGAGCGGTGTGGGTTCGAAGCATCCTTGTTGCCCGACAATACTACCAACTACGACGCGCGCAATGGAGGACTCTTACTGGCGCGAGTCGCAGTTTTGCCACGCGGCGGCGGGCTTAAGTTAAGCTTGAATTTCTGGAGGCTCGGCCCGCCCCGGTGTTGGCCACGGCTTTGCGGGTTTCGCGGCGGCGTTGCGCTCCGGACGGTACCGGGCGCTCGGCCCACGCTCGTGCAACGGCGCGGGGCGGTTGAAGGCCGTACCGGGCGCATGTCCGAGGGACCCGTAACTAGGTGCCGCTCGGGACCTGCGTTTCGCCGGGCGAAACAGGCGTGCTGCCGGCGGCGTCCGATGCGGGCGCGGGTGACAGATCGGCTTCGAGCCCAACGGTGGCTATGACGCCATCGGCCTTCTGCAGCACCTCGCGTGCGTAGTCCCAATGGATGGCCACCGTGCTCACGCCCACGGCTTTTTGCAACAGCTCTGAGAATTGGTCGAGGTTCGGCTCGAAGCTCTGACCCTCGGCATCGACCGGCGGATGCGCCTCGAGCAGCAATTCCCCATCGACCCAAGCGACTTTCAACGGTTCGTTGATGAGCCGCACCGGCGTGCCCACCGGAATGAGCGGGAACAAGGCAGCCACATCATCGGGGTACATGCGGATGCACCCGTGCGTCACGGCGAGGCCGACGGCGATGGGGTTATTCGTGCCGTGAATCAGATAGGTGCCGTTGCCCGCGGCCAGGCGCATGGCGAACAGACCCAAGGGATTGTCCGGCCCGGACGGCACGGTGGGGGGCAGCGGATCGCCCGCAGCGGCATGCTCCTTGCGAACCGACTCCGGCGGATACCAGATGGGATTCTTTTGTTTCTGGATGACGTGGGTGAGTCCCAGAGGCGTTCGCCAGTCCATTTTTCCGATGCTGACCGGATACGTGATGACTTGCCGCGAGCCGTCGCGGTTCGGCTTCGGATAGTAGTACAGACGATGTTCCGGGAGATTGACGACGATGCCTTCGCGCGGCCCGGGCGGTAGTATGTGGCGATTCGGAACCACCAGCGTTTTGCCGGCGCCGGGAATCCACGGGTCGACTCCCGGATTGACGCGAATCAACTCCTCGGAGCCCAGGCTGTACTTTCTCGCGAGGTCGTAGAGCGTATCCTCGTACACGGTCACGACGGTCTGGTCACTGCCTACCACCGGATCGTCCCCCTTGGCGAGGGTGTAGACGGTGGCATGGGCGGGCGTTATGGTCCCGAGCGTCAGCCATGCGACCAGAACGGCCAACCGAGCCAACAGGGCGCGGCCCATGTGCCACACAGCCCCGAGCGATTCGGTCCCGCCTCGAACCGGCCGCGGTGTATCCCGAGGATTGACAATGTCCTTCACGGGCTTAGCCTAGCACGGGCGGGGTAGTTCAGCGAGGCGGTGGAGTTCACATGCATTGCCCGGAGTCCTCGGCAACATGACGAGGCTCGATAAAACACTGAAGCGTGAAGTCAAGATCGACGGGCGTGCGTTCATCATCGCCCTATCCCCAGAGGGGTTGAAGATCACGCTCAAAGGAAAGCGGCGCGGGCAAGAGCTGCGGTGGACGGATCTGGTCAACGGAGATGCCGCGCTCGCGGTGGCTTTGAACGCCTCGTTGGGTGAATTCGCGGATCGTAAAACACCGCAGCAGCGAGAGGCGCCGCCGATACGAGTAGCTGCACGGAACGGACGAAGGCCACCGCAGGCACGAGCATCGCCAAAGGAGCCAGAGTCGGCGCAGGGACGAGCAGCGCGGCGGGCACGAGCACCGTCGCCGGCACCAGACCCTGTACACAGGGCCTCGTTGCGAAAGAAATCCGCATCGCCGAACACGGCACCGACGCGAAAAAGGCAGAAACGCGTGCGCTGACGGCGGCTTCGACGACCGCAGTGTAGACAGCGCGTCGATGTAGCGTTCGGCGCGCGCTCGGTGCATCATGGCGCCCCTCACGGGAAACGCCAGCGCAGTGGCCGCGCAGTCGCCAGAGAGTCTTCATGCAAAATCAATCAGGAATTGACCGCGGGTCAAGTCCCGAAAAACTGTGGTTCTTTGGGTCGGGTTCATGCCCGAGGAGCGCTCGGATCGGCTCCGCCGCCGCCGCGACCATGTTCACCGGCCGTGCCGCTGTGTATGGCCGCCATCCGCAAGGCTGTCAGTGTCGTTACTAAAACGCCTGCGGGGGCGTTTCTCCAATGATCTGTCCATCGATCTGGGCACGGCCAACACGCTGATCTACGTCAAGTCCAAGGGCATCGTACTGAACGAGCCCTCGGTGGTGTCGGTGCAGAACGAGCCGGGACGGGGCGGCAAGATCGTGGTGGCGGTGGGCGCCGAAGCAAAAAAGATGCTGGGCCGAACACCGGGCCACCTCACCGCTGTGCGGCCCATGAAAGACGGCGTCATCGCCGATTTCACCTACACCGAAAAAATGCTGCAGTACTTCATCAACAAGGTGCATGGCGATCGGTTCTTCCGACCGAGTCCACGGGTCCTCGTCTGCGTGCCGTTTGGCTCGACGCAGGTCGAGCGGCGCGCCATCAAAGAATCTGCGGAGGGCGCGGGAGCGCGCAGCGTGGACATCGTGCCCGAGCCCATGGCGGCCGCGGTCGGCGCGGGCTTGCCGGTGCACGAAGCACGCGGCTCCATGGTTCTCGACATCGGGGGCGGTACGTCCGAAGTGGCCGTGGTCTCGTTGAACGGCATCGTCTATGCCGCGAGCGTCCGCATGGGCGGCGATAAATTCGACGAGGCCATCGTGCAATACGTCCGGCGCAACTATGGAATTCTGATCGGCGAGACCACCGCGGAGCGCATCAAGATCGAAATCGGTTCGGCCTACCCCGGAGATCAGGTGCGCGAAATCTCCGTCCGGGGCCGGAACTTGTCCGAGGGGGTGCCGCGCGGCTTTACCCTCAATTCGAATGAAATACTGCAGGCTCTCGAGGAACCGTTGCAGGGTATCGTCAGTGCCGTACGCCAGGCGCTGGAGCAAACGCCGCCCGACCTCGGCAGCGACGTCGCCGAGCGCGGCATCGTGATCACCGGGGGCGGCGCGTTGCTGCGGGACATCGACAAGTTGATCATGAAGGAAACCGGCCTGCCGGTGGTCATCGCGGACGATCCGCTGACCTGCGTGGCGCGCGGCGGCGGGAGGATTCTCGAACTCACCGAGGAGCATGGCCACGGAGCGTTCGGCCTGCAGTGAGGGCCGCGGTCGGGAGGCGTACGGCCACGGAGCGTTCGGCCTGCAGCGAGGGGCTCGGTCGGTAAGAGCATGGCCCCGGAGCGTTCGGCTTGCAGTGAGGGCCAGTGAGCGCCGTGCGGGCGGGGCGGCGGTCCGGCTCTATCTTGGGACGACGGGCGCGAGATCGGCGCGCGATACCCATCCCGTTCGGCCCGTCCGGGTTTGAACCAGCACGAAGTCTTCGCGCTGCGCCGTCATCCTGACGGTTTCCGCCTCGGGCAGCACGAACAGCGGATCACCCATCGGAACGGGCGAAACGCGGGCGGGAGCGGCGGCCGTGAGCACCACGGCGGCATGCAATGTCGGCCACAGCATCACCGCGTTGCCGACGGTCAACGCCACCAGCGCGAAGCCGCAGCCGAACCCGATGCCGGCTGCCCACTGCCGCAGTCGCTTCCAGCGCTGCGGGAAGGAGGCGGGTGGTGCGAGCAATCCCGCCCCCATCATGACTATTCCGACCACGCCCATCCACGACAGCACCGTCGGGCCGGCCACGCTGAGCGCGCGCCTGAATCGATGTTGCGGTTCGGGCGGCAGATGCATCGCGTCGCGTACCTGCCGTAGGTTGGCATCGATGTCAGGGTCATATGGCGCGAGCAGGCTCGCACGTTGATAGTTGAGTACCGCCAGAGCGGGCCTGCCGGCGCGCGCGTAGGCATTGCCCAAGTTATACAGGGCCGAGGCGGAATAGCCCGGCGCCATAGGGTGTGACGGGTCCGGTGCCGTAGCGGCGGGTGCTGCGGGATGCGATGGGTTCGGTGTCGCAGCGGCGGGTGCCGTGGGGTGTGATGGGTTCGGCGTCGCGGCGGCCGGTGCCGTGGCAGCGGGCGCGGACTGAATGCTCGCGGGGATCGGTTGCGCGCGCGTCGGACAAGCCATGAGGCCTGCACCCAGGCCGATCACCAGGGTCAGCGGTAAAACGAGTGCGCTACCGGGTGCGGGGGCTGATTGCGATCGCTCCCCATCCCGAGGTCTCGGCTGTTCCATGAGCCGATCGCTCACGAACCGCATCCAGCGCTCGAAATCCGTACCGGTGGGGGGGTGGCCGGAGTAATTGGCTTCATCCGCGAGCGCAAACAGTTGTCGTGTTTCTTCGCTCTCGCCGGCGAGCCGCGCCTGCAACTCGTCGGGCGTCATGCGGTCCGGCGCGACGTGCCAGCGGACGGCCAGGGTTTGTAATAACGCAGTGCGTGCCAGATTGAAAAATCGTGCGGCATCGGCGGCGCGGGCGGCGGCCCGCAGGTCCTTGAGCACGCGAGCGGCTGCCTTGGATGAGGCGTGCTCCCGGATGCGGCGCGTACCGCCGGTGCCGGCGGCGGCGCGGCGCTGCCGCAGCCACGCGCCGACAAAACCCAGTGCGAGCAATGAGGGAAGAACCAGAAAGCGCGGCTCTAGATACAGGGGTACGAGGGAATCGGCAGCGCCCCCGGTGATGGCGTGATCGGGGCGCAAGCCCTCGCTCGTCGGAGCGGCGGAATTGCCGGCGGGCGTGGCGGCGGTGAGGGGCGCCTGCGGCGCGGTGAACGAGCTGTCCGCCGCCGAGGGGGAGATGGTCACTCGAAGCGGCGCACTGCGTGCCGTCTCGTAGCGGCGCGCGCCGGGATCGAAATAACTGAATGTCAGCGGCGGCAGAGTTTGAGTGCCGGGTTTGGAGGCTATGAGCGGCTGCTCAAAGATCTTTTCGCCTTTGTGGCCCAGCGCATCGCTCGGCTTGAACGAGGATTTCGGCGGATACGTCTTCCATTGATCGAGGTGCTCGAGCATGCTGCTGTCGACTCGATCGAAGTTGCCCGCGCCGGTGACGTGCATGCGCAACGTCAGCGGATCGCCGGCCGCGGCGCTGGGCGCCGACAGTTCGCTGGCGATCTCGAACGATCCGACCGCGCCGTTGAAATCGGGCGGGCGCCCTTCGGTGGGCAGCGACAAAACGGTCAATTCCGCGGGCGGGCTCGACACCGTGATGTCCTTGGACACGGTGGCGCCGAAGAAATTCTGCAGGAACGGGTCGCCCAACAGATCGTCGAGCATGGAATCGCGCGGCGAGCGCGTCCGTATCTTCACGGTGAGCGGAGATTCCACCGACAGCGAATATTTTCCGGGCTTAACCGCGGCAATGACGCTGTGCCACGTCAGCACGACGTACGGCTTGCCATCGATGAGTTTTTCGACGCGTTCGGGTTGATGCGAGAGATTGTTGAGCGTGAAGTCACCGCCGGTGAGCGTGGGCAGGCCGTTCAAGGACGTCACGAACCCGGACCGCAAACCGAGCTCGATATCGACGGGAATGCTTTCGCCAACATAGATATCGCGCTTGGGCAGCACCAGGCGTACGAACGCCGAACCGTCGGCGGTCATGCGCAGGCCGTTGGCGCTCGCGCCGCCGGAGGGCTTGGCCGACAGCCCACTGGACGCGCGCGGCGAGGAACTGCCGGCGCCGTCGTCCGGGCTGACCCGCAGCACCAGCGGTTGCGAGGTGATGCCGGGAATGGTGAAAACGCCGGCGGTCTGAGGTGTGACCCGCACGATGACGGACGTAGTGGCGAGCGTCGCGCCGTTGATGATCTCGATGCGGCGCGATTGTCCGATGATGCGAAACTCCAGTCCCGACACCGTGGGTAGGGTCACCGGCTCCATGCTGGTGCCCGGACTGGTGATGGTGAGTTGCGCCGTCTGTCCCAGGGAAATCTGTGACGGCTCGATGGTGGCGTTGAGGGGAGCGGCGAAGGCGGGAGCCGCCATCATCCAGATGGCGATCGTGATGAGCACGCAGGCGTGGCGGACGATATCCCTCATCGGCAGGCTACCAATCCTTGACCGGCTTGTCCGGCGGCGCCTCGCCGCGGCGCGCGAGCGGCATACCGGGTGGACGGCGTTCATCTGCCTTCGCCGAATCGAGCAGCTCGCGGGCCTCCTCGCGGCTCATCTGTCCCGGAAGGCGTTGCTCGTCGGCGGCCCGCGCGTCCTCGGCCGGCTCGGCAGGGGGCTGGGAGGGGCTTGGCGAAGGCTGCCCTTGCTGCTGAGCCTGCTGCGCCGGGGGTTGGCCCTGCTGCTGGGGCGGTTGCGTCGGCGGTTGGCCTTGTTGCTGTGGCGGCTGACCCTGTGGCTGCTGCGCCTGTTGCGGTGGCGGTTGGCTTGGCGATGGTTGCGGTTGCCCTTGCGGCGGCTGGCCGTCGCCATTGTTTTGCGGGGAGTTGGTGCCCTTGCCCTGGTTGGGCTTCGAGTTCGGGGGCTGACCCTGCGGCTGGCCTCCGCCCTGGTTCTGCTGCTGCTGCTGCTGCTGGAGCGCTTCGATCTTGCGCTTCACCAGATCGCGGTTGTACTTGCTGTCGGCATCGTTCGGCCGCAACTGCAGCGCGGTCTCATAGGCCTTGACGGCGTCGGACCATTTTTTCAGCGCCTCCTGCGGCGCCGATTGGGCGCTCTTCTGGCCCGTGCGATACAGCGTGTTGCCGAGGTTGTAGTAGGCGTCTTCTTGGTCGGCCAGCCGTCTAAGATCATTCGAGGGCGAGTGGCTGATGGATTGCTGGAAGGCCTGCGCGGCCTGCGGGAACTGGCCGGCCCGATACGCGGCCGTGCCCTTGTTGTATTCCTCCGCGGGCTTGTCGCTCAGTATCGCCGCGCGGCCCGCGACGGGCAGCAACGCCACGAGCAGCAGTATCGAGGCGGCGGTGATGCCGCTCGGGCCGGCGGCCGGTGCAACGGTTGCGCGTGCGCTCGCAGCGGCGCCCGCCGTGGAAGGAGGCGTCGCCGCCGCCATGCCGGTGGCGCCGCGCGATGCGGCGATGCCCGCGGGGCGCGGTGCAATGCCCGCGACGGGGCTGGCGGCAGCGCGCGTTCCCTGGGCGGCGCGTCGGCGGGTGCCGATGAGCTGGCTCAGGAGCAGGGAGGCGAGGGACGCGGCCAACGGCCATTGATAGCGCGGCGTGTCAATTTTCTGCTGACGCGAAGCGAGGTCGTGCTTCGCCAAGGAGCCCAGCACGGTCTTGAAAATGACTTCCAGTCCCTCGCCCTGCGTTCCGAGGGGAACGTAGAAGCCGCCGGCGGCGGCGGCAATGGCCTGCAGCGCGGCTGCATCGAGCCGGGACTTCACGAATGCGCCGGTATCGTCTTTGACGAACCCGCCGCCTTGGTCGGGCGGCACGGGGATGAGATCGCCGCCGGCCGTTCCCACGCCCACCGTGAATATCGTCAGGCCGTCGGCCCGCTTCGCCGCCGCCGCCGCAGCCACGGCACTGCCCTCGAGATCCTCGCCGTCAGTGACCAGGATGAGGATTTTATCGCTGCCGGGGCGGCGGCGCAGCGCGGCTTGGGCTTCATGAATCGCGCTGGAAATATCCGTGCCCCCGCGAGGGATGGTATGGGTATCGATCGCATTCAAGGATTCGTGGAAGGCGCCGTAGTCGAGCGTGATGGGGCATACCAGAAAGGCGCTGCCGGCGAATGCGACGATGCCCACCGCGTCGCCGTCCAAGCGGTTGGCGAAGTCATCGATCGCCAATTTGGCGCGGGCCAGCCGGTTGGGCTTGATGTCGGGGGTGGACATGCTGCGCGAGGTATCGATCGCGAAGATGATTTCGTTGCCGCGGCGGCTAATCTGTTCCCATCGATAGCCGTACAGTGGGCCGGCAAGCGCGATGAACAGCAGGGCGAAGGAGGCCAGGATCAGCCCGCGCTGGGCGCGGCGCCGGGCCACCGAGATGGAGTGGGTGAGATCCCGGCGCAAATGCGGCGACACGAACCGGGCGAGCGCGGCGTGCTGGCGCGCATCGTAGCGCTGCCACAGCCAGAGGAGCGCTGCGCAGGCGAGCAACCCCGCCGCCAGCCAGCCGGGTTCACTGAAGCTCATGGCAGTCTCCGATAGCGGGTGTGCTGCAGCGTGAGACTCAAGACGACGATGCCGAGCGCCGGGATCAGCGCCCACGGATACAGCTCTTCGTAGTGCTCGAATTTCTGAACGGTCTGAGCGGTGGTCTCCAGGCGGTTGATCTGTTCGTAGATTTTCTGCAGCGAGTCGGTGTCGGTGGCCCGGTAGAATTTACCGCCGGTCAGATCGGCCACGGTCTGCAAAGTTTTTTCGTCCACGTCAACCTTGGCCATGATGAGACGCATATTTCCGGCTTCGTCTCTGACGGGAATGGGTGCTTTGCCGCGTACGCCGACGCCGATGGTGTAGATCTTGACGCCCATGGCCTTGGCGGCCTCGGCGGCGGCGAGCGGCGATATCTTTCCGGTGTTGTTCACGCCATCGGTCAGCAGGATGATGACCTTGGATTTCGCCGGCGTCGTGCGCAGTCGATTGACGGCGGTTGCGATCGCCGAACCGATGGCCGTGCCATCGTCCACGCCGCCGATGTTGACGCGCTCGAGATTCTGCTGCAGCCAATCATGATCGAGCGTGATGGGACTGACCAGGTACGGGGCGCCTGCGAAGGCGATGAGACCGATCCGATCGTTGGGGCGCTCGTCGATGAACCGGGCGACCACTCGCTTGACCACCTCGATGCGATTCAGCCGACGGCCGTCGATGAGAAAATCCAGCGCTTGCATGGATCCGGATACATCGAGTCCCAGCACGATATCGATTCCGTGGGCGGTCACCTCGGTGTGGCTCTGGCCCCTTTGCGGGCGGGCGAGTCCCACGATCATCAGAGCGCCGGCGAGGATGGGCAGCAGCCAGACCCAGCCCCCGATGCGGCTGCGGCTGCGTCGCGCGACCTGTCTCGCCAGACCCACATCGGAGTATTCGATGGCCGCGACCGGCCCGCGCCGCCCGCGCCACAGCATGACGAGCGGCAGCAGCGTCAGGAGCCAGAGCCATTCGGGCTGCAGGAAGCGAGTCATGGGGCGGCCTGCGGGGTAATGGCGGGCGTGCCGGTCTGCGCGGCGTTGGCAGGGGTGTCGGCTTGCGCAGCGCTCGCTGTCTGTGCGGCGGCGGCCGGCGCGGCGGCGTCCCCTTCGGGTTTCGCGGTTTCCAGCACGAAACTGCCGGCGCTCGCGTGCAGCGAGTGCATGTTCTCGAGCGTCAGCGATACGCCCGCGAACTTGACCAGATCGCATTGCTGGAGAAATGCCGACAGCAGACCGCGGTGTCGGGCCAGCGCCGCGTTGGGAGAGAGCAGCAGATCGCGCAGGAACTCTTCGGTGGTCTGGTGGGTGGCGATGACGTCGAAGCGTTGCTCGATGTAGCTGCGGATGATGTCAGACACCGCGATTGAAAATTCCCTCGCATGCTGCGGCTGCAGCAGCGCACGAATGTCCTCCAGGCGCTGCAAAGCGACTTCGAATGGCAGCAGTGCGCGCGGGCGGCGCCGCCGCCGCAGCCAACGCCAAGCGGCAAAGGTCAGCGCAGCCAGCACCAACATTGCGGCAAGCAGCGCCGGCACGAACCAGGCGGGCAGGACGAATTTCGGCCCGCGTATATCACGGATATCCTCCTCGAGCGCTGCGGCGGTGGCCTGTGATCCGGCGATGAGTCCGGCGATGACCATGGTAAACGAGGCTGAGCCGCGGCGGTTCATAGGCGACGCCGCTCGCGCGTTTTGAAGAATCGTTGCAACGCCGGGATGTAGGGCGAGTCGGTCTGCAGCTGCAAGGTGTCGACTCCCTCGGAGCGGAAGTCGCTCAGCAAGCGGCGGCTGCGCTCGGCAGAGGCCTCTTTGAACAGCTTGCGTACGCGGGCGCTCGCGGTGTCGAGTTCGACGATTTCGCCGGTTTCCGCGTCCTCGAGCGCGACAATGCCGAGGTCGGGCAATTCCTTCTCGCGCGGATCCTCGATGTGCACGGCGACCAGATCGTGACGGCGATTGGTCTGGCGCATGGCGCGACGCAGTGCGGCCCGCGCGACGTCTGGGTCTTCGGCCGACTCGAAATCCGAAATGAGGAACACGATGGCGCGCCGGTGCAGCACGTGGTTGATGACATCGAGCGCTTTGACGGCGTCGGTGCCGCGGCCTTCGGCGCTGTGATAGAGAATGTCCCGCACCACGCGCAAGACATGGCGCCGGCCCTTCTTGGGCGGCAAGTACCGCTCCACCCGGTCGGAGTAAAGCAGCAGTCCGACTTTGTCGCTGTTGCGAATGGCGGAGAATGCCAGGACGCTGGCGAGCTCGGCGGCGAGGTCGCGCTTGCTCAAGGCGGCCGAGCCGAAATTTCCGGACGCGCTGATGTCGACCACCAGGAATATGGTCAGCTCGCGCTCCTCGGTGAATTTCTTGACGAAAGTCTTGCCGGCGCGCGCGGTCACGTTCCAGTCGATGGTGCGCACTTCGTCGCCGGGCATGTATTCGCGGACTTCGTCGAAGTCCATGCCGCGGCCCTTGAACACCGAGTGATAGGCGCCGGCGAGACTGTCGTTGACCATGCGGCGCGTGCGGATTTCCAGCTGCCGCATGCCGCTCATGATGGCCTTGCTGGACTTGGTGGTATCGGCCGGCATGGATTACGGGACGGGAAGCTTATTGAGGAT
The DNA here is from genome assembly GCA_030799355.1 of Pseudomonadota bacterium. Classification (GTDB taxonomy): domain Bacteria; phylum Pseudomonadota; class Gammaproteobacteria; order Steroidobacterales; family Steroidobacteraceae; genus Bog-1198. The sequence continues at coordinate 41,515 of JALYHP010000071.1, forward strand.
TTTATCGATGATGTTTTCGGAGGTGATGTTCTCGGCTTCGGCCTCGTACGTCACCGACACGCGATGACGAAGCACGTCGTGGGCGACGTTCTTGACGTCCTGGGGTATCACGAAATGGCGGCCATTCAGGAATGCCATGGCGCGAGCGGCCAGCGTCAAGGCAATGGTGGCGCGCGGCGAGGCGCCGTTCTGAATGTAGCCATTGAGATCGAACGATGCGGCAGCCGGCGGACGCGTCGCAACCACCAGATCGACGATGTAGTCGCGTATCTTCTCGTCCACGTACAGCGTGTTGACGACATGCCGTGCGGCCACGATCTGCTCGGCGGAAACGACGGGACGGGGCACCGGCAGGGGCTCGGTGGTGGCCATGGCGTCCAGAATGGCGCGCTCTTCGGCGCGGTTCGGATAGCTGACGATGACCTTCATCATGAAGCGATCGATCTGCGCTTCGGGGAGCGGGTAGGTGCCTTCCTGTTCCAGAGGGTTCTGGGTCGCCAGCACCAGGAAGGGGTTGGGCAACGCATAGGTTTCATCGCCGATGGTGACCTGACGTTCCTGCATGGCTTCGAGCAGCGCGCTTTGCACCTTCGCCGGTGCGCGGTTGATTTCGTCGGCGAGGATGAGATTGCTGAAGATGGGCCCGTGTTTGGTGCGAAATACGCCGTCCTGTGGGTTATAGATCATGGTGCCGACGATGTCGGCCGGCAGCATGTCGGGGGTGAATTGCAGGCGTTTGAATCGCACGTCCACGCAGCTCGCCAAGGTTTTGAGGGCCAGCGTCTTGGCGAGGCCGGGCACGCCTTCCAGCAGCACGTGGCCGTTCGTCAGCAGCGCGATCAGCAGACGGTCGAGCAGCGGCTTCTGGCCCACGATGACGCGGCCGATCTCGTACTGCAGCGGACGCACCCAGGATGAGTTCTCCAGCACCGTGTCGCGCGCGGCGCGCTGCCCGGGGTGCAACTGCACCGGCGCCGGGCGCGCGTCTTGAG
>JALYHP010000087.1 GCA_030799355.1 Pseudomonadota bacterium
TCATCCGCCGGCGATCACTCCATATCCATGCGGTCGCTGTTCGCCAACGCAGATCGGTCTGGCTGTACTTGGTCCAGTCGTCGTCGAACCGGCTTTTTGTCTGTCAGGGGTTCGAACCGGTGGCGACGAATATTCGGCGCCGACGAGCGTCGCTGGATTTTTAGAAAAATGGTGCCGCAAAGAGGATTCGAACCCCTGACCCACGCATTACGAATGCGTTGCTCTACCGACTGAGCTATTGCGGCGTGTTACTCGAGGGAGGCGGTCGCCCCGAACGGGTTGGCCCAGACCGATGCCACCCCGGAACGGGCCGGCATTCTAACTCGCCGGACCGTCCGAAGAAAGGCTGCCGACTCGCCTGGCGACGTCGCGCAGGGTCCTCGGCAGGGCGAATATCACGTGTTCCTCCCGCCCCTTCAATTCATCGACGACGGCGCCGCCCCACTCCTTGAGTTGCGCAATGACGCCTTGCACCAGGATCTCGGGGGCCGACGCCCCGGCGGTGACGCCCACGGTCTTGGCGGAGTCGAACCATTCGCGGTGCAGGAACTGCGGTCCGTCGACCAGAAAGCCCGGTATGCCCACCTTGTCGGCCATTTCACGCAAGCGGTTGGAATTCGAGCTGGATTTCGAACCCACCACCACCAGCACATCGCACCGCCCGATCAAATCCTTGACGGCATCCTGGCGATTCTGAGTGGCATAGCAGATATCCTCTTTCACCGGCGCCTTCAGACCCGGGAAGCGGTTGCGCAGCGCGGTGACGATGCAGGCGGTGTCGTCGACCGACAACGTCGTCTGGGTGACGAACGCGAGGTGGGCGGGATTGCGCACCACCACCCGCTCGACATCCTCGACCGTCTCGACCAGATAGATGCTGCCGCCGAACGAGGTATCGAATTGACCGATGGTGCCTTCGACCTCCGGATGCCCCGCATGGCCGATGAGGAACACCTCGCGCGCTTCGCGGGCGTAACGGGTGACTTCCATGTGCACCTTCGTCACCAAGGGGCAGGTGGCATCGAATACGTTCAGCGAACGGCGTTGCGCCTCCTGTTGAACGACGCGGGACACGCCGTGCGCGCTGAAGATGACGGTGGCGCCGTCCGGCACCTCCTCGAGTTCCTCGACGAACACCGCGCCGATGGCGCGCAGGCGATCGACCACATACTTGTTGTGCACCACCTCGTGGCGCACGTAGATGGGCGCGCCGAACAAGTCGATGGCGCGTTCGACGATGTCGATGGCCCGGTCGACGCCGGCGCAGAATCCTCGAGGATTGGCCAATAGAATTTGCATCAGCTTTTCCGCCGTGAATCGAACAATGCATCCAGCAACAGGCACGCCGCGCCGACGGTAATCGCCGAATCCGCCACGTTGAATGCCGGAAAATACGCCTGATCCCAATGAAAGTGTATGAAATCGATGACATGCCCGAGCTGAATCCGATCTATCACGTTGCCGAGCGCCCCCCCCAGCACCAGCGAGAGGCCGGCCGCCAACAGGCCGTGAGAACCGCGCGGCAAGCGGCACAGCCAGACGATGATTCCCATGCTCACCGACACCGCGAGGCCTATGAACAGCCAGCGCTGCCAGCCGGAAGCCGACGCCAGAAAGCTGAAGGCTGCGCCGACGTTGTGCATCCGCGTGATATCGAGCACGGGCAGTACGCTCTTGAACTCGAATTCGCCGAAATGCCGCACGATATACATCTTGGTCAGTTGATCCATCAGCACGATGACGGCGGACAGCACCAGCCACGCTGTGGCCCGGTTCCCATTTTTATCGACGATGGCCATATCCTCCACGGCGTTCATGCGAATTTACGCTCCTCTCCGGCACCCTCGACATTGAGGACGCAGCGCGCGCAAAGTTCCGGATGGCGAGGATCGCTGCCCACATCGCCGCGCAAATGCCAGCAGCGCACGCACTTGGGCTGCGTGCTCGGTACGACTTCGATCCAGACCCCTTCGGCGCTCGTCGCGACGGCGCCCGCCGGCGGCACGTCGGCCTCGACGAGGCGCGCCTGGCTGGTGATGAGCACGAACCGCAGCTCATCTTGCAGCGCCGCAAACCGCGCCGCTTGGGCTGCCGTGACGAACAGGGTTACCTCGGCCTCGAGCGGCGCGCCGATGGCGCCCGCCGCGCGCAGCCGTTCCAGCTCGCGCAGCACGTCGGCCTTCAGGCCGATGAGCGCAGGCCAGTCCAGCTCCGCCTCGCGTTCCACGCCCGGCGGGAACTGATGCCAGGTATTGAGGAACACGGATTCGTTGCGTTCGCCGGGCAGAAAAGTCCATGCCTCTTCGGCCGTGAAGCTGAGGATGGGCGCGAGCCAGCGCACCATCGCCGCGGCCACCTGGTACATGGCCGTCTGTGCGGACCGGCGCGGCACGCTCGCCGCGCCCGTGGTGTACAAACGGTCCTTGATGATATCGAGATAAAAGCCGCCGAGATCGACCACGCAGAAATTGTGGATCCGCTGATAAATGTCGTGGAACTCGTAATTCCGATAGGCCGTCATCACATCGTTCTGCAAAGCGAAGGCCTTGGCGATGGCCCACCGATCGATGGCCACCAAGTCGTGCCACGGCACGGCGTGTGCGGCCGGATCGAAGCCGTGCATGTTGCCCAACAGGAACCGCAGCGTATTGCGCATGCGGCGGTAGGAATCGGCAATGCGCTTCAGGATTTCGTTCGATACGCTCATCTCGTTGGCGTAATCGGTGGCCGCGATCCACAGGCGCACCACGTCGGCTCCGAGGGTGCTCGTCAACTTCTGCGGCACCAGCGTGTTGCCGATGGATTTGGACATCTTGCGGCCCTGTTCATCCACGGTGAACCCGTGCGTCAAGACGGCGCGATAGGGTGCCCGGCCGTGCATGGCCACCGAGGTGAGCAACGATGAGTGGAACCAGCCGCGGTGTTGGTCGGAGCCCTCCAGGTAAAGATCCGACGGCGAGGTGATCTGCGGCCGGCTTTGCGGCACGCAATGATGCGCCACGCCGGAATCGAACCACACGTCCATCACGTCGGTGGCCTTGTCGTATTTCTCGGCGTCGGGCCCGAGGAACGCGGCGGCATCCAGATCGAACCACGCATCGATGCCGTCGCGCTCGACCTGCTTCGCGACTTGCTCGATCAATTCGGCGGTCCGCGGATGCAGCTCGCCGGTCAGCTTGTCGACGAACAGCGGGATGGGCACTCCCCAGGTGCGTTGCCGCGAGACGCACCAGTCGGGGCGGCCCGCGATCATGCCGCTGATCCGCTGTTCGCCCCACGAGGGCATCCAGTCCACGTGCGCGATCGCCTCGAGCGCCGCCTTGCGCAGGCCCGCCTGTTCCATGCTGATGAACCACTGCGGGGTCGCGCGAAAAATCACCGCGGTCTTGTGGCGCCAGCAATGCGGATAGGAGTGGTGGTACGGCTCGCCCTTGAGCAAGCGGCCCCGCTCGCGCAGCACCTCGATGACGTGCGCATTGGCATCGAACACCTGTTCTCCGGCAAACAGCGGCGTCGAGGGCAGGAAGCAGCCATCGCCGCCCACGGGATTATCCACCTCCAGGTGGTACCGGCGACCGACGTTATAGTCATCCAGGCCATGCCCGGGAGCCGTGTGCACGGCGCCGGTACCGGCATCGAGGGTGACATGATCGCCGAGAATCACAGGCACCTGCCGATCGTAGAAGGGATGCTGCAACATCAAATGCTCGAGCGCGGCACCCTTCGTTTGCGCAATCGTCGTCCAGTGCGGCACGCCGAGCGCGTGCATGACGGATTTGACGAGTTCGCTCGCGAGCAGCAGCCGCTCATCGCCGTTGCCCGCATTGAATTCAACCAGCGAATAGTCGAATTGCGGATGTACCGCCACCGCGCGATTCGCGGGCAAGGTCCAGGGCGTCGTGGTCCAGATGGCTACCGCCGTGGGCACATCCTCGAACAGCGCCAGTTGCTCGGTGAGCGCCAACCCCGCCCGCGCCGCGAGTTCCTCGCGATCCGTGACCTCGAAACGCACATAGACGCTGGGCGAGGTCTTGTCCTCGTATTCGACCTCCGCCTCCGCCAGGGCCGACCGGCAATTGAGGCACCAGTGCACGGGTTTGTAGCCCTTGTACACGTGGCCGTTGTGGATGATGGCGGCGAAGGCGCGCAGCTGCTCCGCTTCGTAGCGCGGTGCCAGGGTCAAGTAGGGGTTATCCCAATCGCCCAGTACCCCCAAGCGCTTGAAGTCGCTGCGCTGACCGTCCACCTGTTTGAGCGCATAGGCTCGGCACGCGGCGCGAAACGCCTTGGCATCGATTTTTTGTCCCACGCGCCCATGGGTCTTCTCCACCTGCATTTCGATGGGCAGGCCGTGGCAATCCCATCCCGGCACGTACGGCGCGTCGTAGCCGTCCAGGGTGCGCGACTTGACGATGATGTCCTTCAAGACCTTGTTGACGGCGTGCCCCAGATGAATGGCGCCGTTCGCATACGGCGGTCCATCCATGAGCACGAATTTCGGCCGCCCCTCGGCGAACGCGCGAATGCGGCCGTACACGCCGCTGCGCTCCCACAGCGCGACCATGTCCGGCTCGCGGTTGGCGAGGTCTGCCTTCATCGGGAAACCCGTGTTCGGCAAATTGATCGTATTTTTGTAATCAGCCACAACCCACCTTCGACAAGAGATCGCGCGCCTGTGCGGCATCGACCTTCATTTGCACTCTCAATGAATCCAAGGAATCGAACTTGACCTCGTCACGCAATTTCGCGATGAATTCCACTTCGATGGCGCGTCCGTACAGATCGCCGTCGAAATCGAATACATGCACCTCGAGTAGCGGCTCGACGCCGCTCACCGTGGGACGCGTGCCCAGGCTCGCGACGCCCTCCAGCGGAACCTTCTCGATACCATACACGCGTACGGCCAGAATGCCCCACAGCGGCGACTTGCGCCGCAGGAGACGCAGGTTGGCCGTGGGAAATCCGAGCGTTCTGCCGAGCGCCTCGCCGCGGACGACGCGTCCCATCATGCGGTACGGCCGCCCCAACAGCCGCGCGGCGCCCGCGCAATCGCCGCGCTCCAGCCGCTCGCGTACGGCAGTACTGCTGACGCGCACACCCTCGAGCACGAAGGGGGCGACCTGTTCGACGCCGAAGCCGTGGGCCCGGCCGGCCGCCCGCAGGCTCTCGATGGTCCCTCCTGCCTGTGTGCCGTAGCGAAAGTCATCGCCCACCACGACGTGCCGCGCCCCCAAACCGCCGACGATCAACTCCTCCACGAAGCGCTGCGGCGACATCGCGCGCATGGCATCGTCGAACCGCAAGGTCACGATCCGATCGACACCCTGTGCCGCCAGCGCCACCATCTTTTCGCGCCAGCGTGTCAATCTCGGCGGCGCACCGGCCGGATCGATGAATTCCTTCGAGCTGGGCTCGAACACCAAAACCGTCGACTCGCATTGCAATTGCGCCGACCGCTCCATCACCGCACGAATCATGTGCTGGTGGCCGAGATGCACCCCGTCGTAGTTGCCCACCGTGAGCACACAGCCCACGCCTGCGCGGCCGCCGGCTGCGGGGCCGCGTGTCGGTGCGGGCGCTGTCGGCCGGCCCATCGCGAGGTTGTCCGC
>JALYHP010000090.1 GCA_030799355.1 Pseudomonadota bacterium
GCGCTCGACGGACAATGGGCTGCCCTTGCCGCCGCGTTGCCGGGCTATATGACCGCCGTCCAGAGCCGCATCGATCTGCTCGGCAGGAAACCGGCGAACCGTACCCACGCCCCTGCGCCGGTCATCGATCTGGACGCCGCGCGGGCCGGCGTGAGGCGGGCCGGGTCGCTTTGGTCGAAGGCCCAGGCGGCGTTCGCTGCCGGCAACCTCGGCGAGGCGGTGGCCACCGCAAAGACTGTCGAAGCGCAGCTCCGAGAGTTGGCGGGCGCGCTGAACGTGGATTTGAGCGCGCCGCGTGTCGCATCGGCAACGCGCGTTTCGAGGCGCTTTTAAAACGACAAGGTGCCTTCGCTGACGATAACCGCGCTGCCGCCGATGTGCGCGGCCACTAAACTACCGTGTTCGACCTCGAGCTTCACGCTGACTTCTCCGGGCCGATTCATATGGCGGCCCTGCCGGCCGACGAAGGCGAGGGTGTTCTGGTCCAATTGGCCGAGCTCCCACAGATAGGAAGCGAGCATCGCGTGCGCGTTGCCGCTCACCGGGTCCTCGGGAATTCCAAGAGCGGGACAAAACATTCGCGATTCGGTGACCAGCGATGCTTCCTGCGGCCCGCGATCGACCGAGAAGACAAAAAAGCCGTCCACGCCGATTTCGTTACCGAGCGAGATCAGCGTGTCGAGATGCGGGCTCAATGCGTCCAGCGCCTCGGCGCCTTGCACCGGCACCAGCAAGCGGGTGCTGCCCTTGCGGGCGATACGGGCAGGCATGGCCTCGTGCAACCGAGCTCCCGGTAGATGCAGCGCTTCGGCAACACGCAGCGTGGTCTTCAACGGCAGCGGCGCATCGAGTTCGGGCCGGCTTTGGCGAAATTCGATCAGGGTGCCGCCCTGGTCGCGTACCCGTACCTCGATGATGCCGGTTCCGGAATGCTGCCGGCAGACGCCCGGTCCTCGGCGCCCGAGAGCGAGCAGCACGGCGTGCGCCGCGATGGTCGCATGTCCGACAAAAGGTGCTTCTTTGCGCGCGTTGAAGAAACGCAGGCGGACGTCGTGATCGGGCGCGGTCGCGGCCGATACGAATGCCACTTCGGTTTGCGCGAACTCGCGTGCGATCGACTTCAGGGTGGCATCGTCCTGGCCGTCGGCATCGAGGACCACGGCCGCCGGGTTGCCCGTGAAGCGGGTGCGCGTGAAAGCGTCGACTTGAAATAGCCGCAAGGCGAATCTCCGCGAGACAAACGACCCGCAGTTTTGCACGCATCCGGGCATCCGGCTACACTTGTCCTACCTTGGGGTGGTCCGTGAGAGACCTGAGATGTGGGCCGTCGGCTGTTCCGACTCGCCTGCGAACCCGTTGAACCTGACCCGGATAATGCCGGCGTAGGGAGTGGTAATCATGCGCACCGCCGTCGAAATCAGTATGTACCCCTTGGCCGGCGACTACCGGCCCCTGATCCAGGCGTTCATCGATCGCCTCAGTACCTATCCGGAGTTGGAGGTGCTCACGAATCCATTGAGCACTCAGATCTGGGGTCCGCTCGATCGGGTGATGGCCATCCTCGCCGAGGAGATGCGGCGCGCCGCCGCCGGACCGCAGCCCATCTTCGTCATGAAAGTCCTGCCCGGCGTGGATCGGCCCGGCGAGGTTGCGGCTGGCGCAGCCGGCGCCGGCGAGACCACGACCGCACCGAGGGGGGGCGGGCCGGGCTCGGAGCGGCCGTGATCGGCGAGCTTGCTCGTCAATTCGGCGACGCGTGGCGCTCCACGAGTTGGATCGAAATCACCGCCGCCGTGCTCGCCATCGTGTATCTGTTGCTGGCGATCCGGCAACGGCTCATGTGCTGGACGGCCGCGTTCGTCAGTTCCTGCTTGTATGTGTGCGTGATGTTTGCAGCGCACCTTTACATGGAGTCGGTGTTGAACGTCTTCTATGCGGCGATGGCCGTCTACGGTTACCGGCAATGGACACAGGATCGCGCCGGCGGCGCAGGCATGCTGGAGATCTCCCGCTGGTCGGCATCGCGCCATGCGGGCGGACTGCTGGGAGTGGTTGCAATGTCTTTCGTGACCAGTTATTTCTTGCGGCGCTTCACCCCCGCTGCCTGGCCATTCGTGGACTCGATGGTGGCATGGTCCAGCGTGTTTGCCACTTTCCTGGTCGCCCGCAAGGTGTACGAAAACTGGCATTGGTGGCTGGTCATCGACTCGGTGAGCCTCGGTCTGTACTTCACCCGCCGCCTGTATCTGACCATGCTGCTGTTCGGTCTGTACCTGCTGATGATCGTCGTCGGGATGCGTGAGTGGCGCCGCAGCTCGCAGCTCGCGATCCATGCCGCTCAGCCCGTTTGAGGAGATCGCCTTACGGTGGGTTCCGGGGGAGGGGCCGGTGCAGATCCACCGCCTGGCGTCGGGACTGGTCAATGACAGTTTCCGCGTCGCGCGCGCAGGACGCCAATATGCGTTGCGGGTAACCCATCCTGAGTCCGGAGCGCACGGTCTCGACCAAGGTTTCAACCGCGAATGGGAGTGCAACGTGCTCCGCTGCGCGGCCGCCGCCGGCCTTGCGCCGGCCATCGAGCATTGCGATCCGGCCGAAGGCGTGCTGGTCTCCCGCTGGGTGAGCGGCCGGGTCTGGTCGCCGCAGGAAATTCAGCGGCCCGAGACGATCGAGGCGATGGGGTTGCTGTTGCGGAAGGTACACGCGCTGCGGATACCGCAGCCGGCCCGAACCATGAATCCGGCGGCGTGGATCGCACAGTATGCGCAAGCGTTGGCCGGCAGCGGCGCCTGGGACGGGATCGGGTCAGGCCCGTGCGCGGTGGAATGGCAGGCGGCCGAGGCTCCGACCGCCCTGCGCAATGCCGCCGATGCGAACCTGGCCTTGCTCGCCGCCTCGCCCGCACCCGCGCCGGTGCTATGCCACAGCGACTTGCACCGCCATAATCTCATCGCGATGGACCCCGGCGCGGGCGCACGGGTCCTTTTGCTCGACTGGGAATACGCCCATGTATCGGATCCTTACTGGGATGTGGCCGGATGGGCCGCCAACAACGAGTTGGCGCAGGCCACCGCCTTGCTGTCGAGCTACTTGGGGCGCACGGCGCAGGCGGACGAATGCGCGCGCTTGTCGCTGTTCATGTGGCTGTACGACTATGTTTGTTTGCTATGGAGCGAGCTGTATCTGGCGCAGCGACCCGGTGCGGCCGGGGCACACGAGACGACCGAAGGGAGGGCACACGGCGTGATAACGGGCGTGGCACACGCTGCGGCAGAGGGCGTGGCCGCAAATGTGGCACCGGGGTTGGCAATTGGCCCGCCACAGAATGGGGCAGAGAGCGTGGCCAAGCGCGCCGAACGGTTGCGGGCCCGCTTGCTGGCGAGCCCGTCGGTACTCTGGTAGTCGCCAGGCAGAAGTTCCGGCAAAATGTGACGTTTGGTCCCAAAGGGGCCTCACGCAGCCCCGTGGTGGGCACTCAAACGGAGAGTTCAATGGCGCGGATGATCGTGGTGGACCGGGACGGCAAACAGCATGAGATCGAGGCAAGACCCGGCTTGAAAGTCATGGAAATCCTGCGCGAGCTCGATTACGGTGTCGCCGCGATTTGCGGGGGGCTGTGCTCTTGCGCCACCTGCCATGTCTTCGTCGATGAGAACTGGACCAGCCGGTTGCCGAAGCCGCAGAGCGACGAGCTGGAGCTGCTCAAGGAATTACCCGAGTACCGCGACGCCACCTCGCGACTGTCCTGCCAGATCGA
>JALYHP010000093.1 GCA_030799355.1 Pseudomonadota bacterium
GTGGCGGCGGTGGCGGCGGGGGCTTCAGCGGTGGCGGCGGCGGCGCCGGCGGCGGCGGCGCCTCGGGGAGTTGGTAATGCAGCTCGCCCGCCTGATTCGTCACGTCACGACGCCGCATTGGCGGACACGCCTCAAGTTTCCCAAGGCCACTCTGGATGCCATCGAGCAGGCCGTCGCGCGCGCGGAGCGGACGCATGCCGGGGAGATCCGCGTTGCGATAGAGACCTCGCTGAGCCCGCTGCATCTGCTCAACGAGGTGAGCCCGCGAGCACGGGCACTCGAGGTATTCGCGCAGCTGCGGGTGTGGGATACCGAGTACAACAATGGCGTGTTGATCTACGTCCAGCTCGCGGATCGCGTCGTGGAAATCGTGGCGGATCGAGGCTTGCGGGGGCGCGTGACGCAGGCCGAATGGGAAAATGTGTGTCGTGTCATGGAGGAGCATTTTCGCGCCGGACGCTATCAGACCGGTGCCGTTGCGGGCGTGGACGCGGTGGCAGCCCTGCTGGCGCGGCACTACGCAACCGCGCCCGGCGAGGTCTCGGTTCGCAACCAATTGCCTGATCAGCCCACTTTGCTGTAGATAGACGCATGGTAAAAGCTTTGACGCGATTGCGCCGGCGACTGCTGCCGGTGGGGGTCCTGATCCTGGGCGCGGCCGGCTGCTCGCTGTTGCGGCACACCCCGGCGACGCCACCGCCGGCCGCCGAAGCGGCACCGCCGCCGGCGCCGGTACTGCCGATGCCCACGGCCACGCATCGCTTCGACATCGACGCGGATACCGAGATCGTCGGCTATGTTCAGCGCACGGTGGTCGGCAAGGAGGACACCCTGCCCGATATTGCACGGCGATTCGACGTGGGCTACGAGGAGATGCTGCTCGCGAATCCCGGCGTCGATCCTTGGCTGCCGGGGGTCGGCCGCGAAGTGGTGGTTCCCACGCAATTCATATTGCCGGCGGCCCCCCACGAGGGCGTGGTGGTCAACGTCGCCGCGATGCGGATTTTCTACTACCCAAAGCACCGGAAAGGCGAGCCGCAAACCGTCTACACCCATCCCATCGGCATCGGCAGAGTGGGGTGGAGAACGCCGGAAGGAACGACCAGAATCGTCGGCCGCACCAAGGACCCGGTATGGATCGTGCCCAAATCGGTGCGCGACGAGCATGCGGAGGATGGCGAGAAACTTCCGGCCCGCGTGCCGGCGGGACCGGACAACCCGTTGGGCCAATACATGTTCCGATTGAGCTGGCCAAGTTATCTCATCCACGGGACCAACAAACCGTATGGGGTAGGGATGCGCTCCAGTCACGGATGCATGCGCCTCTACCCCGAGGACATCGCCGTGTTCTTCGACTTGATCCCGATCGGAACCAAGGTGACCGTCGTCAATCAGCCCTACCTGTTCGGTTCCCGCGACGGTACGCTGTATTTGCAGGCCTATGCGGTGATGGAAGACGATTCGCGCGATTGGAACAAGAACCGCAAGCGCTTGCTCGGCAACCTGCTCGCTCCGAAATTGCTGCAGAAGGTGTCGGTGCAGGATAATGGCATCGACTGGCAGCGCGTCGGGGACCTGGCTCACTCGCCGCGCGCGCTTCCCATACCCATCACCGGCGATCAGGCGGGCGTCGACTCGGTGGTGTCGGGGTCGTTGCTGGTGGAGAATACGCTGCCCGCCGGCTCCAATTGGGATGGGAAGAGCGGCTTGCTGGTCGATGAAAAGACCTTCAATGAGCTGGTGGGCGGCCAGTCCAAGGCGCCCCCGGTGAGCCAGTCATCGCCGCGCGCGATTCAGTAGCACGCGAGAATTCCATGATTCGTCATCCTGTTGCGGGCCTGGTGCTCGCCGGCTCGACTTGGGCGGCAAGCATCGTCGCGGCCGCGCCCCCGGCGGCGGCCGGCAACCTCGCGCCGATTCAGTCGGGGCTCGACTATCATTCCTTCGCCAACGTCGAACAGTTCCGCGTCACCCGCTTGTCGCTCGATCTGCGCGTCGATTCGGATCAAAAAGTTCTGCGTGGCGTCGCCGGCCTGCAGATCAAGCGACTCGATCCGAACGCCACCGAGTTGATCCTCGATACGCGCGATCTCAACGTCACGGCGGTCGATCAGAAGCCGCAAGACGTGCTGGGCGCGCTTTCCAAGACTGAAACCACCTGGGTGAGCCGTCCGTATCATTTCGAGCGAAAGGATAAAATCCTGGGCCAGGCTCTGGTCATCGAACTGCCGCCGTCGAAAAAATCGACCGAGTTCGTACGCATCGAATACGAGACCTCGCCCACCGCCTCGGCATTGCAATGGCTCGCTCCCGAACAAACCGCCGGCAAGCGCAAGCCGTTCCTGTTCACGCAATCCGAAACCATCGGGGCGCGCAGCTGGATTCCGCTGCAGGACACGCCGCAGGTGCGCATCACGTACAAGGCCATCATCCGCACCTCGCCCGACGTGCTGGCGGTGATGAGCGCCAAGAGCGAGCCCAACGATGGTCCGGGCCGCCCCATCAAGCGCAACGGCGAGTATTCCTTCAGCATGCCGGAGGCGGTGCCCTCGTATCTGATCGCCCTCGCCGTCGGAGACCTGGCCTTCAAGGAGACGGGGCCGCGCACCGGTGTCTACGCGGAGAAGCCGGTGCTGCAGGCGGCCGCGAAGGAATTTGCCGACACCGAGTCGATGATCCGCAGCGGCGAGCGCTTGTTCGGTCCCTATCGTTGGGATCGATATGACATCCTCGTATTGCCGCCGAGCTTCCCCCTGGGCGGTATGGAGAACCCGCGCCTGTCCTTCATCACGCCCACCGTCATCGCCGGCGACAAGAGTCTGGTATCGGTGATTGCGCACGAGCTGGCGCATTCCTGGTCGGGCAACCTGGTGACCAACGCGACCTGGCGTGATCTGTGGCTCAACGAGGGCTTCACCGATTATTTGGAAAGCCGCATCATGAACGAGGTCTATGGCGAGCGGCGCGAAATGATGGAACGGGTTCTGGGATTGCGCGAGCTGCGGGATAATCTCGAAAGGCTCCCGCCCGCGGATCAGGTGCTGGCGATCGACCTGCGCAATCGCGACCCGGAGGTGGCGTTGAGCGCGGTGCCCTACGAAAAAGGGCGGCTGTTCCTGACATTTCTCGATGCGAAATTCGGACGCGAGCGGTTCGATGAGTTCCTGCGCGGCTATTTCGATCATTTTGCATTCAGCAGCATTACCACGGAGCAGTTCGTGCAATACCTGCGTGAGCATCTGCTCGATCGCTTTCCGGGTGTCGTGACCCCCGGGCAGGTGATGGCGTGGGTCAGCGGCCCCGGCATTCCCGCCGATGCGGTGCTGCCCACCACCGATGCGTTCGCGGCAGTCGATGCGGCGCGGGCGTCGTGGCTTGCGGGAAAAGTCGCCGCGAAGCAAATGGATAGCCACGCCTGGGCGGCGCAGCAATGGCTATATTTCCTCGACAATATGCCGCCCTTGACCGCGCCCCAGCTGGCCGAGCTCGACCAGGCATTCACGCTCACGCGTACGGCCAATGCCGAAGTCGGCGAGAGCTGGCTCCTGCTGGTGATCCGCAACCGCTACCAACCCGGCTACGTCCGCCTCGAGCACTACCTGCAGACCATCGGCCGCCGCAAGCTCATCACGCCCCTGTACGAGGAATTGATGAAGACTCCGGCGGGCGCGACTCAGGCAAAACGCGTCTATGCGTTGGCGCGTTCCGGCTATCATCCGCAGACGATCGCCGCTCTGGATGCGGTGGTCAATCCGCAATCCGACAGTTCCGAGAGGCCCGATGAGTAGCGACTGGATGAAAGTGATGCTCGAGGAGATCGCCCGCAAGCAGGCGGCGGCCGAGGCGGCGCAGGCGGAGCAGGACAGGCGCCGGGAGGAGCGGGCCGCCGGGAGCCCGCCGGGCGCGGCAGCCTCCGGCGATGGTTCGCCTCGCGACGGCTTGCCGGGTGCGGCAGCCTCCGGCGATGGTTCGCCTCGCGGCGGTGCGGTGCGACGAACCGCCGCGGGATAGTCCGTCCCGGCTGAGAGGCATCGATGATCCCGCTCAAGGATGACACGCCGTCGGCGCTCAAGCCGTTCGTCACCCTCTCGTTGATCGTCGCGTGCTGCGGCGTGTTCTTGTGGCAGCGTTCGCTGGACTTGGCGGCGGGCCGCCGCGCCGTGGCCGCACTCGGAGCCATCCCCGCCGTGCTGCTGACGGACGCGCGCCTGCCTCCCGACCTGCAATGGATACCGCGCTACGGATCCTTGTTCACCTCCATGTTCCTGCATGGCGGCTGGCTGCATCTGCTCGGCAACATGCTGTACCTGTGGATCTACGGCGATAACGTCGAAGATGCCCTGGGACATGCGCGCTATCTGATGTTTTATTTTCTCTGCGGGGTTGCCGCCGTGGGCGCGCAGGCGTTGTCCGATCCGCATTCGGCCTATCCTCTGATCGGCGCCAGTGGCGCGATCTCCGGGGTGCTGGGCGCCTATTTGCTGCTGTTTCCCCGCGCCAAGGTACTGACCCTGGTCGTGCTGCCGTTCTTCTTCACCACACTGCGACTGCCGGCCATGCTGCTGCTGCTGCTGTGGTTCGCCGTGCAACTGACGAGCGATCTCGCGGCCCGGGGCGGCGGTTCGAGCGTGGCGTTTCGCGCCCATATCGGCGGGTTCCTGGCCGGCATGGTGCTGGTGCCGCTGCTCAAGCGTCGCGGGCTGCCGCTGTTTGCGCCGTGATCGGACGCGCTCATGTTCCGCCCACGGCTCCGCGCCCGCGCGCCAGTCCGCAAGCAGGCGCCGCCAGCACGCTGCGACCGCCATTTTACTTCCATGCTCTGTGGTACAGTTTCGTAGTGTCCTGAATCAGAAGTTCGCGCAATAAATCGCGGGATAGGTTGCGAGGCACGGCAGGAGCCTGGCGCGAGCATCACCAGCTTCGGGGGATATTTCTGGCAACGCCGAATGGCCTGGGAATCCAGGCAGACGTACGAGAACGCGCCGCTGATACGGGCATCGCGCGCTTGGGCTGCGCACGCGCGGCATTCGTTGGCCGGACCCTGCGCGGCCCCGTCGACCGGGCCGTCCTCATCACGAGTTTTGCGGAATTTCAACATGCGTTCGGCGGCCTATGGCAGCCGAGCCCGCTCGGATACGCCGTGGAACAATTCTTCGACAACGGCGGGCGCGAGGCGTTGGTGGTGCGCGTGGTCAACGGTGCGCGGCCGGCGAGCTTGACGCTGACCGCGGGAAGGCAAGCTCTCGAACTGCGCGCGGTGCGTCCGGGTACGCGCGAGTTTCTGCGCGCGGGGGTGGACTACGACAACGTCGCGAGCGATCTGGAATTCAATCTCACCGTGCAACGGGTCAGGAACCCGGGAACGGAACAGGTCGAGGATCAGGAGATATTCCCGCGGCTGGCGATTTGCCCCACCGCGGAACGGTTCGTGGGCGCGGTGCTGGCGAGATCGGAGCTGATTCGAGCGTGCGGCAGCGTCCCGACGGTGCGGCCGGACCCGACCCTGCCGTCGGATGGCGGACGCGGCGCGGGCTATGTCAATTCCAATGCCGATGGCGACGATGGCGCGCCGCTGACCGATTACGATGTGATCGGTTCGGAACAGCACCGGACGGGGCTGTTCGCGCTCGGCGCCGACTATTTCAATTTGCTGTGCGTCCCGCCGCTGTCCCGTGACCAGGATGTGGGCGCGAGCCTGCTCCTGGTGGCGGCACGCTACTGCAAGGAGCGGCGTGCGATGCTGGTGGTCGATCCGCCCGCCGACTGGCATACCGCCGAAGAGGCGTTGCGCGGCATGCGCCAGTGGAATTTCTGGAGTGACAACGCACTGCTGTATTTTCCGCGGATCCTGGCGCACGACAAGTTGCGCGGGCACTTCGAATCGTTTGCTCCCTGCGGCGCGGTGGCCGGCATGCTGGCACGGTCCGATGATGCGTCGCCGGCGTTGGGTCTCGGGAAGCTCGAAGAGGCGGTTCTCCGGCCCGGCTATCGGCCGAGCTGCCTGGTCGGCGAGGACAAACGCATGCGGCTCGCGGCACTCGGGGTGAACACCATCCAAGCGGTACGCTCGGCGGCCCGCATCGGGGTGGCGCCCCGAACGCTTGCCGCGGGGAACGCCACAACCCCCGATTGGCAAAGCCTCGCGGCGCGGCGCTTGGCTCTGTACATCCTCAATAGCATCGAGCGCGGCACCCGGTGGGCGGTATCGGCCGAGCCGCGCTTCGGTGTCGCCGAAACGGTGGCGGCGCAGGTGCGGGCCTTCTTCGAGCGGCTGCACGAGGCGGGCGCGTTTGGCGATCGCGCCCCGGATGAGTCGTTTTTCGTGATCTGCGATGGCCGAGTCGGCGGCGAACGCCCGCTCACGGGCGAGGGCTCAAGCGAGGGCTTGGGCGAGGACTCGAGGGCGAGCGACTTTCAGCTGCTCATCGGCTTCGCCGCGGTTCGCCGACGAGAGTTCCATAGCTATCGCGTCGTGCATTGCGCGTCGGGCAGCACGGTGCGCCCGGTCAGCCTCAATCGACTGAATGCCGTGCATTACAGCCCCGCGGAACTCGCGTGGGTCGAGAAGCTGGCCGACCAGCTGCGACCCGCCGATGTCGTGGAGCAGACTCAGCCGCGTCGGCTCCGCCTCGACTGAAAAAAATCTGCCGCCCTCGCGGCCACGCAGTTCTCAAACAGGCCCCTCCGCGGCGGTGCCGCGGTCTCGCCGGGCATCGGCCATGCGTTTTTCCAGCTCCACGCCGAGCGAACTGACGGCGGGCTTCTGCACCGCGCCGGCCGTGAGCCGCACCAGGTCCGGAAGCCCCTCGAGGGCCGCCCGGGCGTAGGTGTAACCGGCCTCGATGGCGCGGTCGAAGGCACGCCAGTTGAGCAGATCCACGTTCGCGAGCGGCGGCTTGAACAGCACGTCGGCGAGGGTGCGCTGTGCCGCCGCGGTCGCGTCGCTGTTGACCAGCCCCGCATACATCAGGATTTGGAAGATATACATACGCTTGTTGGGGGTGTGAACGCGGTCGGCCCCGACATCGCTGCCGATCACCAGCCCCGGGCTATGACGCTGCATGACATCCACCGGCAGATTGTTGATCGCCGCGCCATCGACCAGGATGTCATCACCGCGCAATACCGGCGGCATGACGCCGGGAATCGACACCGAGGCACGCAACGCATGGGCGAGCGTTCCAGCGCGGTGTTCGACGGTACGACCATTGGTCAGATTGGCGCTGATGCAGAAGAACGGCCGACGCAAGTCCTCGATCAATACGCTGCCGTATTCGCGCTCGAGCAGCCGCGATACCTTGCGGCCGCGCGTGAGCGCCACCAACGGAAACGTATAGTCGTTCACCGGGTTGGTATCGACGAAACCGCGGCGATAGCGGAGCCGCATTTCTTCATCGCTCCAATCCATGGCAACGCCGCCGGCGATGACGGCGCCGATGCTGACACCGCCGACGAAGTCGATGGGAACGCGCGCTTCGCGCAGCGCCTTCACCACCCCGAGATGCGCGAAGCCGCGTGCCCCGCCGCCCGATAGCACCAGCCCCACGCCGCGATGCGTCAGCAGACGGGCAACCCGGCCGATATCCGTACCGTCGATGAGGTGGTGATGCGAGGCCACGGGGAACGATTCGAGCCAACGGGTCGCGGCGCCGGCCGCGAACGCGCCCTCATGCAGCAGGGCGAGTTGCATTCGTGCACCGCGGTTGCTCGCTGCTTCCAAGACGCTGGCCGGCCAGGGCCGGCAGCCGGCACGGGCGCGGGCGGCCAGCAAGATCACGTCGGCCTGACGGCAGCACTGCCGCGTCCAGCTGGAATCCGAGGGGTTGGCCGCATACACCACGAAGTCGTTCTGTTCCTCGATGTGGTGGAACCATGCCGATGTATGGCTACTGGCGCGCACGTCCCAGACCAATTCCGCCGAGCCCCCTTGCGCGAGTTGCCCGACCAGTTGGGCCGCCAGTTCCGCCACGTCGAGCTCTTCGTTGTTGGGCACGATGACGAAGACCCGGGCCCGCTTGGCGCTGCGGACCCGCCGATTGCTGCCTTGCAACCGTCGCGCGCACAGGCGCGCGA
>JALYHP010000099.1 GCA_030799355.1 Pseudomonadota bacterium
GATGCGGGAGCGAGGTCTTACGAATGATCTCCGCCACAGGGCGGTTCCTCCTGCTGCTAAATGGCCGGAGTGTAGAACTGAACTAGATCCAGATAAAGAACGTTGACACTCGCAAATCCAACCTAACCTACCAACTCCGGGTCGGGATCTTTCGGGTCGTCTGCACGAATGGCCTCATCGTCTCGATGGGTTCATTCCCGTCAATCCGGGTGGCCCACCGCGGCGATATTGTTGAGGAAGTCGTCGCCAGCGCGCTGGATATCTCCGAGCGTTTTGGGGCGCTTGCCGGTCGGGTCGAGCGGATGGAGCAGCGGCTACTGCCCAAGGAGGAGCAGATCGCATTCGCCGAGCGAGCCTTGGCCGTGCGCTTTCCTGAACCCAACGAGAGCGGAATACAGCCGGCACAGCTCCTGACTTGCCATCGCGTAGACGACCTGGGAAATGACCTTTGGAGCGTCCTGAACAAGGTCCAGGAGAACCTGCTGCGAGGTGGGCTGGTCCGACTGGCGGCGAGCGGGCGACGGTCACGGACTCGGCGGATCACCGCGATCCGGGAGGACGTTCGGATCAACAGCCGGCTGTGGGACCTGGCGGAGGACGTACTGACGGCCTGAGACTTCGGTGACCATTCTGGGGAGGAGGTGCTTCGCGGTGCCTTCTCCCCATTTTTTTTGTGCGTGAGCTGTCGGCAAGTGTCGGGTGATTGGACCGGCGGCAGTGGGCGATTATGCGGCGGCGAATATAGAATCGGGCGAGGAGGAGGACGGTTGTCGGTATGCCGATATGTGCGAACTGGCGGAGTGTCGCAACTGAATGAGAACAGCCAGTTACACATGTGTCTTTTGTTCCTGACCCGTGAATTGGCCTCGGCATTTGCCGTAATCGTGAACTGTGTGAATTCGAGAAACGACGGTAACTGCGCTTGAACGCAAATTAATTCGCATGCCTCAATGTTCATCCTAGATCGCCAATGCGACATCGAGGGCGTCGTCGTCGGACGTAATCGCGTTGGACCATCTGTTTCAACATCGTTATGAAGTTATCCTGGAGCGCGCTGTTGATGCTCAGCGATTGGAGAATGCCGATTTCGATGTTGGCGCTGGCGCCGCGCATTCGCCGGTAGTGAACGCCGGCTCGTTTGAGGTTTTGTACTGAAGACGGAACCAGCGCGACGCCCATACCGGCAGCAACCAAGCTGATGACCGTCTGCATCTGCCGAGCCTGCTGCGTGATTCGCGGGACAAAACCGCTTGAGTTACATCGGCTGATGATGAGATCGTAAAGCCCCGGCGCGACATCCCGCGGCGGCACGATGAAGTTCTCTTTGGAGAACGCTGGCAGATCCAATGCACCTTTGGTCTTGGTCAAACGGTGTCCCGTTGGCGTCGCCAACATCAGCTCTTCATGCAGAATGGCTTCAAACACCAAGTCAGTTTCTTGGAGGGGACCCAGTGCAATCCCTAAATTGAGTCGCCCCGCCCGCATTTCCAGAATCTGGAGATCGGTCGTGAGTTCATGCAGTTGCACTTCAACCGCTGGGAACCGGATGCGGAATTCTTTCAATGCCGGGGGCAGAATGCCGTAATCGGCAATCGACACAAACCCGATCGATAACGTCCCCATATGCCCTTGTCCGGCCTGTCGCGCCCTGGTCTTCCCGTGCTTAAGGCGAACGAGCACCGCCCGCATATCCTCATAGAAAACGGATCCCGCCGCCGTCAGCGACACTCCGCGGTTGGAGCGATCGAACAGCCGGGTTCCCAACTCCTTCTCGAGCGTCATGATTTGGGTGGAAAGCGGTGGTTGTGAAATGTGCAGTCGCACGGCCGCGCGCGAGAAGCTGCGCTCCTCGGCCACCGCGATGAAGTACCTCAGCTGCCGAAACTCCATTATTCGTCCTTCGTATACCAACCATCTACATATTGTATTAGACCGTATATCAAGCGCCACATCAAAATCTCATTCGTTGCCCCCTGTCGCCTCATGAGGACACGTCGGATGCCTGCTTTTCGCTCTCGTAACAGCACGGCTGGCCGAAATATGGCCGGCGCCCGCGCCCTATGGCGTGCAACCGGCATGACCGATGGGGACTTCAACAAGCCCATCATTGCGGTCGCCAACTCCTTCACCCAGTTCGTTCCCGGTCATGTGCACTTGAAGGATCTCGGCCAGTTGGTCATCGAGGAAATCAACAAAGCCGGTGGCGTCGGCAAGGAATTCAACACCATCGCGGTTGACGACGGTATCGCGATGGGCCACGACGGCATGCTGTACAGCCTGCCCTCGCGCGACCTCATCGCTGACAGCGTGGAGTACATGTGCAATGCGCATACGGCCGACGCTCTGGTGTGCATCTCCAACTGCGACAAGATCACGCCAGGCATGCTCATGGCGGCCATGCGGCTCAACATTCCGGTCGTGTTCGTATCGGGCGGTCCGATGGAAGCCGGCAAGACCACGCTCGAAGGCAAACCGACTGCGGTGGACTTGATCGACGCCATCACGGCCGCAGCCGATTATCGGATGTCGGATTCGGACGTCCAGGCGATCGAGCGAGCCGCGTGCCCGACCTGTGGGTCCTGTTCCGGGATGTTCACCGCTAATTCGATGAACTGCCTGACCGAAGCACTCGGCCTCTCGCTTCCCGGAAACGGCTCACTCGTGGCCACGCACGGGGACCGTGAAGGCTTATTCCGACGGGCCGGACGCCTGATCGTCGAATTGGCGAATCGCTACTACCTACAAGACGACGATCGCGTGCTTCCCCGCAGCATCGCGAGCGCGAACGCCTTCGCAAATGCCATGTCGATGGATATCGCCATGGGAGGCTCCACCAATACGGTCCTGCATCTGCTGGCCGCCGCTCAAGAAGGCGGCATCGATTTCAGGATGCAGGACATCGACCGACTCTCCCGACGAGTGCCCACGCTCTGCAAGGTAGCTCCCTCAAGCGCATTTCACCTCGAGGACGTGCATCGCGCTGGCGGGGTGATGGCCATTATGGGTGAGCTCGATCGCGCACAGTTGCTCAATACGTCGGTGCCGACAGTGCACTCGGCCTCCTTGGCTGACGCGCTCGAACGCTGGGATGTGATGTGCACACCGGATACAACAGTGCATACGTTCTATCGCGCCGCCCCCGCTGGTATTCGATCACAGGTGGCGTTCTCCCAGCGCTGCCGCTACTCGGAGCTGGACACCGATCGCGTGGGCGGGTGCATTAGATCTGTCGGTTCCGCTTACAGCCGAGACGGGGGGCTGGCCGTGCTTTATGGGAATCTCGCCGAGCGCGGATGCATCGTCAAGACGGCCGGCGTCGGTCAGAACATGCTCGTCTTCTGCGGTCCCGCCGTGGTGTACGAGAGTCAGGAAGCCGCTGTGGACGCGATTCTCCACGGTGAGGTCAAAGCGGGCGATGTTGTCGTCGTCCGCTATGAGGGACCCCGCGGCGGGCCGGGGATGCAGGAGATGCTTTATCCGACAAGTTATCTAAAATCCAAAGGGCTAGCCAAGCACTGCGCCTTGATCACCGACGGCCGCTTCTCGGGCGGAAGCGCGGGACTATCGCTTGGCCATGTGTCACCCGAGGCCGCCGACGGCGGCAACATCGGTCTGATTCAGACCGGCGATCTGATCCGGATCGACATCCCCCATCGTACGGTCGGCTTTCAGGTGAGCGATAGCGAATTGGAACAACGTCGTATCGCCCAATCAGCCAAAGGCTGGGTGCCAGCTCAACCGCGTCCTCGCAAGATCAGTTCCGCTCTGAAGGCATACGCGAAGCTCGTCACGAGCGCCGATAAGGGAGCGATCCGAATCGCGCATCTATAGTAATTTCGGACCGGATATTCATCTCCGGCGCCAGCTCCTTTATCGGCTAGCCAGCGAGAAAGTTCGGCAGCCGAACTTTCTCCGCGCTCTGGATTGGTCGGCTCCCAGTTCACGATTAAGGAACGTAGTTCACGGTTACGGCCCCCGGTTCGCGGATTAAGGCACAACGACAACGGTAGCCAGGTGATGCGTTTCGCTGCATTTTGAGTGACATGCAGGATAGCCTCGCGGCGGCTGTTGTCACACACTTTCACCATGGCAGCCGAAGCGTTTATTCAATGTCGAGTTACCACGGAGACGAAGGAGAAGGTCCGGACGTTGGCCGCTCGCCAGCAACTCAGTGAGTCGGCACTCCTGCAGCGATTGATTGATCTCATGCTCCGGACTGCCGGTGTCGGTGCCCAGGGACCGATTGATGACGACGTCAACTCGCCACGGGACGTGCGCGTAACGATCAGGCTTCGAGGTGAGGATCAGGCCCTCTTACATGCCCGCGCCGCCGCACGAGGAATGCCGTCGGCCACGTACGTTTCCGTGCTCACTCGTGCACACCTGCGGAACCTGACACCGCTCCCGAAGGAAGAACTCCTCGCCCTGAAGCGGACCGTCTCCGAACTCGGGCGGATCGGTCGGTTACTCAATCCGATTGCGCGGGCCGCCCACCAGGGGGATCGCGTGACCGGCCCGGGACGAGAAGATTTGCGGGCGCTGCTCCGGGTATGTGAAGGGCTAAGGGATCATGTGAAGGACCTGCTGCGGGTCAATCTTGCCAGTTGGAAGCAGGGGTATTCGGAGACCGATGCTGAGTGAAGCTATGTTTGACTTGGTCAGCGTTGCACGCCGAGGCCCCGGGCGGCGCGATAAGTTTTCGCCGTCGGAGATCGCACAGATCGCCCGGACTACACGGCGAGTTCCGGAGGCCATGGTCAAGGTGCTGCCCAAGGGCGCGACCACCTCCAAGGCGGTCAGAAGGCATCTCGATTATGTGGGTCGTCATGGGGAACTCGAATTGGAAACCGACGACGGAAACCGTCTGCACGGCGACGACGTGGGGGCAATGTTGACCGACGAATGGGATCTGGACATCGAGGAGGATCGGCTTCAGTCCGACCTGTCAGCCTCCCGCGGCCGCGCCCCAGCCAAGCTCGTGCACAAACTCATTTTTTCGATGCCACCCGGAACATCGCCGAGCGGAGTCCTCGCAGCCGTCCGAAATTTCGCTCGAGAGGAGTTCGCACTAAAACACCGCTACGCGTTTGCCTTGCACACCGACGAACCGCACCCGCACGTACACGTTGTCGTGAAGGCCATGGGGGAGCATGGGCAGCGACTAAACATTCGCAAGGCTACGTTGCGTGAATGGCGAAGTGAATTCGCGCGTCACCTCCGAGACCAGGGGATCGCGGCCAATGCGACGCGACGGTACGTTCGGGGGGAGACGAAGCCGCAGAAGTCGGATGGAATTTACCGCGCGACGCTGCGAGGACAGTCAAGTCATATGCGAGATCGGGTCGAAACCGTGGCGCGAGAATTGGCAGCTGGCGGTTTGCGGGCTGAGAATGGCAAGGCGAAGATGCTCGACACCCGGTACGAAGTGCGACGCGCTTGGCAGGATGTCAGCGACATCTTGGTCCGGGAGGGGCAGTTGGATCTCTCCGCTGAGGTGAGAAAACTCGCGGATGGGATGCGCCCGCCGATGACTGACCGGGAGTGGTTGGCGGCGGGGTTGGTCGAGCGTGCGCGCGAGCCGCGCAATCGCGAGGGTCCGAGTCCCTGACAACCGTACGTCCGGTAACAGTTATCCGGACTTCTGGCACAATTCGATAAATGGAATTGACACACCAGTGACAACGACGACGCGGACGTCAACCTCGCCGTCACGGACCTTGCAGGGTTGGTGGAACAGGTGGAGATTAATTCCAGGGCGGTGTTTCGCCGGTTGATTGGACCAGCCAAGCCGAAGTGTTAACGCCCGAAGCAGGGATTCCAAGCGGGATCACTCGCGATGATGTCCTCGATGCGATTCAACGCCTCGACGCGCGCGTCGAGCACGCCTTCGCAGCATCGATGAAGTACGACGTGGTCTATAACGGGCTCCGCTACGCTCCAAAGGCAGTCATCGGGTTGGCCGCCGCGCGCCTTGCTGGACGCCAGCTCGGACCCCGCGATTTCAAAGGCGGCCAGGAATCGCAGTGTTTTCGAATACTAGAGGCGCTGGGATTCACAATTTCGGAGAAAGAAACCGCCGCTCAAGCGGGTGTAGTGGGCAAGCCATGGCGGACCGATCCAAGAGAAGCTGGGCAGTGTGTCGACGAAATTCTCAGGCCAAGCTCCGCGGAGACGAGATTAGCTTGCCTGCACACTTTACGGGCCTGCATAAGTTTCGCGGAAGCGCATTCTCCCGATCGATGGCTGCTAACCCTGCATCGCACTCATGTTCGGTTCATCGCGGGAATGGTGATGTGTCTTCAGTATGGCAAGAGCGGCAATGCAAGTCTGTTACTGCTGAAGTCCCAAACACCGGCGGACTTACGCAAGAATGCCGGAACCTATGAGAACGCCCCGGGCTGCGTGGAAGTGCACCTGCCCATCAAGGAGTTCCACGAGCGGTACTCTGGCCTTCTTATTGCGCATCAATCCGCAATCCGAGTGTGCCTGGAAAAGCGAGCTACCGCCGGCGGGCACCGCCGCGCTCACGCACCAGGATTGGTAACCTACTTAGAACGCATCGATGTCTCAGATGTGCCCATATCCCTGAGGGATGATGATGCTGCCGAAACTGCGGCGGTCCAACAATTGTGGGCCCGAATTGATATCGGTCCGACCGAGAAACAGGCGCTGGTTAATGCGCGTCGCGGACAAGGCCTATTTCGCGACCGCGTCATTGCACTTGAGCGAAAATGCCGTGTTACGGGGGTAAATCTTGTCGCCCATTTGCGGGCGAGCCACATCAAGCCGTGGAGGGTCTCCACCGATAATGAGAAGCTAGACGGTAACAATGGCCTCTTGCTGGCTCCGCATATAGACCACCTCTTCGATCAGGGCTACATCAGCTTTACAGACGAGGGAGAGCTCCTCGTCTCACCCGCATGCCCCATCGCCGTGCTCGAAGCATGGGGGTTGACACCAGGCATGCAGGTGGGACCATTCAGAAAAGAGCAACGGCCGTATCTCGCGGACCATCGGAAGCGATTTAAGCTTGAGAGTAAGTGAGCGTGCCGGCGCTGCTTGAGGCAGCGTCGCTCAATTCGGAGGCAGAGTTTCGGGGGATGATTAGAGGTGGGAGGAGTGGGCCGAGGCTGCAGGCCGACGCGATTGGCAAACGATTGAATGAGTGACTCAATTCGTAGGGATGGCGAATCAGGAGATACCACAGGTCATTGGGCACTCTATGGGCGCCGAAGCGCCGAGTTCACGACCACTGAGCCTGATGCGATATTCCGTAAATTTATCGAATCACATTAGTACAAACTGAGCAATTACCGACCACTCGTAAACCATTATGGGAAGACCGATACTCGGACTAAGCAAGAAAATGGACGCGACCCCACAAAACACTATTTCTCAAAATGCGGCGACAACTGTGAAAAACAATGCCGGACCTTAGCGCTGTAAGAGACTTCGTAAACAAAGCCAGCGAAGACATCAAACGATACAGCATCGAAATTATCCTGGCTCCGCCAAAAATGATGTCGTCGCAGTATGCTATGAATGCGCTGCACTGGGACTGCATCGAGTACGGCGACAAGGACATAGATAAAGTACCGGATGACAAACGCGGAATCTATGCATTTGCAGTTCAGCAGACCAATGCCGTTCTACCGCCTCACTGTTATGTGATGTACATCGGAATTGCGGGGCGCAATTCTACGCGATCACTTCGAGCGCGGTATCGTGAATATCTCAATCCAACAGCCATTCTCAAGCGACCAAAAATCGCCCGTATGATCGTTGACTGGGAGCCGGTTTTGAAATTCTACTTTGCGACGGTCGACCATACCGTGTCCAGTCAGACATTGGAGGATATCGAAGAGCAGCTCAATACAGCACTGATGCCACCATGTGTGGAAGGCGACCTAGAGGCCGATACAAAAAGAGCAAGGAAGGCATTCCGATGAAAAACGAAGGCTCGACGAAAATCGTACTACCGGCACTCCGTGGCGTCATGGGTGAATGGGTTTACTATTCATGTCTCATGACTCTCGAAGAACTCGCCAAGCGCGTCAGTTACGCAGAGGAGATTCACAACAATAAGAATCTCTCCGACATGATTCAGAGAAAAATAGTGCAGGGGAGAAGCGTACAGATCGCGAAATACATTGGCGAACAAAAGGAACGGTTCTTTAATTCGCTGGTAGTGGCAACTTATGAAGGAAACCCGAATTGGTATGCGCTTGCGAATGTACGGCTTAAGCAAGGGAAATCGGCGCTTTCAAACCTCACTGAGGGCACTATGGCTTCCGTTGGTTTCCTCACCTTAGAAGGATCAGAAATCTTATTTGCGTTGGACGGCCAACACCGCCTGGCTGGCATTAAGAAGGCGGTTAAGGACGGATTGGCTCAAGAACGATCTGATGAGGTGTCCGTTATCTTTGTTGCTCACGAGGCTACCAAAACCGGCCTGGCTCGAACTAGAAGATTGTTTACCACTCTTAACAAAACGGCTCGCCCGGTGTCGAAGGGCGACATTATTGCCCTTGATGAGGATGATGTGATGGCCATCTCAATTCGGTGGCTCATCGAGGAAGAGAGATTCTTCACGGGGGATAAATTAGCGTTCGTTGCAAGTAACAATATGCCGGTCGCCAATAGCGTAAGTCTCACAACTATCGGTAATCTTTATGATGTGCTGTCGATATTGTTTTCCGAGACAAAATGGGAATTTCGTAAGAAGAAAAGCGAACTTCAACGCGTGAGACCGACCGATGAGTGCTTGACATCCTATTTTCAACTTGCAACCGAGTATTTTTCATGTATGGAGAAGTACTTTAGTGAAACCAGTGAGTTCTTCAAGGTGATCGATACTCGTCCCGTCGTCACGAAATATCGCGGCAGTCACGGCGGTAGCGCGATGTTCCGTCCGATCGGGTTAGAGATATTCACGCGGATTATCGCGAAACTTACGAACTCCATGTCCCTAGCAGCGGCGGTGAAGCTGGCCGCCAGACTACCGCGTGACCTTGATAAAGCGCCATTCGCGGGACTGTTATGGGATCTAAGCAATCGTACTATCTCAAGCGCGCACAAGGTAACCCTTCGGCAGACTCTCCTTTATATGATTGGACATTCCGAGGTGTCGGTGCAAAAACTAACGGAAAGATATCGAAGGGAGACTGGCAATGAGAACGCCAGACTTCCAAAGCCGGTGTCGCGCTTCATGTCAAGCCGGACAAAATGCCTTGGCCAGAAAGAGAGACTTTCACTGCTTAGGCTGCCTCGGTAAATCGCTGCTGGTTGGTGATTCTACGATGCGCACGGGCCGCAGCTATT
>JALYHP010000108.1 GCA_030799355.1 Pseudomonadota bacterium
GAGCGAGCTGCTCACGCGCGACGGGCGCAATCGACATTGTCAGTCATAGGAATACAAATCGATGCGTAAAACGACCCTCCTCCTGGCCACGCTTTCGGCGGCCTCCATCGGCAACCTCGGTATCGCCGCCGACCTCGGCAGCAATACCACCGTGGGC
The DNA here is from genome assembly GCA_030799355.1 of Pseudomonadota bacterium. Classification (GTDB taxonomy): domain Bacteria; phylum Pseudomonadota; class Gammaproteobacteria; order Steroidobacterales; family Steroidobacteraceae; genus Bog-1198. The sequence continues at coordinate 158 of JALYHP010000108.1, forward strand.
GGCCAGGCATTTCTCGATTTCAGCAATATCAAACTCCGGAACCAGAATGCGGCCGGCGCCTACGTGGATAGCGCTCCCACGGGAACCGGCTTCGATGCCAAACGCTTTTATCTGTCCGTGGATCACAAGTTCGACGATGTGTGGTCGGCAAACTTGACCACCGACGCTCAGTACAGCAGCAGCACCACCGCGGGCAGCGGCGGAGTAACCGAAGTCTTCATCAAAAAGCTGTACCTGCAGTACAAGCTCGACGATGCGTTCGTCGTGCACGCGGGGGCGTACACATCGCCTTGGGCACCGTTCGTGGAAGGCCTGTATGGCTACCGGTACATCGAGAAGACGCAAACCGATCGCCTCGGCTTCGCGCAAACCGCCGACTGGGGTCTGAACGCCACGGGAACGGCAGCCGATAAAAAGCTCGTCTACTCGGCGTCCGTCGTGAATGGCGGTGGTTACAAGAACCCCTCGCGCACCAAGGACGTGGATTTTGAAGGCCGCATTGGTGTGTTGCCGGTTTCATGGTTGACGCTGGGCGCCGGCTTCTACAGCGGCCATCTAGGTCAGGTCACCGCCGTCAACTCTGGCTTTGCGAAGAACACCGCAACGCGCTGGGATCTGACCGCGGGTGTGAACGTCGTCGGGTTTCGGGTCGGTGCCGAATACTTCGACGCCAAGAATTACAAGACCGCAAGCGCGACCACCGGCAGCTTGGGCGGCCCCGCCGGGGTCGTGATCGCCACGTCAGCCACGGGCACCGTGGTCGATGACGAAGCGAGTGGCGTGTCCACCTGGGCATCCTATAACTTCACGAATCAGGTTTCGGTGTTCGGCCGTTACGATCGAGCCAAGCTCAGCAAGAAGGTCGATACGGGGCTCAAGGACACCTACTTCAACGTCGGGGTGGCGTACAAGCCGTACAAGCCGCTGGACCTTGCGCTCGTGTACAAGCATGAAAAAGTCGACCGCGGCTTGATTTCCATCAGCGGCGCCGATGCGAACGGCTCTTATGCGATCGGCGGCGTGAACCCGGCGACGGGCGGCAAGTTCGACGAAGTGGGCGTCTACGCGCAGTATAATTTCTAATCGATGCCACGCGAGTTCTTGATCGCCCTCGCGTTTCTCTGAAAGGCCGCCCCGCACGGGGCGGCCTTTTTTGATGGTGAGCCGGCAGGGCGCGCTAGGGACGCCGGGCACGCTATGCAGTACGGCAGGCGCGTGGGCTGGTTACGCCAGGCGCTACCGGTATGACAGCGCACCGCGGGCCGGCGGATTGATCGGCCCGCACGAGACGGTTAACATCGTTCGATGAGCGAGGCACCACGGAAGCGCAGGACATGGAGTTGGTGGTACCTGCTGTTCATCATCCAATTCGCCGTGGTCCTATGGCCTCCGCTCTATAACAAAGCGGAACCCGCCCTGGCGGGCATTCCGTTCTTCTATTGGTTCCAGCTCCTCTGGGTGGCCGTCAGCGCCCTGTTTACGGCGGTGGTTTACTTTGCCACCGGCGAATGACCCGCTCGCGGGCGGTTGAGCGTTCCGCGAGGCGCGGCAGCCAGGGCTTTCGATAACATACGGGATGACGGGGGGATAGCGTGCAGGAAGTGAACTGGGTCGCCCTGAGCGTTTTCGGTGCCTTGTTCGGCTTCATTACGTGGTTGGGATTTGCAGCCGCCCGGTGGCGCACCGGCGACCTGGATCAATTGCACGAATGGGGTTTGGGCGGCAGGCGGTTCGGCACTCTCATCACCTGGTTTCTGGTGGGCGGCGACATCTATACCGCCTACACCTTCATCGCGGTCCCCGCGCTTGCCTTCGGCGCCGGCGCCATTGCCTTCTTTGCGGTGCCATACACCATCATGGTCTACCCGCTGCTGTTCCTGGTATTTCGCCGCCTCTGGCATGTGTGCCACAAGCACGGCTATATCACCGCCGGTGATTTCGTACGCGGCCGCTTCGGCAACCGCTGGCTCGCGCTTGCGGTGACCCTGACCGGAATCGTGGCCACCATGCCGTACATCGCGCTGCAGTTGATGGGCATCCAGGTGGTGATCGGAGCGCTCGGCATCTCAGGGACCGGATGGTCCGCCGATTTGCCGTTGCTGCTTGCCTTCGCGGTGCTGGCGGCTTTCACCTACTCCAGCGGGCTGCGCGCGCCGGCCTCGATCGCGGTGGTCAAGGACCTCTTGATCTACATAACTGCGCTGGCCGCCATCATCGTCATTCCGATCGAACTGGGCGGGTTTGCCAAAATCTTCGCGGCAGTCCCCGCACAGAAGCTCTTGCTGCCGGTACCGGGACCCCATACCACGGGATCGTATGGCGGGTACGCGACATTGGCGCTGGGGTCGGCGCTGGCGCTGTTCCTGTATCCCCACTCGCTCACCGGCATCCTGAGCGCCAGCAGCGGACACGCCATTCGACGCAACGCCGCCATGCTGCCCGGCTATTCGTTCATGCTGGGCCTGCTGGCGCTGCTGGGATTGTTCGTCATCGCGGCCGGGATCGATAAGCTCCCGGAATATGCCGCGGGCTTCAAGCAATTCGGCAACAACTTTGCGGTGCCGGCGCTATTGCTGCACAGCTTTCCGCCCTGGTTTGTCGGCATCGCTTTCGCGGCGATCGGCATCGGCGCGCTCGTGCCCGCGGCCATCATGTCGATCGCGGCGGCGAACCTCTACACCCGCAACATTCACCGCGAGTTCATCAACAAGAGCCCGAGCGACCGGCAGGAATCGCGCATGGCGAAAAGGGTGTCGCTCGTCGTCAAATTCGGCGCGCTGGTGTTCATTCTCTTCGTGCCCACCAAATATGCCATTCAGCTGCAGCTGTTGGGCGGGATTTGGATCATCCAGACGCTGCCGGCGGTCATGCTCGGCGCCTACACGCGTTGGTTCAATTCGTGGGCGCTGCTCGCCGGATGGGCCGTCGGAACCATTGCGGGGACGGCCATGGCCATTGCGACCAATCTGACGACGACCTTTCCCCTGGTGGTGGGCGGGTACACCTTCCCGGGCTACACCGCCATGTATACCGTGATCCTCAATCTCGCGGTGGCGGCCCTGTTGACGCCGGTGTGCAATGCGCTGCGGACGCGGGCCGCTCCCCTCGATGAGACGGTGGCGAGCGATTACCACGCGTGACGCACGCAGCTCGAGCTGGGCCCCGAGCCCATCCCTCTCGGGGTACTCGGGCGTGAGGGGCCTGAAAAGCCACTCCGCCGCAACGACCGTGGCGGCTGTCACAAAACGGTAACATAGAAGACGGAACATGCTCGCGGATCCCGGGGACAGGGCACGGCGTGGCCGATGGCTCCGGGATGCCTGAACCTTCAACGCGCGTCGATGGTGCAAAAAACGACGCACGCTCACTCGAACGGGAGCCCTTATTCCATGCAGATCATCAGACGAGTTTTCATCGCGGCAGTCGCGGCAGCCGCGGCCGGCGCTGCAACGGGAGCGATGGCGGCGGACATTTCCGGCGCCGGCGCCACTTTCCCCTATCCCATCTATGCCAAATGGGCTGATGCTTACAAGAAGCTCACCGACGTGGGGCTCAACTACCAGTCGATCGGCTCGGGCGGCGGCATCAAGCAAATCAAGGCCAAGACCGTCACCTTTGGCGCCTCGGACATGCCGTTGAAACCGGACGACTTGAATGCGGCCGGTCTGCTGCAATTTCCCATGATCATCGGCGGCGTGGTACCGGTGGTCAACCTCAAGGGAATCGCCGCGGGTACGCTGCACTTGGACGGTGCGACCATCGCCGCCATCTATCTGGGCGACATCGCCAAATGGGATGATCCGGCAATCAAGAAGCTCAACCCGACACTGGCACTGCCCAGCACGGCGATCGCGCCTGTCTATCGCTCCGACGGCTCGGGCACCAACTTTCTATTTTCGGACTACTTGTCGAAAGAAAGCCCGAAGTTCAAATCCGCCATCGGCGCGAACTCATCCGTCCAGTGGCCGACGGGCATCGGCGCGAAGGGCAACGAGGGCGTCGCCAACATGACCACCCAAACCGACGGTGCCATCGGCTACGTCGAGTACGCCTACGCCAAGCAAAACAAGATGAGCTACACGACGCTCACCAACAAGGCGGGCAAAGCGGTCGCGCCGAGCGCGGAGTCGTTCCAGGCTGCCGCCGCCAATGCGGATTGGACCCATGCGGAAGGGTATTATTTGATTCTGACCGACCAGGAAGGCGCCAACAGTTGGCCAATTACGGGCGCAAGCTTTATCCTCCTCTACAAGCATCCGCAGGATCCGGCGGCCGTTGCCGAGGCCCTGAAGTTCTTCGGTTGGGCGCTCCGGGATGGCAGCTCGATGGCAGGGGAACTCGATTACGTACCGTTGCCTGCGCCGCTGGTTGCACAGGTCAAGGCGACTTGGAAGGAAATCACGGCACCGGACGGCCACCCTGTTTGGAGCGGGAAGTAGCTTCGGAGGACTGTTGTCCTAGCGGAACTTTAATTCACTGCCGCAGCCGGCGCACACCCCGTGCGCCGGTTGCGATTGTCCGGGCGTGGCGGGAGCGTAACTGACATCGTGGCGATCATCGATCCGAGGCACGCCGCCAAGCAGTTGATGTACGAACGGATGTTCAGGGCCGCGACCCTCACGGCTGCCCTGCTGGTGCTGCTCATCCTGGGCGGTGTCGCCCTGTCGCTCGTCCGCGGGTCCTGGCCGGCCCTGCGTCATTTCGGCTTTGCTTTCGTGAGCCGCGAAATTTGGAATCCGGTAACCGACGAATACGGCGCGTTGGCACCGATTTACGGCACGGTCGTCACGTCGCTGATCGCCATGGCGCTCGCGGTGCCCACGGGATTCGGAATCGCCCTGTTCCTGACGGAACTCTGTCCGCCCATGCTGAAGCGGCCCATCGGCGTCGCCGTCGAACTGTTGGCGGCCGTGCCCAGCATCATATTCGGCATCTGGGGACTGTTCGTGCTGGCTCCGGTGCTGCAGCGTCACGTTCAACCGTGGCTGATCGAGCACGCCCACCCCGTCCCGGTCCTCGGCAAACTGTTCATGGGTCCGCCCTTCGGCATCGGCATCCTGACGGCCGGAATCGTTCTGGCCATCATGGTGTTGCCGTTCATCGCGGCCACCATGCGCGACGTTTTCGACACCGTGCCGGCCATGCTCAAGGAATCCGGTTATGGCCTCGGCGCCACCACCTGGGAGGTCATCTGGAACGTCGTGGTGCCGCATTCCCGGACCGGGATCGTCGGCGGAATCATGCTGGGATTGGGACGTGCGCTCGGCGAGACCATGGCGGTGACCTTCGTCATCGGCAATGCGCATCGCATCAGTTCGTCCCTGCTCGCCCCCGGAACGACGATTTCTTCGGCCATCGCCAATGAGTTCACCGAGGCGGTCGGCGACCTGTACACCTCCTCTCTGATTGCGCTCGGTCTGTTGCTGTTCATCATCACCTTCACGGTGATCGCGGCCGCTCAAGCGATGTTGCGTCGCCTGGAACGGCGGGTTGCGGCCTGAGCCATGAATCGACGCATCCTGCGCAAGGCACAAAACGGCATATTTCTGTCGCTGTCGCTGGTCGCGACCCTCACCGGCCTCGCCTGCCTGGGGGCCATATTGTGGACGCTGATTTCCCATGGTGTGGCGGGCCTGTCGTGGCACCTGTTCACACAGATGACGCCGCCGCCGGGCAGCGAAGGCGGCTTGCTCAACGCGCTGTACGGCAGCGCGGTCATGACGGTGCTCGGTATCTTGATCGGTTCGCCCATCGGCGTTCTGGCGGGAACCTATTTGGCCGAATATGGCCGTGCCTCGCGATTGAGCATGCTCATCCGCTTCATCAACGATGTGCTGCTGAGTGCGCCGTCCATCATCGTCGGGCTGTTCATCTACGAGATCGTGGTGGTCGAGATGGGTCATTTTTCCGCCATCGCCGGGGCTCTCTCGCTCGCGGTGCTCGCGATTCCGGTGACTTTGCGCACCACCGAGGACATGCTCAATCTCGTGCCGCTGGGCATGAAGGATTCGTCCGCGGCGCTCGGTGCCTATCCGTGGCGGACCACCGTGAGCGTGCTCTACCCGGCCGCGCGCAGCGGTATCGTTACCGGCCTTCTATTGGCCATTGCACGCATCAGCGGCGAGACGGCACCGCTGCTGTTCACGGCGCTGAACAATCAGTTCTGGAGCACCCAGTTGAACGCTCCAATGGCGAATCTGCCCGTGGTGATCTTTCAGTTCGCGTTGAGTCCCTACAAGCAGTGGCAGAATCTGGCCTGGGCGGGTGCGCTCATCATCACCGCGAGCATTTTGATCCTGAGCATCGCCGCGCGCGTCATTCTGGCAATGCTGCAGGCCGAGCGAGGCTCGGGGCGATGATGTCCACGACCAAGCCGCCGAAGCACTTGAAAGTGCGCGGGCCCGTCCCGGCCGTCGCGCCCGAAGTACCGAATGCGGGACCCGCCAAGATCGAGATTCGTTCGCTCAATTTCTACTACGGCGAACTGCAATCGCTGCACGACATCAACATGACCCTGGCCGACCGCTCGATCACGGCCTTCATCGGCCCTTCCGGCTGCGGCAAGTCCACGTTACTGCGCGTCCTCAACCGAATGTATGCCCTGTACCCGAAGCAGCGCGCGGAAGGCGAGGTGCTGATCGGCGGTAAGGACATCCTGGGTCCCTCGGTGGACGTGGCGGAATTGCGCTACCGAGTCGGCATGGTGTTTCAAAAGCCGACGCCGTTCCCCATGTCGGTATTCGACAACGTCGCGTTCGGCCTGCGCCTGGCAGGCGGGATGCGCAGCGCGGATCTGAAGATTCGAGTCGAGTCGGCATTGCGGGATGCGGCTATCTGGGACGAGGTCAAGGACAAGTTGCTTGCCGACGGCCGCAGTCTTTCCGGAGGTCAACAGCAACGCCTGTGCATCGCGCGCGCCATCGCGGTACAGCCCGAGGTATTGCTGCTGGACGAACCGACTGCGGCGCTCGACCCCATCTCCACGTTGCGCGTCGAAGAGACGTTGCAAGGCTTGCGGGAAAAATATTGCATCGTGGTGGTCACGCACAATTTGCAGCAGGCCGCGCGCGTGTCCAACGTTACCGGTTTCATGTATCTGGGCGAACTGGTCGAGATCGGTCCGTCCGGAGAAATTTTCACCGCGCCGAAGAACCGCAAGACGGACGATTACATCACCGGGCGCTTCGGCTGATCGGACACCGTGCACGACACTCCCCTCCAAAATCGCGCCAAGGCCGGCGTCGCGGCGGCGCCCGGACCGGGGTATGTGACCCGGGGCACACCCGCCGGCCGCGACCGCATCGTTGATCCCATCATCACCGCGCGCGATGTCAACGTGCATTACGGCGACAAGCACGCGGTGAAGAATGTCAGCCTCGATATCGGGCGCAATCAAGTGCTGGCATTGATCGGTCCGTCGGGCTGCGGAAAGTCGACGTTCCTGCGCTGCCTGAACCGCATGAACGACACGATTCCCAACGCGCGGGTCGATGGGCTCATCACGCTGGATGGACAGAATATTTACGAGCGGAAACAAGACGTGGCGCAGCTGCGCGCGCGCGTGGGCATCGTATTCCAGAAACCGACGCCGTTTCCGCAATCGATTTACGCGAACGTTGCCTACGGGCCACGCATCCATGGCCTGACCAAGAATCGCGGCGACATGGATGAACTGGTGAATACCAGCTTGCAGCGCGCCGGTCTGTGGGAGGAGGTCAAGGATCGATTGTCGCAGCCTGGCACTAGCCTTTCCGGAGGTCAGCAGCAGCGCCTTTGCATCGCGCGCACCATCGCGGTCAACCCGGAGGTCATCTTGATGGACGAGCCCACGTCGGCCCTGGACCCCATCGCGAGCGCCAAGATCGAGGATTTGATCGACGAACTGAAGGCCAATTACGCGATCGTGATCGTGACCCACAACATGCAGCAGGCGGCGCGCGTGTCGCAGCGCACCGCCTATTTCCATCTCGGCGATCTGGTCGAGATCGGACCCACCGATTTGATCTTCACCAACCCGCAGCAGAAGCTCACCGAAGACTATATTACCGGCCGCTTCGGCTGACCGTGGTCGCGCAAAGTTACGCGCCGCGCCGGCTCACTCGTTGCGCAGCAATTCGTTGATCGAGGTTTTGGCGCGCGTCTGCGCATCCACGCGCTTCACGATGACGGCGCAGCCGAGACCGTACTTGCCGTTGGCCGACGGCAAGCTGCCCGGCACCACGACCGCGCCGCCCGGCACCCGGCCGAAAAGGATTTCGTCCCGTTCGCGATCGTATATGCGCGTGCTCTGCCCGATGAACACGCCCATCGAGATGACGGCGCCGGCTTCGACGATCACTCCCTCGACGATTTCCGAACGCGCGCCGATGAAGCAATTGTCCTCGATGATGGTGGGGGCGGCCTGCAACGGCTCGAGGACCCCGCCGATGCCCACGCCGCCGGACAAATGCACGTTCTTGCCGATCTGTGCGCAGGATCCCACCGTCGCCCAGGTATCGACCATGGTGCCGGAGCCCACGTAGGCTCCGATGTTCACATAGCTCGGCATCAGCACCACGTTGGGGGCGATGAACGCGCCGCGACGTACCGTGGCCGGTGGCACCACGCGTATCCCGGCCGCGGCGAAGTGCGACTCTTCCCAGCCGGTGTATTTGAGCGCCACCTTGTCGTAGAAGGACATCGGCCCCGCGGACTGCGGGGTGTTCTTCGCGATGCGGAACGAGAGGAGTACCGCCTTCTTCACCCACTCGTGCACGCACCAGGCGTCACCGCGCTTCTCGGCAACCCGCAGGGTTCCTTCATCGAGCAGTCCGATCACCGTCTCGACCGCGTTGCCCACTTCGGGCGAGGTGCTCTGGGGCGTGATTTGCCCGCGCTGTTCGTAAGCGGCCTCGATGGTCGCCTGCAGGTGGCTGTAAGTCATTGGTGTTCGCAAGTCATCGTAGTTCGCAAGGCCCTTTCGGCGGTAAAGCCATTGAGGTTTATGAGGGTTTATGAGGTTCAGCTGCGCCTGTCGAGCCCGCGGATCAGCGATTCCTGGACTCGCCGGCAAGCCTCGTCCGAGAGGATGCGGCCATCCGAATCGGTGATGTAGAAGACGTCCTCGGCCCGCTCGCCCACGGTCATGATCCTTGCGCCGTTGACGGCCACATGCTCGGCCTTGAACACTTTTCCGACCTCGGACAGCAGGCCCGGACGGTCGGCGGCGATCAATTCCAGGATGGTGCGGTCGTTGCGCGCATCGAGACTGAAATTGACCTGCGTGGGTGTCGAGAACATGCGCACTTGACGCGGCGCGCGCCGCGTCACGGTGAGCGGCGAGTCCTCGGGCTGGCGCAGGTTGCGCCACAGGCCGCGCTCGATTTCCTGTATCCGGTCGGCGTCGGCGATGACCGCGCCGTTCTCCTCGAGCACCACGTAAGTCTCCAGACTGAAGCCGTTTGCGCTCGTGATCAGCCGCGCATCGACCACGTTCAAGCCCATTTGATCGAGGACCGCGGTGGTGCGCGCGAAACTATGCCGCCGGTACGGCGTGTACGTGAGGACGGCCGTACCACCGCGGTCCGTGAGCCGCCGAATCGCGACCACCGGGGTGTCGTCCTCCGGGTTGCGCTCGGCGAGCACGCTCGTCTGCCAGGCGATCTCCTCGGGCGTATAGCGCAGGAAATACGCATCGGTCCATTGCGACCATACCGCCGCGATCGTCGCATCGGGTATCGCCGGTATCTGCGCCCGCGCGTTCTGCTGCGTTTCGCGAATGAGTTCTTCCTGGTCGACCGGCGTTTCGAGTCCGCGGCGCAGAGCGCGCTTGGTGCGCTCGTAGAATTCTTCGAACAGCCGCGCTTTCCAGGCATTCCATAGCTTCGGATTGGTCCCGCGCACGTCCGCGACCGTGAGCACGTACAGGTAATCCAGGTGCGTCTGGTCGCCGACCTGGCGAGCAAACGCGTGAATGATGTCCGGATCGCTGATGTCTTTCTTCTGCGAGGTGATCGACAGTATGAGGTGGTTGCGCACCAGCCACGCCACCAGGCGTGCCTCGTATCGTCCCAGCCCTTGTTCCAGACAGAATGCCTCGGCGTCGACGGCGCCCAATTCGGAATGGTCGCCGCCCCGGCCCTTGGCGATATCGTGAAACAGCGCCGCCAGGTAGGCGAGTTCCTGTCTCTGCAGCGACTGCATGATCTGGCTCAAAGCCGGCAGCTCGTCGTTGAATTTCGGCATGGCCAGCCGGCGCAGGTTGCTCACCACGAACAGCGTGTGGGCGTCCACCGTGTAGGCGTGGAACAAATCGTATTGCATTCTGCCGACGACACGGCCGAACGCGGGAATGTAGCGGCCGAGCACGCCGTACAAATTCATCCGCCGCAGCTCATGCGTCACGCCGACCGGTGCGCAGAGAATCTCCATGAACAACCGGTGGTGGCGCGGGTTCTGGCGGAACTCCTCATCGATGAGCGAGACGTGCGTACCGATCAAGCGTATCGTCTCGGCGCGCACGCCGCGCACCTCGGGATGCTGCTGCAGGAGCACGAACAATTCCAGCAACGCCGACGGAAAGCGCGCGAACACCTCCGGGTGCGTGACTTCCAGCGTGTCGTTGCGGATCTGGAAGCGCGCGTTGATGGCAACGGGCGGTCCGCTCTGCGTGAGAATGGCTTCGCGAAACAGCTGCAGGAGCATCTCGTTGAGCAGACTCACGTCCATGACGGTGCGGTAGTACTTCTGCATCAGCTGCTCGACCGCGAGCGTGAAGCTCGCGTCCTCGTAGCCGAAGAGTTTCGCCAGTTTGATCTGGTAATCGAACAGCAGGCGGTCTTCGCGGCGGCCGGTCAGCACATGCAGGCCGAAGCGGACTTTCCAGAGGAACGATTGCCCGGCCTTCAGCTTGCGCAGCTCTTCGCGGGTCAGGAACCCGTGCGCCACCAATTCGTCGAGGGTATCGGTACCGAAGTGCCGCTTCGCCACCCAGCCGATGGTCTGTATGTCGCGCAGGCCCCCGGGGCTCGACTTGACGTTGGGCTCCAGGTTGTAGGCCGTATCGAAATAACGATGGTGCCGCTCGGTCTGTTCCTTGCACTTGGCTTCGAAAAAATCCTGCGACGACCACAGCCGATCCGGTGCCAAGGCGCGGCGCATGCCGGCGAACAGCGATTCGGGACCGGCCAGCAGCCGCGCCTCGAACAGCGTCGTCGCCACGCTGATGTCGGCCAGGCTCTCGCGCTGGCAGTCGTCGATGGAACGCACGCTATGGCCGACTTCGAGCCCGATATCCCAGAGGAACGTCAGGAATTTTTCGATATCCGGCTGCCAGTCCGCGGAGTCGCTCTTGGGCAACAGCACCATGATGTCGATGTCGGAGTTCGGATGCAGTTCGCCGCGTCCGAAGCCGCCGACCGCCACCAGCGCCAGATCCTCGGCGAACCGGCCGGCATGGCAGACCCATGCCGCCCGTAAAGCGATATCCACCAGGCGGGCCCGATCCACCACCAGATCCTCGACGGCATGATCGGCGACGAAGCGCTCCTTCAACAACTCCGTGCCGCGATCCAACACCTGGCGAAAGGTGATGGGCGAGTATTGGCCGGCCTCCAGTTCGGCGGGTGCGATTGCGAGATACGCCCAGTCCGCGGCGGGTTCGAGGAACCTGGCGCCCGCGCTCAAAGGACCGCCCCTCGCCCCAGCGCGCGAGCGGTCAAGAGGCCGCCGCCGCGGCCGGGAGCGCCGCCGTACTCAACGTCAACACCTCGTAGCCCATATCCGTCACCAGGATGGTGTGTTCCCATTGCGCCGACAGGGATTGGTCCTTGGTGACCACCGTCCAGCCATCGGGCAGCAGTCGGACATCGCGGCGGCCGGCGTTGATCATCGGTTCGATGGTGAAGGTCATGCCGGCGCTCAATTCGAGCCCGGTGCCCGGCTTACCGTAGTGCAATACCTGCGGATCTTCATGATAGACACGTCCTATGCCATGGCCGCAGTATTCCCGAACCACGGAGAAATTGTTGCTCTCCGCGTAGCTTTGGATGGCATGGCCGATGTCGCCGAGGCGTGCGCCCGGCCTCACTTCGCGAATGCCGCGCCACATCGCCTCATGACAGACGGCCGATAGCCGGCGCGGCAACACCGCGGCCGCGCCTACGAAGTACATGCGGCTGGTATCGCCATGAAAACCGTCGCGAATCACCGTGACGTCGATATTGACGATGTCGCCGCTCTTCAGCTTCTTGTCGCCCGGGATGCCGTGGCAGACCACGTGGTTCACGGACGTACAGATGGTCTTGGGGAACCCCCGGTAGTTGAGGTTGGCGGGGATCGACCGCAACTCCTCCACGATGTAGTCGTGGCACCGCTTGTCGAGTTCCTCGGTGGTAACTCCCGGCTGCACAAATGGTTCGATCATGTCGAGAACGCTCGCGGCAAGCCGGCCAGCGGCGCGCATTTTGTCCTGTTCCGCTGGCGATTTGATGGTGACTTGCATGGCAGTATAGGCTTTGTTTCCGGTAGACGTTCATGGTATAAAGCGCGGCTCTTTTTAACAACCCCGCACGCGTGTCGTCACAATCGGCCGGGTGCCCGGCGCTGAACCGGAATTGTAGCCCTCGGGCTTGAATTCCGGATCTCGACGGGTTGCCGATTGGGATACGCGGAGGCTCAACCCGACCAGGAGACTTAAGATTATGACCAGCGTGTCAATGCGACAAATGCTGGAAGCGGGCGTCCATTTTGGACATCAAACCCGCTTCTGGAACCCGAAGATGGCCCCGTTCATTTTCGGAGAACGCAACAAGATCCACATCATCAACCTCGAGAAGACCCAGCCGCTCTATGCGCAGGCCTCGGCCTTCATCAAGGGCGTTGCGGCCGACGGCGGCAAGATACTGTTCGTCGGTACCAAGCGCTCGGCGCGCGATGCCGTCCAGAAGGAGGCCGCGCGCTGCAACATGCCTTATGTCAACCAGCGCTGGCTGGGCGGCATGCTCACGAATTTCAAGACCATTCGCCAGTCCATCAAACGACTGAACGAATTGGACGACATGGCGCAGAACGGGTCGCTCGACCGTCGCGGCAAGAAGGAGGCGCAGATGTTGCGCCGGGAAATGGACAAGCTGCTGCGCAGTCTGGGCGGCATCCGCGATATGACGGCGTTGCCCGATGCGCTGTTCGTCATCGATGTCGGCCATGAAGAGATCGCCATTCACGAGGCGCGCAAGCTCGGCATACCCGTGGTCGCGGTGGTGGATACGAATTGCTCGCCCGACGGAATCGACTACGTCATTCCCGGCAACGATGATGCCATGCGCGCTATTTTGCTGTACGCCGGCGGCGTCGCGGATTCGGTGCTGGAAGGCAAGGCTTCGCTGCCCGAAGTGCCGGTCGGCGAGGACGAGTTCGTGGAGCTGGACGAGGAGGGCAATCCCAAGAAGCGGCCGGCAGGAGCCGGACGGCGACCCCAGCAAGCGCCCGCGCGCGGCCGCAAGCCGCCACCGCGCCGCAAGGCGCCCGTGACCGTGGTTCCGGGC
>JALYHP010000013.1 GCA_030799355.1 Pseudomonadota bacterium
TGCTCGATGAGATCGAGATCGACGATCCGGGCATGTACACCAAGCCCTTCACCTTCAAGACGGTGCTCAACCGAACCCAGGAACAGATGATCGAGTATATTTGCGAGGACACCCGAATCCGTTCGACAACGGACGGCAGACAGGATTTCGCATCTCCGAAATAGCCGCCTATAAACAGAACTCATGGGTGGCAACCTATTCGGCATTGGACGGCCCGCCGGGTTCGGCTAAAAATATTACGATCGACGCCAAGCCGGTGGGGACCTGGCCAATCGACAATTATCTGGTGCGAACGGACGCGTCGCGGGCGATCCGCAAATAAGCGAGGCCAGCGGCAGCAACGCACGTTTTTCTCAATAAAAGCGAATATTAGGGGGAATAGGGCTATGTCTCAATCCAAGCTGTTGAAGGTCGCCGGCACATTATTGATGTGCGGAACGGGCCTGTCCGCGCAAGCAGCCGGGGAGCCTGCGGCGTCGGGCGAATCGGGCGCGGCGCTCGAAGAAGTGATCGTCACCGCCGAAAAGCGCGAAACCGATCTGCAACATACCTCAATTTCGGTGGGCGTGGTCTCCGGTCGCGAGATCGAGGCGCAAGGCATCACTCAGCTGGACGACGCCTTGAAGAACGTTGTCGGCGTCGTAGTCACTCGTAGCGGCTTCGCCACGAGCCCCACGATCCGGGGCGTGGGCCCGACGATTGAAACCACCGCCGGCGGTTCGGCCGGCGTATCGACGATGTTCGACGGTGTCTATACTCAAAACAACTATTCCTCGCGGTTGGGGTACTACGACGTAGCTCGGGTGCAGGTGCTGCGGGGTCCGCAGGGAACGCTGTACGGACGCAACAGCGAGGGCGGTGTGGTCGAGCTGCTCACCAATGACCCGACCTACAAGCTCGAGGGCGCGGCAAGCGCCACCATCGGCAACTACAGCCAGTTCAATGTCACCGGTATGCTGAATATTCCGCTGTCCGGCGCGCTTGCGCTGCGGGTGGCCACTTCCTCGGTGGACCGCAAGGGCTATCTGAGCAACGGTCAAGACGACAACCGCGCCCAGGGAGTGCGCGCGAAATTGCTCTATCAGCCATCCGGTGCGGATTTTTCGCTGTTGTTTGGCGCCGAAGCGACGCGCCTGAGCGGTGAGGGCCCGGGGACCTCGTCGGCATCCGAGCCCTTTAAGAGCACGGTCACTATCCCGGGCTCGCTCGTATTGACCCCGGGCGGGTTCGTGTCGACGCCTGCGGTGATCGTAGCGGCTCCGACCGATCAAATCGACGAGGAAAATACCTACAAGGTGTGGGCCAAGTTGATCGCCGACGTGGGGATAGGACAGCTGACTGTGCTGCCTGCCTACCAATATCAAAGCGAACCCAAGCAGTTGCAGTTCACCGGCCTAGTGTCTGTGGAGAGCCCCGGCACCGGATCGACGATAGAACGGTCCGTCGAAGTGCGGCTGGCATCGGAGCCGGGTTCTAAGCTGTCTTGGGTCGGAGGTTTCTACCGCTACCATTACCATCAAACTACTCCGGGGCAATACGCCACTACGGTGAACAGCACCGGCAACATCATCGTCAACCCCAATCCGGGTACGGTTGCCAATTCGTTCGGCTTCGATGATTCCAGGGGCATCTTTGGGCAGGCCACGCTGCCCATCATCGATCAGTGGCGACTTATCGCGGGAATACGTCATAGTAAAGATGAAAAGACGTCGTTGATCGAGACTCCCGGCGAGAACCCGCTTGCCCTCGCTGCCGAGGCTCCGCAGACTGCGTATTGGTCCAAGACTGACTGGAAGGCCGGCACCGAACTCGACCTGACTAAGACGTCGATGCTCTATGCCACCGCCTCGACTGGCTACCGCGCCGGCGGATTCAGCCCTATCGCCCCGCATCCCCAATATGCGCCCGAAAATCTTAAATCCTACGAGCTGGGGTTGAAGAACCAGTTCCTCGACAACACGCTGCGGGTCAACGCCGACGTCTATGACTACGACTACAAGAACTACCAGCAGGCCGACCTTGAGTGCCCTGGAGGTCGCTTCCCCCTAGGTGACGGGACGTTCGCCTGCCTGAACCAAACCTTTGGTGTAGTGAATTTGGGGAAGGTTACCGTTCGCGGTCTGGAGCTCGAGAGCGCTTATGCCTCGACGCCGAATGACAGCCTGACGGCGAACCTCGCCCTACAGCGCTCGCGAATCGACTCCTCTTACATATTCCTCCAGGGCAATGGCATCCAGCTGCAGGGATCTTCGCTGCCCAACGCGCCAAAAGTCACGTTCAACAGCTCTTATCGCCATGTCTTCCATGTGGGCAACTTTGCGATTTCTCCGCAGGTCGGCCCGCGCTATTCCAGCAAAACAGAGACCAGTCTGGCAAATGCCGCCAGTACGCAGAAAGCCTGGTGGCAATGGGATGCCTCGCTGCAAGTCGCGCCCGACGCGGCAGCGTGGTCGGTGAACGCCTATGTCAAGAACGCCACCAATACCGTGGTCGAAACCGGCTACATCGGGAACAATGGCACGCCGGCCGTAACCTTGGCGGCGCCGCGCACCTATGGCATCTCCGTGTCGGCGCGCTTCTAGTGCGGGCCGGCGGTGGCGGCTAAATCACGCGCGAAGGGTCCGGGACATGACAGCGATCAAAGCACGCGCGGCGCTTGCCTTCTCGGCAAGCGTCGTGCGGCGCTTGTCCACGCGCCTCCGTCTGTCGCTGACCCGGGCATCAGCCCAGCGCCGACTTCGGCGACGTATGGCAGCTCGGGCAGATGCGCCGCATCCGGACCGATGGCTGCGCTCATTCGCCGGCGGATGAATTGGCTCACGTTCCAGCGTGACCCGGTTGGGTGTTGGGAAGGCGATACGCTGGCCGTACCAGAGAGTAACGAGCACGGGGAATACAGATGAAATTTGATCCAACACGGATGAGTCAGCCGGTCAGCGCTCCGTTGAACGAAGAGGGCGGACCGCGGATCAGCCGTCGCACCGTCGTTCTGGGTACGGCAGCACTGGGCGCCGGAGCATGGGTTGGGCCACGGGGTGCGATGGCGGCGGACGCGGTGCAGGCGGGACCGGAGGCGATGACCACCTCGGGCCGCATCCGTGGCTACCACGATGGGCCGGTGAAAGTCTTCAAGGGCGTGCCCTATGGCGCTTCGACGGCGGGTGAGAATCGTTGGCTACCGCCGAAGCCGCCTCGGAGCTGGAGCGGCGTCAAGGAGACGGTCGCGCCGGGCCCCATGTGTATTCAGGACAGTCGCGGCGCGCCGCTCGCCGAAGAGCAGGCGATGTGGCAGACCGGTCCGCAATCCGAGGACTGCCTGAACCTCAACGTTACCACGCCCGCGGTGGGACGGCATTCCGGCAAGCGGCCGGTGATCGTGTGGTATCACGGCGGTGGTTTCGATGCCGGCTCGGGCAATGCCACCAGCTACGACGGGCGCAATCTGGCACACAACCACGATGTCGTGCTCGTGACGGTGACTCATCGGCTCAACGGCTTCGGCTTTCTCTACCTCGCCGATCTATTCGGACCGGCTTACGCCGATTCCGGCAACGTGGGGCTGCTCGACTGCGCCGCCGCATTGCGTTGGGTGCGCGACAACATCGCCAACTTCGGTGGCGATCCGGCGAACGTCACGATCGCGGGCCAGTCGGGCGGGGGTGCCAAGGTCGGCGCCTTGATGAGCATGCCTTCGGCCCAGGGCCTGTTTCAACGGGCCATTGGTCAGAGTGGCGCCGTGTTGCATGCGAACACGAAGGAGACCGCAGCCCGTTGGGCCAAGCGATTGGTTGATGCCTTGGGTGTCACGACCATCACCGATCTGCAAGCCGTTCCCGCCGAGCGCTTGAGCGCGGTGATCGGGCAACTGCGGCTGCTGACAGGCCCGGTGGTGGACGGTCGCAGCCTGTTATCGGATCCGTTCAGTCCCGAGTCGCTGCCGTTATCCCGTGACATTCCGTTCATGGTCGGTACGAATGAGACCGAGGCCACGTTCTATCCCATGACACCGCTCGATCCGATCGACGATGCGAAATTGCACGAGCTGGCCAAGAGCACGGCCCGCGTCAGTGATGCCGATGCCGACCAGTTGATCAGCGTGTTCCGAAGAGTCTATCCGGGCAAGGATGACACGTACCTGCTTCAGCTGATTGCGAGTCAAACCAACTCGACCCAAAAGAATATAACCACCGAGGCGGAGCGCAAGGCGGACCAGGGCGGCGCGCCGGTGTATGTGTACTATTTCACCAAGCACACGCCGGTGCGCGACGGCAAGCTGCGCGCGGTGCACACGCTGGAGATCCCGTACGTGTTCGACAGCCTGGCGCATGCCGCGCCGATCATCGGGCCGGTGACACCCGAGCAGCAGGCGTTGGCGGACAAGGTCAGCTCGGCTTGGGTGAGCTTCGCCAAGACCGGCAATCCGAATAACCCGAAGATCCCGCAGTGGCCGGCATTCGACACGAAGCGGCGCGCCATCATGGTGATCGACGATCAATGGCATGCGGCCGACGATCCGCTGCGTGAGACGCGGCTGGCGATCGCGGACCTCAAGGTCATCACGCCGCCGGCCGGCAGCGGTGCTCCTCCGGGTGGGATGCCGCCCCGGGCCTCGCCTGGTGGAATGCCACCGGGAGCGCCGCCCGGGCCCCCGCCCGGTGGAATGCCGCCCGGACCACCGCCGGGTCCCCCGCCTGGTTGACGCGTGGCGCACTGCGAACGAACGACGGGGACGCCGTACCCGATCTGCATTGGGCAACCGGCGTTCATACGATCTTGTACAGGAAACTTTTGCGATACATGAGCGCCAAGCACCCAGACGAAATGGTTCTCAGTTTCAACCGTCGATCGATCGCACACTCGGAAGGAAAGACGTTGGTGATCGAAACGGTGGGGTTACGCGACGAGATGTTGGCATGCGTACAACTGCCGCATAGTCCGTCGCGTGTTATCGAGCGGCACCGCACGAAACCCGACCGGCCGGTTGACGTGATCGAACTCGGCGACCCCGTGTATAGTAAGTCATTCACGTTCACGTCGGTTTTTAACTGCACGAGCGAAGAGCAGATCGAATATGCGTGCGAAGACACGATTGCATAATCCAGCGCTGTTCGCGCGTCGCCGAGGCCAGAGCCTGCACCATGACTAAACTTGAAGCCTACAACATGACCAAACTCAAGGCCTGCCACGTGACCAAACTCAAAGCTCATGCTTACATAGCACTGCTGGTACTTGTTGCTGTCGTTGCTGCGAGCCGACCTGCCTTTGCGGTTCATTCCGTGCGCGCGGCCGGTGCGGATTTCAGCGGGGTTTGGCAGCTGGGCCCTCATCAGCTGAGGCACTTCGATACTCAGGCGACCGCGCGAGGCGGTCCGCTCCCGCCGTTGAAGCCGGAATGGATGGCCGAGTGGCAAACGACGGTGCAACGCAAGGGCAAGGGCATGCTGATCTGGGATCCGGCCGCGCATTGCCTGGGGGGCATGCCGAGCACCATGGTAGGCGGCTATCCCATGGAGATATTGATGACGCCGGGGCGGGTGACCGTGCTCACCGAAAACTTCAATCAGACGCGACGCATCTGGACGGACGGCCGCAGTCATCCGCCGGCGGACGAGTTGGAATATACCTTCCAGGGCGATTCGGTGGGCCATTGGGAGGGCGCTACGCTGGTGGTCGATACGGTCGGCGTGCGCGAGGAATCCGTCATAGATATTACGGCGGTACCGCACAGCGACCAAATTCATATCATTGAGCGTATTCACCTGGTTGGTAAGGACCAGCTTGATTGGGAAATCACGCTGGAGGATCCGATCGTTCTGGCAAAACCGTGGACGACGCTCAGACATTTTGTCCGCTCGCCGCCCGGCGAAGCGGTCCGCGAGTACGTTTGTGCGGAGAACAATCAGCCCGATGTCTATGCGCCGAGCCCGGACGATGCGAAGTACGAACATCCGGATCCGCGGCTCAAGACCCGAGATTAATGGGCTGGGTGTGCTGATGGCCTTCGTTGCAGCAACGATCAGCGCCATCCAGCCGTCTTTCTGAGCGAAGATGGTGTGGTCGCGGGGACGCGGCTGGGGCGCTGGCGCCACCTGGCCGCTGATTGATGGTGACATTCAAATTGAGGAAGACCGGTATGAAATTATCCATTCCAATGCTACTGGGCACCGTGACGGCCGGCATGTTCGGCAGCGCCGCCTTGGCGCATCATTCATTCGCGATGTTCGATAGCGCAAAATCGATGGAAATCGATGGCACGCTCAAGTCGGTGCAATTGACCAATCCGCATTCCTATTTCGTGTTGACCGCGGCAGGTCCTGATGGCGCGCTCAAGGACTGGCTCATCGAAGGGCCCAGTCCAAACAATCTCATTCGCCGCGGTTGGAAGCAGACCGACGTCCATGCCGGCGACCGCGTGACGATCACGTTTCATCCGCGCAAGGATGGAGGCGCGGGCGGCATCATCATGTCCATGCACCTGCCCGACGGCCGAACGCTGCAGTCCGGCGCAAGCAGCAGGACCCCGCCGCCGGCGCCGGCGGAGCGCACGGGTGACGGCCCAGCGCCCGCGGGCAACCCGCCCCAGTAATCCTGGGACGGGAAACCGCAACCAAGGCGGGCCGCGCTTCCCGTCTCGCGTTTTGACGACGCAGCCGCAACGTGCGGCGCGCTGCGTTGCCCGATCGCTGGTACCGCGTAAAGTAGATTTGCTTGTGCAACGGGCCGTCTGAGGGGGGGCGATGCAACGTGGAATTGTGAGCCAAGTGTTGTTCGGCGTCATACTGGCCGCGCCATGGGTGGTGGCTTCGCGCGCGATTGCAGCGGATGCCGGTCCGAAGGCGACCCAGGCGGCCTATGCGAGCTCCTGGGAGGAGTATCAAGCGCTCAAAGCGAAGGCGAGGGGCGGTACCGTGTTGACTCGGGCCAAGATGCCGGACTGGTCCGGGCTCTGGCGGCGTTCGGGCACCCCCGAGGAGCAGCTGGATCCCAGTGAAGTCGTCACCGCGCTCACGCCGAAATATAAAGCCGCCTACGATGTCAAACGCGCCAAGAGCGCCCAGGGCATCGAGTGGGACCGGGCGAGCGCCTGTCTGCCGGTCGGAATGCCGCGATGGCCGGCCGACCCGTGGCTGCACGA